>JAUIFI010000001.1 GCA_030429505.1 bacterium
CAAAGACACTGAATGATCAACTAGCACCAACAGCTCCGACAGTAACAATAGCGTCAGACAACGCTGATAGCACATTAGCAAAAGTAGGAGATACAATTACACTAACAGTTATTACGAGTGAGGATATTGCAACTCCCGTAGTCACTATTCTCGGACAAGGAGCAGTTGAATCTCAAGGTATTGACGCTCAAAATTGGACGGCAACCTACACCCTTCAATCCGGAGACACAGAAGGTAACGTCACCTTTACCCTTGATTTCGACGATTTGGCAGGAAATAGTGCCACTCAAGTCACCAGCACTACGAATGCCAGTGCTGTTACCTTTGATAAAACCTCACCAACCATATCAGCTGATAATGCTTCCGCTTCCTGGATCAATTCTTCACCGACAATTACCCTTTCCACAGCAGATACCGGAGGTTCAAATTTGAATTTTTCCAAATATTCGTGGGATACCGATGATACAACTTGTCGTTCGTCCGGTACGACCTTCATCAATAATGACACACTTACTATTCCTTCAGAGGGAGACCATACACTCTATCTTTGTAATGCTGATAATGCCGGAAATACTGGAAATTTCAACGGATCCTATCGATTAGACAACTCTGCACCTACAGCACCAGTTTTAAGCTGTACAGTCTATCCTGATGGGACATGGAGTAATGCCTCAGGAGAAACAACATGTACGATTACTGATACTGCCACTCCGTCACCTCGTACAGCAGTCGCTTACTCGACTAATAATGGGACTGACTGGACAGATAACAGTAATGCCCTCAGCTTTGCCTTTACTCCAACTGATAACACGACCACCAACGTAATTATGCGTATCAGTGACACCGGAGGAACAACCAACTCCAATACTTATGTTATTCGACGGGATAGCACAGGACCTTCCGTCTCTATTGCCTCTGTCACAGCTGATTCACCAACGCAACTGACTGTTACTGCCAATACTGCCAATGACGGTGAGGTTGGCACAAGCTCTGGCAGCCCTTTCCAATACAGGTTTTATCTCTATACCAATAGCAGTTGTACACTCGGGGAAACTATTTCTGCATATCAAAGTGATGATGATAAAGATTACCAATTTGGCTCTCTCAGTGACAACACACAATACTTTTTCAAAGTCCAGGCTCGAGATAGCCTAGGAAATCCTGGAGCAGTATCATCTACCTGTTTCTCAACCAATACCTATACACTCGCTCAGCAAGTAAATAGTCTCGCAGTAAGTAATCAAACGGATAAAGATGATTACAAAGCACGTTTGACATGGAGTGAAACCGGGAACGGTGCTACCAAATACCGCATTGAACGAGATACCGCTAGTGATGGATACGGGACAGTTGATCATTTGGAAGGTTCAGCTAAACCCACCTCTCCGTTTGATATCACTGGATTAGCAGGAAACACCGCTTATAAGTGGCGTGTAACTGCCTATAATGCTGACGGTATTGCGAACACTGCCTCTCGTCCTGAGACAAGCACTCTCACCACTCCACCAGCTATCCCAGGCAATCCCACACATACGTCAAATACTATTAGTCAAATCGTCTGGGATTGGGATGATGTTACCGGAGCAACTGGCTATAAAGTCTATAACTCTACAAATGACACTGAACTAGTAACCATTGGTACTGCCACTTCAAATTGGACACAAACAAGCTTAAGCGCCAATACACTTCATTCTGTCTACATCAGAGCCACCAATACGAATGGAGAAGGAGTTAAATCTTCCACCGCCCAAGCCTATACCTCAGCCAATGCGCCAACAGGTTTAACCGCTACTACAGATGCAACACTTCAAACGCAACAAATAAAATGGACCTGGAACTCCGGAGGGGCTCAAAAAGATTTCTACGCCTATACCAACACCCCTGCTGACAATTCTGGCTTTACCACCGATACTACCTGGACACAAGCCAACGGTAGTTTTACAGCGAACAATAGCTACACAGCTTTCCTCTATGCACGAAACGAAGATAATGATGAATCACCAAATGCGACCGGTATTAGTGTCAGCCGATTTACTGCCGTAGATACGCCTTCTACACCGACTTTTGGTTCTGTGACTACCACCAGTATTACCGTCAAATCAGCGGTTACTAATTCCAGCAGTGCTGATATGTATTTTGAAGATAACGCCAATGCTGCCAATAATTCTGGTTACTTAACCTGGAGTGGCAACAATGACGGAACCAATTTTCAGTGGACCAATGGTTCTCGTACGCCAAATACTCAATATACCTATAAAGCCAAAGCTCGAAATGGAGATGATATTGAAAACACTACTTTCTCTGCCACGGCCAGTAAATACACGTTAGCAGAAACTCCTTCAGCACCTACTGTCGGAGATCAAAGTCAGCTCAGTACCAGCTTGAGTGTTAAAATAAACGCCAACTCTAATCCTAATGGCACCGAATATTGCGTCCAACGTTCTATCAATAGTGACTGGAGTGTATCGGGTAATATTTACACGCTTACCAATAAAGCTACACCTACTTGGACACAAACAGAAACTTGTAGCTTTATTACCTTTGATGACTTAGAGGTCGTAACTGCTACAGGTTTAAGCCCAAACACTACCTACATATTCCGTGTTAAAGCTCGAAATGGAGAAAGCATCGAAACATCTTTCTCTTCAAACGGCTCTGACTATACGCTTGCTAGTGATCCAGATGTAGCCTCTACTCGCTCTACCAGTACCTGGTATAATACGAACCCCTTCCCATTCACCTCTAGTGGACTTGGCAGTACCATTGCCTACTACAGATATGTCTGGGACACTACATCCAACACTGCCATTGCCAATTGTACAACTGGAACGTTATGGAATTCTGGTACGCTCAATCTTACCGGGGTTGAAGTTAATAACAACTACCTTCACGTTTTAGCCTGTAATGCGAACAACGAAGCATCAAACTCAGGTGTTCAGCACTACGGTCCCTACCAATTTGATGAAACAGCTCCTTCCGGAGGTTCTATATCTTACACCAACGGATATCAAACCACTACCACCGTCACCGTTGCCGTAGATCGAGGGACAGACAGTGGAGGTTCAGGTTTTTCAGCTACCAACACAGACTATGTACTTGAATTCGACAGTGCTAATCTTTCAAGTGGTAGTTGTGGCAGTTTTTCTGGCAGTTGGACTGACGCATCAGTATCAGAAACCGCTGCAGGGACCAGTTATAATTTCGCTGCTACCACCAATACATGCTATAAGTTTCGTTATACAGTCAGGGATACAGCCACCAATGCCACGACCTATACTTCATTAAGCGTAGTAAAAGTCGATGCTACTGTCCCTGTCATCAACATTACTGACAATGCCAATGGTTCTTGGAATCAATCAGATACTATTGCCGCCACTATTACCGAAATCAATCCTCAGAGTATCAAATACGATTTTGATGCTGATGGTGCATGTTCATCAAACGTTGCTAATTACGGTAATAATTACACGAGTGGTG
Source organism: bacterium (assembly GCA_030429505.1). GTDB lineage: Bacteria > Patescibacteriota > Gracilibacteria > UBA4473 > UBA4473 > JAUIFI01. The sequence goes on from JAUIFI010000001.1 coordinate 3,478, forward strand.
CCAATATTACGGTAAACACAGATCACAATGATTACATCTGTTTCTATGTGGAAGATGAAGCCGGAAATGTTATGACTCAAGCCACCAATCAACTTTTTGTTGATGTATCTGATCCAACACTCAATCCTGTTGCCATTATCTCTAATAATGGGACAGATACGAGTTATGCTACCACAGGAGATGTGGTTACACTTTCTTTCACAGCTTCCGAAACCTTAATCGCAGATCCTACGGTTACTATTGCCGGTAACGCCGCAACTCTTGATAACACCAACGCTCCAGCCTATACCGCTACCTACACTACCCAAGCTGGAGACACCGAACAAGTTATTCCTTTCACCATTGATTTTACTGATCGTGCCAATAATGCTGGAACTCAAGTGACCTCTACTACCAATAGCAGTTCAGTCACCTTCGATAAAACGGCACCCACACTCGCGGAAGTTACCGCCGTACCCAATCCCACTAATGACACTACTCCAGACTATACTTTTAGTTCAAATGAAAGTGGAACTATCACCTATGGTGGTTCGTGTAGTAGCGGAACTTCAAACGCTTCAAGTGGGAATAATACGATTACCTTCAACACCCTTACAAATGGTACCTATAGCAACTGCACTATCAAAGTCACAGATAGTGCCGGTAATCAAAGTAACACTTTAAATGTGAGCACTTTTGAAATCGACACCACTCAAACCTCAGTTCAAAGCATCACGTCCATTACTAATAATGGCACATACAAAGCCGACGATACTATAAACATAACCATTAACTTTCCAGAAAATGTCACCCTCGCCGGTGGAAATCTAAATCTCTCTCTCAATTCCGGTGGATCAGTATCCATAAGTCCCTTCTCCAGCGCTAGTTCAGCTTCTGGTACCTATACCGTACAACAAGGCGAAAACTCATCAGACCTCAATGTAAGTTCCATTGCCTTGGCTGATGGCGCGACGCTCAAAGATGAAGCTACTAATGACGTCAGTTTAACTGTACCCGCTTCCCCTAATAATCTTGCAGATAATAAAGCCATTGTTATTGACACGACTGCTCCAACTGTCCAAAGTGTCACCTCATCCACAGCGAACGGTGCCTACAAAGCCGGAGACACCATTATTATTCAAATTGATTTTGATGAAAATATGACCGTTACTGGAACACCACAACTCACATTAGATGTAGGAGGCACAAACGTAACGGTTGATTACTCTCGAATCAATAGCGGTGATAATAGTATTCTTGAATTTGATTATACAGTACAAGCCGGACACAATGATACAGATCTTGGATACGCTAGTACCAGTGCTTTATCACTCAATAGTGGAACTATTAAAGATACCGTAGGAAATAATGCAGTACTTACTCTCGCATCTCCTGGTACTTCGAATTCTTTGAGTGATGGAAAAGCTTTAATTGTCGATACTGCAGCTCCCACGGTTTCAATTACTACCACGGCACCAAATCCTACTGGTACATCGCCGATTCCTATTACCATTACATTTAATGAACCTGTACAAAATTTTGCTCTTGCAGACATTACCCCTATTACGAACGCTACTGCCAGTAACCTTCAAACATCGAATAATACAGTCTTTACTGCTGACCTCACGCCAAGTGGAAATACAGTCAGTATAGCTGCGGATATCGGAGCCGGAGTTGCGCAAGATTCGGCAGGGAATGGAAATACTGCAGCAACTCAGTTTGCAATCGACTTTGATAACACTACAGCTTCTATTGCTTCCATTACTTCCAGTACTGCTAATGGTTTCTATAAAGCTGGCGATGATATTGAACTTACTGTTACCTTTTCCAAGCCACTAACCTTGGCAAATGGAACCTTGGATTTGACCCTTAACTCAGGAGCTACAGTCAGTATTCCAGCTTTTACCGCTCAAGATAGTGTTAGTACTACTTACACTATCGCGAATGGTAATGACAGCTCAGGTGCAAGCCTTAATGTCACAGGAACAGCGCTAACAAATGTTGGTGGGACCGCTACTCTCAAAGACGATACTGATACAAACGCTAATTTTGCCAGCTTCCCTTTTACAAACATTGCTGCCGCTAGTGCTATTGTTGTAGATGCTGTCGTCCCTACACTAAACTCAGTATCTTTCACCACCAGCAATGCCAATAATACTTGGGCCAAAGAAGGTGATATCGTTACCTATAACTTAACTTTTTCAGAAGGGGTTAAGCTTCAAACTCTGAATAGTGCCAGTAGTGCTCGCAATGCTTCTATCCTCTCACAAGAATTTACCGCCAGTACGGTTACTGCGGACCCCATTCCAATTAAATTCCAGATCAAAGACGGAAACAGTAATCCCATTACACTCGAAAATATAGACTTAATCGTAGCGGATGCAGCGGGCAATACATTGTCCATAGATGAGACAGCTGTAAATGCGTTAGTTGGCAACACGATCAAAGCTGACACCAGACCTCCAAAGATTTCAGGAGTAAGTATTGTTTCCAATAACGCCGACAACACGTTAGCCAATACACATGACGCAGTCACTATACAATTTTCAATCACAGATGATTTTAGTTCTACCGTCAGTCTTGATTCTGGCAGTACTATCCTTGAACGCCCAGTAACGAGCTCGAATCTGACATTAGTAGGAAACAGTAGTATTACTAGAGCCACTGATGGAACTGAACAGAGTGCTGATCCAGTTACATTTAGTTTTCAAATTATTGATCAAGCAGGAAATAAAAGCAGCGTTGTATCTGCCACCAATGATGGTTCTAGTGTGAGTTTTGTTCCTACTGCAGCTTGGGCTTCCAATGTCTCTATTACCTCAAATAATAGCTATAATTCAGACTTTCCTCAATATTATGCGAAAAAAGGTGACACCATAATCATTGAATTTAAAGATACAGAACAAGTTCCTATCAATGGAACACCTACGGCCAAAATTTTTGACAATAATGCCGTCAATATGACTAATGAGACCCGTGATGGAGACAGTTGGTGGACAGTATCATTTGCCAATATTGACAGCGATAATTCAGAAACAGAAGGACAAATTCCATTCACCATAACCATTGCTGAAGATGATGGTGGTGGATCTCCCACAGGACAATCAATCTCCGTCACCGGAACATCTGTAAATGGCAATAAAGTCATTTACGATAAAACCTCCCCTATTAGTCCTACCGCCGCTAACTCCAATGTCATTGTGAATGATAGAAAAGGATTAGAGACGAATACCCTTAAAAACAGATTTGACGCTATATTTACCTGGAGTGGAGCTGCCGATGATATGAGTAATACCTCTACAGTTTCGGGTATTCAAAAATATGATCTTCAGCTCTACAATCCAGACAATGGAGGAGAAATTCATAAAACCGGAGAAGTAACCCCTCCTACTCAAACTTGGAATGGAACCATCTCCGAGCTTGGTCAGTGGGCTGGACAACGCATTCCTGGAAGAAGTCAGGCCTACCAGCTAAAAATGATTATTACGGATAAGGCCGGTAATGCCACCAGTCAAGAAACTATCTATACTCAAATATACGGTATTGGTCTCTATGGAAATATAGTAGACCAAAACGGAAATCCGTTAGAAAATGTACGAGTTCAAGCCGTATCCAGATTCGGACAAACTTGTGATAACACAAATGAAACTTGTAGCACTCAAACCAATAGCAATGGATATTACACCTTAGGGCTTACATCAGGACAGATCTACGACGTATACTTTATAAAGACTGGCTATTTAATACAGCAAGAAACTATAACCTTGGGAGAAGAAGAGACCTTGCTAAATAAAACTTTAAACTTCATTACTAATCCCAACCAGCAACAAGTATTCGATACAAGAGTTACTATTACCTTGGATGACGGCTCTATCATAACGGTGAAAGGTACAAGCACCACTATAACTCAAGATACCAGTATTGCTAACCAGATAACTTTCTCAAGCCCCAATACCATTACCTCTGTTACAAGTACCAATCCTGATCATACTATTGTTGATAATGGGAACAACACCTTTACTGTAAGTCCTATTACTACCATTTCCAAAATAGCTGATCAATCTGCTATTGAAGCAAAACCAAGCTCAGGAAAAACAGCCGTTAGAATAGCCGGGCAAACACGACAAGAATTTCAAGACAGCCAATCTATTTCTACGGAAGCAGGGAGTATCGAGCAAGTGAAAGCTATCAATAAAGGCGTTCCTGGAAAAGTCGTCAAAACTATTGATAGCTATGGTAGAGAAATTTTTGGAGGATATGTATCAGGAAGAATTGCTGTGGAAGATTTTAAATCACCTACTTCAAGAGTTGTATACAGAGGAGGACCTAAAAATACTTCACAGGATGAATTCCTCTCTTCAGCTGATTCAGAAGAAGGTGGGATAAAAGAGAGAATAAAACAAATTCTGAAAATAGAAGATTCAGAAGAAGATCAAGAAAAAAGAAAATTATCTTCCAAAGAAAAATCGACTACAGAATCAATTGTTCAAGCGCTCCAAGCGAGAAAAAAACACAACGCAGAAAAAATAGTTTTTGAACGAAAAGTTATAGAAAAACTTGAACCAAATGTATCAAAGCTTGATGAAACCCCAGCAGAGCAGGGCTTGGAAAACGCTGCCATTAAAATTGGAGATCAAACAGTCTCCGTCAAAAAATTCATTGAAGGAGGTTTTAGAGAAAAAGCTGAACAGCAACCAAGGGAAATTACACGCCCCACGATCAACATCGTAGCAAACAGAGCGGGACGAACAAATAGCTCTTCTTTTAAAATAGCCTTTACATTTAGTGAAGAAATACAAGATTTCAACCTTGAAGATATAACAGTCGAAAATGGCACATTAAGTAATCTCAGAACCTTTGATAACAAAATGTTTACTGCGGATTTATCCCCGATTCAAAAAGGTCAAGTAACAGTACAGATAAATGCTGGAGTAGTAGAAGATATACAAGGAGATCCAAACAGTGCTTCGAATACTTTTGAAATAGAATATGATCCTGATGATCCCACAATAGCGTTTGATCTGTGGAATATACTAAAAGAACTCTCTACATCAGTCTTTAAGTGGCCTTTTTCGTCACAACTACAAAAATAAATACAACCTCATGAACCAATATATACTCATTATTTTCATTGCTAGTCTCATTATCTATATCTTTTTTGGGTACTGCCAATTCAAATTAGCTCAAAAAACAAATACTGATCACGCTTGGGCTGCTTTTATTCCTATTTTAAGTTTGGTACAACTTATCCAAATCAGTAATAGAAAAGTCTGGGAAATATTTCTTTTTCTTATTCCGGGAATAAATTTGATTATGGCTATCCTTCTTTTTCACAGTCTTTCCAACAGACTCGGAAAAGGTGTCCTCATGACTATCGCACTTATATTTCTCTATCCGTTCGTTTTTCCTTATCTCTGCTTATCCTACAAGGGAGAATCTGCAATTCAAAAGGATGTCCCTCCTCTAAGTACGGAAAATCTCCCCCCAGAAGTTGCAGAAAACACGAACATTCAAGCAGGATTAGACTCTAGTATAAATACAAATCCTATTCCCAATGATAACTTTTCCGTATTTCCACAAGAACAAAAAGAAGAAGATGGGATCGCTGGACCTTCTCCAATTCAAGCAGAAAATGCTGCTCCTACAATCGTAATCGAGCAAGAAGCCAACATTTCATCTGTCACTCCACAGTCAACAGAAAGTACTCCTCCCCCTGTTACAATAGTATCTCCATCATCCATTGCCTCTGGTACAGATCAATTAGCTTCATCAGAGTCACCTATAACACCATCAACAAATCCAGATACTCAACCTCCTCAAGCATGAAGGTGTGGACATTAAATCCACAAGAATCGGTTCCCAAAGAAGTTATTGTGCCTCAACAAACCCATGGAAATACCATCATAGAGATCTGCACAGGACAAGAAAATCTAACCGACTGTGATGGATTGTGGACTCGAGATGATCGATTTTTACTTGGCATCAAAACGGCAGATTGTGCTCCAGTATGCTTTCAAGACTCAGAAAAATTTGGCATCTTACACATAGGGTGGAGAGGATTGGTCAATGGCATTGGTGAAAAAATGCAGCAGATATTCACATCTCCTCATACGACAGTCCACATCGGACCCATTCTTCCCCAGTTTGAGATTCAAAAAGACTTTTGCTTTGACGAGCTCCAAGCCAAGTTCGGCAATCAGTTTTTTATCTTCCAAGAAGAAAAAATTATATTTCTCTTTCAAAAAGCCCTTCAGTCACTTTCCCCTAAAGCTCAATTCGATCCTCGTTCCACCTTCGACACGCCAAGTCTTGCGAGCTGGAGGAGAGATAGAAACGACTTGCGTAATACAACCGTCATTGGTAAGTTATAATCCATGAAGCCTTTTAAGATCCTTTCGACAGAAAAAATCCTTGATGTCCTTTATTGTCCTGTCGAAAAACATCGAGTCGAACTTCCCAATGGAAAAGAAGCAGATTGGTTTGTCACCACATTTCCAGACGCTGTTATCGTGGTTCCCTTTCTCCCCTCAGGCGAAGTTATCCTAGAAAAAACCTATAAACATGGGTGTCGAAATATCGTTATCGAATTTTGTGCTGGCATCATTGATCCAGGAGAAGAACCTCTCCACGCAGCTCATCGTGAATTACAAGAAGAAACGGGTTTTACCACAAAATCTATGAAAAAAATCGGAGAAGTATTTGCCAATCCCACAGGATCAACTATGAAATACCACTATTTTGTAGCTCTTGATTGCCAAAAAACTGGTCCTCAAAAACTTGATGATGCAGAACAAATAGAAGTATTCACCCTTCCTGATTTTGCAGCTGCACAGGAATTACTCCTTCATCCCGACACCAAAACTGCCAGTACCATCATCGCTGCACTCGGGTTTACCAAAGCTTTTTTAGAAAATAAATAGAAGAGAAGAAAAATTTTCAGAATTTTACCTTTTTTGCTATATTTCTGGCATCCACTAGAATAGATAAACCGTGAGTGCGACAGGTGTCGCACAAGAGAGAGAAGAAGCTGATGGAGTTGAGAAGCTTTTGACGGAAAGACAAAGCAATCTCAACGAAAACCTCTTCGATGACGGGCGAGTAGCTCAGTGGTTAGAGCAGGGCGCTCATAACGCCTTGGTCGCAGGTTCAATTCCTGCCTCGCCCACCAAAATAAATAGACAAACCTCATTTTTATGAAAGAGGTGTATTAAACTTGTTGGCAAAAAATAAAAATATGATAAAAATAGATAGCTCTTTCACACATCAAAACAAAAATCCTTGCAGGTATTTTTCTGTTTTTAAATTATATTTTGAGAACAGATATCCTGCCTGCTAGGTTTTACATCCGATGAATTAAGCTATGAATGTGAATACAAAAGTATTTGTTTTTAGTTTTATAGCTTAATTCAAACTAATTCAATTAAAAAAATGAGAGGGATTCGTTATGTCGAAAAATGAAAAGATCTTAAATGTTCAACGAGTTTGGGCAATGGTTGGAAGTTTTCTGGTGATTGCAATTATCGGATTTGTATACGCACCAGTAGAAGCAGTGCTCAGTGAACTACATTTATTTATCACTTTCAATGCTCAAAATATAATCCCAAGTTCAGAGAATCTGATCAGAATTTTACCGGACATTTTACTCATAGTAACGATAGACATTACTATTTCTATTATTGGAATAGTATTTATAAATAACAAATTGGGCCATCGAAAAGGTCCTAATATCTTAGATAAACGACTTAATGTTAACCAACAACCCAAAAACGTCTTTAAGGAGTTGTTTCTACTTGTAGTGATAGAGGAGGCTTTTGCTCGCTATCTTTTTCTCGGAATTCTTACGCAAATATCATTTTTCTCCGGCACTATAGGTTTTTACATTCTGTTGCTGGTTGGAAATGGAATTTGGGCCTGGATACACATTTACAATTTCCAGGAAAAAGAAGACCAACAGATTATAAGAATACTTCCTCAGTTTTTGGGAGGGATTTTTCTTTCCTATGTCTTTGTGAAGTATGGATTTATGGCTGCTGTTTTGACGCATTTTATTGGCAATGGAATCATTTATTCATTGACCAAAGTAATGGTAACAGGAGTTCGGCAACTTGTAAGAGCCTTGATATCTTGTCTTATTTGTGTAGTCTGTTGGATTTTGATGGATCATCCTTTATCTGATTTATTAGCTTGGGTTGATACATCTAATATTGTTGGCATACCAGGATGGAGTGTATGGGACTATGTCCTTGCTTGTCTCTTTTTTGGAAATGCCGCACAGGTAATTTTTACAGTGCTAGCCTATGACACTGTAACCATAAAAAAAAGAACAGGGCAAAAACTAGATTTCTTAGAAACAATGATAGGGTCTGTGGCGATTATATTAGTATTATACCTCCTTATATGGGGTTTAGTTTTTCTGATTGAAGACCTCCTGACTCGATTATTAATCGTCACCATATTTATCGTATTTTCACTCAAAAACCCTTCTGCGAATGGGGCTGTTCGATCATTTTGGTCAACAGTTCCAACATACTTTATTTTGATTGGAAGCTTGCATACGCTTCCATTTATCGACGCGGTTGTCATGATCGTTTCGCTGATAACGATCGAAAATGGAGTGAATAAAATCGTGGATGGATAGTAATAGGCAGGATATTCTAGAGGAAAACCTCTAGAAAAATGTTTTCAAGCGGCTGTGAAGAAAAATCTTCATAAGCCGCTCTTTTTTATTTATCAATAAAACTATTCTGACTACTATCCCAGGGAGGTGTAATTGTGACATGCGAGATACATTTCCCAGTGATGGAGTATTTTTTGTGTGGCATGATAGCGTATGATTTTCCTTCCGGAAGAACAATGAGTTTGTCATCAATTTCCAAGACACATGCTCCCCAGAGGGTTTTTGTCGTTTCCGTGCAAAATTCATTGATCGAATATCCATCTTCTTGTTTTGGATAACGACCATCACACCAGACAATAGCCTGTGTCTTATCAGGACTTAATGCGCATTTACCTCCGGCGACTTCATAGACCGGCCAGCCAGTAGCTTGATATTGTTGTAAAAAATGGTTCCATTGAGTTTCAAAGAGATTCATAGTGATGAAAGTGAAGAAAAATTATGAAGAGATAAGAGTTCTTGTTGTGGAGTATCAAAAATCCGGACGGTTTTTTCAGAAGTGATATACACGTCAACCTCACTACGTACACCAAATTCTTCAGGGATATAAACACCAGGCTCGATTGAAAATCCACAATCAGGAATAATAGTTCGCGTGTCGTGCAGTTCAAAGTTGTCTATATTGACGCCTTTTCCGTGAAGATCACATTGAATACTGTGTCCAGTTCGATGGGTAAAAGACTCCCCAAAACCAGCGTGCTCAATTACTTCTCGAACTTGATCATCGACTTCCCAGCCTTGAATGTCTCTGTGAGATATATTTTCTCGTAAAAACTCAATCCCAGTATCTCGTGCATTTCGGACAGTTTCCCAGACCTTTTGTACTTTCTCAGGAACAATATCTGCTGTATATCCCATCCAGGTAATGTCGGCGTAAATGGCGTCTGACTGCTTTTCCTTAGCCCAGAGGTCTATCATCAGAACTTGATCTGGAAGAATATCACTATTTTTAGACTTAGTCGGACAGTAATGAGGGTCAGCGCTATTTTTGCCACCAGCAACTACAGGGGGATGGCACGTTTCTAAATTATATTTTTTGAATACCTCCATAATAACTTGTTGAATTGTATATTCATTAGATTTCCCATTACTTTGAAAATCTTTCTGAATAGTCTGGTACGCTTTTTCTAGAGCTGTGTGCAAGACTTTTAAGACTCTTTTGTGACTCTCGGCTCCTTTTTGTCCGGCCCAGGTAGATAAAGTATGTTGCACGAGTTCAGCCGAACTGACGATATTTACTCCTGTTTCACGTATCATTTCGACAGTTCCAGCGTCCACTTTACTCACATATGGGATTTCACAATTGGGGCTATATTCGATAGCTACAGTTTTAGTGGAAGACAATAATGCTTGGAGTTGTTGCTGTAAATCTCGAAAACTTGAATAAGTTGAGGAAGGAATTCCCAGAGGCTTAAAAACTCCTTGTTCAATCGTGTGAATCAAAAACTGATATTCTCCTTTTTGATTGAGGAGCAAAAACCAGCGACGAGTTGCAGATTGAATACCAGTTAATTCTTCAGCAATGGGGTTCAGTCCATGAAAAGAATACAAAAGCCAAGCATCGATATTATTTTGTTTTAGAATGCTCTGAAGACCGGAAGTGTAAGATTGAATATTCATGAGATGAAATACAAAAAGATTATACCTTATTCTTTATAACCAACAGCACTGGCAAATTCTCCGTACAGTGCGGGACTACCTCCATACAGACCGTAAGCTTCGCTCATGATTGAGCTATCACTGGCGAGTAGAAAGCTAGTAGGTGATGATGTCAAAGCTTTGCCAATGACAATATATTCGGCTATTTGATTGGGAATAATGGTTCGCTTCATTCTTTCCAAAAAAGCTTCTTCGCTTTCATCATAAGTTTTATGCCACTTTGTATAAAGATCCTTTCTCCGAAAGAAAACTAAATCAAAAAACTTATCATGTTCTTGATAAAAGGATGTTGCGAGCTTTTTTACTTCCGCTTTGAAATATTTATCACTAATAATGGAGTTGGTGATACCGGTTTGTACATCAAGATTATATTCATTTTTATAACGAGCTTGTATATTTCTCAAGCTGACTTCCAATTTTCGAATACAGTCTTCATATGAAAGATGTTCTAACCCTTCAAAGCCTTTCTCAATATCAAATTCAAAGCTAGGAAGATAGTGGATCACAGATACATTGGCTATATATCGAGTAAAAATATCATGCATAGCTTTGACGTATTCATAGGCTTTTTTGGCAACGACCCCTTCGCCTTCATTGACGTTTTTAAAATCAAACTCCCATATTTGATTATTATCTTCTCCAGTATATTCTCCACTATAGTCCGGACAGGTGAGTATCTGAAAATCAATTCTATCTTGTTTAACACATTCGACTATCCGAGCAAAAAGAGTAGTATCATTTTCAATGAGAACAGGTATGTAGATTTGCATTCTTGAGTCTTGAAACATTTCGGTAAGAATATCTATAGCTTTGAGAATTGCTTTCGGTGTACCTTCTTGAGAAGATAAATCCGAAGCATTTTCATCCACAAAAGCTAGTATATTTTCATGCAATCGACTAGTAAGTTTATTTTGTTTTTTCTTTTGAAATAGAACCGGGTTTGTGAATTTGATATGAATAAGTTTTTCCAAAAATTCTTTGGCAAACTCTGGTCCATATTCTTGTAATAAAACAGCTTGACGAAGGAGTTCGGACTGTGGAATATCTCTTTTGAGTGCACGTAAAGCACAATATGTATCTCGAGCTGGACTTCGTTGCAAAAATATATTCGGGTTACCGTTGATAACGGTTTCGGCCCGTCGATAAATTTGAAGACTAATAGTATCTTCTAGTGTCTGTAAAAAAGTAGTAGTAATGCCTCCTAAAATACTACTTTTAAGAGAAGGGTCCGAAAGGGAGTTTTCTATAGTTCGACGAACCGCGTTTTTAATGGCTGCAAATTTTTCCATATGTTTTGTATTCATATAACGAGCAGCTCCTCCCTTTTTTTCTTGTCTGACCACAGGAGGCATAGTACCGTTAGTTACATTTATGCGAACAGATTCCTGGAGACTAGAAGGACCATTTTGCTCAATTACATCAGAAACACTAGCAATAACTTTCTCCGCCAGAAAGGAAGTAGTCAAAAGCGTTCGGTTAACTTTGGTAGAAAAAGATGCCATCTCAAGTTCTCTCTGAAAAACTTCTGAAAAATCAGGTAAATGCAGAACGGTACTTACTAAGCGTGTAACTTCTCCAACTCGTTCCGGTGTGTCAGGAGAGTTGCCGTACAAGTGTTTTGTGCTACTCATTTTAAAATAAATTACATACAAAAAAGCCCGAACTCTCGATCGGGTAATTCGGATTAGTTCTGACAGTTTATTTTTTTACACTTCTATCAAAAGAGTCTCCGCCTTACCCAATCGGGTCGGCATAAACCAATGAAAGAAGAAAGCAAACAAACTGTTATTCATGTACACCAGCTATCTTAAGCATACATGAAAGACTGTCAAATATTTTTATAACTGCGATCGCACTTTCCGAGCTTCTACCACTCTCGTTTGCTTCGCATGCTCCTGCTCTAACTGCTTCGTAAACGTGAGAAAATCCCGCTTTAAAATATCCGGAGAAGGCGTATCTCCATACAGTAATTCTTGATGAAGTTGCCAACCGAGAAGTTTTTTCTGTTCCTCACTCGTAAAATCTTTCTGCTGAAATTTTCTCTCCAAGAGATCTTTACACTCTCCCGAAACAAGGTCCAAAATCTTATCATTTAGTTTCCCTCCAAAAAAATCCCAATTGGCACACAAAAAGCCTACAAAAGCTTCTTCTCGTGAAAATTTTTGACGACTTACTTTCTCATGTCGACGCTGTACCGGTTGAATGTGTTTGGCTTTATATCGCTGAAACTCCTCCTCTATAATAGACTTTGCTCGATTAAGCCTTAGCGCCATTGTGTTAATCATTTCATCGACTTCCACAGGACGAGATACAAGCTTGAGAAAATAAAACATAGAGTCTAAAAATTTTTTTTCTCCTTCAATCGAGCCGTCTAGATTTTTCAAAGTAAACTTTTCGAGTAAAAAAAGTACCGCATTATGAGCATTTTTTACTACTTTTTGCAGTTCTTTCGGGTTTTCCTGTGCCAATTCATCGAGATCTTTTTTTCCTTTTACTTCAATGATAAAAGGATTTAATTCCATTTTAAGAACCATTTCAACTGCTCGTAACGTGGCTTTTTTCCCCGCAACATCCGTATCAAATGCCAGGTAGAAATTTTTTGTCAGACGTTTTAAAATTCTCAAATGATCTTCTGTAAGAGATGTCCCACACGTTGCTACTGTATTTCGAAATCCAGCTGTATGAGCAGAAATGACATCAAAATTACCTTCTACTAAAATCACAGCATCTTTTTCCCGAATTACTTTTCGTGCTCGGTCAAAACCAAAGAGTGTTGAAGATTTATGATAGACAGGGTTCTCTGGAGAATTAATATACTTTGCAACCTTCTTTTCTCCTGATAAATCACGCCCAGTGAAGGCCACTATTTTTCCTTCTTTCGGTTCACAAATCGGAATCATTAGGCGTCTGAGAAAACGATCACGCATCGTTTTAGCACCAAATTCTCGTTCAAAAGCGACTCCAGATTCTGAAATTTGTTTTTGTGCAAAGCCAGATTGCAAAAGATACTTAGTAAGTCCATCAGCAATATCTCCCCCATATCCCAATCGCCATTCCTTACAAACTTCATCTGATATGCCCCGTTCTTTTAAATACTTTTGAGCTTCTTTATTCTTTTCAAGTTGCTCTTGGAAAAAACGAGCCGCCTTCTGATGAAGCATAAATATATCCTTTTTAACTTCTTTGGAAGGTCCTGATTTTTGAAAAGACTCCTTCGGGAGCTCTACACCAGCCATATCAGCTAAATGCTCCACGGCCTCAGGAAAACTCAAGCTCTCAATTCGTTCCAAGAAAGAAATCACATCACCACCTTCCGAAGTTCCGAAGTCATACCAAAACTGCTTGTCAGGACTCACACAAAAGCTCGGTGTCCGCTCATTACGGAAAGGAGATCTCCCCATATAGTTTTTCCCTGATTTTTTCAGTTCAGCATACTTTCGAATCACTTCGACGATATCAATACGATTTTTTAAATCCTCCAAAAAACGATCATTCATCAATTTTACTTTTGTCATTTTTTCGAGTAAATATCAAGGGCTCTTTTTGAAATGGTCGCTCCATTATAAATGGAGAGGAAAGTCCGAGCCGCACAAAAGATACCAGGATGACTCACAGTCAATCCTTTGAGCAGTAATGCTCAAAGAGGGAAAGTGGCACAGAAATTATGTATCCCCACACTGTGGGGCCCTAGTGAAATATGAAGAAGGCGATTCTTCTTCGTTTCGACTTCTCAAGACTTCGAAATGCTAAACCCCCTGGGCGGAGAAGCGGGTGGCGAAAGATACATGAAAGATATCTTTTTCTTTTTGACAGTATTTTTCTCCCGCCGATGACATCTGCCAGTAATGGTAGAGATATCAGATAAATGACCATATAAACAGAACTCGGCTTACCAAAAGGAGCTTCAAAAAAACCTTTGTAAAAGAGGGTTTTTTGAGGAAAAAACATTATTGACAGATATATGTTTTTTGTGATATAATAAAAAGAAGGATCTAAGAATACTATGGCAAGAGTTATCGCTACTATCGCTGACACTATCAAAGGCGGATTTCAAGAAATGGTGAGAAAAGGTCGAAGAAGCTTGGACAAGTCAAGAGATGAGTTGAAAGGAGATGTCGAAAAAAATGGTGTAATTCAAAGCACTAGAGAAGATTTGAGCCAAACTCGTGCAGATTTAAACATATCTGTCGAACAACATAATGCAAGCCTGAGACCAATCATAGAAAACGAATCAAAAGCAGAAAAAAATAGAAAAAGAGCTTCTTAGTCTCATCTACTTGTTTAAACCAACAAGCTCAGCTACATTCAAGCTATGAGTATTGTACTTTTGGGAGGTTCTGGGTTACTTGGATCAGCATTTGCTCAAATATTCAAAGAAAAAAATATTCCGTACTATGCCCCCCCTCACTCGGAATTGGATATAACCAATCTCCAGAAAGTGCAGAATTTTTTTCATACTCAAAAACCTGAAAAAATCATCCTGTGTGCCGCCTATACAGATGTTGAAAAAGCTGAAAATGACCAAGAAAAATGCGAGCTTTTAAATATTGAATCTGTGAAGAATATTCTTACATTAAACATCCCCTTCATCCATTTTTCGACTGACTACGTTTTTAATGTTCCAAAGGGATTGGAAATTCCTGAAAATTATCAAAAAAATCCATTAAATTTTTATGGTACAACCAAAGCACGAGCTGAAGAGTTGTTAGAAGCATCCAGCAGTATGCCATGGTGGAATATTCGTACTTCATGGTTATTTGGACCATACAAAGATAATTTTGTAACGAAAATCCTTGCTTTATCACAAACTCAAGATCGATTAGAAGTTGTGGATGACCAAGTCGGGCGTCCGACTTTTACCTTAGATTTAGCAACATATATTCTGGAACATTTTATACTTCAAGATCAACCGACAGGACATTATCACCTTCAAAATACAGGAAATCCTATCAGTTGGGCTGGTTTAGCCGAATATATATTACGAAAAAAAAGTTGGACAGGAACCATAAACAAAATAACTACAGCCATTTCAGACAGAACAGCCCAGCGTCCTCAAAATTCCATATTCAAAAACACCAAGCTCCCCGATAATTTAAGAGACTGGAAAAAGGCAGTTGATGAATTTTTACTGCTGTGAAGAATTCTCAACCACCATCTTTTTTTATTCCCTTTCTTTCTCTATATATCATTTTAAACTCTTTACTCCCAATATCAGCTAATGCTGAAGAAATGAGTTATCTAAATTGAGAACTGAATGAACGGGCTTATACTTTTCGTAAAAGAGTCTTTTTTGAGTAGTCATTTGAAGCATTTCTACCAAAATAAAATATATATTTTGCCCCTCATCCATTTTCTTGTCACAATCAAAGCAAGATGAAAAAAATCAGAGAATTTTTCAGAAGAAAAAAACAAAAAGCGAAAATATTTCAAGCTCGCACAATTTGGAAAATAGTCGGTTTAATAATTCTGCTAGGCGTTATTTATGTTTTCTACTTTACGCGAGATTTTATAAAAGCCGGGTACTGGCAAGGCAAGACACTTATTATCCTCACCAACGAAGCAGAGGCAAGACCGTGTGGGGGATTTGTCACAGCCTTTGGAGTCATATCCATATTGCCTCCCCATATCCAATTATCCGATACTTATGCACTCAAAGATTTTGATTTTGGAATAGCTCCAGAAATGCTCCGAAATGTATCTCCCAAGCAAAAATTCTGGGATTTGGGAACAACTTCCGACTTGTCTCAATGTGCTCAAAAATTTCAGAATGCATACACACAAGTTACCAACGAACCCATCCACCATGTTGTCCTACTTGATGTGGGTACATTAGAATCAATATTTGATCTCTTTAGTCCTGTCAAAATAAACCGTAACATCATAGAAACATCAGATTTTTTTCCTTACCTTTCTCGTTCTGTCTCCGATATAGATCGACACGATGAAGTAACGTTAGATAATCGCAAATCTCCCATGAAATATATCGCCAAAAAGATGATTCTGGGAACCATTGCCAACCCAACACTCCTGCCACGAATTATGAATGTTATTCATCAACGCATGAAAATAGGCAATGTTTTTGCTACCGATATTTCTCCCCATATTACGCCAGAACCAAATGATTTTGCTATGATCGAATGGAATCTGGGAGGGGCAAAAAGCTCTCGATATCTCCGAAAAAACATAATTATTCAGGGACGAGAATTGCGTCCGAAGGAGTGGACATTCAATGTTACCTTTCAAGCAAATCACCTAGGAGGGTTTGATGAACCTTTGTCTCAGGAATGGAAAGGAGCTTTTGAGCTCAAATTTCCTCAATTCTTGCAATCAGAATCTGTTGTAATCGAAACAGAAATCTTCCCAGGACAAAATTTCGAACAAAGCTTTTCTTTTGATTATAAAGGAACACTCCCTTATGTCTCTCTCTTTCGCCCTCGATCTCAACAACTCTTTGCTGATGTCACGCTCTCTCTTTTTCCCCAACAAACCTTTCGAAATACCACCTTCTTTAAGAGAGAGAATATCGGATATTTTATGGGCGAAGTCATTGATTACCGTCGAATTTTCGAGTGGGATATAGAGAAAGACACCGTAGCACCTTTCATTACCCTTCACAAAATCATCCGTCGAGAAAACATTAAACCTGAAATCAGCCAGAAATTTCCAAAGAGTAACTTGCTTACAGAAATTCATCTAAGTGAAGAAGTATCCCTCGCTGATAACTTTTCCGCCACCCTTACTGATAGAGACTTTATCAATAGCGCTGTATCGGAGCATCCAAAATTTGTCGAAAAAGAACTTTTAGAAAATAAAAGAACGCTGATACTTGGTTTTTATCAAGACGAAATCCAGACAGACGAACGTTTTTATATAGAGTTGGAAGGCATATTAGACAACTTTGGCAATGAAATAAAAAAACAAAAAAGAACCGTAATTGATCGACGGTAGAAAAAATTGACCAAATTTCTGATCTTTCTATACTCAAAGTGTTGTGTTCGAAGACAATTTTCAAACAGCAACTTTACCAAAAATTTATGCGCTTTACGCCTCAAAAAAGAATAAAACTGTCTTTTGTGGTCGCCAGAACTCATCGGCTTCTCACATACTCGCTCATGCTTCTTGGTTGTATCTTAGGGAGTCTGTATCTTTTTGGCATGAATAGTGTAGCGATGAAGGGATATGTCCTCACAAAAATCATTCAGGAAAATAAAACGCTTACCTCTGAAATCGAACAATTAGACGCCCAAATCAGCCAGTTTGAGACCAGAGAATATTTAGAAAAAAGTAGTGAAGATTCATATATGGTTTATCACAACCAACAACGACAATTTCTCGTTCTCAAAGACGTTTTTACCGCTCAAAAATAGTGTATTTATCATTATTACACAAATACCGCAAGACAATTTATTTGTCAGCCTAATAAATTTTATTATAATGCGATGATAACTTAACATATTATGTCTCACTTTGATTCATTTACACAGTTCGCTAAAAACACACTTATCCTCTCTCAAGAAGAGATGCGCAAGCTTGGAGAAGTCCAAGTAAAAACACAGCATTTACTCCTTGGAATTCTGAGGCAACCAAAATCTATAGGTGGAACTGTATTGCGACAATTTGGTGTGACATATGAAAATGCTTATCGAATTGCAGAAGAAAATAAATCATCTGAAGAAAAAGATGAAGATTTTCAAGAAGAAAAAATCTTTTCATCTTTTTCACAAAAAGTCATTGAAGTAGCTGCTCAAACAGCTTTTGATTTCGGTTACAATATGGTGGATTCGGAGCATATTCTCTACGCACTACTCCAACAAAAAAATAGTGGCGCCGTTCAAATCCTCGAAGCACTTATGATACGACCAGAACATATTATAAGTCATATAGAAAATCTGTTCAAAGGTAGGTCAACAGACAAAGATACTACTCCTATTCAAGCAAGTCCCAACCAAATAGAACAACTCCTCAATGGACTTCAAGGTATTTTGGTAGGGATGAGTGTAGCGGTTCAAGGACAAGAAGATGAAAAAGCCATGACTGGAAATCAATTTTTCTCAGAATCAGAAGGAATTACCGGTCAGGAAAATACATCACAAAGAGGTTCGCGGAAGAAAAAATTGGCACTTGATTATTTTTGTACTGACTTTACAGAAATGGCAAGGAATGGCGAACTCGACAAAATTATTGGACGAGACAAAGAAACCCTTCGGGTGATCCAGATTCTTTCTCGAAAAACCAAAAATAATCCAGTCCTTCTCGGAGATCCAGGAGTAGGGAAGACAGCCGTTGTCGAAGGACTGGCGCAAAAGATTGCTGAAGGACAAGTACCAGACATTCTCATTGATAAAAGAGTTTTAGCACTCTCTTTATCCAATTTAGTCGCAGGAACCAAATATCGTGGTGAATTTGAAGAACGACTTAAACGTATTATCGAAGAAGCTTCTGCAGCAGAAAACGAAGTGATTCTTTTTATTGATGAACTCCACACCATTATTGGAGCTGGATCTGCTGAAGGCTCTCTCGATGCGGCGAATATTCTCAAACCCGCTCTGTCTCGAGGGTTAGTGCAAATGATTGGAGCAACTACTATTGAAGAATACCGTAAGCATTTAGAAAAAGATTCGGCGCTTGCTCGTCGATTCCAACCCGTTGATGTTCCAGAACCTACGACTGAAGAAGCTATAGAGATTCTTAAGGGGCTTAAGCCTCATTATGAAGCGCATCATAATGTTCGTATCAATGATGAAGCTTTGGAAAGCGCAGTAAAGCTTTCAGCTCGATATATCAACGACAGATTTTTACCCGATAAAGCTCTGGATTTGCTTGATGAAGCTTGTGCATCCAAGTCCATCATGAATCGTACCAATGGAAAAGAAGTTCGAGAAATGAGACAAAAATTGTCAAAACTTCAAAAACAAAAAGAAAACGCAGCATTAAACCAAAACTATGAAAAAGCAAATGCTTTTTACCAAGAAGAACAACGAATGACGCAAGCTATCCAAGACCTCAAAAGTAAAAAAATGGTCGGCAAAACGCCTCGAAAAATTGGACTCAAGGAAATTGCGAAAGTTCTTCAGACAATGACAAACATTCCAGTATCAGCCTTGCTGGATTCAGAAATATCTCAGCTCCAAAACCTTGAAGAAATCCTGCAAAATCAAGTTATCGGACAAAATAAAGCAGTACATCAAGTCTCGAAAGCCATTAGACGTTCACGAGTAGGACTTCAAAATCCCAATCGTCCTTTGGGAGTTTTTCTCTTCATGGGACCTACAGGAGTTGGAAAAACTGAACTCGTCAAACAACTCGCTCAAAAAGTCTATCATGATGAAAAAGCTCTGATCAAAATGGATATGTCAGAATTTTCCGCTGGACACACGAGTTCCAGACTCGTTGGAGCTCCAGCAGGATACATCGGACACGAAGATGGGGGACAACTGACCGAAAAAGTACGCCGAAAACCATATTCGATTGTTCTGTTCGATGAGATTGAAAAAGCTCACAAAGACGTACACAATATGCTACTGCAAATCTTTGAAGACGGCTGTCTGACGGACGGAAAGGGACGAGTGATTTCCTTTAAAAATACCATCATTATTCTCACCTCAAATATTGGTGCCAAGCGCTTTCAGACCAATGCTAACAGCATCGGCTTTGCCGCTACTAAAAAAGACCTAGCCGAACACGAACATGAATTTGAAATCACATCAGAAGAAGTCCGAAAAGATCTCAAAGAAGCCTTTTCTCCAGAGTTTATCAATCGACTAGATTCAGTAATCATGTTTCATCCTCTCAACCGAGAAGCTATCAAAAAAATAGTCAAACTTCAGGCACAAGAATTTCAAGATCGATTACTCGAAGAAAAAAATATTAACTTAAAGCTATCAGGATCTGTCGTGAACGCTCTAGCTTCACGAGCTTATCACCCTGAATCTGGAGCCCGAGAAGTACGCCGAGTCTTAGCTGAAAAACTCGAACACCCACTCGTTGAAGGTATGCTCGATGGAGTAATCAAAGACAACACTACCCTCAAAATCACTTTTGATACTAAAAAAGAAGTGTGTGGGTTTGAAGAAGTGAAAGAGAAAAAATAGGAAAGGAAGCTTACAGAAGCTTCCTTTCAGGCGGACATGTGCAAAACCTTCATTCTTGATAAACCCCTCCTTCTTTATAGCCATTTTGAGAGAGAAGTTCTGTAACTGCATTCCCTAACGCAGTACTATACCAATTAACGATGGGAGAAAAACTGCCATCATTATTTAATCTGGCAAAGGAAATGGAAGTTTCGACACAGTATTTGTTAGATGATTTATGAGCAAAGCACAACCAAACAAAACCCTCTCTATAGTCGAGATAAAACACCGCTTTATCTTCAGGGGTAATGATATGGGTTCCTATAAAATTTTGTCCATATTCAGTCTCCTCAAGAGTTTTTTGCGCGTCAATACTTCGGATTTTATTTCTTATAGTCGAATCAGATTCATCAGCCAAGGTAACGCTACTCACTAAAAACAAAAAGAGAAAAAAACACCATCCCATCATTAAATAATCTTTCATGACACTATTCCTGTATAATGAACAAATTGTTCGGTTGTAAAAAGAACGACCTCGTAAAATAAATTTCTTTTTTTTAGAGATCAGAAAAACACTTCTAAAAAATTAATAAAACTTTAACACAAAAATATCAAGCTAATATATTCATTCCTTCGCCACATAAATGGTTTGTGTTGGGAAGGCTATCTCGATTTTTTCCTTATCAAATCTCTCTTTAATCGCAAAGTTAATCAACTGACGGCTATCCATGTATTCATCGTAACTTTGTGAGTTTACATAATACACAACCTCAAAATTAAGACTAAAGTCACCAAACTCTCTGAAATGAGTTCTCTCAAATTCAAATTCAAGTGATTGTATAATCTCCCCAATTATCTTTGGAATTTTTTTGAGCTTTTCTGTCTTGGTGTTGTATGTCACACCGATTGAAAACACCACTCGACGACGAGTGAGTTTTTTAAAATTTTGAATACGAGTTTCTGTTAATTCTTTATTAGAAATGATCAATTCTTCCCCATGAAGAGTCTGAATACGAGTTGTCTTGAGACCGATTTTTTTTACCCGCCCTTTATCATTTCCAAGGACGATCAGATCACCGATTTGAAATGGTTTATCAAAATAAATCGTAAACGAAGCAAAAAGATCTCCTAAAATATTTTGAGCCGCTAATGCTACCGCTATACCTCCAATTCCCAATCCTGCCACTAACGAAGAAATGTTGACTCCAAGGTTTGATAAAACAAGAAGCAATCCCGTACTCCATAAAATAATCTTGGCAATCAATTTAATCCCAGCCACAGCCGTCTGATCACGCTTGGAAGCCATTCGACGCATACCAAAATCGACCAAATTTTCTGCTACTTTAATGACCTCAAACACTACTAAAATAACAAAAGCACCATCCAAAAACGTTTCAAGCCATTCCGCAGTCTGAATGACTTTGGAAGACAGATAAAATGCTAAAAACCAATAAAAAAGAGACGAAATATGACTGACCAGATCCAAAAATTCATCATCCAAATCAGTCTCAGTCTTTTGTACAAGTTCACCTAACTTTTTTAAAATGACTTTTCGAAATATCTTTAATATCACAAACGTTCCCAGAAAAACCACCAAAGCTAGTAATATATTCCGCATAGTATTCCCAGCAAATTCCAATTCGAGCCATTGCGCCAGATTGAGTCCAAATACACTTTCAATATCAAATGACATACTTCAAAAAAAATCTTTCTTAGTGTAACTTTTTTCTCAAAAACTTTAAAATTTTTCGAAAAAAACGTACACTCTCACCACTTTCATAAAATATGAATAAAGAAAAACTTATCATCATTGGATCAGGACCAGCAGGACTTACCGCCGCTATTTACGCCGCTCGAGCAGATCTCAAACCACTAGTTTTAGAAGGACAGAATCCAGGAGGACAATTGATTGGCACCACAGACGTTGAAAATTTCCCCGGGTTCCCAGAAGGTATTCTTGGTCCAGAACTCATCAGTAATATGCGAAAACAAGCCCAACGTTTCGGGGCTCGAACCGAATTTAAAACAGTTGATAAAGTTGATTTTTCGGACCACAATGATTTGAAATTATTCGTTGGAAAAGAAACTCTTCACACCGAAGCAGTCATCATTGCGACCGGCGCCTCAGCCCGCTGGCTCAATCTCGGAAAAGGTGAAGAAAAATACTGGGGAAAAGGATATACAGCGTGTGCTACCTGCGATGGTGCTTTTTTTCGAGATAAAATCACAGCTGTTGTTGGGGGCGGCGATTCGGCAATAGAAGAAGCGACATTCTTAACTCGATTTAGTTCTAAAGTCTACCTCATTCATCGTCGAGATGAATTAAGAGCATCAAAAGCTATGCAAAAAAGAC
Organism: bacterium; assembly: GCA_030429505.1. GTDB lineage: Bacteria > Patescibacteriota > Gracilibacteria > UBA4473 > UBA4473 > JAUIFI01. The sequence continues at coordinate 26,213 of JAUIFI010000001.1, forward strand.
TTTTTGAGAATAAAAAAATAGAAGTACTCTGGAATAAAAATGTCACAGACTTGAAAGGACAGCTAAACCTCACTTCAGTCGAACTAACTGATACTGTAGATGGAAAAACTTCCGAATTAAACATAGACGGTCTTTTTATGGCGATTGGACATACTCCTAATACTGCTTTTCTAGAAGGACAGCTTAATCTTCACGACAATAAATACCTCAAAGTTGTAAATCACACACACAGTAATATTCCATCAGTATTTATTGCTGGCGACTGCGCAGATTTTCGTTATCGTCAAGCTATTACCGCCGCCGGCATGGGGTGTATGGCCGCATTAGACGCCGAGCATTATTTGACGAGCAAAGGGTAAAAAGACCAGAATCTAGTAGACTCTGGTCTTTTTCCTGTAATTTCCTCATCCAGAAGTAGCAAAAATATCGCCCAGAATCCATGTTGTTACATGTCCATCTATCTGATATTTCCTGTGAAGTCTAGCATTAAGGGAGTCTATGCTACTACGAAGACTAGCTTCTTGAATACCGAGTATGGCAGCAATCCTAGCCCTAGGCAATCCACGTCTTAAGTAACCACACAATATCATCTGGTGTTCAGTAAGATCTGAATACCGTTCTCGAAATTGAATCATAAAGTTATCATCATCTTGAACGTTAAGAGCAGAGTTTGCCGTACTTGCTATTTCTTTTAAAGTAGATTGCAACGCACGGTTTTCACCAGACAAAAGTTGAATAGTCTCATAAGCTTTTGCCAGCTCCTCTTGCAATTCCTCAACATTCACTTCAGATTGTGGCATAATCTTCCTTTTGATACTAAAAAGATAAATGAGGGACGACAGGACATTTCATGAAATTCTATCTACCCCCCTAAAAATTATTTTCATGAAACCACTGCCTTCTCCACAGATTTAAAAGAACCTTGCATTTCTAGTAAAAATATTTTTCTTATCAATTATTGATTTAATAAAAATTTAATATTGAAAAATTCAACAACAAAAATAAACCAAGTTGCAAGGACTTCTTTTCTTTGTTTCTGGTGGTCTCACCAGGAATCGAACCTGGATCGCCAGTTCCGCAAACTGGTGTTCTATCCGTTGAACTATGAGACCTCGTCGTCGTGGACTTCACTGACCTCCCTCGCTAAAGCGAGGTCGTCTTATTTTATCTACTCCTCCTCTCAAAATGTGAGTATTCACTCCCATTTTGTTTGTAAGAACGAGACGATTTCGCCAACTTCGTCTCTCGACAAGCTCGAGACTTGTATTACTCCGTCGCCGCTCCTTTTTCCTCGTGAAGCACCCGTATCGCTCGGAAGAAAAAAGCTCAGAAATTCTAAGACTCGAACTTTCTTTGTCAATTTCTGCTACTTGTCTCGAATAATTCTCCCAAACTTTCTTTTTCCCACCTTTAAAATATGAGTTCCAGTTATATTCACTTGTAATAAAGAATCAGTCACTTTATCTCCATCAAGCATTACGCCTCCTCCAATAACCAACCGCCTAGCTTCTCCATTTGAACTAGCAAACCCGCACACTTTTGTCATCAAATCCAATATACCAATATTCCCTTGATTCACTCGAAACTCCGGCATCTCATCCGGCACATCTTTCTTCACAAACTTGGTTACAAAATCTTGTTCCGCCAGTTCCGCCGCTTTATCATCATGATAAAAGGTGATAATCGTTTTTGCTAAATGCACCTTCGCATCACGAGGATTGTCCTTAATGAGCTTTTTCATGACTGCCAAATCCTCATCAGTACACAACTCAAAGTACTTGAGCATTAGATTATCCGGCAAAGACATAATTTTCCCAAACATTTCCTTCGGTTCTTCATCCACCGCAATGTAGTTATTCAAGGATTTCGACATCTTTTCATGACCATCCAAACCTTCTAGCAATTGAACAGTCAGGACGTTCTGAACTACTTTCTGACCATATTTTTTCTGAAGATCACGACCTACCAGTAAATTAAACAACTGATCAGTCCCTCCAATCTCCAGATCACATTCGATCATTACCGAATCATAGCCTTGAAGTACAGGATAGAGTAATTCATGTAAAAAAACCTCCTTTTTACTTTTCAATCGATCAGAGAAATCTTTTCGGGAAAAAATCTGTGAAGCCGAGTTGTAAGCGGCAAGTTTGATAAAATCCTCTACATTCATCTTTTCAAACCAGTCTCTGTTATTCACCACTTCGGTTTTCTTGATATCCAAAATCTTCCCTACCTGAAGCAAATAATCCTTTGCATTTTCTTGCACCTGAGCGAGAGAGAGTGGAGGACGCGCCTCATTTTTTTCTGTTGGATCACCGATACTCGCCGTAAAACCACCAATCACAAGGACTACTTGATGTCCTGCATCTTGAAACTGTCTTAATTTTCGAAAAGGCACTGCATGACCAATATGGATTTTTGTTCCTGTCGGATCAATACCAAATTTCACACGCAGTTTTTTTCCAGATTTAAGTTTTTTCTCTAAATCAGCTTTTACAATCACATCAACTACTCCTCGATGCAATAAAGTTTCCATTTCGTTTTTGGTGTTTTTGAGTACCATAATTTCATGAGAATTCTGCCCGAAAATTTGGCTGAAATCAATATTCGTATTGTCAAAAGAGAAGTATGGTTTTGGATAGGTCTTGGGCTTTTTTTGTACGGAATTGGCAGCTTGATGGACTTTGCCGCCTTTCCATTCATTCAAGAACATCTACGAACCGTAGAACTCGATCAGTTTTCTATATTCCTGACAGAACAACTCATCTGGGCGATTCTTCTCGCCTTTGCGGTCGTCACAGGCTATCGTGCGTGGACTAATCCTGATCATCATACCAAGCTTGTTCCAGCTTTATTTGCCGTTCTTTCTACTGGTATTTTGGCATTTACCTTTAAATCACTCTTTGATGTAGACAGGCCTTTTGTCTACATGGATATTCTTCCTCTCGTTGATGCGCCTTCTACGAGTTTTCCATCAGCTCATACGGCAATTGCTTTTGCACTACTTATTCCCTTTTTTCGTATTTCCAAAGTCATTGGGAGCTTATGGCTCCTTTTTGCTCTTTTAATTGGCTTTGCCCGAGTCTATCAGAACGTTCACTTTCCATCGGACATCGCTGGAGGGGTGTTTCTCGGGGGACTTATCGGAAGCTTTTTTTCTAATCCCGAAGTCAAAAAAGTCCTCGTCACATACTGGCAGGAACTGGAGTTTCGTCGACAAACCTTTCATTTTTTAGCTGGATTCTTATGCGTCTTTGCACATTGGGCTGGGTTTTTCCGACTACGCGTTATCGCTTTTTTCTTAATTACAGGACTCATCATATCCTTTATCTCTCAACACAAAAAAGAAAACCTAATCAGTAGAATACTCAGTATATTTGACCGACCACGAGACCAGAATTTCCCTGGCAGGGGAGCTTTCTACTTTTTACTTGGAGTATTTCTCGTTTTTCTTTTTTTTCGCGAAGAAAATATCCGTGTCGCTTACGCATCTATTATGATCTTATCGGTAGGAGACTCTCTCAACCATCTTTTTGATAAAAGAGCCTCCAGCAAAGTTCGCCTACCTTGGAATAAAAGAAAAAACTTTCCCGGACTCATTATTGGCATCTTGAGTGGAACTTTTGCCGCTCAGTTTTTCGTCCCAATTATCCCAGCTTTTTTGGCTTCAAGTCTAGCAATCGTGGGCGAAACTATCCCGCTCAAATTTGGAAAACATTATATAGATGACAATATCTTTGTTCCACTTGTGGCTGCCAATGTCTTATGGGTATTTACCTAGGATAACTATTACAAAAACACAATTAAAAAAACAAGAAATAATCATCTTTGTTAAAAACAGGTGCAATTTGATATAAACTGCACCCGAAAACTCCGAAAAGAAACGTCTGAAAACAAAACTATTGCATATTTATAGTAACATTGCAGTTACTATAACCACAACAATGACTCCCACTACCAGCATAGTTGCTGTGTTGCGATTCTTTGGACAGCTAAGTTGTGCTAAAAAGGCTTTTGCTTGATCGGTCGTATATCTCGCTACTTCTTGATCCTTCTTTCGTCTTGCCACGATAAACCTCCTGTAGTCCAATGAATAGAACTTAAACGTAAAAGACGTGCACTAAGCTGGAAAAATTCCAAGACCTAATAGCTAAAAAATATTAAAATTGGATGAAAGATGTGTCAAATTATTTAGAATTGACGTTTTTTTGAAGTTGTTTTATAAAAAGCGAGCAGGAACGGAAGTGCAAATAGTATTCCTCTTAAGTGTTATTGTACTTTCATTCTCCCGCGGCAAGTCTCCGTGTTTCGTTGCGACAGGGGGCTTTTATTGAGACGAAGAATATATTTCTTTGGTATTATTTTTCGCTCAGCATCTTATCCAAAAATTGACCAGTATAACTTTCTTTTACTTTTGCGACTTGCTCCGGCGTTCCTTGCGCTACAATCGTTCCTCCAGATTTCCCGCCTTCCGGACCTAAATCAATCAGATAATCACATGATTTGATTACATCCAAATTGTGTTCAATCACTACCACAGAATTCCCTTTATCTACGAGTCTTTGTAAAGCATCTAAAAGTTTTTTTACATCACTAAAATGCAACCCGGTTGTTGGTTCATCCAGCACATAGATAGTTTTTCCAGTCGATTTTTTCATGAGTTCCGTTGCGAGTTTGACTCGTTGAGCTTCTCCTCCTGATAATGTTACCGCACTTTGTCCCAAATGAATATACCCAAGACCAACCTCTTCAATAGCTTTGAGTTTGTGAGAAATTACTGGAAAATTTTCAAAAAATTGAGCGGCTTCTTCTACCGTCATTTCCAAGACCTCGGAAATAGATTTTCCTCGATACTTAATCTCCAACGTCTCTTCATTATACCGCTTTCCTTCACAGACTTCACACGGTACGTAGACATCGGGCAAAAAGTGCATCTCAATCTTTTTAATTCCATCTCCCGAACAAATCTCACATCGTCCTCCTTTGACGTTAAAACTAAACCGACCAGCTCCATAGCCTCTCATTCGAGCTTCAGCGGTATTCGCAAAAACATCACGAATATCAGTAAAGACTCCTGTGTAGGTTGCCGGATTTGATCGAGGTGTTCGCCCAATTGGGGTTTGATCAATAGAAATCAGTTTATCGAGTTGATCAATTCCCGTGATAGTATCATGAGCTCCTGCAGTACGTTTTGCTCGGTTTAATTCTCGAGCCAAAGTCGGTACTAAAATACGGTTAATCAGTGAAGATTTGCCTGACCCAGAGACTCCCGTAATACCAACAAAAGTTCCAAGTGGTATGGATACATCAATTTTTTTTAAATTATTTTCTCGAGCGCCTTTAATAACAATCTCTCCAATCGAACGACGACGAATACGGGGGACAGGAATATTTTGTCGCCCAGATAAAAAATCAATGGTTTCTGACTCAATATCTTTCATCTCTTCCAATTTTCCACTACACACCACATACCCACCATGAAGTCCTGATTTAGGACCGATTTCTACCATATGATCAGCAGCTCTAATCGTGTCTTCATCATGTTCAACCACAATGACCGTGTTACCAATGTCCCTTAAGTTTTCCAGAGTTTTAATTAATTTTGAATTATCTCGTTGATGGAGACCAATAGAAGGTTCATCGAGAACGTAAAGCACACCTTGCAGTTGAGATCCAATCTGAGTAGCCAGTCGAATCCGTTGGGCTTCTCCCCCTGAAAGTGTATTAGCCGTTCGGGCTAAATTGAGATAACTTAAACCTACTTTTTCTAAAAAAGAAAGACGATCTATAATTTCTTTTTGGATAGGCTCGGTGATTTTTTGATTATTCTCTGAAACTTTTATACCAGCAATCCAAACTTTTAAATCAGAAACAGCCATATGAGTAATATCAGCAATATTTTTGTCATTGAGAAAAACATTCCGACCATAAATATTGAGCCTCGTTCCATCACAAGTAATACACGTTTTTTCTGTCATAAACTCATTCAACTTTTTCCGTACAAAATCAGAATCTGATTCGTTATATCGTTTTTCAGTCTGAGCAATAATACCTTCAAATCGAGTGTCCGTATTATGTCCTCGAAAAGCACCACGAAGTTTTACCTGAAAAATCTCATCTCCAAAGCCACGGAAAAGTTTTTCTAAAATATCTTTTTTTATTTTTTTAATCGGCTCATCAAGTGAAAATCCATACTTTTGACCAATAGCCTCAAGTACTGAAAAATACCAGTTTTGAGCATTTGTTCCCATAGAGGTCCAAGGCAAGATACCTCCTTCACGGATAGAAAGATTTGGATTAAGAGAGCTTACTTGATCAGCCTCTAGTCTATATCCTAGACCATGACAAGCTTCACAAGCTCCATGAGGTGAATTAAAGGAAAAAAGTCGTGGTTCAATCGGAGGAAAAGAAAATCCACTTTCGGGATCAGCCAAATTTTCCGAAAACAAATGATCGGTCTCATCAGATATTCGGTGAATCACCACAATCCCATCACCAAATTTCAATCCTGTTTCAATAGAATCAGTTAAGCGTAAACGATCATCGTTCTTTTCTTCTATCTTTTGACCACTAGAAAGCTTCACAGTCTTTTTTGAATAATCAGCTTTGACCAAACGATCAATCACTACTTCAATTGTATGTTTTTTCTTGGGATCAAGTTCTATATCTTCATTTATAGTAGTAATGAAACCATCAACTCTCAGTCTCACGAACCCCGCTTTCTGAATGCGAGCGAAAATATTTTTATGTTCCCCTTTCTTATCCTTAATCATAGGAGCTAATACCAAAAATTTTTCTCCTTCGCTCCAAGTATTGAGCGTATCAACAATTTGGCTTGGAGTTTGCTTTTGTAACTTTTTCCCCGTGTGAGGATTCATCGGCGTTCCGACTTTAGCAAAAAGCAGTCGCAAATAATCATAGATCTCCGTAACAGTCCCTACGGTAGAACGAGGATTGCGCACCACACTTTTTTGATCGATAGATATGGTGGGGGATAAACCTTCAATACTATCTACTTCAGCTTTTTCCTGTAGCTGTAAAAACTGCCGAGCATACGTTGAAAGACTTTCCATATATCGTCTCTGTCCTTCAGCAAAAATAGTGTCAAACGCTAAAGACGACTTTCCAGAACCAGATACTCCAGTAATAACAGTTAGCTTATCACGCGGAATTTCCACATCGATATTTTTAAGATTATGCATTCGGGCTCCTCGAACAACGATTTTATCACTCATGAGAAAAAGAAAAATACAAAAAAAAGCGAGACGCGCTCGCTCATACGAGCATCGTAGCAATCGACTTGTTATTTGTCAAAGAATTTGGTATAATGAAAAGATATCCCATTAAACATGAATCATGAATCCATCGGCTCCAAATCAGTAGAAAGTAATGCAGATGCTATTTCAAAAGCAACGGAAAAAGGAAAAGAACACCAACCATCAAAGTTAGATCCTAAGAGACAAGAACATATTGCCTCAGTAGAAGCAGAGGAACGAAGTGGAGCTGATAAAGCTTTAGAATCACTTCATAACCAACCAACAGCTTCTTCTTTTGCTAATCCTGAAGATTCTAAACATGCTGAGATTGTAGTAGCTGATGCTTTTAAAGCTCTTGAAAAAGCAAACCAAACAACAGAAAAAGAAATGAAAAAAAACCATATGTGGAGTCAATTTCAAAGCTTTGGTGGAGAAGATATTGTTTAATGAATAATAGCTTCGAATAGTCTTTTTTTTGTTTCCTGGGCTGAGAAATTTGCCTCTACAAAAGCTCTGGCTTTTTCGGTATAACGCGAAATTTCTTCTGGATGATCAGCAAAAAATCCAATAGTTTCCGCTAAGCTCATAGCATTGCCTTTCTCTACGAGAAGAGGACTGTGCTTAAGCTTCAAAAATTTTTCATATTGTTTCATGATTTCTCGTGGTCCAGTCTCGTCAAAAGCCAGAACTAGCTTTCCCATACTCATTCCTTCAATCACAATACGACCAAAAGTTTCTGCTTGTGTAGATAATACCAGAACACAATCTGCTTTTCGCATAGTACGAAAAGGTTCACTTACTGCTGATTCAAATCGAACATTCCTGAGATGTCTTTTTTCCGCAAAATCACGAAGTTTCTGCGCATATTCAACCGTATCCGGATCGCCTGCAAAAGGATCTCCTACGATCACAAATTCGAGATCAGGATTCCGTTCCTGCAATAAATCAGCTGCTTCCAAGGCATACATCTGACCCTTTCGTGGATCAATACGACCAAGTAAAAGAATCTTCCTGATTTCCGTAGGAGGTTTTGGCGTGGGGATATTTTCAAAATCAAGCCCATTTTCAATGATACGAATTTTTGAAAAATTACGTTCATGAATCCATTGGCGTAAATGGGCACGTGTTTGTAATGATACCGCTACCATACAGTCCGCATATCGTCCCATTTGTCGACGAAGCCAAAGATGGAGGTATTTCCACCAAGCTTTTTGAGTGTTCAGATCATGCACAATAATCACCCATCTCACCGGACTTCTAAAAAACATCTTGGTCATAAGAGCTATAAAATTAGCTCGAGGAGAATTTGTCACAATAGTTTTCGCTTGAAATGTGCGAATAGCTTTTTTTAATTTCGCTGCAGATCGCAGGATGTTGATTCCTGCCAAGGCTTTCAGAAAAATATTGCCTTTTACAGAAGGAAAGAAAAAATCATATCTGGGAATATTGTCCGGAAGTTTTTGGCGATACTCAGAGTGTTTTCCTCCTAAAAGAACAGGTCTGAGACGCTGAATGTCTTTTTCTTTTAAAAGCTTGAAAAAATCCAGTAAAAAACGTTCTCCTCCCCCCAACGTCTCGCCCTGATCCAAAAACAAAATTCTTTCTTTTTCTTTCATTCACGCGGATTTTTATTCTTTTATTATAAAAATCAAGAGGAAAATAGGTTCTTAAAAAGCTTTGTATCCTAGGACGTCTCTTTCTTGATTATATCTATATCTCGTTCTAAAAAAGTATGAGTAAAGCTCCTCGAAACATTTCCCCACACAAAAAATCCAAAAACGAAAACGAATCCAAAATAAGAAACGAAATGAGGAATAATCATTGGTTGCACCTGCCCAAAAAATGAAGCTATACTTATGACTATCTCCAAAAGAATAAAAGAGGGAATACTAATAATGTCACCTATAAATCCAGGTAAAAATCCCAGTACTGACGTCACAAAAGAAAAAAGCATTGTCCAAGGAATAAGCGGCTCGACTAATAAATTTGATACAATCCCAATCCAAGGAAACGTTCCAAAAGAAAATCCCAAAAGTGGGAAAACCGCCAACTGAGCTGCCAAGGTAGTAGAGAGAAGGGTGCGAAGTGCAAACCTATGAGTTATAAATGACAAACATCGTTCTAATACTGGTGTTCCTAAGATAATTCCCATCGTAGCCACAAAACTCAATGCAAAACTCAAGTCTTCCTGAATCATCTTTGGTTGAAACAAAGCTAATATTGCCGCAGATAAAAGTAAGATATTTCTCGCTTCCGCCAACCGTCCCATCGTCGCAGCCCAGCCAACTACCGCCCCCATTACCGCCGCTCTTAGTATCGGCGGTTCAGCTCCTGTCATAGCTACAAAAAAAATCAGAAAAAAAAGACTGATCACAAAAGTCAAAGGACCTCCAAGCATTCTGCGAAAAAGAATCGAAACAAAAACCAAAATAACCGTTACATTAAATCCGGAAACTACGAGTATGTGTTGTAATCCAGAATTCCGAAAAGCTGTTGAAAGCACAGGAGAAAAGCCATGTTTTATGCCCAATAAAATGCCCATAGCCATAGTTTGATGCGTCTGAGGAAGATTATTGCCTAAGTTCGTAGCGAGTCTCGATCGAACTTTGTCAGCCCACCGCATGACCATATTTCCTCCAGTTTTTTGAAAAAGTATTCGAAAAGATTTCGGACGTGATACGATGGTATGAACATCAAATCGCTCCAAATATTTTTTATAATCAAAATCTTTCATATTACGAGGCTGCTGTAGCTTCCCCGAAAACGAAATTATGTCACCGTAGGCAATGTCATAAGAAGGTGAAAGAACCAAGAGTATTTTTTCATTTGTCTTTACTTCAGGCAGTTTTACAGAGACATAAGCTCGTACAGATTTCTCACGTCTATCAGGAAAACTTACGACTGTTCCTGTCATCTCCAATGTTTCTCCATAAAGCTGAGGGAGAATGTGATTATTTTCATTATGAAAAGGATCCCAAGCACCATAAAAAAGTGCTACCAAAAAAATCCCGCCCACCAAAGCAGAAAACCATTTCCACTGCCAAGCTATTAAAAAAAATATGACAGAAAAGAGCAGAACAAGAGAGAGAAGGGTAAGTGGTAAAAAACTCCCACCCCATAACCCAATTAAAAAAACAGCGAAAACGATTCGAAGTTTTTCTGATGGAGACAATGCAGGAAATCTCATGAGTAGAAGGAGTGTTTCTACTCTATCAAATTCTAAAAATAATGATTGGGATTGACTTTGCGTCCGTTAATCCGAATTTCATAATGCAAATGAATACCAGTTCTTCCTGCAACACGTCCAGTATTTCCCATGAGTCCAATAATCTGCCCTTTTTGTACTTTTTGCCCTACATCAATCTTTCGAGTATTTAGATGAGCATAGACAGTCTGAACGCCATTGTCATGATCGATAATCATATAATTTCCATAACCATAGTTCCAGCCATCTTTTGATACTGACACCACTCCATCTTCAGAAGCATAGATAGGAGTATTGAGCTTATTCGCAATATCAAGTGCTGTGTGTCCTTTTCGTACTCCTTGAGTCAATGTACCAGTCGTAGGGCGTTTGAGTTTAAACCCAATAGATTTTATTTGAGGTGTTTGTTGTCGAAATACTTTTCCAGTAGAGGTATCAACAAGCGGTTGTTGTACAAAAATCTTTCGAGCCTGAGGTAAAAATATCTCTTGTCCAACCTGAATAGCATCCCCCTCTTTGAAAGAGTTGTATTGATAAATATCAGAAAGAGGGATGTCGTGGATTTGTGCAATTTGAGATAAAGATTCTCCCAGTTGAACCGAATAATAGATGCCATCAGTGGGAGGTATGGTAAGTTTTTGACCTGGTTTAAGTGTACTTTTTGCTGTTAAGTTATTGTTCCAAAGCAAAGTCGAGACTTTAATTCCAAATTTATGACTGATTTTTGATGGATTGTCTCCGGATTTAACAGTATACGTAATAGCTCGATCAAGAAGTCTTGGATGAACTTTTCGTACCAAGCCCCCTTCTTTATCTTCAATCAAAACTTCCTGCAATCCAGAAGTGTCAAAACCAGCAAAATTATCAATAAATCCATTTTCAGAAATAGTAAATGGAGCCTCGGGAATATCGCTAAACACTTCCTCGCCAAAAGGTTCGGGTTCCCATAAAAAATGAGGTGGTCGGAAGCTTGTCAGAAAAAGTACCACAAACCCCAAGATAAAGGTTTGCATTCCAAAAGGAGAATGAAGGGCTCTTTTAACAAAATTGGCACACCAATCCCACAAATATTTAGTCATACATTTTTCAGATAAAAGGATTGTGCGTAAATAGAAAAAAATTTCAAGGAAGGCATCATAAAGAGTGCCCTTGTGTTTTTCAATTTTTCCCAAAAAACAACATCAAAATAAAGTTGCATTTCTAGGAAACCATGCCACAATCCAAGTAATGAAATACAACTATATTCAACAAATAGCTCAGCGTATTCTTGAAGATATTTCATGTCCCCGATGCAAACATTCTTTTCAGAAAGAAAAGATGGAAATAGATGAAATAGGGGAAAGTCAAGTGGACTTCTTTATTCCTTGTGCTCATTGTGATGCGAAAGTCTCAATTTGTGCAGATATTGAAGTTATGAATTCGGCATTTCTCCCTAGACAGCACAATGCAGTAAAAAAAGGCAACAATGCTCAAAAACTCTCTCCTCAAAATATTCAACAAATTACACAATCAATTCAGAAATTTCGGGGAAAAGATGTAAGGAAATTATTCTAATTCATTCATAATGGGGAAATTAATCTTGTTATTACTCGTCTTTGGAGGGGGATGGTTCGGGTGGGAATACATGAACCATTCAAGCATCACGAACCAATTGTCTATTTCCTCTATCCAAGAAAAACAATATGAACTGGAACAAAAAAAAGAAAATTTAAGTCAAAGGATACAAGTCTTACAACAAGAAATAGCCGATAAAATAGAGCAAGGAGAGGAAAGAGTGGATGAGATAAAAACATCTTTGGAACAAGCTCAAAGATCGTTTGTCAATACAAAGTCGGCACTAGAACAATTAAAGACCTCTGTCGTGGGAAATAATAAATAATTAATGAGGGGTTTGTTTAATTCGACCCTTCACATTACTCAGTTTTTTCCTCGAAATTTCTGTAACACTTCTGAAGGAAAGATGAAAATATAAAAATACAAAGAGTTCTTAACTTTACTCTATTACAAGGATGAAAAGTCTTTTTAGGAAAAAAGAAAAAGTGTGTAACAAAAAACAAAAATATTCGTTATAAATATTGACGATCATGTGGCAGGAAATTCCTTGATTTTTTCCTCTTTCTTCATACAATCGTCAAGGTCCGAACGGCTTGTACATTTTGATTTACTCCCGTTCCGTTCTCTAGACACCAAAATGGTGAAAGAGTTCGTCCAAAAGACCCTGATCTTTTACATAACGGTCTGAGAGGATAACTATCCTTTCTAGAAATTTACAGAATTTAATTCGTATCGAGGAATAATCCTCGAAACGAACAAATCTTTTTTATTTATATTTTTTTAACACGCTTTAAAAATGGACTTATTTTTCCGCTTAAAGAAAAGCGTAGCATCACTAGCTCTCGTGGCTATGGCTGCATTTCTGGCTCCGCCAGTGGCTGTCACCGAGGCACGACTCGATTTTAGTGATACTACAGAAATTCCTTCTTGGGCAACTGAAGCGATTGAAGAACTTATGGGCCAAGGTGTCATCCAAGGAAACGATGACGGGTCTTTTGCTCCCAACAGACAGTTGAATCGAGCTGAAGTATCCAAAATCATCGTTCTCTCTTCTGGAGTCGACCTTGATACCACTGGAGGTTCTCCTTTCCCTGATGTCTCAGAAGGAGACTGGTTTTATGACTATGTCATAACCATGTACAATTATGGCTGGATTAACGGATATCCTGACGGACTCTTCCGACCAGGAGTTGGTATTAATCGAGCTGAAATCGCTAAGATGGTTGTTAACGCATTCGAACTTGAACAAGATCTTTCAGGGGCGCCTCATTTCGATGATACCGCTGAATCAGATTGGTTCTACGGATACGTTGAAACCGCTTACAATAATGGACTCATGCGAGGATACGGTGACGGGACCTTTGGTCCAGCTAATGCCGTTACTCGTGCTGAAACCGTTAAAATCGTTTACGATGCTCAACTTGTAGTAACTATTCCAAGTGGACCAGCAGAAGGAACCTTGGAAGTTCGTCTTTCTGACGCTACAGCTCGAGCAACAACTATTCCATTCAACGCTGTATCTGTTCCATATACAACTCTTGAGTTGACGGCTTCAGACGACAGTGATGTAGAAGTTTCATCACTTACAATTACCCGTTTGGGATTAGGAGATAATGATGATTTCGATAATGTATGGATTGAAGTTGACGGATTTAAAATCGGAAACGACAAATCTGTGAATAATGATGATATTAGTGAACTTCGGTTTAATCCTCCTATGTTCATAGCTGCAGGACAAACTATTCAAGTTGACTTCGTAGCATCTTCAAAATACACAGCGACTGATAAAAATACAGGACATCATAACCGTTTCGCCCTCGTTTCTGCTGATGATATCGTATCAACAGCTGAAAACATCGTAGGAGACTTTCCTATCGAAGGAGAAGAAATGGAAGTAGCTGATTACCAAGTTTCACAAGTTCGATTTTCTTCTCTTGGTTCTGATGCCACTATCGATGTTGGAGATATTTTTGTAGAAATCGGAAAATTTCGACTAGAAAATGCTTCATTCGTAAACAAAGATATTGAATTTAGAGCTCTTACCTTCAAAAATGATGGAACTGCCGAACTCGAAGATACTTTGGAAAACGTAGCTCTCTACGTTTCTGGAGAACAAGTTTCTGCTGAAACCATTATTGATGGTGACTATATTACCTTCCGTCTTGATAACGGTGTGACCGGTGGTTACGTCGTTGAAGATGGTGACAGCCGAATCTTCTCTATCCGAGCTGATATTGTTTCAGCTGAAGAAGGAGACTCTCTCAACTTCAAAATCGATAACTTCGAAGACATCGTTGCCGTAGAAATCGGAACTTCATTCGGAGTGAAAGGAATCGCCGGTGGTACCGGGTTCACATTCTCCAATGGTGCAACTTCAGCTGGAACCTGTACAGCAGGTACTGATAGTGCTGAAGATAATTGTGCTCGTTTGAAAGCTTACACGCTTGATGCTGGAGACTTAAACGTATCTCGAGATCCTGCTTCTCTTGGAAATCAAGAATACGCTCCTGGATCAAATGATGTTGTCTTCATGACAGCTCGATTGATTGCTGGACAACCACTTCTCCTTGACGGAGTTCAAGTACAAGTTTCTGGTGGTGCTACTGGTTCTGACGTAAATGTCAATGCCGCTAACTCTGCTTGTGCCGTTATCGGTACAGCAGCTCAAAACAAAGCATGTTTTGATTCTGTTTTCGACAATTTCCGACTTTTCATCAATGACAAACTCATTGACAGTGAAAATTCATTTTCAGGAACTGCTGCTTCAGCTACTGATGCAGAAGGAATGTACCTCGATTTCAATACAACTTTTGAACTCGCTGGCACATCTATCTTGAAACTTGTTGGAAACATCTCTTCTGATGCTTCAGATAATGATCAACTCAAATTTGATGTTGCCGCTACAAACTTCCTGTCTCCTGAATACATTTCTACTGGAGACCAAGTTCAATCTACAGAACTTCTTGGTACTGCGACATCTTCTTTCGCGAAAGTACTCAAATCACAGCTCACGATTACCAAAACCGACGGACTTTCCGACGGAAACAAACTCGTAGCTGGTTCTGATGACATTGTGTTCAATGAGTTTGTATTGGATAACAATGATTCTGGAGATGTAAATGTGACTTCTGTCACTGTGAAACCAGATGTAAGCGTTAATACAACCAATGCTGGTAAAGGGCGATCTGGAAGCGCGCGAACTGGAGGAAATTATACACTTGCTATCTTTGTAGATGGAACTCAACAAGGTTCAGCGAAAAACTTTGATGCTACATCAGTTACAGCCGCCTTTAATGACATAAATGTTGTCATTCCATCAGCAGGACAAAAAGAATTCACTGTTGTTACTGATACCATTGAATCTTCAGCAACTGCTATCGCTACAATACCACTGGCTGGTCAAAACGAAACAGCGCTTGGTAATTCAGCAAATGTAGTGGTCGGTTCTACTACCGGAATGACTGTAGGGGATTTAATTGTCTTCGATAACGCTGGTACTGATATTGTACGAGCTATTACAGCAGTTGTGAATGCAACAACTCTAACGCTTGATGCAGATATCGGAGCCAATATTCCTGATGGATCGTCAGTAACTATTCGACATCAAATCAAATTCGACATTATCGCTGTTGACGCAGACAATGTCGAAAACGGATCAACAGTAACCGTCCTTGAAGGAGGCGTTGCTCTTAGTACAGCGAATCCTCTCGAAGGAACACTTTTCGTACTTGTTGGTTCTGGTACCCTCAAAGCTTCTCTCCAATCTACTGTCTTCGCAGACGTACTTGTAGAAGGAGAAAAAGGTGCCACTATCATGAAAGTTCAGTTCAATGCAGCTGATGATGAAGTCCATATTACCGATCTTTACTTCGAAAATGATATCGATAACGACGGTACCTTGGATAATTCTGCAACGAACAATACAAATGTTGAAGGACGAATCGACTTCGAACTTTTCAATGAAGCTGGACAAATGATTCAAAGAAAACAAATGATTAGCGGAGTTCTTCATTTCCAACTCCAAAATCAAAAACGAATTCGAGTACCAAAAGATGGAGACACATTCGTAACCATAAAGGGAGATGTTCGTTCCATCACTCGAGCTGATCAAACCGGGAAACGGTTGAGACTCTCGCTCGATGGTGATAACGCAGCAAATTTCCGTGGTGTTGAAGCTATTACAGCTGCAACTGGAGACGACATTGACCTTCCAACTGCTACTCCATGGTGGGAATCTGTGGTAAATCAAGTAACCAGTCAGGAATTTGTGTTGTACAAAACCAACTTGATCGTTGAACCAGCATCAACTCAACCAAGCTTTTCTGGTCCAAACGTCCAAGCACAAGAAATGTTCCGATTCACTGTTTCTGCTGACGCAGCAGATCAAGCTGATGTTGAACGTTTGACTATGGATGTTACCATATCAGGTATGCGTGGAAACGGAAATGCTGCTGTTGAATCTGCAGACTTCTCTATCTTCCGAGTTGATAACGGTATAGCTCAAACTGGTAATACCATTACTGACAGTGTCGTTGCATACAACGTATCAACAACCACTGCTCGAGTAGTCGTGGATTTCACTAACGAAACAGTGTCTCATGCAACTCCAGTTACCTACGCACTCTTTGTCGGTGGTACAGAAGATGATGGATCCGCTCGAAGTGATGATGATGCGATCAGCGTCACATTCCTCCAAGATGAAGCGTACGATGCACCAACAACGCAAACACTCATGAAGCAAGGAACTACTCCAGCTGCTTCATCAGCAGACGGTACTACAACAACTATTATAGTACCTGATACTGAAGCACTTGCTGCTGGTATCATCGATGCTGACGACAACGCCGCTCAGACTTATACTGAGTCTATTGGACGATACGCTATCGTAACTGATGCGGTTACAGCTGCCAATTCACGTCTGGTAAAAATTACCAACGCGGTCAGTGATGCCACTGACCTCACGGTAACCTTTACACCAGCCGTAGGAGCTGCTACTGCCAATGTAGATAACGATACTATTGTTCTCTTTAGTGCAGTTGTCTGGTCTGATGAATCAGATCCTTCCCATTCAGCTTCTACATCTGACTGGTTGAACGGATTTGAAGTTGGAGTCAATACTTCATCTACTCAAGTCGGACCATACTAAGATTCTTCTTTCAAAAATGAGAATCGCCATCTGAAATTTCTCTCTGAGAGATTCAGATAACCTCAAAAGCCCTACCGGGTTCGCCCGGTGGGGCTTTTTGTAAATGCAACTGATACAAAGTGAAAAAAGAGAAGGGGGCTATTGAAGAAAGAGAATCTTGCCAAAAAATTTTTTTCTGGCAGACTATACAGCACGTCCCAAATGACAGAAAAGAAATTTCAACTGCAATCAGATTTTTCCCCTACAGGCGACCAGCCACAAGCAATTGATAATCTCACCAAAGGCTTGGAAAACGGACTTCGGCATCAACTCCTTTTAGGAGCCACCGGAACGGGAAAAACTTTCTCCATGGCCAATATCATACAGCGTACCCAACGACCAACCTTGGTACTCGCGCATAATAAAACTTTGGCTGCGCAATTGTGTGCTGAGTTTCAGCAGTTTTTTCCAAATAACGCAGTCTGCTACTTTGTCAGCTACTACGACTACTACCAGCCCGAAGCTTATATGCCCAAGACAGATACCTTTATCGAAAAAGAATCCACCATCAACGAAGAAATCGAAAAATTCCGTCATGCTTCCACCATTAACCTTCTGACCCGACGAGACGTCATCATCGTCTCATCCGTGTCCTGTATCTACGGTCTAGGAGATGTCGAGACCTACGAAAGTCTGGGATTTGTCATCGAACAAGGCAAAGACTATCCTCGTACAGACCTCCTTCGAAAACTCGTCAGCATCCAATACGATCGCGTGAAAACCGACTGCGTCCGAGGAACCTTTGAAGTATTGGGAGACGTGATAACTGTCTTCCCTCCCAATAGCGACACCGGCTACCAAATGGAATTTTGGGGAGATACATTAGAAAAAATATCCGAAGTCGATAGTTTTACCGGAGAAGTGATTACTGAACTCGATTCAGCCATGATTTTTCCCGCCAAACATCAAGTTACCACTCCAGAACGCATCGAAGCTGCTGCTGTACAAATTGAAAAAGATCTCGAAATCCGCTTGGCAGAGCTTCGAAAAATGGGAAAAAATCTCGAAGCTCATCGACTCGGACAACGTACTCGTTATGATCTCGAAATGCTTCGGGAAATGGGGTACGTCAATGGGATTGAAAACTACACACGATATCTTTCCGGCAAGAAAGAAGGGGAGCCCCCTTCTACTTTGCTCGACTACTTTCCGGATGATTTCCTCTGCTTCGTTGATGAATCACATATCTCCATTCCGCAAGTCGGGGGAATGTTCAATGGAAACCTTTCGCGCAAAACCACACTCGTCGAGCACGGCTTCCGCCTCCCTAGTGCCTTTGACAATAGACCTCTCAAGTTTGAAGAATTTGAAGATCGCATCCATCAGGCGGTCTATGTTTCAGCCACACCAGGAAAATACGAATACAAACATTGTGGAAAAGAACACACCTGGGAGCAAATTATCCGTCCCACCGGATTGCTCGATCCCCCTATCGAAATCAAAGGAACAAAACACCAGATCGATGTACTGCTCAATGAAGTTCAGGAAACGACCAAGCAAGGTCATCGAGTTCTGATCACCACCGTTACCAAGAAATCTGCAGAAGATTTGTCAGAATATCTAATTGAGTCTGGCGTCAAAGCTAAATATCTGCACTCGGAAATTGATACCTTGGAACGAATTGAGATTCTCACTCAACTCCGTAGTGGCAAAATCGACGTCATTGTCGGGATTAACTTACTCCGAGAAGGACTCGATCTGCCCGAAGTATCACTTATTTGCATCCTAGATGCCGATAAGCAAGGTTTTCTTCGTTCTCGCGATTCACTCCTCCAAGTCATCGGACGAGCCGCTCGAAACGCCGAAGGCCGTGTCATCATGTTTGCTGATCGTGAAACCGAGGCTATGAAACAAGCCATTGACGAAACTAACCGTCGTCGAGAGATTCAAGCCGCTTATAACAAAAAGCACGGCATCACCCCCAAGACCATTATCAAAAAAATCGTCGATATCTCCAAAGACCTCACCTCTGGACAGACCCGAAACTTCGATAAACTCACTAAACGTGAAGGTATAGAAAAAATGATCAGAGAACTCGAAAATGAAATGGATCTCGCTACCAAAAACCTCGACTTCGAACGCGCCGCTATCCTGCGCGATGAGATTTATGAACTAGAGAAGAAGTTGAGGAAATAAAAATACCTCTCCTTTGTCATGCTGAACTCGTTTCAGCATCTCCTACTACAAAAATAAGTAAGAAAAAAGAGATCCTGAATCAAGTTCAGGATGACAGTATAGTGTGATTACTTTTACAAAAAATCCTGACTCAAGTCTTTCCACCCGGGATTTTCTTGTTGAATTAAATTTCTTTTCCATGCTCTATGCCATCGCTTCAGTTGCTTTTCTCGTTCCAGAGCAACATGAATATAACTCGTTTCTTCATAATAAACGAGTTTGGTACAATTATACTTTTTTGTAAAACCTTCCACGAGCTTTTGTTTGTGTTCATACATCCTCCTGACTAAATCATTGGTCACACCGATATAAAGAACCGTATGCATTGTATTCGTAAGAATATAGACAAAGTAATGATGGCTTTGTGGCATATGTTTTAATGAGATTCTGAAATGAATTCAGAATGACATGGCACAATAAGGTTGTATGTCATCCTGAACTTGTTTCAGGATCCCTATGGGAGAATGTAGAGTAAAATGTGCAATGCCACAAGAATCAGTATGCTGTGTTTTTAATCTTTTATCACCTCAATATTCTGCTCTCTCACTTCCTTCTCCGGCATCACGGAAGGTGCCCCGAGCATGAGATCTTGCGCAGATTGATTTTTCGGAAAGGCAATGACTTCTCGGATATTCGGCTCATCCGCAAAGAGCATCACCACTCTATCTAATCCCATCGCACACCCACCATGAGGTGGACAACCGTAATTAAAAGCCTTGAGCATATGCCCAAACTTCATTTGAATTTCCTCTTCCGACATCCCCAAAGCTTCAAAAACCCGATGTTGTAAATCTCGATCATGAATCCGAATGGAACCGCCACCCGCCTCTACACCATTGAGTACAATGTCATAGGTATATGATCGAGCTTTGAGAGGGGCAGTCTTCAGTAAACCGATATCATCGATATGCGGCATAGTAAAAGGATGATGAGCCGCACCCATCGTACCGTCATCTTTCTGTTCAAAGAGGGGAAACTCTGTTACCCACAGATAGGCAAATTCATTCTCATTTCTTAATCCAAACAGATCTCCCAGAGTTAATCGGACAGCTCCCAAAGGTTCATGAGCGGAAAGAAAATTCCCCGCCCCAAAGAAAATCATATCTCCATCTGAAGATCCCGTTTTCTGTTTTACGGCTTCCAAAAACTCATTTTTTGCATTTTTCGCCACAGGTCCCGAACCATCACCGACTCTGTACCATGCGAGTCCTCCGGCTCCATTTTGCTTCGCTAATTCCGTCAGATCATCAATCTCTTTCCGAGAAAATTCCCCCAGCGTCTTCTCCACTCGCAAAGCTGACACATATTCAGACTTTTCAAAAATACCAAAGCCACACGTTTTCGCATCTTCTGTAATATCCGTTAATTTCAATTCGAACCGTAGATCTGGCTTATCAGAACCATACTGACTCAAAGCCTGATGCCACGTCATACGACGAAATTTTCCTTTATCTAAAAATTTCTTCCATTCTTTTTCCGGAGCACATTTTTCCGTAAGCTCCACAAAACATCTCTCAATCACATCCAGTACATCATTTTCTTCTGCAAAACTCATCTCGATCTCAAATTGAGTAAATTCAGGTTGTCTGTCTCCCCGTAAATCCTCATCCCGAAAACACCGTGCAATCTGAAAATATTTATCCACTCCGCTCACCATAAGCAACTGTTTCAACTGCTGCGGAGATTGAGGGAGGACATAAAATTTCCCCGGATGAATGCGAGAAGGCACGAGGTATTCTCGTGATCCCTCGGGGGTGCCTTTGACCATGATGGGCGTCTCGATGTCGAGAAAACCTTGCTGATCAAAATACCGACGAATGACTTGCACCATATCATGACGCAGTTTGAGATTTCTCTGCAGTCTCTCTCGACGTAGATCGAGATACCGATACTCCATCCGCAAATCTTCGTTTTTGACATCGGCATCGATTTCAAAAGGAGGTGTCTTGGCTTCGTTCAAAATCTCAATTTTTTCTCCTCTCACTTCGATTTCTCCCGTAGCCATATCTTGATTGGTCATGCCCTTGGCACGAGGTTGAACTGTTCCGGTGATTTTGAGAACCCACTCGGAACGAACTTTTTCAGCGACGGTATGGGCTTCTTTATTTTTCTCTGGATCGATAATGATTTGCGTCAGTCCATATCGATCTCGCAGATCGATGAAAATCAGTCCCCCTAGATCACGTCGACCGTGTACCCAGCCACAAAGGGTGGTCTTGGAGCCTTTATTTTTTATATTGAGTTCGCCACAGTTGTGTGTTCTGAGCATGGGAAAAATTCAGGTCTATTGTCCTGTTTGAGAAGGAAATGTCAAAGGCAAGAGATTGTTGACATTTTTTGCTTTTTATTTATAATAAATATAGATTTGTTTGCTTCAGTGGGAGCAACTCACGTGTTGTTTTAAATTTAACGGAGACTTCCTATGAATAGAACTAACGTTTCGGATTGGCTCTTGTATACTGGAATTGCTGGTATTGCGATGGGCATATGTTTTTGTTTGGCTCTGTTCATACCATCAATGCCAGTCTTCATCGATGGAATGATTGTTTGTGCGGTTGCCGTCATTGTTTTTATGATTGCTTACGCATTTACTGAGCTTCGTTCTCTGCACAATCCATATTGTGCAACGCTCGTTTGATTGGCTTTCCGGTAGACGGATCTTCTGAGGGAGGAGTGACATTTGTGTGCCCCCCTCTTTTTCTTAATATTTAAAACTCCGCATTTTTCGGCACCCGCGGAAACGGAATCACATCTCGGATATTTGCCATGCCTGACAAATACATAATCATCCGTTCAAAGCCCAAACCAAATCCTGCATGCTTTACGCCTCCATATTTTCTCAAATCCAAATACCATTGATATTCTGAGGTGTCGAGCCCCATTTCTCGGACTCGCTGTTCTAGTTTATCCAATCGCTCCTCACGCTGTGAACCACCGATCAATTCTCCGACCCCCGGAACGAGTAAATCCATCGCCGCTACGGTTTTCCCGTCATCATTGAGACGCATATAAAACGCCTTGATATCTTTGGGATAATCCTTCACAAACGTCGGTTTGCCGAGTTTTTTACACACATACTGTTCGTGTTCGGTTTGCAGATCAATGCCCCATTGGACCGGGAATTCAAATTTCTCACCTGATTTCTCCAAGATCTCAATCGCTTCAGTGTAAGTAATCCGTTCAAAATCAGAATTCAAGATATGATCCAGTCGTTCCAGCAACGTCGTATCGATGAATTTGTTGAAAAATTCCATCTCCTCAGGCAATTTCTCCATAACCTCTGAAATGACATACTTCATCATATCTTCCGCCAAATCCATATCATCCTCCAGATCCGCAAAAGCGATCTCTGGCTCCATCATCCAAAATTCCGATGCGTGACGGGCAGTATGAGAGTTTTCCGCCCGAAAGGTTGGTCCAAAGGTATAAACATTGCGAAGCCCCAAAGCAAAAGCCTCTGCATTGAGCTGACCACTCACTGCCAACCCAGTTTCTTTGGCAAAAAAATCTTTGGAAAAATCTGGTTCGCCTTCTTTGGTCTTAGGCACGTCCTTCAAATCCAACGTCGTCACCTGAAACATCTCACCCGCTCCTTCACAATCACTCCCCGAGATAATGGGCGTATGCACGTACACAAACCCTCGTTCCTGAAAAAAAGTGTGAATAGAATGACTCAAAACCGAACGCAGGCGAAAGATCGCTGAAAACGTATTCGTTCGTGGTCGAAGGTGGGCGATCGTTCTCAAAAATTCAAACGAATGACGTTTCTTTTGCAATGGATAATCAGGATCGGAATCTGCTAGAAGCGTAATTTTATCCGCCTGAATCTCACACGATTGCCCGCTTCCTGGAGATTCGACCAGTTTCCCTTCGACCTCAATCGCTGAACCAATCGTGAGTTTGGTCAAATCCTCAAAATTTTTCAGCTTATCCTCAAATACCACCTGAATCCCCTTAAAGAAACTTCCGTCATTGACCTCGATAAAGCCGAAATTCTTGGAACTTCGCACCGTCCGAACCCACCCGGAAATACGGACATTATTATTCACATATTGCTTGCTGTCGCGAAGGATAGATTTAATAAGTGTTGTTTCCATGAGCTTGTTTATTGTGCTTTTTTAAGCCAAAAAGTCAAAATCATAAAAAAAATCCCTTTCACATATGCACAAGAATGCAACACACATAAAAGGGAATGAATTTATGAAGGAAATATAATCTTAAAAAAAACGAGTAATACGAGGCGTTTTGTTTTTTGCGAGAGAGGATACATTAAATAGCTCCCCATTCTTACCAGAGACAAAATCAATACTACTTGAAACAAAAAATCAACAAATGCTGGGAATTGGTAAGTGCCAAACAAGATAAGACCAATAGCTACAAATTGTAGGAAAGATGTGACCTTACTCGTTTTTGTGATGGTATGACCACGAAGTTTCATGACCATCCATGCACAAACAGCAGAAAGGGCTTCTATGCCTACTATTACCAAAGTCCACTGCCAGTTTACAAAAAACAAAACACAGATCAGAACCCTGTCAGCCACAGGATCAAGAATCTTTCCCAGAGCCGATTCCTCATTCCTCTTACGGGCTACATACCCATCAAGAGAATCTGTCCCGGCTGCAGTCACAAAAAGAACAATCGTTGCCACCAAATAGCCAAATTCTCCAGAGCCATACAAATATTTCCAGATACAAAAATTTGCTACCAGAGCAACTAATATCCGGGCAAAAGTAATTTTGTTGGCAAGAGTATTTATCCTCCTAGGAGGTGGATCAACTCGTAAAGTTTTCATTTTATCACCTCATATATATTAAAGACGTTAAACAGCAGTATTTCTCCCCAAAAGAACAACCTCGAATAGTGTCTTTCAAAGATTGATTTTAATATAAAACTGATATGGGAATTATGTCAAAAAATTATCCTTCTAAAAACTCCCTCACAAACCCACTTATCCGACCAGCTCCCATAAAGACAACTGCATCTCCCTTTTCAAATTTTTGTAAAAACTGATCAGCTTCTTCTTTTGTTTTCACGCTCACCGAGCCAGCAATTTTTTCTTGCAAACTCTCGATCGATACGGTCGCTTTGTCCTCCTGACTATCTCGAGCCTCATAGATCGGAAAAAGTCCTACTTCATCCGCTGTGTTTAAAGCTTCCACAAATTCATCCAAAAACACTCGTGTACGAGAAAACTGATGCGGTTCAAAGATGACTACAATCTTACTTTCAGGAAATTTTTCTCGCATCGCCTGAATCGTCGCTCTGACCTCGGTCGGATGATGAGCATAATCATCAAAGATATTCACTCCATTCTTCTCGCCCAAATATTCTTGCCTGCGTCCGGCACCAGTAAATTGTTCCAAACCTTGTTTAAAATTTTCCAAATCCAACTCTAAATATTTTGCTAACTGCATCGCCAAAGCGGCATTCGCCTGATTGTGATCTCCTGAGACTGATAAATCGAGACTTGTTCTTTTCACAGGTATTTTTTCTACAGATAGTGTTTGCAAGAGTTTTGTCGCCATCACATCTTCTTCATGAAAAATCACTGTTTTTGCTTTCGCCAAAAAGCTTTGAAAAGCTTTCAAATACTGCTCTTCCGTCTGGTAATAATCCGGATGATCCCATTCCACGTTCGTTAAAACAATAATCTCAGGATGGAGAAAACGAAAATTTTCTCGATATTCACACGCCTCAATCACCGCATACTCATTCGTGCCAGAATGAAAATTCGATCCACCAAATTCCTTCAAAGTTGAACCTACAAAAAACGTTGCTGAAAAATCAGCTGCTAAGCTTCCCGCCGCTATCATCCCACTCGTCGTCGTCTTTCCATGTGTTCCAGCTACGGCAATGGTACGAAAATCTTTAGAAATTTCTCCCAAGGATTCAAAGTAAGATTTTTGTGTGATTTTTCGTTTGGTAGCTTCTTGTCTTTCAGGATTCTCTTCCGAAATCGCCTCACTGTAGACTACTAGATCGCACACTTCAGGAATATTATCAGTCTTTTGACCATCGATCATCACCTTCATTCCTTGCTCTCTCAGCTTGGGTATGATCTCGGTTTCCCCTTGATTAGAGCCAGTAACACTATCTCCTCGCCTCAAGCAGTATTGAGCCAGAGCTGAAGTACCAATACCACCAATTCCAATAAAATGAATCTTCATTCTGCACGACTAGTTTTGTGGAATTTCAAATAAAATCAACCGTTGTCCCTCGAAAAGTACTGGCAGAGGTACTTCTTTTACAAATTGCTCAAAATCATTCACTTTCTGATGTAAAGTTCCATTCGAATTGAGTTCTATCGAATCAGTCGCTCGATCAAATATGATAAACTGAAAATCATTTTCCTGCCACCTTTGTAGTGTTTTTTGAGGATCTTTATCTCCAAAGCTTTGAGTGAAAATATCCAACTGTGGATCATTGAGAATTCTCGTATCTGCTTGATGGATGAAAAAAGGCGTATTGGTTCCAATTCGAAGAATAAAACTATCAAGCTTTTTATTTACTACATTTGCAGCTTTTATTTCCTCGGCAAAAAATCCTTGTTGCAACTCATTTGCATTAAGGGGGGTGGGAGATGTTGCCCAAGCTGCCGATGTATGAAAAGCTGAGGGCACTATATGCTGAAGCCGAGACCAGATTCCAAGCAGCATAGAAAAGCTTAGAACACTATACAAAACTGTTCGTGAATGTTTTATTGATGACAAAAATGTTCCAGCAAGAAAAAGTACGATTACCAAAAACGGAAATCCATACCACGGTACGGCTTTACCCATAAAAATCCAACCCACAAAAAAACTCGTCCCCAAAAGTAAAAGAGCTCTATCTCGAGGATGAATTTTGTACCAATGAAGAAGTATAAAAAGAAAGATAAATGGCAGTACTGCCAACCACCAAAATCCTAAATCACTATATTGCTTCTGCGTATCTGGAATATTCGAATTCGTCAGCCGTTCCCAGAGTACAGTAAAGACATTTGAAGAAAAATGACTATACCGCTCTACTTCTTCTTCAAATCCGGTAGACGAATTCGTTATCATCTCCTCTATCACAAACTCAGGCGTCTGAGCAGGGGACTTAAAAGCTTGTTCTAAGAGCTGATCATACGTTGTCGGAAAAAATCTGTGTTGCACCATATTTATCCCACTCCAGAGAACTATAGGAGTCAGTAGTATGCTGGCACTAATAGCTTTTTTTTGCCATGGAATTGTTTGCAAACCAATCAGTATCAAAAGTCCCGGAAAAAACCAGAGAGCGGTTAATTTCAATAAAACAGACATTCCCAAAACAAAAGCTCCCATATACCATTTTCGGTCAAACAAAAATGTAATGCCAATCAAAACGATCTGCAGAAAAATCAGATCCACTTTCGTATCACGCGTCATTTGAAACTGTACAGCCGGAATCAGAAAAAAAGCCGTAGCCAAAACCATATTGATCACAGGTGGAATAGATAATTTTTTCCCCACATACAAGCAGGTCAACCACAACCCACTACTCCATAATACCAAAGTCATTTGAGAAAAAGCTATTCCGCCAAAAATTCCCCCAATCGCAAGTGGAATCTCTGTCAAACTTGGAAAAATTCCGGTACGAAGAATTCCGGAATCTATCAAACTTCGAACGGACAACAGAGAGTGATTGAGTGCATCCCATCCCAAAGCAAACGGAAAAAAAGTCTGCAGTATATTGAGAATCACAATACTCAACACCAGACTCCCGAAAAAAAGTTCAGATCTTCCTAGAGAAAATTTAAAAGTAAAAAACAGTCGAAATGAATCCCAAGCATCTTCCCTCCATAAAAAAATAGTTCCTCCAAAAAGAAGAAGAAACGCTATCGGATGAAAAAAATTCAAATGAACCAAAATAAATCCTGCTATAGCAAGCACTACAAATCCTATGGTCCATTGTTGAAGGGAAGTTAGGTTTTTGTCTGAAAAGCTGATGCGACCAAGAAAAAAAATCCACCACGTAAAAGCAAGGACGCCTATCACAGAGATGAGAATCGTTGCCAACATTCTTTTTCCTGAAGTCCAGAGTGAATGGTCTTGAAAAAATCCTTCGATTCCTCCCGCCAACAACATTCCCAACCAAATAAGTAGGATGAAAATTCCCCCTACTATGCTCAGAGAAAGCTTGGAACGGAAAAGAAACACACAAATCCCTGAAACAGTCCAGAGAAACAAAAACAAAACAATCCACCAGTGATGCGGCATTATCTCCCCATACGTCGGATGAGCTTCGAGAAAAATAAAAGCTAAAACAAAACTCCATCCCGCAAAAATAACTGCAAACCAAGGAGATGTAATTATATTTTTTAACCAACCAATAACATTATTCTTCATAATTCATAGAAACCTTTCGCACTCCATGAAGCTGTTTGGCTCGCCATGGACGATAAAGAGAAGCAAAAGTTTCTACTGTCTCCTCGCCATCTTTTTCTACCGTTCGTACCCATTCAGCTGTAAAACCATCATGAGCATAATCTATCTGATGCACCTCTCCAAAAGGCAAATCTTCTGTCTCGTAGACAATGGCTTCAGTCGGTGCTGGTCTATATTCAGAAATAAACGGCCCTTCTAAAGCAACCTTACGCCCATCATCTGTCCCATAAAAAACAAAAAATACATCATTATCTTCGACAAAAGCCTGAACTAAAATATCTCCTGGAGTGTTATTTTTAAACCGCAAATCTGCCGCTCCCAGATAAATAGCCGCATCCAGACCAAATGGTTTGTAATATTGAATCGCATACGAATGATTCCGCCTTTCTTTGATATGAAGACCGGATGCCATAGCGGCTCTAAAAGCTGTAGTCGATACCTGACATACACCACCTCCCAACTCTTTCTCGGTCTTATTTCCTTTGATCACGAGTTCAGGAACAAATCCATCTTCCTCTGCCACAGAGTCTAGAATGTGATTAAAAGAAAAATAGCGATTCTTTTTTATCACAGCTCCATTAAATTTTTTCACTGCTGTAGTGATATTTTGAATTCGAGTTTCAGGAGAGCCAGAAAAATTAGACTCTCCAACGCCAATCACTTCTCGAATACCTCTTTTTTTGAGATGGGGATGAATCACAACTTCAGAAAAAACTTTCTCTCCCGGAACATATATATGTTTTTGTCCTGTGTGCAAAGCTTGGTTCAGCAAAAAAACTAAATGTGCTTCATCAATCCTAAAGCCATGCTGAGGAGTTCCTTCAAACGTAATATGTCCTTTTGAATCAGTATTAATCAGGACAGGTTCTTGATGATCATCAACAAGAAGTGAAGCTGAACCAAAAAAATCATGAAGCATGACAGGGTCGATCTGTGTCTCAAAAGAAACTTCAATATTCCAGTCATCTGTGTGAGAAAGAAGTTGATTTTTGGTATCGAGAGGGATTTTTACACTCCCGACAATCAAGGTGTACTGAGGTACAGATTGTAATAGTTCTGGCTGAGCCTCGAAGTTTAAATTAATCGTTCGATCTGGGAAAATCAGAGCAATTTCTGAGGGAATATTCGATGCTGCCCCAACGGGTGATATCAAAAAAAACAAAATCAACACCCATCTTTTCATCACTTTGAACTATATGAGATTGAGAATATAGATGCAAGTAAGATGAATATCTATATTTAAATTTTACAAAAAATTACATTGTAATACAATTTACACAAATATATTTTTCATTTCATATGTCTGATAAAAAAGATTACATCTTCAATATTCGGCTTTCTCGTGATACGTACGAAAAGCTTAAGCAAAAAGCGACTGAAAACCGGGAAACCATGTCCAATCTCGCTCGTAAGGTTATCGATGATGGACTAGAGATCTTTCAGGATGTATCAAATGATTTGTTTGGAAACAGCGTTTCTGCTAGAGATAAAATCGTGCATTCCTACAAAGTCTTTTTACATCAGGATGCAGTGTGCGCAGAGACAGGTCAAACCATGAAAAAAGGGGAGCAAGCCATCGTTGGAGAAACACAAACAGGAAAAAAATATATCTTTCATCCTTCATGTTTTGAGAAATAAAATGTTACGAACCTTTGTCATTTTAAAACAAGTTGTCAGTCTATTATGGTTTCGATTATTACATAGTCGAAAATCAGATTTTGATGCTCGATTTGCCACAAAGATTCGCGAAACGTTTGAGCAGCTCGGACCGACCTTTATCAAACTTGGGCAAGTGCTCAGTATGCGACCAGATTTTTTACCAAAAGTATACTGTGATGAGTTTGAGAAGTGCTTGGACTCGGGACCTACATTGCCCTTTTCTAAAATTCGTAAACTCATCGAAAATGAATTAGGTGATACACTAGAGAAAGTCTTTCTTTCCTTTAACGAAAAACCTATTGCTGCGGCTTCTTTATCTCAAGTACATAAGGCCATATTAAATTCAGAAGAAGTTGTCGCAGTGAAAATTATTCGTCCCAAAGTAAAAAAATTAATTACTGGTGATATAAGAATATTAAGACAAGCTACTAAGATTTGGGGAAATAAGATTGGTACCGTAGGGAAATCGTATTGGTTAGAACTGATAGAGCAAGTGTATGAATGGCTATCTCAAGAAACCGATTATCAAAAGGAAATAAACAATATCCGATTAATACAAAAGAAGGCGAAAGATCTAAAAAACATTACTTTTCCTGAGATTTATTCTGATTTAAGTACAAAAAAGATTTTAGTACTGGAATTCATTGAAGGAATATCTCTTCTCGAATTAATTAAAAACTATCAGAATGGTGTGTATCCAACTAATTTTTCGGTTGAAGAAAAAGTATTCGAACTATTTGAGTCAGTAATAAATATGAGTTTGCAGAAAGGATTTTTTCATGCAGATTTACATCCAGCCAATATTATCGTTAGACCAGATGGAAAGATTGTTTTATTAGACTTTGGTTTGATTGGTTACTTTGATAAAAATCTTCGCAGAGCTATTTTGATATTTTTAATGGGAGCGGCATTTGCTGATGCTGATCTAACAATGAAAGGGACCAAGATGACGAATGATTTCCCAGAAAACTATGATGAAAAAGCTTTGTACAAAGAACTATCACATCTATGTGACCGCTATAAAGGAGCTTTGATCTCTGAAATGAGTAATGGACAATTCTTAATGGAAGGTATGCACATATGCCTACAACATAACATAAAATTCCCATGGCCTGTTTTTTTATATGCTCGAACAACTCTCAATATTGACGGTATGATTCTCAAGCTTAACCCAAACTACATCTTAATGAATCATGCTCAAAAAGTATTTTTACGCATTTACCGTGAAAACATCATAGAAGATCTATATTCTCTACCAAAATTTATCAAACTCTTTGAAGATACATGGGAAACAATAAAAAAATCTCCTACAACTATCAACAAAGTATTTACTTCATTCTTTGAAAAAACATAACTACTCTTCCTCTGCTTCAAGAACTTTTTCCACCTCTTGTTCTATAACAATTTCTTCTTTATTTTTCTTTTCCAAAAGCGTCGGTATTTCATTATTTCGCAAAATTTCAAGCGCACGATCCAAGACGGGGTCTTCTTCATTTTCAAAGTCTTCAGAAGTTCGTTCAATAAATTCATCTGGATCAATACCAGTCTCATTGATAGATCTACCCAAAGGGGTAAGCCATTCAGCAATAGTTACTTTCAGACTAGAACCATCAGACAATGGAATTACATTTTGTACCGATCCTTTCCCGAAAGTAGTTTCTCCTAAAACAATTCCACGGTTATGATCCTGAATTGCCCCAGCAAAAATCTCCGAAGCAGAAGCCGAGCCTTTATTGACCAAAACCACCAAAGGTATATCCAAAAAAGCTCCTTTATCCCCACTCATGATTTCCCCAGAATCACCAAATTTTCGCCCTTTTGTCTGAACAATCAACTTTGTATCTAAAAATTCAGAAGCAATTTTCACACATGCATCCAAAAGACCTCCTCCATCATTCCGTAAATCAATAACCATACCTTCTGGCTTTTCTAATAAAGCTTCAACGATAAACTCCTGAAACTCTTTCACCACATCCGTTCCAAATTGGGATAATTCAACGACGGCAATGCCATCACGCATCTCCCACTCCACATTTTTTAAAATAATACTGTCACGAACAATCGATATTTCTAAAGGTTCACTCTCACCTTCGCGAAGAATCGTTAGATCAACTTTTTCTCCCTTAGGACCACGTATTTTTGTCACTGCTTCTTCGATAGACAGACCATGCGTCGGTTCATCATCGACTTTAAAAATAACGTCCCCGGCTCGAATTCCTGAAGCTTCTGCAGGAGATCCTTTGAGAGGAGCAATAACAATCAATTGATTGTCACGTTTCCCGATCTCAGCGCCGATACCTTCAAATTCCCCAGAAATAGATTCATCAAATTTTTTTGATTCTTCCGGATTGAGAAAAACTGTATAAGGATCATCAAGAGAGTTAATAAGACCTTTGATAGCTCCATAAATCTGATCTTGAGTTTTGAGAGAATCTTTGTTTAAAAAATTAGCTTCCATCTGTGTCCACGCTTCCCAGAAAAGCGATAGATCAGTTTCTTCAGCTTTTTTCTGCCGAGCGAGAATACTCTTGATAGGAGAGGTTTTAATGACATCTTCTCCACTTTTTATTTCAACTGTTACTGAAGGTGTCTTCGTATCAGAGTTTTTGAGACTCAAACTCCACCCCAATAAAAACCCTATGATTGGCAAGATCAGAAAGAGTATGAGCCTTAGGTTTCGTTGATAATGTACCATTTGTGTGTGTGTTTGAAAGAAAAAAATCTTCGGAAATTGTAAAAGAGTCAAAGGAATTTGTAAATCCTTAACCTTTTCCGAAAAAGCTCTCACTTTTTACTGAGCAAGAGCTCTTTTAATATATTTTAATACCCTTCTCGTCCATTTCGAGGTGGACGTTGTCCTTTTTCTTCCTGACGATTTTCACGCCGTTCTTGACGGATCTCCCGACGTTCATCTCTTTGTTCTTGAACGGCAGCTCGAGCTTCTTCTCGATTCATTTCACCTGACTGGACACCTTCTCGAATCTCTTCACGAAAATCACGTCGCTCTTCTTGTCTTTGCTCACGATTCTCTTCGTGTTGTTCCATTTTTTCTCTCATTTTTTCCGCACGCTCGGGATTTCGTTCTTCGATATTCTCTACACGTTGTTCTCGCCTTTCTTGTCTTTCTTCTTTTCGCTGTTCACGTTTTTCAAATCGCTCTTTTTTGACTTCCAAATGTTTTTTTTGTTTTTCCATTCTTTGGTCCTGGTGAGCCTTAAATTTTTCTGCTTTATCAGGATTTTTCTCAAGTAACTTTTGATACACTTGTTCTGAGCGCTCTTGCTGATGAGCCATACGAGCTTCATGCCACTGAGATCGAGCCTCAGCTCTCGTAAGTTCTCCAGACTCAATTTGTTCTTTCAAGGTTTCACGAAGTTCTTGTCGTTCTTCTCGACGTTCTTCAGCCTTCTCTTTAATATTATTGTTTCGCTCTTCGATTTCCTCTGGACTCAATCCCTTTTGCTCCCATCGTTCCTCTCGTTTTTCACGCCATTCTTGCCGGCGTTCTTTTTTCTTTTTACGAGCTTCTTTTCGATTATAAAGAACATTGCCTTCTCCACCAGCCTCAATACCGACAGGAATTTCGACCGTCACTTCCTCATCACCGCTTTCAATCGCTTCTTCCACTTCGGCTTGAGCTTCTTGTACTGTTTCAATATTTTCCTCCAATTCTTCGACTGTTTCCTCTACTTCGTCGCTATCAACTTCTTCCAAGTCGACTAGAATCTCCTCCTGAGTACTAGTAATATTTTCCAAAATTTCTTCTACTACCTCAGGATCAGTTTCTTCGTTTGCTGCTTGGGTAGCCAGTTCGAGATTGAGCTCGATTTCAGTCAAAAGCTGTTCAATAGTTCCTTCTTCATTACTCTCTTCATCTTGGGCATGAGCTACAGGCGCCAAAAAATCAATAAAACTCACTGGTTCGTTTTCTGATTCCAATTTTTCGAGTAATTTTTCTTTCGCTTCTTCCGCTCGACGAAGATACTCAGACACTTCTTCATCAGTCTTTTCTGTCTCTACGGGAGGAGAAAGGGTTTCGATAGTCACCTCTGTTTCAGAAGTAGTATCGGTATCACGAGTACTAATATCTTGACACCCAGCAAGAACGACAAGAGTCAAAAGCAAGCATAATTTTTTCATAGGAGAAAATTTTAGAAATGTATACACCCGGAAGAATATCAAATTTTTACAAAAAAAAGCAAATTATCTTTCCCTCTGGCAAAGTTTCTATTTGACGAAATATCTGCGGAGAATAGAATCGACAAGCTTTTTTCATTACTAAGAACCACGAGTTCTGACTGGTCAGAACGAGTGAAGAGGAGAGAAGACGAAGGCAAGCGAAGTTTCGCTTCAGCAAAACGGAGTAGGAGAAGTCTACTAGCTCCGAAACGGCTCGGTAGCTCAGCTGGTTAGAGCGTCGGATTCATAACCCGGAGGTCGGCAGTTCAAGTCTGCCCCGAGCCACCAACACAAACCTTACAAACCCTGCAAAGGTGTTTTGTGTTTTTTGATGTATTCTCCTTACTCCAATCAAAAGAATCTTTTTATTATGTAGCT
Organism: bacterium; assembly: GCA_030429505.1. Lineage (GTDB taxonomy): Bacteria > Patescibacteriota > Gracilibacteria > UBA4473 > UBA4473 > JAUIFI01. The sequence goes on from JAUIFI010000001.1 coordinate 60,194, forward strand.
ATATTCTATGTATCAATGTATAACATAATTGGCATGTTTCTACTTGTTATTTACACGACATGAAAAAATCCAATAATTATAGTTTTGATGAAGATTATAATGTTAAAACGAGTATAGTTGTCGTCATAAGAAAGGTTGTTTTGGCCGAAATAGTATTGGCTTCTATTGCTTTTCTCTTTAATTTTTTTGTATTTTCAGGTGGAAACTTAGTAGTGAAAACGAGTAGTACCTTTTATATAGGATCTTTTTTCTTAGTAATTAATCTCACAATATTTATTTGCTTGTTTCTTGGTTGGAACTACAGATATTATGTTATTTCTCAAGATGGGATAAGCTCAAATACTGGAGTTGTTTTTAGAAAAACAAAGAGCATAGACATTCCTTCCATTCGTTCAATCAGTATTAATCAAGGTTTTTTTGGCAGGATTTTCAACTATGGCACCATAGTTCTGGAAAGCCCTGTATTATCAGAAAAGTTTTATATGCATTATCTTCCAACACCTTTTAGACATGCTACTTTAATTGAAAATGCAAGGGCAAAAGCCCTCAAAGACGGAAAAGTTGAAAATATTATAATTGGTACTAAGCCTTAATAATCCTGATGAATCTTAGTATTTATCAAAATGTAGGTAGAAGCCATTTAAGCCCACAATACCTGATGCTTTATTACCGTATAATTCCTTCAGGGTAAGAGTTTTGTACGGGATAGGAATTCCTTCTTTTTCCAGGATAGAGATATCTATCAGAAGAAAAGTCAGCTCTAATTGATGGAAGACTCGGGTGCACTGACCGGATTCTTCCTGAGAAATTATTTCTTCTTATTGTAGGAACAGCATCAAAGTTTCTTTGAGAATCGGATTCAAAAAGAGAATTTATTCCTTGATATGCTGGATTAAAGGTGCTGTATTTTAATCTATGAATTTTATCTGCTTCTTCTGAAGTAGTTCCTTGAAAATCAGGATTAAAAGGACTCCGTTCTAGTTTTATCTCATCTAATTCCTTTGAGGTTGTTCCCTGAAAATCAGGGTTTGAAGTACTATGCTCGAGTCTTATTGCATCTAGCTCTTCAGAAGTTACTCCTTGAAATTTTGGATTGAAAGTACTGCGTTCTATTCTCTCATAATCCCATGCTTCTGATGTTTTTCCCCGAAGTACGGGGTCAAAGGTACTCTGTTCTAATCGATGCATTTTTGTTTCATAGGCTGACGCTTGGATGGTTGTAGCTCTTAACGGAATAAAAAGAACAAAAGAAAAAACACAGGATACAAAAACGGTAAAAAGATACGTCATGTTCTAACCATGTCTTTCTTTCATTTTTAAAGCAATTGTTTTACGTATACAGCGTTTTGTTTATCTGTTACTTTGCTACTTATTTTTTGCGATTTAAAAAGGTTTTTCTATCCCCTTATAAGAGAATAGAAATCATCTAAAAATTTGAAGTCTTACTTTTTTCAAATCCAAAGTAAAAAATAAAATAAGTAGAAATGTTTGTGATACCAATAAAATCTTATCTCACGAAAAGTTAAACTGAGAATTATTGCTTAGCGTTATTTTTACTCTGGCTGTATTTCTACTAAAACCTCACTCAAACTTACTAGGGGAAAAGTAAGTGGGGGATGGTAATAAGCCATAATCACCTCGTCTTTGAATAAAATATTGTCTGCTTCAAGCCTTTTTTTGAGCTGATTCTGTTTACTTTTCACCCGACTTTGCCACCGCCAACCACGAAAAGGAAGGACTGCAAAAGTTCCTCCCGGAACTTCACGAATAGTAACATTCTTATTAACTGGAGTTGGTAATGATTCCAGAGAATATTGAGCTGGCATCACAAAGGCTATACTTCGTTGATCTTCTTTTTCTTGGTCAAATACAGGAGTCGTCATCGCAATCTTCTCAGACGAAGGTTGATCCAAAACAGGTGTCGTCATGGCAATGCTTTCCTTCGATTCATTATTACCAAAGATGTAATCAGCCACCACCCGAAAACCCTGATTCATCCCTTCTTTATATTTTGCATCAGCAGTAGTTTCCGCAATGATATAAGGATCATACTTCCTGATTTCATACCCATTTTTTTGTTCCAAAACAGTATATGACAATCGTTCGACATTTCGGACGAAAAGAATACTGGCAATAATCCATATGAGAATAAGACCAATAATAACAGCGAAACTAATCAACATTTTGGAAGGAAATTTTTTAATCATACAAGAAGTATAGTTTACAAAAGTTTTATTACCACCAGAGCTTTCCTTTTTCCAAAATATTTGTAGACTGCCGGTGTTTAAAATACTTGATATGAACTGGTGGCAGAAAATGCAATCGCTTTTTACCAACACACCCTCAAAAAAAGGTTGCCAAGAAGCATGTCCCGGATGTGCATGTAAAAAGCAACGTGATCTAAGCTTATCCTTAAGCGAAAAAGACACGCAAGTTCTACACACTATTGATCGTTTAGTAATGGTCGGAAAAGTCCTGGAAGTTGCGCCACATCCCGATCCCAAAATGACGAAAGTTAGAGTATCTCAAGTCGATCTTGGAAATGGAAAAACCGAACAGATTTTGTGTGGAGGTATAAATCTAAAAGCCGGACAAATCGTGCCGGTTGCCACTGTCGGAGCAAAATTAGGCGAAGATTTTACCATCGGCGTACGAGATATCCGAGGAGTAGAGAGTCGAGGCATGATCTGTGCTCGATCGGAACTCGGTCTAAATCCCTCTGGCGAACAAAAAGGAGAAATCTGGGTTTTACCAGAAAATTTTGAGACAGTTCTGGGAACTTCTTTGAACAAGCTTGCTTCATGAAAATTTCTCTACAATGGCTTCAAGAATTCGTCGATCTCGAGGGACTCAGTGCTGATGAGATTGGAAAAAAGCTAACACTTCATACCTGCGAACTTGAGGAGATCATAGAACAAAAACCATATTTTTCTCATGTATTTTTCGGAAAACTTGAACACGTCAAAAAACACCCCACAGCTGATAATTTATATGTCGGACAATTCGATCTCGGAAAGAAAGGAAAAAAGCAAATTGTCTTTGGTTCAGTGCATACTCTCCACGAAGGTGATATCGTTCCCCTAGCTCTCAACGGGGCAGAGCTTCTTTCAGGAATGCATATCCAAGATACCGTCATTCGAGGTGAAAAAAGCCAAGGCATGGTCTGTGACAATTCCGAGCTTGGTATGAAAAATCAAGGTCTTATGAGATTTCGGGAAGATACATACAAAGGAAAGTTGTTATCTGAAGTATGTGAAGCTTTTCACGATGTACTATTCGATATAGACAATAAAAGCTTAACCCATAGACCAGACCTGATGGGACATACGGGATTTGCTCGAGAACTAGCAGCTATCTTCGGACGAAAAAAAGACATTGAATCTCCTCAAATTTCCTTTTCTACCAAAGGAACCCCATTTCCAGTCAAGATTGAGACGCCTTGCTGTCGCCGAGCCTGCTTCCTCAAACTTTCTAATATTAAAGTCGAACCATCTGATCTCACGACTCAAATTCGTTTGGAAAACTTAGGAACCAGAGCTATCTCCAACATTGTTGACGTCACGAATCTTGTACTCATTGGTATGGGACAACCTATGCATGCCTTTGATGCAGCCAAAGTCGAGGGGAAAATTATTATCAGGCAAGCAAAAAAAGGTGAAAAACTAATAGCTTTAGACGGCAATGAATATGAGTTAACAAGTGAAGATACGGTGGTTGCTGATGAGAAAAAAGCACTCTCTCTCGCTGGTATCATGGGAGGAGAATATTCAAGTGTCACCGAAAACACTACAGAAATTATCCTCGAATCAGCCAACTGGGATCCCGTAGCTGTCCGAAAGACTTCAGCGAGACTTGGGATTCGCTCGGAAAGTTCTATGCGATATGAAAAATCATTGGACCCAGAGCAATGCCTATTCGCAATGAAGAAAGCTGTAAAATATATTCAGACCTTCTGTCCTCATTCTAAAATTTCAGATCCTCTCACAGACATCTATCCCCAGAAACCTCAAAAGCTAACCATTTCCCTTGATCCAAATCAAGTGAGATTACTATCTGGAGTCAATATCACGGACCAAAACATCAAAAAAATCCTTGAATCCATAGACTTCGAAGTTCAAGCAAAAGGGAAAAAGTTCGACGTCCAGGTTCCAAGTTTTCGCGCTACCAAAGATGTCAGTATCGCTGAAGACCTCATCGAAGAAGTCGTGCGTTTATATGGTTTTGATCAGATTCCATCTGCCCTTCCCATTCTTTCCACCACGCCACCAAAAGAAAATAGACTCCGAAGTCTTGAATGGACGACTCGTGATTTTTTTGCCGGAAACTTTTTTCTCGAAGTTTTTCAGTATTCCTTTGTGAACAGCGAAGACAAATTTCTGACCCAGCAAAAAAACTACGTCGATATTCAAAACCCCTTATCAGAAGAACAGGCACACCTCAGAGTTACCCTTCTCTCCAATTTCCTCAAAAATATCGAATCAGAATTACGAACGCATCGAAATGTAAACCTTTTTGAAATCGGAAAAATATATCAAAAATCCGCAAAAACACTCCCTCATGAAGTCTTGCACTTGGGTGTTTTTTCCGCCTCGATTGGAGGTAGTGAGAATGAGAAATTTTTTGAATTAAAAAAACATGTCACTCGATTTCTACATACTCTCCACCTCACTCCAGAATTCATTCCTTCCAAATATGTAAAACCATATGCTCACCCAGCAAAAAGTGCAGATATTGTGATGGAGAAAGAAGCCATTGGAGAAATATTTGTTCTCCATCCTTCTCAAAATAATATCAAAAAATCTATCATTGCTTTTGCAGAGATCAATATGGAAGCGTTGTTGAAACAAATACAGTTGATAGATGTCCAATATAACAAAATATCTGCCTTCCCGAGCGTCCATCGTGACTTGTCCGTCGTCGTTGACCACAAAGTTCTGATGGGAGACCTAGAAAAATCTATGAAAAAAGCCTCATCAACCTTAACCAAGGTAGAACTTTTTGATGAATTTTACGATGAAAAAAAACTCGGAAAAAATCTCAAAAACCTCGCCTTTCATCTTGAATTTCGTTCTCACGAAAAGACCCTTGACGATAAGACAATTGATCGGGAATTTCAGTCTATTGTTAAAAAGTTAGGACAAGAATGGAAAGCAAAACTGAGACTGGAATTTGACCAATAAAAATAATATTGTATAACAAGAGCATGGAAGACCCTAAAAAGAAAAAAAACAGTCTAGTCACCGGGATGATCGTCGGAGGAGCGGTTGGATCCGTTCTGTCTATGCTTTTTTCCAATAAAAAAAATCGTGAAGCTACCAAAAAATTCTCCAAAAAAGTCTGGAAGCAAGGAAAATCTTTAGCCGAAGACTTTTTGGAGAAATACAAAAAGGATAAGTAACTACCTTACTTTTCTTCTGGAAAAATTTTTTTTCTCAAATCTTCATGTTGAAGCAGAAAGGGGATGATCCCTTGTCCGGCGAGGGAATTTCCAGCCATGAGAAGTTCGAAAACCGCCTCGGGAGGGACAATAGCTTTGACCATGGTTTCTTCGGCTTCTAGTTTTTGGGCGTCAAAATCTGCAACAGTACCGCCCCGAGTATAAAAATAAGTAAAACGAGTCGCTTGTCGATCCGGCTCTTTTCCTGTCGCACCAAGTTCACGGACTTCCTGAATCGCATTGAGAGACAGTCCTGTTTCTTCACGAACTTCTCGTAAAGCGGCTTTCTGAGCTGATTCTCCTTTATCTATACGCCCTCCGGGAGTTTCTACAATACATTCATTAGGTCGGCCAGCCTTAACAGCAAAAATCAATACAAATCGTCCATCATCCAATTCATGTAAAGTAAAGACAGAATCAATGCCTTTAATAATATCCCACTCAAGCTCTTCTCCAGAAGGAAAATGTAACGTTTGCGTAGCCATAGGAAAATATTTACTAGGTCTATAAGGTTCTTCCTTCATCAGTTGTATTGGACGAAGACCAGACAAATCCACCTCAATATCATACTTATTGAGAACAGATAATATTTCTGGAGATATGTAGGGGAGTTTCGGCGCTTCAGTTATCGCATTCACTAGAGCATAGGTTTCATCTACGAGATCAGCAAGGGAAGATTCTCCTTCCGGAGAAGTAAGTAATTTCTGAGAGATAATTCTCTCAATGGCTGAACGGTACATGTAATAAACCCCAAAAAGCTCCATAAAATCAGAATCAAACCCAACCGATTTAAGTTTTGAATTATTACGCCACTCATTCATCGGAATGTTATTTTTTGTCAAAAAAGCCTCACAATCCTTGAATTTTTCAATATGAGACTGAAAAACCGTACGTAAAAAAAAGCTTTCCAGCTCATTTTTTTGCTGATTTGAGCCAGATTGTGACTCTGAAAGCTTATCGTTCATGGAATAAAATTATATTAATTTTAAAATAAAAAAGCACAAAAGTCAAATGAGTATTAATATATTTAAAATTGCAAGAGGTCGAACTTGAACAGGATCATATTGCCTCAAAACACCTTTTCCCCTACAGTCAGGTTCGATGTTTGTCGATGAAGTCAAAATATCGGTGACGGCGGGAAAAGGAGGAGATGGATGTGTGAGTTTCCGTCGAGAAAAATACGTTCCCAAAGGTGGACCCGATGGAGGAAATGGTGGAAAAGGTGGAAATATCATCTTTCAAGCTGTTGATAATATTCATACTCTCTATGATTTTCGTTCAACAAAAAACTACAAAGCTGATAAAGGAAGACCAGGACAGGGAAATAATCGTAATGGACATTACGGAGCAGACCTCATACTCAAAGTTCCCATTGGCACACAAATCAGAAACGCTGACACAGGAAAAGTTTTTGCCGATCTTGCTCGAAAAAATGAAAAAATAACTATCGCCCAAGGTGGACGAGGTGGAAAAGGTAATGCTGGCTTTGTCAGTTCCATCCGACAAGCTCCAGACTTTGCCGAAAAAGGAGATATCGGAGAGTCATTTAATCTGGAATTAGAACTCAAACTTGTCGCCGACGTTGCCTTAGTCGGCTATCCGAGCGTAGGAAAATCTACTTTTATTTCCGTAGTTTCTAATGCCAAACCAAAAGTTGCCGAATATCACTTCACCACGTTGGTTCCTAATCTAGGCGTCGCCAAAGTTGATAACCAAGAAATTATCTTTGTCGATGTCCCAGGGCTTATTGAAGGAGCGAGTGAGGGGAAAGGGCTCGGACATACATTTCTCCGACATATCGAACGAGCTCGATTTGTTTTACACTTGATTGATGTTACATCTAACACCCCGCTTCAAGATTTCGAAGTCATCCGTTCAGAACTCAAAAAGTTCTCGAGAGTCTTGGAGCAAAAACCTTTCTTGCCTGTCTTTACCAAAATAGACCTGACAGACAATGAATTAGAAGAATTTTTGATGAGCGAATTTGAAAAAGAATATAAACTTAAGCCTTATAAAGTTTCAGCCGCTACTCATGAAGGTATTGAAGGTTTATTAAGGTATATTCTCTCACAGCTACCAGAGAGAGAGGAGGAAATAGAAGTGCTGGAAGTAGCTTCAGAAGAAGATACTGAAAAAGAAGTCTTGTTCCAACCTGCAAAAATAAAATCTAAATCCGAGAAAGATGTCGAAATCATTAAATCAACTCACTGGTGGGAACTTAAAAACGAACGCTTAGAACAAATGGTACGCCAAACCGAAATCGAAAAAGAATCCGCCCGAGAACGTATATACGATGTCCTCAAAAAATGGCATGTTCTAAAAAAACTAACTGCCAAAGGAGCAATTCCGGGGGATAAGATAAAAATAGGAGAACATTTTTGGGAATTTCGAGGATAATGTATAAAAAAACTTGACAATATAGTATTTATAATTTATTTTAGAAAAAGTTCTTTGTGGTGATCGTTGCAAACCTTGTGTTACACCCCCGCCTTTGTTTAGGGGAAGTTCCACATACAGCTGTAGGTTTTGCTTCGCGCCTCGAGGGACAACGGATAACCACATAGTCCTGATTATTGCACAGTCATTATTGCATAGTCAGGACATTTTTTTATAGATTGAAGATAAAAATTGATTTGAATCTTTCTTTCTGGCATCTTGAAACTAACTTGGAATGAAAAAGAATATAAAAATCACCTTACTTATGGCCATCACTTTAGATGGTAGAATTGCGAAAGATACTGACCACTGTGCCGATTGGACCGAAAAAGCCGACAAAAAGCTTTTCGTCCACATGACGAGAGAAGCTGGTGTATTGATCATGGGATCGAAAACCTACGACACCATCGGGCGTCCACTTCCCAAAAGAAAAAACATCGTTCTCACTCGGGATAAAACTCGTGTATCAGAACATCCAGATTTAGAATTTACCGACGAATCTCCCCAAAAATTACTTGAACGACTTGAAAAAGAAGGGTATCAGGAAGTGATTCTCGCTGGTGGACAAAAGATCAATACCTTATTTGCCCAAGCCAAACTCATCGATGAGATTGTCGTGACCGTAGCTCCACTCATTTTTGGTTTTGGTTTATCCCTCTTTGATGAGTCGATTGTCATGGATTTGGAGCTCAAGCAGGTAGAGCCTCTAGGAGAGAATTCCATCATGGCACGATATAAAGTGAAAAAATAGGACAATGTATCCATCCATGGTGACATTTCTTGTCTGGTTGTACGACATAAGATGCAAATAAAATTGCATTTATATCTTTTTTATGTTACAATGAGAGGAATGAAAAAAATTATTACTACAAACAGTTTTAGAGGAAACTCTCGTTTTATCTTTCAAAACCAATCTCCAAACAAAGATCCTGAAATACGTCCAACAGGAGGGAAAAATAGAGATAAGATGCTTGCCGAGTTAGAAGAAAATATCATTAAAGCATACAAAGAGGATTTTGATGTTGAGAAATATAACATTAGGATTCGTATGCCTGAAAAGGTATTCGCTCTTTTGGCAGAAGCAGAGTTGACAGGAAAAGAATACGAAACAATCCTCGATAATATTCGTGAACGATCTGATGTCATGGAAGCTGCGGCAACTGATATACAAATAAAAATAAATGGATATTTCGACCCTTTTGATAATTACTTCGAAACAGACGCTAAAGATGCGGATAGGATCAATAGAGTTTTAGACGCAGAAGGTATAATAGAAGGCGATACCAAATTGGATATGGAAGATTTAGACACCTACCGAGCGATAGCCAGAATCCCATATATAGTCAATTTTACAAATCAAGACATAGAAGATATCGATAAAAATTTAGCCTTTTTGTCAGAACCTGAGGTGTGGAATCGAAACGGAATTATTATCGGTGAAGCTCTGGATGGTCTTATAGGTAATGCAACACAGGGACTTGTGGATGATCCGGAGCCAATACCAAGTGAAATGTTTAGGCAGGATTCCCTCGTAGAAACAGCACAACAAAAATATCCTATTCTAAAGCATCTGGATGCCTTGGATCCTGTGTTGGAGGACATACCAGGAGGAGAACTGAAAAAGGCGATACAGGAAATACCACTAGGGAAGTACATGAGATCACGAAAAATGCCTAATCTCCAGCCTGTTATGGAAGCTCTATGCAATGTTCTTACAAAACTTCCTGATAACTCGTTGACAGAATATCAATCAGTAAAAGGAGCTATTTTAGCTCTTACAGAAAATTCAACTATGGAAGTATTTCAAGAAAAGCCGATATTTGAAGGAGAAGATATGATGGAAAAAGCATGTCGGATTCTCGCCCAAAAAATTAATTTTGATCAAGTCAAGAAGGACGAAGAATCAACAAATCCATTGTTTAGCGATGACGTAGAAGATTTTATAAGAAAATACGCTCCCGAAAAAATAAAAGAAGACTAAATACTACCATCCCCTTTATACCATGAAAAAAATATCATCTCCCTCCACCACCATTCCCCAAATAATACAATCTCTGAGAAAATTGATAGTTTCAGAAAAAAAACTTGAATTCTTCAAAATTCTTGAGAAAAAAACACGCCAAACTGTGGAGAAAATATATGCAAAACAGGTAAACCACGAAAACATCTTAAAGCAAGGATGGAAAAGCTAAAGAAATATTCCATCATGGCACAGTACATGGTTCAAAAATAACAACCTTAACCTCTTGGACTCAAAAGTCAGAACTTCTCTTCGGAGAGGAATATTTCATAAGGAGCCATTTATACTTCCGGATTCAAAGTTCGGACTTTTCAACACAATCCTATATTTCTCCTCTTTGAGGGGATATGAATAAGACGCTGGTCTCTGATGAATATACCATGCTCCATTTTCAATGACCTTGACCAAACAGGAAAGGATCATTGATAATAAAATTAGATGCTCACAGATATCCTCTCTCATCATTACTTCTGGCTTTCTTTTTTTCCAATTGCAGTCCTTACTTCTGGATTCTGGTTGCTCTACTTTGATCGAAAAGACAAGATCCAAGAGCCATTAGTTTTATTATGCTTAGCTTTAATTGCTGGCATTTTATCGGCTATCTTTTTTCTTTTCTTCGCACAAAAAATAGAACTCCAAAATTTTTTGGCAAAAGTGTTAGGAGAAGAATTGTTTAAAATGCTTTTTGCCATTCTAGTAATAGAAAGCGTTAAACAAAGGTTTCGTACAATGTCACAAGGTATCATGTATGGCTTTGCGGTCGGACTTGGCTTTGCCATGACGGAAAATATTGTGTACCTCACTAATATCTATGACACAAGTCAATTTACCGATGCTTTTTGGCTCACCTTTCAAGGACGATTTTGGACTACGACGCTACTTCATGGAGCCACTACTGCCTTATTCGGATTCTTTTATGCCGGAGCTTATTTATCAGACACACTCCATAAAGGGAAAAAAGAATCTCCTCTGAGAGTCTTTTGGTATCTCCCCAAGATCAGACACCTTTGGCAATTTTTTACGCTTCATGTGGCACGTCGGCACCTTCTGTTTTCTCACTTCCCAAGTCTCAAAGGACATACTGCCCGAGCAGTATTGCTTGAAGGATTATGGGGAGCTATCCTGCTTCACGTTCTTTTCAACCTAACCTTGAACTGGTCGCAACCGATACTGGCTTTTTTGATCGTGACCGCAGTTATGTGGTCATTAGGGAAGGCAGGGGATAGGGTTTAAATGGGATAGAAAAAAAGCTCGGAACAAAAAATTCCAAGCTTCGCTTAGTTTGAAACGGACATTCACGAGCTCAAGGTTCATTATCAGAGTCAAACAAAGGCTTCATTTTTATATCTTTGTATTTTTGTGGTGTCAAAAGTATTCATTTATGCCGTGAGGAGGTTTCGTCTTCGGAAATATTTCTGCATCTCGATAAAAACCAGTGGGATCAGACTCGCTATAGCAACCACATACCAATCCATCATTCCCAGCGGAGTCGTTCCCAACACTCGATTGAGAAAAGGAACATATAGGATCAAAAGTACAAGTAATACCGATGACATGACAGATAAAATCAAGAAATAATTTTCACGATGTTTCATATCAAAAATAGATCGTATCGTTGAACGAGCAGAAAATGCATTAACCAGCTGCACAAATACCAGAGATGCAAAAGATACGCTGGTTGCATGAGCAAAGTGATAATCGACTCCTAATCCCCACGCCCAACCATCTTGCATCAGGGTAAACAAAAAGGCACCAGTGACAGATAACCCAATCACACTTCCGACCAAAAGAAAATCTTTCACAAATTTTCCTTGTAAAACCTTACTCTTGGGAGAACGAGGAGCCCGCTCCATGACGTCTGGCGCTTTATGATCGACTCCCAAAGCTACAGCAGGCAGTATATCTGTCCCCAGATCCACACATAAAATCAGAATCGCCGTCAAGGGTAGTGGAAACTGAAACAAAATCGCTAAAAATATCGTCACTAATTCTCCAATATTACAGGCAAAAATAAACCACATAAATTTTTTCAAATTATCGTAAATTCGTCTTCCTTCCTCCACAGCATTCACGATCGAAGAAAAAGAATCATCGGTCAAAATCATTGTTGCCGCTTCTTTACTAACTTCGGTTCCCGTAATCCCCATCGCAATACCAATATCCGCTTTTTTCAATGCCGGAGCATCATTGACCCCATCCCCGGTCATGGCTACGACTTCACCTTGTTGCTTGAGAGCCTTTACAATTCGCATCTTTTGATCTGGCATATTGCGAGCGAAAATAAAAGACTTTTCTCGGTCTTTGAGCATTTTTGAAAGCTTCGCTTCGCTAATTTTTCGCAATACATCTCCTGTAATCACCTCAACATTCTCTCCTTCTACAATACCCAGTTCTCGAGCGATTGCTTCTGCTGTCACGCCATAATCTCCAGTAATCACAATAATTCGAATACCAGCAGTATGACATTTTCCGACCATCGCCTCCACTTCTGATCTCGGTGGATCAATCATACCGACTAAACCCACAAATACGAGGTTTTTTTCCGCCGCTCCTTGGTCTTTTGGAAGGTTTTTCTCGACTGGACGAAAGGCAAAAGCTAACACTCGTAAAGCGTTTTCTCCCATCTTCTGGTATTGCTTGAGGATAGTTTGTCGTTTTTGAGGCGTAAGAATATGTTTTTTTACTCCATCGGTCCAATGAGTACAATGCTGTAAAAGCTGATCGGGAGAACCTTTGACCAGAATTTCATTTTTCGTCACCACACTCATCATCTTTCGATCAGAATCAAAGGGAAAAATAGTTCTCACTTTTTCTTTTGAGGTAAAGCCCGCCTTAGCCGCCAAGGTCAAAAGAGCCCCTTCAGTCGGATCACCTAGTACCGAATACTTACTTCGTTTTTTAACGAGAGTCGCCTCTGTACACAACACACACACCCGATATAAATATTCAAGCAAATTTTTACTGGTCTTACTATCAGAAGAATCAAAAACCTGAATTTTTCCTCGGAGAGGATTGTAACCGACGCCTGTCACTTGCCATAAGCTCCCATCAGCCAAATACATTTCTCTCACTGTCATTTCATTTTTCGTCAGTGTCCCAGTCTTATCCGAGCAAATCGTGGTCACTGATCCTAAAGTTTCCACAGAAGACAAACGTTTCATAATAGATTTTCGACGCGCCAAAGTCGCCGCTCCCAGAGCCAAAGCCACAGTAATCGTTGTTGGCAACCCTTCTGGAACCGCTGCAATTGCTACCGATACCGAAAAAAGCAAGCTTTCAAGGACAGAACTCTCTCTCCACAATCCTACAAAAAACAAAAACAAAGAAATCACAACCGTCACTTTCGTCACAAAGATACCGATATGAGCAAGTTCTTTCTGAAGAGGGGACTTTGTTTTATCAACTTCAGAAGTGAGTTTAGCGATATGACCAAATCGGGTTTCCATTCCGGTTTGTTGAACTTCCATTTTTCCTGATCCATATACGACCGATGTTCCCATAAAAACATCATCATCCACTTTTTTCGTCACAGGCACGCTTTCTCCCGTTAGTGCTGCCTCATCAGCCTTCAAAATATTCGATTCCAACAAAATCCCATCCGCTGGAATCTTGTCTCCTTCTCCTAAGATCACAATATCCCCCGGTACAATGAATTCAACATTCAAAAGCACTTCTTGCCCATCTCGAAGCACTCTGATATCCGCATGAACCATTTTTTGCAAAGCTTTCAGCGTCCGTTCAGTTCGAAATTCCTGAAAAAATCCAATCCCAGCATTGAGCACAATAATCACCAAAAGCACAATAGCATCCGTTACCTCTCCAAATGCATAACTCACCCCCGCCGCTCCGATCAAAATCAAAACCAGCAAGTCAGTAAATTGCCCCGCAATCATTTTGATCCAGGTATGCTCAGATTTTGCTACCAACTTATTGAGTCCATATTCTTTGAGTCGACTCTGCGCCACGCTACTAGTAAGTCCTGTCATATTAGTATTTGTTTTGCTTTGAGTATAGATACTTGAAACAGAAAGGGCAAAGAATGAAAGAGAAAAAATTAGTACATATCGAGTTGAAACCTTTGTTATTTAATATTGTTTATATCATTAAAAAATGTTAGTATGTAGAGATGGAAAATTATGAAACTCCAAAGCGTGAGGTTCGTTGGAAAAATACAGGGAAAAATTCGCCAGAACCATGCAATGAAAGAAAAAAATTTCAGCACACAGTTCGAGAAGTAATAAGCAACAATTATTTTACAAAGCCTGAAGAAATCGAGCCGAAGCAAAAGCAAGTATTTATTTGTAGAGGTATTTCTGGTTCTGGAAAATCAACTCTTATTCATAACTTAAAAGAAAGGTTTAGAAAGGAAAATCCTGATGCTCAAATTTCTATTTGTAGTGCCGATCATTATTTTATACATGATGGAGAATATAAATTTGATGGTTCAAAGTTAAAAGAAGCTCATGAACAATGTAAAGAAAAATTTTCAAAAGACCTAAATCAAGAAAAAGGAATTATTTTTGTTGATAATACAAATTTAGAGTATTGGGAGATGCAATATTATGTAGAAGAGGCAGAAAGACGAGGTTATGAAATAAACATTCTAGAAGTACATGCAGAATTTAATGAAATCTGTAGCCGTCAAAATAACGAGGGTGGTAAAAATATCTCAAAAGAAAAAATTCAACACATGAGAGAGAAGTTGCGCAATCCACAAGTACCAGAAAACAGAAGAGATTTTTTGAAAGCACAAACAATACACGTTAATGGGGGAGTAAATACTCCTTCTTTCTAGTACAAAATTAAGTCCTTATTGGTGGGTCGGGTGGGACTCGAACCCACAGCCAATAGCTTAAGAGGCTACTGCTCTACCATTGAGCTACCAACCCATCATCACAAAGACTTCACTGACTTCGTCCTTCGACAGGCTCAGGACTCGTTTTGTTCCGTCTTTATTCCTCTTCGTTCGTACGGAGTTCTCAGATGAGTAAAGATTTTCTCTCGCTACACTTGCTCAAATCTACTCAGCTTCCGCTCCTCCATACTCACGTTCTTTTTTTAAATTTTAAAGAATAAGTATCTAAAGATTCTTAGAATAATTCGTCTCGGCAAATTCCCAATCTACAATATTCCAAAAAGCTTTGATGTAATCTGGACGTCGATTCTGATAATGTAAATAATAGGCATGTTCCCAGACATCCAATCCAAGAATGATTTCATAGCCCAAAGACAAAGGAGAATCCTGATTTGCCGTAGACATGACTTCCAACTTCCCATCCTTGATAACTAACCACGCCCAACCACTCCCAAATCGACTTGCTGCCGCTGTCTCAAATTGATTCTGGAAATCAGAAAAACTGCCAAATGTATCATCAATCGCTTTCGCTAAATATCCTATAGGCTTCCCCCCGCCATTCGGATTGATCACTTTCCAGAAAAAAGAATGATTACAATGCCCTCCACCATTATTTCTGACAGACTCTCGAACATCCTCAGGAACCTCATGTAGATTTCTCAGAATATCACAAGTAGATTTCTCAAAATATTCCGGATATTTCTCCAACGCTGCATTGAGCTTATTCACATACCCCTGATGGTGTTTGAGATGGTGAATCTCCATCGTTTGAGTATCGATAGAGGGTTCAAGTTGATCATAATCATAATCGAGAAGGGGAAGCGTAAAAGCCATAGGTATAATGAATAATGAAAAGTCAAAGATTGATAATTAATTCGCTCGGGCTTTTTCTCGCACCAAACCTTCAATCTCTGAAGCTAAATCGAGATTGTTTTTCAAAAAATCTACTGCATTCTGCTTTCCTTGTCCGAGCTTCGTGCCAGTATAACTATAAAAAGCTCCAGATTTTTGGATAATATCCATCTTCGTTGCTACTTCGATTAGATCTCCCATCCTAGAAATTCCTTCATTAAAAAGAATGTCGACCTCAGCAGTTTTAAAAGGTGGAGCTACTTTATTTTTCACTACCTTGATCCGAGCACCATTTCCATGAGCTTCCTTGTTGTCCCCAGTTCCTTGCTCAATTTTACTTCCCTTGCGAATTTCTACTCGCACAGAAGCGTAAAATTTAAGAGCATTTCCTCCAGTCGTAGTTTCTGGATTTCCAAACATCACACCAATCTTCATACGGATTTGATTGATAAAAATAATAGTCGTTCCCATTTTCGAAGTTACCGCTGTTAATTTTCGCAAAGCCTGACTCATCAGCCGAGCTTGTAATCCCATCTGTGCGTCACCCATCGCTCCTTCTATTTCTGCTCGAGGAGTCAAAGCGGCAACCGAATCAACGACAATAAGATCCACACTTCCAGAACGTACTAAGGCTTCTACAATTTCCAAAGCCTGTTCACCAGAATCTGGCTGGGAAAGTAATAGATTATCCGTATCAACTCCGACTTTTCGTGCATATTCTGGATCAAGTGCATGTTCTGCATCTACAAATGCTACCATCCCACCTTGCTTTTGAAATTCAGCAGCTGCATGGAGACACAAAGTTGTTTTCCCAGAACTCTCTGGACCATAGATCTCAATTATTCGTCCTTTAGGATATCCTCCTCCCAAAGCAAGATCGAGAGAAATAGAACCAGAACTAACAGTTTCAATCTTAGTATGTTCTTGTTCTCCAAGTTTCATAATAGCTCCCTTTCCAAAGTTTTTTTCGATCTGTTGCATAGCAGCTTCTAGTGCCGCTTTGCGAGAATCACTCATAACATTGCTTTTAGAAGCTGGTTTTTGTGTTTTTGTTTTCGATGCCGGAGTCGTCTTTTGTGTCATAAGAATAAGATAGAAGAGTCACAAAAGAATACTACTCCTTTTTTTCTAAATGATAAAATTTTCTTAACGCTTCTTCACGACCCATAGAAATTTTCTTGGATCCAGTTACCCCACACACAATACGTGGCTTCCCACGAGGTGTTTTTCCAGCACCTGCTGGTACGATACTTTGGGCTTCATGACTGTAAATAGCTATTTTACAGGTTGGAAGCTTTTCCTCCGGAGTGTTGTGAAATTTTTTAACGATATCTTCATCCAGCACCTTGTGTACTGATGCAATTGCTTCATCTAAACTTTTATATTCCAGCTGTACTTTTCCACCGACTGCTTTTCCTTGAAGCTGATCATCCGTCAAAAAAGAATCTTGGGAAGATGTACTTTTGGAGTCGTTATTATGAGGTTTTAAGTCTTTCTTTTTCGTCATGACTCTATCTGATTATCAAACTTAGACTGCTCAGTCTTAGTCTTCGTTTCGTCAATTAAATTCGTTTGTGCTGGAGTGGGTTTTGGGGGTTCTTCCACTTCAGCAGAAGGTGTCATTTTCTCACTCGGATTCTGAAAAAAACTTCGAGCCTTTTTCTTTTTTTGACTTTGAATTTCCAGATATCCGGATACCAATCCTGCAATCTGCGCTATCAAAGCCGCAAAAATACCAAACCGTAGCTCCACATTTCCAATATGTTTCCCCTCAAGAAGCAAAACAGAAGCCATTAATAAAATCAAAAATATTTGGATCGTTCCGGCACCCATAAAAAGATAGTTAGCCGAAAAAGGAAGATGGATCTTGCGAGTTTCAAGTAACTTATCGACAAAAAACAACACTAAGCTCAACGATACAAAAAGTACCACAACCCCCATCAGAGCTGAAGAAGCCGAAAACGCTGTGTGCCAGTATGTTGGAACCAAGAAATCAAACGGTTCTACAGACCTCCATGGGAAAAAGCAAAAAATCAATGTTAAAATATGGGCCGAAAAAATCGCCTGTTCCTCGGCACTCAGACTTTTGAAGTTTTTGAGTAAAAAAGCGTATTTCATAACACCAAGATAGTACACCTCTGGTATATTTTTGCAAAAAAAAGCAAAAAAATTATACCCATAAAATTTACATGAAATCAAAATGAATTATTGACAATTTAATAATTACTATCTATAGGACAATAGCTCTTTAAAAGATACGGAAAAATGATTGAAGAGGGAGCAAAAGAAAGGCTCTCGCTACGAAACTAACAAACAGGAGAATAATCATGTCGATTCCATCTTGCGGTATACATATACCTTCGGACCTAATTACAGAGCGAAAGGTGGCACGCATGATCTTACGAGTTATTGGTGGAGACCATATAACTTGCCATCAGTTAGACTTTGTTTGGAAATCTTTGCGGTCTAAGGTTGCATCAGAATTATTGATGCAACCAGAAAAATTCTCTCACCTGACAGAAACGGATATACTTCCGATTCTGGAAACTCTGAAGCAGAAAAACGAAAAAACAAATCCATCACTTTATGAGCAATGGATGAATTCAGAGGAGAAACTATGAAAGTAGCATTGGGAAGTCTTAAAGCTTTAAGACTTCCTCATTCAGTGGATTGGCTGTCTGAATTTCAACGCCTTGCAAAAAAGCGAAAGCGTCTTGTCGAGGCAACGAAAAAACACAAACGAAGTGAGGAGGGAAAGAAGGCATGAAACGGATTACTGGGATTTATATTTTTTTACAACACAAATTGGGATATTTGTTTATGGGGAAAATCGCTCAGCCAAAACCCGGAAGTAACGAGGCTAGAAAAGATAAAACAAATCTGAAAAATACTCAGGCTTTATCAACTGCCCCAAAGTTTGAGAGGACTACTCAGTTATGTGATTGTGGGTACGATCGCAAATCAAAACCCACATAAATTCTTCCGAAGTGGTTAGCAATCTCTTTTGCTCCACTTCCTCTTCAGTCATTTTTCTAAAAATACACCTCCCCTCGTTCTACTTCTCGTTTCAACGCTGGATAGCTTTCAAGTGTTACATCTTCTTTCAAAATACTAATCGCCCAGTCGCGAGCTTTTTGGAGTAATTCAAGATTCGTCAGGTCTGCACACTTGAGATCCGGTAACCCGCTTTGACGTGTTCCGTATATTTCTCCCATCCCTCTGAGTTTCAAGTCGACTTCTGCCAAATACATCCCATTATTCGATTTCTCCATAGCACGAAGTCTTTGCTTTTGTGCATCATCTTTTTTCCCGACCATAAGAAAACAATAACTTTGCATATCATTCCTCCCAATTCGACCTCGGAATTGATGTAATTGCGATAACCCAAATCGTTCAGAATTTTCAATCACCATCACGGTTGCATTCGGTATATCCACCCCTACTTCAATCACTGAAGTTGATACCAAAATATCAAATTCATGATCACGAAACCGACGCATAATAGCATCTTTTTCCTTCGCTTTCATTTTGCCATGTAAAAACTCTACTCTTCTTTTTGGAAAGAGTTCGTTATTAATCCGTTCAAATTCATGCTTTACATTTTTAGCTTCGATTTTATCTGATTCATCAATCAATGGACATACCCAGAAAATTTGCCGACCTTTTTCAATCTGATCATCAATAAATCGATAACACAGCGTACTTGCTTTCTCATCATGAACCACACGAGTTATAATCGATTTTCTTCCTGCCGGCATCTCATCAATGACCGAAATATCTTGGTCGCCATACATAGTCAATGCCAAAGTTCTTGGGATAGGAGTCGCTGTCATGGCGAGTACATGAGAATTATTCTGCGCTAAAATTGCTCGTTGTTGTACGCCAAATCGGTGTTGTTCATCAATCACCGCCAGACCGAGATTTTTAAAAACAGTATCTTCAGTAAAAAGCGCATGAGTACCAATCAAAATCTGAATATCACCATGAGCGAGCTTATTCTTAATATTTTGTTTGTTTTTAGCCGTAACAGAACCGGTCAGAAGTTCTACCCGCATTGTTGATGGGAAAAATTTCAGAGCATTTGCGAAATGTTGTTTAGCGAGGATTTCAGTTGGTGCTAAAATAGCCACTTGGGACCGTGAGCGTGCCATGTGCAATCCAGCTAAAAAAGCCACAATAGTTTTCCCACTCCCTACATCCCCCTGCATCAAACGATGCATCGGCTTGTCCGCCTCAAAATCTTTCAGAACTTGATAGAGGCATTTCTTCTGAGCAGTTGTGAGTTCAAATGGTAATTTTTCAATATCTGCCTTCACCTGATCAGTATTCATAGCAACTAGGTATTTATTCTGAGTTTTTTTTTCTCTCAAAAATTTTTCTCGCATCACTCGAACCTGAATAGAAAAAATCTCTTCAAAACCAAGTCTATGGCGAGCTTGATACCACGATTCACTATCTTTGGGACGATGGATCGTATGAATCGCTTCGGCTTTCCCCATGAATTTTTCTGATTGTAAAATCTTATGTGGCAATATTTCCGAAAACTCTTTTACAAAGACCAAAAGCCCCGTTATTTTTTCCCGTAGCCACTTAGACGTAATGGGAGGGGATTCTGGATAAATCGCTCTTAGTGCTCCGATATGAACATTCCGATCCAAATGAATCTCAGGATTAGATACCTGAATTTTTCCGTAATTACGATCAATTTTTCCCACCAAAAAAACTCGAGATTCATCTCGCATATTCCGAAGTAAATAGGGGATTTGAAACCAGATTACATCGAGTACTGAACCATCATTCAATGTCAAAGCAGCTCGGGCAATTTTTTTTCCTCGAGTTGTTGTTTCTTTGCGAACATCGGTGAGAATACCCGAAACAGTTTGTTTGACTCCAAGCTGAATGTGGCGAAAGTCAGAGCTTATTTCGGTGGATTCAATTGCTCGAGGAAAAAATTCCAAAGCATCACGAATAGTTGAAATCCCCATTCTTTCAAGTTTCGCCAAATGAGTTTTTGTAGTCTTGAGCGTTTGTGAAAGAGGGAAGTCAATATTCATCGTTTCTAATTGTAGCAAAACAAATAACAAGAAAAACTAATTATCTCAAAAGGATTTACCTAATTAAAGTATAAAATAAAATGTGTTTTGAGAAACATCAATAAAAAATCATGTACACAATTTGTTTCCTTAAAAAAAGGATGATAAAGTAAAAAGGTAAGATACCTTATCTCAAAAACAAAATGAAAAACCTTAAAAAATTAATTGCACCATCTCTTGGTTTGCTAGCAGTACTAGGGCTTTTTGCCTTTGATGCTCATTCACTCGTATTAGCGCAAGGCGGGGGAGTCAATAACGGGCTGATTCGGGTGGAAGACAATCCACAAAATATTCAAGAGGCAACTACCTTTGGAGGCTCATTTCGTCAAGCATTAACAACTATTGTAAATTTCTTCCTCTTTTTCTTGGGGATTATTGCTACAATTATGGTTATTTATGGTGGTTTTCTCTACATTACTTCTGGGGGAGACGACACAGAAAAAGCCAAAAAAGTACTCATGTATGCTGCTATTGGGATCATAGTAGTTCTGATTGCTTTTGCTCTCGTCAACACTCTCCTTGGATCAGGAGATGCAGGAGGTACAGGAGCCAATTAGACATTTCTTTGGAAAACTTAAAAAAACCGGTCTTATGGACCGGTTTTTTTGTGTCTACGATTATATTACTCAAAGTAATTTTTTTAGCACAGACAGCGTCAATTGACCTTTTTGCGCTCCAAACTTCTGTATGACCGAACCGGCATTGAGAGTCCCCCATCGTAATTGATTTTCAATAGATTGATCTTTTAAAACAGCAGATATAAACCCCACCGAAAAGGCATCGCCAGCTCCCAAAGTACTTTGAATGTCGACATCTGGAGCAGCAACATAAAAATGATTTCCTTTTTGATCAAAAAGTTGAGCTCCACGTTTTGCATCAGTAATCACCAAGGTTTTAATACCAGTTTTGAGTAACTTTTGAGCTATATTTCTCACATCGAAAAGACGTCGAGGCTGAAATTCATTCTCAATAATCACATGTTTTCCGAGTTCTTTTTCCGTAAACTTTGATCTTTCTCTTAACACAAAAGATTCACCAGAAAACTTCGCGGCTTCTTCTTTATTCATAATGAGAAGATCTGTGTGAGGTAAAATTTCCGCAAAAGCTTTAAATCCCTTTTGAATTTGTGTTTCCCCTGGATTCCAAGCAAAAAAACAACCACCCTGCTTCTTCCACTTCGGAATAGAACAAATCATATCTTCTGACTTCTCTGACACATGCCCTACGTACACTGCTTTGGTTATTGGAGCCTTCAATAAGTGATGAGGTTCAAAATCCTCTTTTGGATTTTTATAATGAAAAATAGTTCTTCGCCCTTCCGGAGTTGTCAAAACCATAGAAAAACTGGAAGGGCTGTTTTTTCGAATCGTCAAAAAATCACGTCTTACGTTATTCGTCTCAAGTACGTTTAAAATGTAGTTCCCTACTTCATCATCGCCGATAAAGCCAAAAGCTGCTGACTGAAATCCCATTTTAGAAAAACCGATAGAAGTATTGGCGGCTGATCCTCCACACGATTTAAAAATAGATTCCACCTGAATCTTGTCTCCCACAGGAAAATGAAAATTTTCCTCATTAGAAATCTTTATCGATTCAGAAGGCTTGAGAAAGGTATCAAGCGTAATGGAACCAAAGCACAAAATATCAAAGGAATGAGACTTCATCCCTTCATTATACCACAGTTTCTAAAGGATTTAAAGATCTACTTCTAAAAATAAACATATTTTTGACAAAATAGTTGAAATATTTTATAAAGAAATTGAGTGTGATGTTTTTTTAGAGAAAAAGCTCTTTAACAGAATCAAAAAAAAGAAAATTGAGGTGGGGGAACGGTTTGAAGAAATCAGTGTTCCCAGGGTTTTCCAAAGTGTTGGAAAATCTGATTCCTATAAATTACTTTTACTTCACAAAAGGAAGAAAAAATGTTAGACCACGTAGTCGTGCAACCGAGTGCTATAGCGAAAGTAGCGGTTCAATTAAGAGAAAATGCCTTGTACGGTAACAGCACAAATGTCAAAAGGTGTTCTCAAACACTGAAAATATTGGATGAATTCATCCAAACACACCTTCGTCAAGAACTGTGCGTGCTTCATTCAACTATTACACACTGGGAAGGCGATTCCCGGTTATCATGGAGTGATAAAAAACAGTTTTTGTCAGCACTGAAAAGTGCCGGAGAAGTCCTATTGGAAGATGTGTCTTTGGTTCTTGGTCATATAAAAGATAGGATGAGAAAAATGGCTCTGAAGTCTAATGATGATGACGACCAAGCAATAAGCGAAATTTTAAGAATGTTTTCCGATGAGTTCATCAAAGTAGTCGCCACGGGGAAATTCGATGCTATGCATATCGAAAAAGCCGTTTAAATAAGCTTCAATGCTCTAACATTGTTATAGCAGGTGGAGTAAGACAGACCGTCCCTCTCCACCTTAGTTTTCTTTTTTGTATCGAATACGAGAGATCGGACTTTTACTCCGGAAACCATTTACAATAAAGAAGTGTGGACACATGCTCGAAGAAAAGTCCGGTCTCCAAATGAAAAGAAAAGACTAAATGCTAAAAATCAGGAAATAATACTGAGAAGCTTGTCCTCATCAATCTCCGGACCAATACCCGCAAATCGAAAATTTTCAGGACGAAGAAGTTGTCGAGACAAATCTTCCACCTCACGCTTCGTGACCGAACGAAGGCGTTTTTTCCAGTCATCAAATTGCTCGGTTTTATTGTACAGAAGCTCATCCTTCGCAAAATGATGAGCCACCCCTTCGGTGTCTTCCGTATTGAGATCTACCTTCCCACACAGATAATTCTGAGCTTTTTTGAGTTCTGCATCGGTAATACCTTTGTCCACAACCTGGTCATACTCAAACCGAATCGCCTCTACTGCACGTAAAACATCATCAAGCTTCACGCCAGCTCTGGTCGTCATCAAACCAGTATCGGTAAACTCATCCACTTGCGTACGAATCGAATAGCATAGCCCTTTTTCTTCTCTCACATTTTGAAACATTCGTGCACTCATATTTCCTCCCAAGATTGTAGCCAGAACCTTTAAAACAGGATATTGGCTATCTGATTCTGCCACCGCCCGAACTCCAAGAGAAATATGATATTGTTCGGTTTTTTTTCGACGAATCTTGAATTTATCAGTCTTTAAATCCCAATCAAAGGGTTTCATGTCACGACCTTGCTCCATATCAGGAAACGAAAAATACTCCTCCAATAGATCTAAACTCTTTTCATTCACGGCTCCCGCTACGCTAATTACCATATTAGAGGGGACGTACAATTCTTTCTGATACTGTTGGAATTGTGCTTGTGTGACTGACTTGATCAGCTCTTTTGTTCCGATCTGATCGCGTCCCAAAGGCTGATCACCAAAGACCAACTGTTCAAAATCCCAACTGATCTGATACATCGGGGCATCCAGATACATTGCCATTTCTTCTAAGATCACCCCTCGCTCTTTCTCGATTTCTTTCTCATCAAACCGAGAATGAAGGAGCATATCAGATAAGACATCCACGGCTTTGGTCAGATTTTCTTGTCCACTTTTGACATAGTAACCGGCATATTCTTTTCCGGTAAACGCATTAAATTCCCCTCCAAAGCTATCCACCGCTTCTGCCACGGCTTTTGGAGTCGTATATTTTTTTGCCCCCTTGAAAAACATGTGTTCCAAAAAATGAGAGATTCCGGCAATCTCGATATTTTCATATCGAGAACCAGCCCCAGCCAAGATCAAAGTCGTCACGACATTCGTTCCCGGCATCTCAATTGCTTGAAGTCGTAAACCATTGGAAAGCGTTCGTGCGTGTATCTTCATAAAAAGAAAGTTATCGTGGGAGATTCTACTCGTTTTTTACTAAGAAGACAATGGATTAAGACCGTATATCAAAAAACCTCGACATCAAATATTTGACATCAAGGTAAATGAAGTTTAAAAATTTAATAGAATTTTCATGACACAATGAGAATTCACTTTGTTCTTTCATTTTATATTTTTATAAAATGAGTCCGTGTGATACAATACGGACAAGGCTAAAACACGTTTTGTTTACAAAATTATTCACAAGTCAAAAACGTGAAAAACAAGGTAAACAAAACACAAAGTACCCGTTCTCTTTCCGCCACGTGCACGAAGAAACGGGTTTTTTTATGCAATCATTTTTTCTAGTATGTCTCCCACAGCATAAGCCACGATAGCAGCAGCTCCTCCAAGAAGCAAAGTCTCTATCATGCCACGCAGTTTGTGAGAGCCAGTTACATAACTTTTCAAAAACCCAATGAAGACAAAAGCCGCTCCTGTCATCACGCTAGACCAGAAAAAAAGACGATTTTGATCCATATTCACCCAATATGCCGCCACATATACGAGCAGGGGAATGATTCCCATGAGTACAAAGGCACTAATGGTCATGAGAGCTGTGAGATACGGTGATCGGTCTTCTCGTTGCATCTCCAGCTCCTCTTTCATCATCACATCGACCCATCGGTCTTTATCCGCAGTAATGACATCGACTACTTGGTCAAGTAATTTTCCTTTAAACCCCTTGGCTCGATAAATATCGTAAATTTCTTCTCGTTCTTTTTCCGGCATATGCTCGATTTCCCAGTATTCTATTTTTTTATGTTTTTCATAGTTTTGAATTTCAGATTTTGTGGATAAAAAATTTCCCACCGACATTGCAAATCCATCTGCCAATAAATTTGCAAATCCCAGTATCAAAACCACAGGCACATCTAAACCCCCTCCAGCCGAACCCGCTACTACCGCAAAAGTCGTCACACTTCCATCAATCCCTCCATATACAAACTCTCCTAAATAACGGTGAAAACGAGAGAAAATGGAATTGCGATGATGGATCGTATTTTCGTGATGTTCATTGGATTCAGACATATCGCTACTGTATCGGAAAGAGAATCCATTGCCAATATATTTCAGTATGCACGAAAAAAAACTGGATCCTGTTGCAGGATCCAGTCGGATAAAGAAGGAAGAGCCTTGCTCTATCCCTATAGAGGTACAACGTTTGGCATAACGCTGTAACAACAAATTAATAATTTTTTAATAATGAAAAGTCAAATATATTTGAAAACCACCGCGAAAATCGTATGTTTGAAATACTCCGTATGAATACTGTTTTTGAAAATATCCAGACAAGAACTATCCAAGGGTGTCTTATACTCCTTGGAGCTTTACTCCCATGGCATGGGACACTAACAGTATTTCTCCCAGACTTTTTTCGATTTTGGAAAGAAATTATTCTGATAATACTCTTCTTTCTTTTTATAATAAAAGAAGGAAGAGATTGGAAAAACAAGCAGTTACAAAAATTAACAACGCCCCAAATGTGGGCATTAGGGTTTCTCCTCTGGACAGCTATATTAGTCGTAATAAATTCTGATATCTCTACAGCTCTGGTGGCTGCTCGCTACCTGACTACAGGATTTATTACCTTCTTTTTACTCTCAAGGCTACTTCAAAAAGAAAAATTTCCTAAAAAACAATCATGGCAATTTTTTGCGCTCAATTTCATTGTATCAGTGGTTTTATCTATTCTCTTTGGCACATGGGCTAAATATGGAGGCGGCTTTGAGGTACTACAAAATTTTTATTCTCAGACGATTTCTTCTTGGGTGCCCGGACAAACTGTTCCGCTTTATCATGAAGCAGGATCTTTTATTCGGATGCAAGGAGGTTCTTCTGGACCCATAGAATTTGCTCATCTCCTTTTTGCAGCGCTCTGTTTTTTGCCATTTGTAAAACTCAAAAATCAATACAAATATATTCTCGCACTCATTCTTTTTTTGGGTATCTGGCAAAGCTTTTCTCGTGCCGTGCTTGCCATAAGTATTCTCACAACACTAATTTTTTCTCTTCAAAAACACACTTCAAAACTTAAAAAAGGTATCCCCATCGGCATTATTGTGATTGTAGGAATAGGAGGGGTATTTTCCGTCAATAATAATTTGTATACAAATTTTATCCAAAGAGCGGGTACATCAGAGCATTTTACTCGTCCTATAGAAGCATTTAAACTTGGTTTGCAAAGCCCAATTATTGGAAAGTTAGGAAATGTAGGACCTGCGGCTCGAGCCAAAAATCTACGAGAAAATAATAATGATCAAGCTTTTATCGCCGAAAATGTCTTTGCCGATTACTGGGTTCAACTAGGTCTTATGGGATTAATTATTACTATTGGTTTCTTTCTATCTCTCTTACAAAATGTATCCAAAAACGGAAAAATCTACATTGTCGCGATTATCATTCTCGCGAATGCCGCGACTCTTTTTGACATGACCCCATTATCTCTGATATTTTTCGCCAGCTTTGCTTGGCACAGCGCAATCAAGCGAACCTTTCAAACATGAATTCTCTGGCTTTTCACATCAATAACCTCCTCACTATATTCTTTTTTATGAGTGGAGCTTTTTTTATTGCCTTTCTACTTTTTCCGGATTTCATAAAATTTGTTACTGATTACAAGTTAACTCAAAAAATCAGAGAAGAAGGTCTGAGTGGAGGAGTGGCAAAACTCTTTAATAAACTCCATGCCCATAAAGCAGGAACTCCCACCATGGGAGGAGCGGTCATTATAGTGGCAATCCTGTTAACAGTTCTGGTTTCTCGTGTTTTATCCTATTTAGGAATCATTGAGCATTCTCTGCTTAATCGAGGGGAAACCTATCTCCCTATTATTACTTTGGCATCTGTGGGCGTCTTAGGACTCATTGATGATTATCTCAATATACGAGAAAGCTCGAAACAGAAAGGATTGTCTGCTCGTGTGAAGCTCTGGAGTTTAATAGTCTTTGCTGTCCTAGGTGCCATGTGGTTTTCTTTCAAACTTCATTGGTCAATAATTCATATTCCCGGTATTGGTGACTTCGATATTGGATTATGGTACTTTCCTTTATTTATCTTTATCTTGGTTGGCACAGCCAATTCAGTAAACTTTACCGATGGGCTTGATGGACTTGCTGGAGGACTATTGGCTATCGGTTATGGGGTTTTTACCGTAATTTCCTATTTTTATGGACTCCCAATGTTAGCCACATTTTGTGCTGTAGTCACAGCCTCTTTGATTGCTTTTTTGTGGTTTAATGTCCCTCCGGCTAGAATTTATATGGGAGACACCGGATCACTAGCTTTGGGGGCAACTCTGGGAGTTATTGCCATGCTTACCAATGCGGTCATCATCTTAGCCATTGTCGGTTTTATCTTTATCCTCGAAACTTTATCTATCATTCTGCAGCTTTTTTGGAAAAAACATTTTAAGAAAAAACTTTTTCTTATTGCACCACTTCACCACCATTTCGAAGCCAAGGGATGGTCAGAGACTCAGATCGTCATGCGATTTTGGATCATGGGCGCCTGTGCAGGGGTAATTGGCTTGATCGTTGGTTTACTTGGCATGGGACAGGGAGTAGGAATTCTGTAATTACCAAATATTATTAAAAAATTGACAAAAATAAGAATAAATGAAATACATAGGAAGTTCTTTGAGAAGTTCAAAAATATTTTATTAGTCGGATTAATGCTGTCTTTTTCAAAGAAAGGTAGTATTAATCCGACATAGTGAAATCAAATATAGGAAAAGTAATGAAATCCATTAAGCGACACTACGAAAATTTTTTGTTTTTGTGTTTTATGGAAAAAAAACACATAACCTTAACCGTAATACTGACCACATGGATTCTATTATTATGTGCGATCATTACCCAAATAATAACAAAAGATAGTGTATTTATGGGCATAACATTGATGTTATGTGCAGTCTTAGCATTTTTGATGTTCGTCATCCAAATCGCATACAGTTATTCCAATAAAACATTCGGAAATATCCTGTTTGCTGTAGCAATATTACTTTCGGTAGTTACTATATATCTTGCATCCGTGTCGTAAGCCTCAAAGATGTTTGCGCAGTTCATTGGAACTGCGCAAATTTTTTCTAGTACTCTCATCTTGACGAAAAAAAGCAGACCAGTAGTCTCAAAAAGAACATTGTCCTTAAAAACAAACATCCATGAAATCTATTCAAAATAACTGGCAACGCATTTCTCATTTCATTTCCCGACATTTTATGCTCATCATCCTCATTATCCTTGCTGGATGGTTTTTGTGGGATGATGAAGATCAAATGACGAGGTTTCAAAGCAATAGGGGCGGAAACATTGATATGGAATATGCCATGGATATGGCTGATGAGGCAGAAGAGTCAAGAGTTTCTTCTAAAATGATGGCGCTCAATAGCGTGCGAGAAGCAAGCTTTGGTAGTAGTACTAGTGGTGATGATGGAATGATTATAGAACCACCACTCCCGGATAGTAATGGATTTGCCCCCGATCAAGACCGAAAAATTATTAAGAATGGAAATATTACCGTCCAAGTCGAAGACACAGATGCATCCCGTACTATGGTCGAAAAGAAAATGGAAGATTTTGGTGGAGCTGTTACCAATATGCATTCTTGGGAAATGAGACCAGGAATCTTGGCTTACAATCTTACTACCCGCGTCCCTTCAGAAAGGTTGGAAGAAGTTATGATGTGGGTGGCAAGCTTAGGGACAAAAACTAATGAAAACTTTTCCAGCCAAGACATTACCGCAAATTATCAAGATACTGAAAGCAGACTTGCAAACCTCCGAGTGCGACGTGATCGGCTCAGAGAGATGATGGAAAGACAGACAGACAAACTCGCCGATGTCCTCCAAATAGATAGAGAGCTCAGCCAAGTCCAACTCCAGATTGAAAATTTTGAAAGACTTCAACTTCGTAGGAATACAGATATCGACTTCTCAATCCTTCATATTACCATCAATCCAGAACCCCAAATCGGAGATTTCCAAAATCCGGAATGGAGTGTGGGGCGATCTTGGAAGCACTCAGTCAACGATCTTTTCCACAGTTTTCAAAATATCATCGATAAAGCTTTAGTCATCATCGTATATATACCAATATGGCTTCCAATTGTTTTGATTCTTTGGTGGGCGAGACGAAAATTCGTAGACTAAAGTATCACTCCGAAAACACTAGAGAGTTGAACGAAACAAAAATGGCATGATTCCTCATCAAATCCAAACATGGCTGGATAATAAAGTATTCCCTCAGAGAATCCTTATTTCTGGAGGAAAAGAGGCTGTTGACATTGCTTTACAAATCGCCGGAAAACTGCAAAACGTTTCTCCCGAAAAAATCCAAAAAGGTATTCACACAGACACACTCTTTTTTCCAGACAACGGAAAAAGTTTTAAAATTGATTGGTCAGATACAGCTAAAAAAGAAGAACAAGGAGAGTACGAAAACGTTCGTGGGATGATCCGATGGGCACATCAAAAACCATGCGAAGGAGAGTGGCGTATTGTGATTCTCGAAGGACTTGAACGCCTCTCGCGAGAGGCTCCTCACGCATGCTTGAAATTAATCGAAGAACCACCGTTAAAAACTATTTTTCTTTTTACCACCAGAAACCATCATCATCACCGTCTCCTCGACACCATTATATCCCGTCTTACGCTGGTTCGACTTCCCAAGCAAAATTCACAAGAAGAAATTTCCTCCGATATACAAACTTTTTTTGCCAGCTCGAATCTCATTGAAAAATTTAAAACCATCGAATCATTAGATAAAGCTTCAAAAGATAATAAAGACAAAAAAATAAACCGTCAGGTCTTCTTTGATTTTCTCAATGAAAGCATGAACTACGCTCGAATCACTCCACGCTACCATAACCACCTAGAACAGATTCTTGAAACTCATGAAGCTATGAGCCAAAATATCAATCCAAGATTTGCCTTGGAGCGACTCGCACTAAAAGTAGCCCAATAAAAGAGAATCAAAACTTTATTTTACACACCAAGGCAAAAAGAGTATTTTCCTCCTGAAAAATCATGAAAATTTATAACGATGTGCTTCGTCGTATTATGGAAAAAGGAGATGATCGTAAAGCTCGAAATGGGCAAATTCGCTCACTTTTTACGATACAAATGCGATTTGATATGGAAAAAGGTTTTCCAGCTGTCACTACAAAAAAACTCGCCTTTCGTACCATGGCTGCTGAACTTTTTTGGTTTATGTCTGGATATTCTGACAATAAAGAATTGCAACGACTAGGTTGTCATATATGGGATGGGAATGCTGAAGCTGATTACTGGAAATCCAAAGCGAAGTTTGACGGTGATTTGGGACGTATTTACGGTGTCCAATGGCGAGATTGGCACGGTCCCAACGGAAAAATAGTCGACCAACTTGCTCAGGTCATAGAAACTATTCAAAAAGATCCTGAGAATCGACGTATGGTTGTATCTGCTTGGAATCCAGGAGAATTCGACCAAATGGCATTGCCTCCTTGTCATGTACTTTTCCAGTTTTTTGTGCACCAGGGAAAATTATCATTGCATATGTTTCAACGAAGTTGTGATATGTTTTTAGGGGTGCCTTTCAATATAGCTTCCTACGCTTTACTCCTCTCTATCGTGGCACAAATCACGGGACTCAAGCCCGGCGAGACCATTCTTACGTTAGGGGATGCTCATATATATTACGAGCATTTTGATGCTGTGAAGGAACAGTTAAATCGAGAACCTTACCCCCTTCCCAAACTTTGGCTCAATCCTGACATCACATCGCTAGAAGACATAGATACCAAAAAACTCAAAGAACCAAATGATATTTATAAACTTGCGAAACTCGTAGACTACCAGTATCACCCAAGCATCAAAGCAAAAATGCTCGTCTAAAACATTGAAATTTTTTTTCACTTCCGCTACGTTCCCCCTACATGGCCTTATCAGACAAAATCATTCTTGAAGAAAAAGAAAAAGGAAATATTATCATTCATCCCTTCAAGAGGCAGAACCTCGCTACTTCAAGCTATGATGTGAGCTTGGGGGAGTTTTATTTTCGAGAACAAGAACCAAAATACTATCACAACATTTATAATATCTACAACAAAAGCCACACAGATCACGTTTGGGGTACTGATTACTCTCAGGCAGAACCAGCCAGTGAAGTTTTTCAAAAATACAAATTCAGCTATAAAGGTATCAGTGAAGATGATAAAGTGATCCTTCTTCGACCAGGAGAAACTATTCTCGCCCATACTCAAGAATTTATCGGCGGTCGAAATCACATCACTACTATGATGAAAGCGCGTTCATCTATGGGAAGAAATTTTATTGAAGTCTGTAAATGTGCTGGATGGGGAGATGTCGGATATACCAATCGTTGGACAATGGAAATCACGAATAATTCCAAACACTACGCTATTCCACTCGTAGTCGGACGACGCATTGCCCAAATTATTTTCTTTCATACAGGAGATATTCTCGAACGAGATAAAAATTACACTCTCAAAGGTAAATACGCCACTACTGAAGACATTGAACAAATGAAGCAAGACTGGAGTCCTAGTATGATGTTACCGAAGCTCTACAATGACTTTGAGATTCAATCAAAATAGAAAAGATTGAAGTAAATAAGTGGATATTGTATTTGACATATTTTTTTTATGAGCTACAAGTGGAATAGCACGGAAGTTTGTATAGAAGTTTTACAATTCAGTGTGTGTTAAACGAGGGATGTCATATTGGGTGGTGCACATCGATATGACATCCCAAATTTTCGTTCACTAACACCTTGAAAAATAGAGTGTTAGAGTGGACCTTAGTTCCGGAAGCAGTGTCTGACCAACCTGTTTCCGGGCTTTTTACAAATAAAAAAATAAAATCATATCTCCAAACGAGCATTTGAATCCAAGAATTGGACCTGCCCGATTGATGGATTTTCTCGTATCAAAAAATATGCTGCCGAGGCGATCATCGCTGCATTATCCGTTGAATAGTCAAACTTGGCAGTAGTAAAGAATTGCTTTTGATATTTTTTACACAGTTCTTGAAAAGATTCTCTCAACTGCTTATTCGCCGATACCCCTCCCACAAAATGAAGTGCCTTACTGCTCGGAAATTTCTCAAATGCTCTCTGAATTTTTTTCAAAAAAGTATCGATCACACACTGCTGAAAACTGGCACAGACATCAGCTATAAAAGTTTCATCAGAAGCGTTATCTCTTTCTTGAATCAAACGGTATACAGCTGCTTTCAGCCCAGAAAAAGAAAAATCCAATGAATCTTTTTCGAGGAATACCCGAGGGAGAAGATATTTGTGACCATCTCCTTTTTCTGCCCATTGACTGACAATAGGACCTCCCGGATATCCGAGTCCGAGCATTTTTGCCACTTTATCAAACGCCTCTCCTGCCGCATCATCACGTGTCTGTCCAACCAAAGTGTGTTTGAGGAAACTCTCGCATCGATACAGATTCGTGTGACCACCAGACACGGTCAAAGTCAGTACTGGAAAATCAAATTCACGTACTTCTCGTTCCAAAACTGGTGAGCAGATGTGTCCCAAAATATGATGGACCGGAATCACTGGCTTTTCATATAAAAGCGATAAAAAACTTGCTGCAGTCGTTCCGTTTAAAAGAGAGGTTTGAAGCCCCGGACCTTGTGTCACCGCCAGATAATCAATGTCTGAAATAGTACATTGTGCTTTTACTAGGCATGATTCAAAAACCTCTCGCCACCTCTCCGCATGAAGCCGCGCGGCGATTTCTGGCACCACCCCTCCATATTCAGTATGTTCGATTTGTGATTGTTTTATATTGGCTAATACTTTTGTGCCATCTTTCACGATCGCCACACTAGTGTCATCACACGAAGTCTCAAAAGCCAGAATTTTCATAACATTTTTATTTGTAGAGGGAATGAGGCATTTTGTAAAAAAAGAAAAAGAAAAAAACCGTCGCTTATGATGGAGCGACGGTCTAAAGAACCCTATGTTAGAAAGATCAAGGTTAAAATTATCGATAGATAGTTAACCTAGGCTCTCCGTTTAATTCGTGGGGTTCAATGTGTATACTAGTAGAGTGCTTATAACTGGTTTTAATATCAGGAATGTAGACAACCTTCATTTCAACGAAATTACCGGTTGATTCGACAAAGTAGATATAGTCATGAAGGAGGTCATAATAAGCAGTCGTGTCAGTCGTAAAAAACTTATAATGACAATCAGCCGAATCCATAATCATTTCAAATTTCTCTAAATCATTCTTATTCAGTCGGTACTGAACGAGTCTTTGTGTTTCTGGATTGATAGGACATGAGGAATTAATAACGACTGTTTGTACACGTAGATTACCCCAATACCGATTTTGCATTTGCGGATTACAACTCATAAGAGCAAGAAAACACAAAACTATCACTCCCCAAACAATGAATTTACGCTGATACATACAATTACCTCAAGTATAATTTAACGGGTATAGAGAATATATGAATAGTATTTATTGACCTGATGTATGAGCAGAAATGCTATTTTGTTTTTAGTATTCAACGTCAAAACAGCACGATGCCCACACAGAATTTTTTTATCAAAGAACGACATACTCATTAACACTTTACATAAAATTGTCAATTAAAATAAAATGAAAATACATCTATAGCGAAAACCCGTACAGTCCGAAGACCATACGGGTGTTGTGGTGGTTGCAAGGTGGAAAAAATTTTCTTCCTTATCAACACCAGCTTCTCGAACCGTAACTAAGTCTCTTATTGCCCGAAGCTTATGCTCGTGGAGACATATGGTCAAACGTGCGATTTGCGACCATCCTCTGTTCTTGTGAGAGCGTGGCTACCTCTCGCGCCCACTGTAGTGGTTATTGAAGAAGGTAAGCCGAAATCAATAACCAGAGGAGCTTTCCATTGAAAAAATGTCGCATCATCGCCGCTGAAAACGTTACTGCCAGTCCGAATCGTAAGACTCGGACTAAGCGTAAATGGAAGAATGAAATGATCCTTCCATTTGGAAGTGTATGTCAGAGCGAACAAAGTGCCGACTTTATCACTCCCGTTGGGATTCAAAATCTGTATTTGGGCGTTAAAGTTAGAAAAACTAACTACGCCCTTGAAAGACAGAATATGACTTTCCCAATTTCCAACTTTTTCATCACCGACAATATCGTACAAGGCCGCCTCTATGGTAGCTTGTACTTCATCTGCTGAATCCAGGGGCGTCTTCACCGAAACCCAGTAGTCAGCTTCTATTGCCTCCAGCTTCCCCTTGGATCCATTGAGATAACTTTCAAGTCCCAATGCCCCCCAAACGCCTGCGTTTAAATGTATATTGCTTGGCAGGTCAAAGGTAGCGTCAAAAGAAACACTGGTATACCGGTCATCGACTTTATTTCCAGTTGAAACGACATACATTTCACTGTAGCCAACACCGACATTATACGTTTGCGCATCAGCAGCTACCGATGCTACCAATGTAATGAGCAGACAGAACAATAAGCTTTTCATGAGTGATTACCTCATAATTTGTGAAACTTAGACGAGATTTAAAAGAAACTAATTGTTTTATAAAATAAAAATAAAAAAATGTCAATTAAATTTGTATGAAAAATGAAAACATATTCCCTCAAATTGCCTATCACAAAACAAAAAAAGGTATTTAGAGAACCACAGAAAAGCAGGAATTTTTTGCCAACTATTTGCTTTCCTGTTACATTTCCGCACAATTTGTGTAAAATCATATTTTGAAATGACGAAAAACGTTGTGATCGTGGAATCTCCTGCCAAAGCCAAGACTATCGAGAAATTTCTCGGCAAAGACTTTACCGTAACCTCTAGCTTTGGACATATCCGAGACCTCCCGAGAAAACAAATGGCTATCGATATCGAAAATGGGTTTGCCCCTACCTACGAAATCAGCGAAGAAAAGCAAAAAACAGTCTCAGAGCTCAAAAAACTAACGAAAAAAACAGATATTGTCTGGCTCGCGACTGATGAAGACAGAGAAGGAGAAGCGATTGCCTGGCACTTAGCAGTTGCATTAAATTTAGACAAGAAAAAAACCAAAAGAATCGCTTTTCACGAAATCACCAAACCTGCGGTCCTCAAAGCTATCGAAAATCCTCGAACTATTAACCAGCCCTTAGTGGACGCGCAGCAAGCTCGCCGAGTGCTTGATCGATTAGTTGGTTACGAATTGTCTCCAGTCCTCTGGAAAAAGGTTCGAACCGGACTATCTGCAGGAAGAGTTCAGTCTGTGGCTGTTCGTCTTATTGTCGAGAGAGAAAGGGAAATTGATCAATTCAATGCTCAATCCAGTTTCAAAGTTACTGCTGAATTTGATCTGGGCAAGGGCAAGGTTCTGCAAGCTACTTTAAAAGATAAATTTCCCACCGAAAAAGATGCTCACGCTTGGCTCAAAAAAGTCATTGGAGCTGAATTTAAAGTAGCAGACTTGCAAACAAAGCCTGCCAAAAAGTCCCCGGCACCTCCATTTACTACCTCAACACTCCAACAAGAAGCCAGTCGAAAACTCGGCTTTTCCGTGAAGCAAACCATGGTCGTCGCCCAAAAGCTCTATGAATCAGGAAAAATTACCTATATGCGTACCGATTCGGTGAATTTATCAGAAACAGCTATCTCACAAGCTTCTAAAGCCATTACTGATCATTACGGTTCAGAATTTCTCCAAACCAGACGATACAAAACCAAAACTACCGGTGCCCAAGAAGCACATGAAGCCATCCGACCAACAGACTTTTCCAATCACACTGTAAAAGGAGATAATGGACAGACAAAGCTTTATGAACTCATCTGGAAGCGTGCTATCGCCTCACAAATGGCAGACGCTGCTTTAGAAAAAACAGTTGCTACTATCTCTATTTCCACTGTTCCCGAAACCTTAGAGGCACACGGAGAAGTTATTAAATTTGAAGGATTTCTAAAAGTCTATCTAGAAGGAAAAGATGACCAAGATGATGAAGAAAACGGAAAAATCCTTCCCCCACTAAAAATAGGGCAAGAGCTCAAACTTGACTATGTCATGGCACGAGAAGTCTTTACCCGCCCTCCAGCCAGATACACCGAAGCAAGCTTAGTTAAAAAAATGGAAGAAATGGGGATTGGTCGTCCTTCTACTTACGCACCTACTATTTCCACCATCCAGGATCGAGGCTATATCGAAAAGACCGATAAAGAAGGTGTAGAAAGAAAATATCTCACCCTGATACTCAAAAAAGACAAAATCAGTACCGAAGAAAACTCTGAAATCACCGGAGTTGAGCGAAATAAACTTTTTCCCACCGACACCGGTAGTGTCGTTAATGATTTTCTCGTCAAATATTTTTCGGACATTGTGGACTACCATTTTACCGCCAAAGTCGAAGCAGAGTTTGATGAGATCGCTCATGGGAAAAAAGTTTGGAATACTATGATTGCTGACTTTTATACTCCCTTCCATAAAACCGTAGAAAAATCAGAAACAGTTACTCGTGCAGAGGCCTCTCATGCTCGAGAACTTGGAATTGATCCCAAAACCCAAAAACCTATCTTTGCCAAAATCGGACGATACGGGGCTATGCTTCAGCTCGGAAGTACGGAATCAGAAGAAAAACCTCGCTTCGCGCCCATGCCAGAAGGAAAAAAACTGGATACCGTGACACTAGAGGAAGCTTTGCCACTCTTTGATTTACCCAGAGTGCTAGGAAAAGATTCGGAAGGCGGAGAAGTCATTGCACAAATTGGACGTTTTGGACCTTACGTCAAAGCAGAAGGGGTCTTTGCTTCTATTAACCACGATCAGCTTTTCTCAATAAAACTCAAAGAAGCTCTCGAGCTCATTAAAGATAAGAAAGAACAAGCCGCAAAAAAAATCATTCATGATTTTACTAAAGAAGGCATTCAGGTTCTCAATGGTCGCTATGGTCCGTACATAACCGATGGGAAAAAGAACGCCAAAATACCCAAAGACACTGCGCCGGAGAAACTAACCGTTGCGGAATGCCAAAAGATACTTGAGGAAGCTCCTTCAAAAGCAAAAAGACAGTTTACAAAGAAAAAAACTAAAAAGTAAAGAGGGGGGAGGAAAAAAAGCTTGACAACAAGGTTTTCCTCGATACAATCCTTCAGCTTCTTTTAATTATATATGTATGACCAACGACAGTGTCATCGAAGTAGAAGGCAGGGTGACTATGAATTACCCAGGTTCTCAATTTGAAGTGGAACTAAGCACTGAAGGATTTGAGGGTCATAAACTTCGAGCACGCTTGTCAGGGAAAATGCGAATGAATTACATTCGTATAGTGCCGGGAGATAGAGTTAAAATAGAACTTTCTCCCTATAACCTAGAAGAAGGAAGGATTGTCTTTCGATTTAAAGACACGAAACCTCATAAACCTCATGAAAGTCGTCGCATCAGTGAAATCTCTCAAACGCAGGGCGGATTGTCAAATCGTCCGACGCAAGGGGAGAATCTACGTCATCAGCAAAAATCCTAAATTCAAAGCCCGGCAAGGAAAAGCCCGGCAAAAACGATAAAATTAGATTCCTCATGCGTATAGCCAATACAACCATTCCTTCCGATAAAAGAATTGTCATCAGCTTGACTTATATTTATGGGATCGGAAAAACTAGAGCTCATAGAGTTTGCCATAAGGCAAGGATAAAAGAAGACACGAGAGTAAAAGACCTCACAAACGAACAAGAACAAAAGCTTCGAGATGCTCTCGCTGATCTTAAAGTTCCATTAGAAGCTGATCTGCGACGAGAAAAGTCACAAAACATTAAGCGATTACAAGACATCGGCTCTTACCGAGGGTTTAGACATAGAAGGAAATTGCCAGTTCGAGGACAGCGAACGAAAACTAATGCAAAAACCCGAAAGGGTCGAGGACGAGCAATTGCTGGTAAGAAAAAAGTAACGAAATAATATGGTAAAAACAGCAAAAAAACGAATTCGAAAGACATTTGAGCACGGAAAGGTGTGCATTAGAGCAAACTATAACAACACGATTGTTACCTTGACCGATGCCGAAGGGAATGTACTAGGATGGAGTTCTCCTGGGGCTAATGGCTACAAGGGCGCTCGCCAAGCCACTCCCTATGCTGGTCAGATTTCAGCAGAAAAAGTAGCTGAACTCGCTTTGTCTTTTGGGATGAAGGATGTTGACGTTTATGTGAAAGGTATGGGACCAGGTCGCGATCAGACTATTCGTGGGCTTATGAATGGGGGGCTAGGTATTACTTCTATTATCGAACGAACTCGAGTTCCTCACGGAGGATGTCGATCTCGTCGTATTCGAAAAGTCTAATTAATAAAAACTAATGAGATATACAGGACCAAAAGCACGGCTTTGTAGAAGAGAAGGGATAAATCTCTTTGGTTCAGCGAAATATCAAAAAATACTTCAACGAAGCCAGAATATTCCAGGACTTCATGGAGGGAAAAGATTGGGAAAACTTACTGAATTTGGAAAACAACTTCGAGAAAAACAAAAAGCCAAACGAGCTTTTGGATTATCAGAAAAACAATTTAAACGTTACTATGAAAAAGCTGATCGCTCAAGAGGCGTGACTGGAGATGTGCTTTTTCAGCTTTTAGAAAGGAGATTAGACAATGTCTTGTATCGAAGTGGATTCGCGCTCACTCGAGCTCAAGCCAGACAGTTTGTATCACATGGACTATTTTTACTCAATGATCGAAGAGTTGACGTTCCATCAATTCAAGTAAATGTCGGAGACATAATTCAAATTCGAGAAAAGAGTAAAGCTTCTCCTATCTTTACGAAAAATAAAGAAGAGCAAGGTGATTATGATGCACCTGAATGGCTCAAAGTAGATTCCAAAAAATTAACTATTGAAATTATAGATCTTCCTTCAGAGAAGCATATTGAATCATTTGTTGATTCTCAACTTATCGTAGAATTTTACTCACGATAAACGTTTTTATAATTTTTTCCCTCACATGCATATACTTCATCAACAAATCGGCGCTCCAAAAATAAAGATAGAGGCGGACTCAAAAAACTCCGCAAAACTTATCATGACACCACTCCCTTCGGGATATGGATCTACATTAGGGAATGCTATGCGTCGAGTACTTTTATCAAGTATTCCGGGAACAGCCGTTGTCGCTATGAAGATCGATGGAGTGTCTCACGAATATTCTACACTCAAAGGTGTCAAAAACTCAGTTTTTGACATTATGCTCAATCTCCGAGAACTCAAACTTAAAAAACACTCAAAAGGAGTGGAAGTCGTTGAAATTCCATTCGTCAAATCAGGCGTTATTACCGCTAAAGATCTAAAAGTTTCCAGTGATATTGAGATTCTGGATCCTTCTCAAATTATTGCCACCTGTGATGGAGCTGACCCCAAAAAGAAAATTTCTATTCGAGTTGAAAAAGGAGTCGGATACAAGCTTATTTCTAATGAAGACAACGCCAAAGAAGAAGATCCGGAATACATTCTTATGGATGCAAACTTTTCTCCGGTACTTCACGTCTCCTACAAAGTCACTCCAGCCCGAGTAGGAGAGCAAACGAATCTTGATCAACTGGAAGTAGAAATAAAGACCGATGGTTCATTGGAAGCTGAAAGGACTCTTAAGCTAGCAGCAGGAATACTTCAAAGTTACTTTGAACTCTTTAATCGAGATGATGCTTATACCGATGAAGAATTTACGACTAGTTTTGATCAAATTAAAAAGCAAAAAGAAACAGAAGAAGCCGAAGCATCAGCCGCAGCGGAAGCTTCATTTACGCCTATTGATATTCTTGGACTATCCCAAAGAACCTTGAATGCACTCGTAAATGGTGGTATTACTTCTGTTGAACAATTAACCTCCACGCCTATGAAAATACTATCGCAGTTGCGAGGATTTGGACAAAAAGCAAAAACGGAACTGGAACAAGTATTAGCAGAACGTGGCTACAGTCTACAGCCCTTGACTTCATCTCAAACCGAATCATAGATCATGAGACATAGAAATACGAAATCTATCCTTAATAAACCTGCAGATCAACGCAAAGCTTTGATGCGCAATTTACTTACATCGCTTTTTCTATATGGAAAAGTGAAAACTACAGGCGCAAAAGCGAAAGCCCTAGTAACTGCTGCCGACAAACTTATTGCAACCGCAAAAAGGCAGTCAGAAGAATTTAATACCATTCGAGAGCTAAAAAAAGTGCTCTTTACTGAAGAATCATCCAAAAAAGCACTACAATATATAAAACAAAGTAAGAAAAAGTCAGGTTTTACACGCCCTGTTAAACTCAAATTTCGAGATGGAGATAGTGCTGTGGTCGTTCAGGTAGAACTTATCCAAGAAGAATCATGAAAAAAACAACCTTGAGACAAAACGTACAAACA
The DNA here is from genome assembly GCA_030429505.1 of bacterium. Taxonomy (GTDB): domain Bacteria; phylum Patescibacteriota; class Gracilibacteria; order UBA4473; family UBA4473; genus JAUIFI01. The sequence continues at coordinate 101,109 of JAUIFI010000001.1, forward strand.
AGTGATCGACAATGGTATATTATCGATGCCAAAGATCAACGCATAGGAATTTTAGCAACTAAAATTGCTCGAGTACTGACTGGCAAACATAGAGCTGATTTCACCCCTCACGCCGATGGAGGTGATTACGTTGTTGTACTGAACGCTGAAAAAATCCAAAGTTCTGGTAAAAAAGAAGAAGATAAAAAATATTACCGTCATTCACGGTACTTTGGGAACCTTAAAACTACTACTTTAGCAGAAATGCGAGTTAAACATCCAAATAGGATTTTACAAAAAGCTGTTGCTGGAATGCTCCCCAAAACTAAACTCAGAAAAAATCAGCTTAAACGACTTCATCTTGTAATAGGTGAAGAAAATCCTCATGCAGCCCAAAAGCCAATATCCTTACCACTTGAAACCCTATGAAAAATAAAGCTTATTTTTATGCTATCGGAAGACGGAAGACTGCCAGAGCGACAGTAAAGGTATTCTTTTCTGGAAAAGGAGATATTTTGGTAGATGAAAAAAAGCTTACTGACTGGGCTGATGATAGATCTATAGTTCACCAGTCAATGCGACCACTTGAACTTTTAGGACTCAAAAAAGATGTAGATATTCAGATAAAAACCTCAGGGGGAGGAAAAAAAGCTCAGGCTGAATCAATTTCTCTGGGTATAGCCAGAGCTTTGGTCAAAAAAGATACATCCTTCCGTCAGCAACTCAAAGATGCAGGGCTCCTTACTCGAGACCCTAGGCGAAAAGAACGAAAAAAACCAGGTCTCAGAAAAGCACGAAGGGCTCCACAATTCTCAAAACGGTAAAGTAAAAATACTTCTTTATTTTCACAAGATTTAGTTTCTCCATTCAGAGAGATGTATTTTATATATTTAAAAGAGCATATTTTTCCTTGAAACTAAAAAAAAATATGGTATAATCAAAGGATATAGTAAGTGAAAAAGACATGAAAATAGTTTCATTCCTTGATAGTATTACTGAAAACTCTACAAAATATATATTTCAGCAGCTACCATCTGGTGGTGAAAAAGCTCGAAAATTGGAAGTAGTAAGTGAGGAAGAAAGTATAAAAGCATTAATTGAAGAAGTAGAATCTCAGGAATATCAAGCAGCCACAAAATCAGATTTGGAAAGTATAACTCCATCTCCTAATATTGATTTCAATATTCAGGGCATTAAAGCCTTAGAAACTCCTAGAATCTACACGCTTCGACTCCCGGGAGAGAAAAAAATTACATTTCCTGTCGATGCTATAATGGTAAGAAAAGTAGTATTTGAAGGAGGTTCAAGAAACGAAAATTATTTTGTCCTCAAAGGAAAAGATAATCAAAAACTCTGTCTCATTCTTTCTGGGGCCAGCAATTTTCGTTTTTCCAATTATGAAGTTCAGAATGGAACGATTATAGAAATACCATCAGCAGTTGAACAAAGCCAATCTCAATTAGAAGCATCAGACAAAAAGATAAAAAAAGTCATTACTATTGGACCAAATGGAACGAATACACAAGAAAAACCAAAAGAAAAACCAGTAGATTATGACAACATGCTCTGGGGAGGCGAAAGCGCACAAGAAGAATCAGAAGAAAACGGAGGCGAAAAAAAAAATGAAACATCAAATCCAAGCGAAGAGGGAGAAGTAGGTCAAATAGAACAAGAGGTAGATACTGACACAGAAACCCCACCCAAAAGAGATACCCCTTCAAAATCAACAGAACCAGAATATACTGGAAATCCCGAAACTAAAGAAAATAAAAACACCGAATCAGAAAGTAATTGGGTGACAGTACAAATATCTGCTGGAGCAGAATATAGAGAATCTCCGGATTTAAGACCTACTGAAGTCCTCGATGTGTCTCATACAGAAGGAGCTCTTCGATTAGCAAGTGACATTGGGATCATAGATTCCGATAAGCTTGCTGATCAATTAGCAAAGGTTTCTTCAGTAGTTGAGAATAATCAAACCAGATCAACCATTCAGGAAAAAATAGAAAGTTACAAACAGAAAGAAATAAGTTATACGGATCTTGTATCTGCTATTACACAAGTTGTAAATGGATTAAGTCCAAAAGAAAAAGATGATGCCCTAGAGATCATTAATACAGTAAAAGAAGAACATGAAACTCTTCTCAAGAATGTAAAAAACTTGGAACAGGGAAGTGTCGAAGCAGTAGTAGACGCGGTACAAAACTCAGCTGATTTATATGGAAGTTTTTTAGGATCGCTTGATCATCGAATGAATGATATGCTCAGAAATGTTCAAAATACTACCGAACAGAATGGATTAGGAGGAGGGCTAGCTCTCACTGGCTACTATAATCAACATACTTTCAATACAGCTTCTCCGTATGGTAGCGGAGGGATAGCAGGAGCACTTCGTTTAGGAGATTTTCGCTTTTCTACCGCTTTGGAAATAAATCCAGAGCCTCTTGATGTTCCACTCTCAAACGGAAATAGACTAAAGCTAGCACCTGGTAGCATGGGGGCTGTAGAGATAGCAATGACTCCTCAGCTCTTTGGTGATAATGTAGAAACATTCCTTGGTGTGAGAGGTTTATTTACTGGTATTGAAGATTTTTATTTCGAAGATAACAAAAACAGAATTAATTCTTATCATATTCTCCTTCCAGAAGGAGCTTCTATGAATAATCCAGTTACCCAAAATAAAGAAATTCCTCTTGGAGGGATAACAGTGCCTTTTGGGGTGAATATTCATGGAAATGAAAGAGATTGGAATATCGGAATCGGGGGAAGTGCGCTTTTCAATGAGCTGATGCCAACTGTTTTATTGAAAGCACAAGGAGCGATCGGAAAAGAAAATATGTATCCAAATGGCGGATGGCTTTTAGCAGGATCTATTGAAAGAGTTATGCAAGAAGGGGCTCCCACTATGTATAGAGTTTTCGGAAGGACTGCGGATTTTATTGATGGTACTTTTAATATAGTTTCCGGCGTGCAAGGAAGGCTTGATCAAGCTCCAGAACTTATTGGAGGAATAAACACGAATTTAGGCATACTAACACTAAATATGACCTATACTAATAACCTTGCAAAAGGAAATACTGCATCGCAAGGTTTTGCATTTACTGCCTCAGTAATTATGCCTGGTTCCTAAAATTTTTAAAGGTAACTATCGCATATTACAGGCAAAGAAAGGAAAAGAGTTCAGTCTTTTCTTTGGGAAAAATACTTGGATCCGGATGTCAGTTATACTTTGTCTCTCCAAGACCGAACTCTAATGACTGATATATTTTTTAACAACACCCCTTTTCTCTTTATTGCCTGCAGTCATGGAATAACTGCCTTTTTAAATAATTTATTCCTTCTGAAGAAATATATTCATTTGGAGTGTTTTTTGTACCTCTTCAGACAAATCTACCGTAGTTCTAGTCATAAATGTTGTCTATAAATGATTTCGTTATAGCACAAAAGATTTGAACCAAAGTTGATTTTATAACATTCAGCGCTATGCTATCTCCACTATAAAAAAGAAAATATGCTTGGTATTACTGATTTAAAAGTAGGAACAAAGATTACACTCGATGGGCAACCGTATGTCGTCACTTGGAATCAACACTCTAAACAAGCTAGAGGGGCTGGGGTCATGAAAACAAAACTCAAAAACCTCATCACAGGGGCAGCTTTAGAGAGAACTTTTCAGGGATCAGACAAGATTGATCCAGCCGATATCGGTTTTAGAAAAGCTCAATTTCTTTACGCTCAAGGCGATGATTTCCAGTTTATGGATCAGGAAACTTATGAAACGATTAGCTTACCAAAAACAAAACTAGGAGAAGCTATTTCCTTCTTGACCGATGGTATGGATGTCGACCTACTCTACTTTGAAAAAAATCCTATCAATATCCAACTTCCACCCAAAATGACTTTTACTGTCACACAAACCGATCCAGGTGTCAAAGGGGATACGGCCCAAGGTGGGAGTAAGCCAGCCGTGATAGAAACTGGCTACACCGTCAAAGTACCTCTTTTTATTAATAAAGACGATAAAATTGTCATCAACACAGATTCCGGGGAATACGTAGAAAGAGCTAAATCCTAGATCTTTCTTAATTTTGCATTGATAATTGAAGTGTGATCATCGATAATTCCAACATGGAGATAGCTTTGACATGGAATCTCGTCCTACTCGCCATTTTGAGTATGCTTTTTGCCTACAATTTTTTGCTGGGACAAAATTCAACCATAAAACTATCACTTTCCATTTATATTGCCATGTTTACCGCTGATGGAGTGGCAAAAATTATTAAAGATATACTTTTTGAAAATTCTGCTACGCTCCAATCTCTTTTTGGAGCATATGAAATGGATATTTTTCGTGTTATGAGAGTAGGTCTGTTTTTGATAGCCATTATCATTTTTGTCGTTAAAGGAGCTTTTCATATATCTCTTAACAATCAAGAACACTGGGGCTTACGTATGCTGGTGCAAATGTTATTTGCGCTACTCTCAGCCATGCTTTTACTTGCAACTATTCTGATTTATTTATCAGGCAATTCTTTTGTCGAAGGTATTATTTTTGCTCGCGAGATAAAAATATTTGGGGACTCTCTCATAGCACAAATACTAATCGATTATTATCAAGTCTGGTTTACACTTCCTGCCATAGCATTCTTAGTGACGAGCTTTCTATCTACCTCCTCAAACAAAAGAGACTAAAAAAGTGCTCCTTGAAAAGCAGTGCTGAGATTGAGACCAGGAGGCTTTTCTGAAAAATCAATCTCCATACCTGTTAAATCTTTGGCACATAGGACAATAAACTCATCAGGAATTTCTAAAATAAGAAAAGGACCCTTTATCGCTCGAATAATTCCAGACACAGATTCTCCTTGAGAAAGTTCTACAGAATGGAGGCTTTTGGGAGACTGCATAACTTCACATAAATGATAAACACTATCCCAATCCACAAATTCAGACTTTTCCAATAAAAAATCTTTCAGTACCGGATACTCAGAAAAAATGCTTTTGTGCTGTACAAAAATTTCTTCCAGTAGAGCCTTCCCTTCTGAATCTGATATCTCTGGCATAAGAAGATCTTTTTTGCGTGACACCTTTACCTTATCTTGCAGACCATTATTACGAATCAGGGTTTCTATTTGTCGAGCTTTAATACCATCAGGAGTCTCTGCGATAAAAGCCGTAAAATGAGCTCCTTGCTCAATCTGTCGCAATACTTTTCTTGTTTTTTTTGCCACGCCTACTTTAATAATATTCGTATCAAAAAGAGCGAGGTAGACTACATGAGGACCTGAAATTTTATCTAAGTCAGAAGGCGAGAGGTGTTGTTCATCAAAACCGTCAAATACAGTAAAAACAAAACTATCCTTTCTTTCACGTGCCTTACACAAATCACATTTTGCTTTTCCAGTAGTTTTTTCAGGACAAGGTTTCCAAATACCCTCACTGCAACTTCCTGCACACGAAATATCTGAGCAAACTTCAACTGCTAGTGTGTCTCCAATACGAAGAGGCTTTTTTCCAAAGCGTCCATTTACATCAGCTTGAAACTCAACCGTGTCGCGATCAATCCACCGGAAGTCATACATATGGACTTTCATGTGTATTTTCCTTACCATTTCTAGGATGTCAGATCAACTATCTTTTGCAAAAAAACTATGGAGCCAGGCCCCCCTTATTCAGAGTAAAGAAAAACTCTACGAACATATACTTCAAAATAAAAAATTAAAAAATCATGAAGAAATATCCGATTTTTTATCTCCTCAAATGGATCAATTACACAGTCCATGGATCATGAAAGGAATGAAGGAAGCAATGAGTCGAATTACTGAAGCTATTAAAAAATCAGAAAGAATCATGATCTTTGGGGACTTTGATGCTGATGGTATTACTTCTACCGTTATATTAGTTGCAGCATTGAAAGAACTAGGGGCACAGATATCCTATCGTATTCCTGATCGTAATACTGATTCACATGGAATCAAACCACACCATGTTGACGAAATTGCTTCCCAAAAAGTTAAGCTTATTATTACTTGCGATTGCGGTGTAAATGACCTTGAAGCTTTGCAATATGCATTTGAAAAAAAAATAGATGTTATCATCACCGATCATCACACTCCTGACGAAAACATACAAAAAAGACCAGTTATTGCTACCATTAACCCTCTTATGAAAGAATGCTCGTACCCAGAGAAAAATCTGTCAGGTGCGGGCATCGCTTTTAAATTAATTTCGGCGCTTGCCGAAAAATACTTTGATAATAAAGCCGAAAAAACGAACTTTCTTCATAAATATATAGAAATAGCCACTATCGGTATTATTGCGGATTGTGTGCCTCTTATTGGAGAAAATCGAATCATCACCAAGCTTGGTTTAGAACAGATGAAAACAACGCAATGGACGGGGTTACGACACTTCTTTATCTCGAATGAGATTGATCAACAAAACATCGACGAACAAACGATCGGTTTTGCTATTGCCCCCAGACTTAATGCCGCCTCCAGAATCGGAGACGTTACTATTGCTACTCAATTATTCCTCGGGGATGAAAATCAACATCCAGCCCGTCTTAATCAACTCGAACACTGGAATAAGAAAAGGAAACATCTCACTCATATATCATTGCAAGAAAGTCACGATCAAGTGCGTCCGAAAGCTTCTGTACAAATATTTGTGAATGAAAATTGGCATCCAGGTATTTTGGGACTTATTGCCTCTAAACAATCAGAAACCCTAGGAGTTCCTGTTATTGCCGCAACACTAAGGGCGGATGGTCTTTTAGCAGCTTCATGCCGAGCACCAGAAGGTTCGCATATGGCGCAAGCTCTTCAATCATGCAGGCAGCTCTTTACCCACTTCGGAGGACATGCCGGAGCAGCAGGGTTTGTCGCTCAGCCCAAACATTTAGAAGCTATTCGAGAGGCTCTCGATACACACTTTTCCCAGCAGTCCTCGATTGTCCCTTCTCACGAAGTCAATGCTTTTGTCTCGTCTCATATCCTTGATTTTGAAACGATCGACTTTCTCAAAACTATCGCTCCGTTTGGGATAGGGAACTTAGAACCGGTTTTTGGTCTTCAAGGCGTCACCATTCAAGACTACAAGATAATGGGAACACACAAAAATCATATCAGATTGACCTTAGCGGGTGAGTCTGAAAACTTCCAAGCCATCGCTTTCTTTGCTGAAACATGGATCAACCGTATCACCTCAGGACAGATTGTCGATATTCTATGCACCGTGTCAGATTCATACTGGCAAGGGCAGAGGCGAAGAGAGGTGAGAGTGGTGGATATCAGAGAATCTCTATAGAATATGTATTTTTTGAATGAAAATTTTCATTCAGAGCTATAGAGTTCGGTCTTTTCCATACAAAGTCCCTTGTTCTACTTTTATAAGATACAATATCCGAAGAGAAGACCTTGTATGAAGAATAGGTATAAAAAAAGCCGATGTGAACATGTCACATCGACCCGAAAGCTCCTCACACTTCAACCTTTGCATTTTCTGCCAAGAGACGCAGAATTTCATTAGCGGTTTTGCTTGAGAATGAGTGAATCTGTTTAGATTCAGTCCCAACACAAAATCCTGTCATCTTGTGATCCTTCGAGACGAAAACGTAATGAAACATACCATTGTGTTTGAATACATATTGGAAAAGTCTTTCCTTAAAGACGATAATCCCCTTATGCTTCCTTAGAGATTCAAGGAAGTCAAGGCTCGGTTGATTTTTTTTTCTTCTTAGCTGCCAAATAAAGGTTCCCCCAAGAAGTAAAAATATCAAAGAAATAAATATTTCTAGTGGCATTGTTCCTCCTATATTGTTTCTGGTTGTTGTATGGTGCCGAGCAGATTTTTCATGTCTTGCTTCGTTTTTCTCGAAAAATATGTGCATATATGCCCAGAACTTGAATAAGAATAAAATTCATTAAGCCTAGTTTCTCTTTTAGGGATAACAATACCCCATAAAACTCCCTGCTGGGAAAAGGCAATATCCGTAGACTCTCTAAATTCAATAACTCTAAAAGACCCTTTATTCGAAATGGCTTTTGAAAAAGCTTCATAGGCCATGAGACCAGGCTTTCTCTTTCGAGTAATACTACGAACCATTGTAAATAATAATAAAACAGAAATCCCAAGAATAAGAACAATAAGAACAATCTTCATACCATTTCTCCTGAAAAATTGAACTGTTAAAAAGCTATATACAATATAATTTTTATAGTAATTTTGTCAATAAGGTGCTTGAGACAGCTTTATTCTTTCTTCTCCTCTTCTTCATCAGCTCCACCATCAGAACCTTTTTCGCTCGCGACTTCTTCAGCTTCAGGAGCTTCAGTTGGAATATCTTCTTCTTTTTGCGGAGCAACTACGCTACAAATCACAGAATCAGGATTGAGGTCCATGACTTCAAATTTTTCCGTATCCAATTTCAAATCCTCCACCGTGACATGATCGCCGATGTTTTCCATGCGAGCAATGTCAACCTCCAAAGAATGCGGAATATCAGTCGGAAAACATCGAATCGTAATCGTATCGTTCTCCTTCATGAGCAAACCTCCAAGGTTCTTAATCGCCAAAGATTCTCCGACAAATTCAAATGGTACTTGAATATCAGTTTTTTCTTTCAGATTGACCGCATAAAAATCAATATGCCGAATCGTATTGTGTACCGGATGGAGCTGAAGATCATGGACGAGAACCTTGATCTTTTTCCCATCGAGTTTGAGTTCTATGAGAGATGATGTCCCTGCTTTCCGATAGGTTCGAAGAATATCAGATTGATCAACAGAAATCGCTACCGGATCAGTACCACTTCCATAGACGACCCCTGGAACTCTCTTTTGAGCTCGAGTTTCTCGAGCAGACTTTTTGGAGACTTGTCTTGATTCGGCAACGAGTGAAAAAGTATCAACCATATGTAAAAATGCCACGTCATTGTAAAAAGAATCTCTATGCTGTCAACCTGTTTACCTCTTCTAAAAAAATATTCGTACAATATCGTTCCAAGTAATCACCACCATAAGGATGATCAGTAACATAAAACCTCCCAAATGAATGGCGTTTTCCCAATTGGTCGGAGGCTTTCTAAAACTCACGAGCTCAATAAGCTGAAATAAAAATCGACCACCATCAAGCGCTGGAATCGGTAATAAATTCATCACAGCCAATGATAGAGACAAAAGTGCCATAAGCTTCAAAATAGCGAAAAATCCTTGTGGCAAAATCTTATGTGTAGCCTCAGCAATACCTAAAGGTCCAGCTAAACCCTCTGGAAATCGTTGATGTTCAATAATTTCTACGGGAATTTCAGCTACCTTCTTCACAATAGCTTTTGAAATCCTCCAGCTTTCAGTAAGGGAAAAAGTAAAAGATTCTGGAAAAGGCTTCTGAATTTCAGTAATACTTACAATCATTCTCTGACCGTCTTCATTGGCTTCACTCAGCTCAATTATTCCTTGTTCTACTGCTTGATCAAATTCATTTTCTGTAATAATAATCGGTTTAGTACCAACAGAAAAAAGAATAGTTAAAATAACCACAGCCATAACAAAATTCATAAAAATACCAGCCAATGTGATAATCATTCGCTTCCATAAAGCCGCATTATTGAAACTCCTTGGGTCTTTTGAATCTTTTTCTTCTCCCAGCATCTTTACAAACCCTCCGAAAGGAACAGCATTAACTGTATATTCAGTCTCGCCGACTTTTTTCCCAAAAACTTTCTTTCCTAAACCCAAACCGAACTCCTCAACTTTTACCCCTGACTTTCGAGCCGCATAAAAATGACCAAACTCATGGACGAGTACAAGAATAGAAAAGACTAGCAGAAAGACTACAATCGAAAGTATAATCATACGGTTGGTACTTTAGGGGAATGTTTTGGAAAATCAACCCCGCCTTGACTCCAAGGATGACACCGCAATAAACGGAACAGAATATAAGGCATTCCTAGTAAAAATCCTTTTTCTATCAGTACTAATATCGCATATTGCGAACACGTCGGATGAAACTTGCATCCGCACGTTGGTTGACCTTGTCCCATGAGTGAATGATCAGGAGAAAAAGTCTTTTGATAAAAAAGAAGTAAAACTAAACACAGTTTGGACAACAACATATCAAACCCAAAAAAAAGAGACAAAAACTTTCTCCAGAATTTGAGATGAACATTAGACATGCTGGGAGAGAAAAAATTTTACTAAATCTTCCGTTGATGATCCTTCAGGAGCCTTTGTCAAAACCGTGTGAATACGTGATTTCTCATAGCCAAGATTTGCCAGAGCTTCAACGGCTTCCCCAATCGCTGGTGGAAGTTCAGACGATTCAGCATCAAGATTTAATTTCCCTTTTAGTTCCAAAATAAGACGCTGTGCTGTCTTTTTTCCAAGTCCTGGAACTCGGCTCAAAAAAGCAACATCTTCTTTTTCCACCGCTCCTAAAAACTGACTCACCGGAATCGATACCATTCCTAAAGCTGTTTTGGGACCAATACCAGAAACCGCCAAAAGTTTAGCAAATAATTGTTTTTCTTCTGGAGTGCCAAATCCATACAAAGACAGTTCTTGTTCTCTTACAACTGTATAAATAAAAACAGTTGTGATACTCCCTTTTTGAAGCTGACTCAGTAAACTTCCTCCCGGGTAAACAGTATATCCCACACCACCCTGAGTCAGGATCAAACATTCTTTTTCTCCAACTTCCAAAACAGTTCCCTTAAGCAAGCCTATCATCAAGCGCATTATGGACAAGACCTGAAAAATGGCAATGGAAAAATAGTTTTCCTCTTTTTCTTAATCTATTTATCATGAAGAAGTACACCCAATGAATAGAAAAGATCACGTTGCTTCACCTTCCTTCCACTTCATGCATTGGGATATGAACATTGTGGAGTTTTATGCGTACCAAACGCTATTGAAAATTGCACAATCCATGACCAATCTATTTGTGCCAATCTATCTTTTTTCAGACCTTGGTTACTCACTCCCCCAAGTAGTACTCTTTTTCGTTGTATTGCAACTTGGCTTTTCTCTTATTATTCCTTTTGCCGGCTACGTTATTCATTTTTTAGGGATCAAAAAAACTATTGCTGCATCACTACCAATGCTCGTAATCTACTTTATGAGTTTAAAGTATCTTACAGGAGATTTTGTATCAGACATGCTTTTTATGACTCCCATTCTTTTTCTGAGGGCGGGCTTGAAAGGTTCGGGACAAGTAGCAACCGATGTGTTTATGGCGAAACACGTACTCAAAAAAAACACCGCCAAAATGCTAGCAATGCTCAAAATTTTGATGGTGACTGCTAGTATCCTAGCTCCACTGATCGGAGGGTGGGTGTCTTACATATATGGTTTTGACATGCTTTTTTGGATTGCTATTGGTCTGGTTTTGGCTTCGGGGATTCCTCTGTTTTTAACCCCAGATGAACACTTTCCTCCTAAATATGAAGCGCATGATATTCTCGATTTTGTAAAAGATGAGGCAGATAGAAATTATCTCGTAGCAGAATTCGGAAATATTTTTACAGATGTGATTATGTGGATTATGTGGCCCTTGTTTCTTTTCTTTGCGATTCAGAGCACGGCTGGTATGGGAACTTTAGTGACAATTTCAGCGACTCTTTCTATGGGAATGGCGTACTTCATCGGACAGAAAATCAACGGAAAAGATGCCAAATTACTTATGAAAAACGGAATTCGTGGAGCGGCAACGCTTTTCTTCTTTCGTGCGATATCACTCAATCCTTTTATCATTGGAATTATTGATGCCGCCAATAAAATCCTTGATCCTATTTACAGAATCCCATATGACAGAGCTGCATATCGTGTTATTATTGCTCATAAAAATCAGATAAAAATGGCGAACATCAAACAATTTATTTCCGAAAATTATTACACCTTTAGTACTTTTATACTCCTCATGGTGACACTCATTGTTCCAGAACAATCAACCAATTTTTTTATAGGACTTTTTGCATTTTCCGCGATCATTATGCTCATTATGCAACGAATGGCTTGCATAAAACTAACACCACTTGATCAGAAAATTATCACCGAACAAGAACATCACCACTTAGCTGAAGAAGAACTCAAAGTCATGGAAGAAGGAGAGCTACGATAATAAACCTGCCTTGAGATTGATTCCTCTAACACAAAGTAATCTTTGACAAAAATCTAAAAATCCTTGTACCATGAACAAGAATTATCAGATCACACATTTTCTATGTCAGATATTCTTATCCAGCTCATTTGGAATGGTCTGGTGACGGGCTCCTTAATTGCCCTCGTCGCCTTAGGTCTGACGCTCATTTACGGAATTGCTCATTTTATTCAATTCGCTCATGGGGAGATGGTTGCCATCGGTGCCTACACCTTTATGGTCTTTCATAAACTCTCCGCCTGGCCCATTGTCCCTGCTGCCCTTGCTTCGATATTTATCACGATTGTCATCGGAATCTTACTCGAAAAATTATTCTTTAAACCCGTCAGAGAACATGACCCTTTGATACCGCTAGTGATTGCCATCGGGCTTTCTATTGGTATTCAAGCTTTGATTCTCATTATTTTTGGTCCCAATATTCTTACTATCAGTGACCACAGTTATGAAAGTTACTCTTTTCTTGATGGAGCTTTACTCGCCACTCCCAGCCAGATTTTGGCGTTTGTTTTTGCAGTAGTCCTCATGATCGGACTCCATCTATTCCTCAAAAAAACCAAACGCGGAAAAGCCATCAGAGCTATTTCTTCCAATCGTAGTATTGGAAAGACTTTTGGGCTGAGTACTGACAAATCTATGATGTGGGTGTTTGGTATTGGTTCACTTCTTACCGCTATTGCTGGCATTTTCCTTGGATTCGAACAAAACCTTGAACCACTCATGGGAGTACAAATTTCCGTCAAAGCATTTTCTGCCGTGATTCTCGGTGCTATTGGGTCAGTGCGTGGAGCAATCTTTGGCTCGTTTCTCATTGGACTTGCGGAAAGCTTACTCGTGGGACTCGGGATTGTGGCAAGCGGATTTACCGCAGGGATCCCTTTTGTGATCCTTATTCTTATGTTACTGATTCGTCCGGAAGGACTCTTTGGAAAACGATTTGTCTCATTACGTCAGTAAACTTTATTTTTTATCCTTTTTTTCATCATGACGAAAAAATTCATCGCCTACGGCTTGGGACTCTGTACCCTTATTCTTACCGGCTGTCAAAATGTCGCTAACCCTTCAGGAAATAACGCTGAAGATACCATCACTATCGGAGGTATTGTTCCCCTTACGGGAGATGGTGCTGTGTACGGAGTTATGACACAAAACGTTGCAAACCTTCGTGTTGAGGAAATAAATGAATCTGGTGGCATCAATGGAAAAAAACTCGAAATTATCTGGGAAGATGGAAAATGCACTCCCAAAGATGCTTCTCTCGCGGCGCAAAAGCTCGTTAATATTGATAAAGTGAATATTATTTTTGGTGGTACATGTTCAGGAGAAACGCTAGGAGCTGCTCCTATCACAGAAAAAGCAAATGTGATTCTTTTTTCATCAGTATCTACAAGTCCAGAAGTCACCAATGCGGGAGACTTTGTGTTTCGAACAGCTCCTTCTGACTCCTCGCAAGGAAAAGTATTAGGGAACTATGCAAATAAGAGCGGCTTCAATACAGTGGCTCTTCTCTCTGAACAAACCGATTATGCGGTGGGAGTTGCTGGTGCTTTCAAAGATAATTTTGATGGAGAAATTATAGAAGAAACATACCTTTCTACTGAATCAGACTTCAAAACTCGTATCACAAAAATAAAAGCTTCCGATCCTGATGCACTATTTCTCAATCCTCAAACACCACCAAAATTTGAAATCATGCTTAAACAACTACAAGAACAAGGTTGGGATAAGCCTATCATCAGTAATGAGATTTCAACAGGAAACATCGATGCACGAACAAAGTATGCTGACTTTTTAAAAGAGCGAGGACTTGTAGCAGCTAATTTTGTAGCTCCAGATAACTCGGAATTGACTCAATTTGTTGAGAGATATGAAGCCAAGTTTGGGAATAAACCTGAATATATTAATTACACGGCGAGTACCCTTGATGGAGTAGGGATCCTTAAGCGTGTCTTAGAGAACACAGATAGTGAAAACACAGAAGCTATCCGAGATACTCTTTACGCTCTTCAAGACTATGAAGGTGTTTTTGGGACACTTGCTTTTGACCAAAATGGTGATGTCAATATCACACATTCACTCTTCCGATTCAACGGAGAAGACTTTGAACGCTTAGAAGAATAATTCCACTATGCTTGAATACCTCCTTTCCCTCCTCATTCTTACGACTATCTGGACGTTACTGACCCAGAGCTATAATCTGTCCTTTGGACTGACGGGACTCTTCAACCTCGGACATATTATCTTTTACGGGATTGGAGCTTATACGGCGGCGATTCTGAATACTGATTACGGACTTCAAATTCTCCCCAATCTCATTATCGCCGCTGTAGTTTGCGGTATCGTCGCCGCCATATTTGGTTTACTGACATTACGTCTGAGTGGGCATTATCTGGCGATTGCGACACTGGGAGCGGCCATGATTGCGATTGTGGTCGCAACCAACTGGATGGACCTGACCAATGGACCTTTGGGCATTCGAGGTATTGATGGACCAATTCTTTTTGACCTTCAAATTACAGAAAGCTGGCAGATTCTTTTGTTATTTTTAGTTATTGCCGGACTCTGTCAGTGGACACTCTATAAAATCTTTCATTCACCCTTTGGCAGACTCCAAAGAGCTATCCAGGATGATGAGATCGCCGCCCGGGCCGTCGGAAAAAATACCTTTCTTTCCAAAACCTGGTCACTTGTCCTCAGCTCGGCTTTTGCGGGCATCGCTGGAGCTATGTATACCCATTATCGTTTATTCCTCGACCCAACTATCTTTGCCTTACCAGAAATCATTTTCCTAATTTTGATGATCATTGTAGGAGGGAGAGGGAACTTCTGGGGAGCAATTTTAGGCACTATTCTCGTTGTCATTATTGGGGAGATTCCACGATTTTTCGGATTTCCCGACAGCATTATCGGTGCCTCACGCAATATCCTTTTTGCAGCACTGCTTATCACTACGATGTTTTATCGTCCCAAAGGACTCTTTACCCTCTTTGCTAAAAAAGCTACCTAGTTGTCCATGAATTTCCTCGAAATACACTCCTTATCCAAAGCCTTTGACGGACTCCACGCCGTGGAGAATCTTCACTTTACCGTCAAAAAAAATACCATCACTGGACTCATCGGACCCAATGGAGCTGGGAAGACGACAGCCTTTAACCTCATCACTCACTTTCTCCCCAAAGATTCAGGAAAAGTCGTCTACGCCGGAGAAAATCTGAAAAAACTACCCGCCTATAAAGTCGTCCAAAGAGGTATGGCTAGAACTTTTCAGCAAATTAGGCTGTGGCCGAATCTTACTGTCAGGGAAAACCTACTTCTCGCTTGTTCTCGTGAGTACGATTCTTGGTGGAAAAGCTTTACCCACACGAATGAAGCTCATCAAGACACCCAAATAGATGAAATGCTCGATAAAGTAAATCTCAGAAAATATAAAAATCATCTAGCATCAGACCTCAGTTACGGACAGTCAAAGCTCATCGAAATAGCTCGTACTATTCTCACCGACGCCGAACTTATTCTTCTTGATGAACCAGCTTCCGGTATTAACCCCACGCTCCTTCGAACTGTCGAAGATTTAATTTTCGAACTCAAGAAGCAAGGAAAAACAATTTTAGTGATTGAACACAATATGCCTTTTCTCATGGGTATATCAGACGAAGTGGTCGTCATGGAAAATGGACGCTTCCTCATGCAAGATAAACCAGAGAAAGTACAGTCAGATCCACGAGTTCTCGAAGCGTATTTAGGAGGATAATCTTCCTTCGTGTCATCCTGAATTTATTTTAGGATCCAAAGATTCTGAAACGAGTTCAGAATGACAAAAAAGTAATTATTAATTCCTCATGACTCTTTCAATTCAAAACCTCACCGCCGGTTACTCCTCAGGACCTGATATCTTGCATAATACCTGTTTCGAACTCAGAGAAAGAGAAATCGTCACCATCATCGGACCCAATGGAGCTGGGAAGTCGACGGTTTTAAGGTCTATCTTTGGACTTACAGACATCAGAAAAGGAGAAATTATTCACGGTTCACGAGATATCACATCTCTCTCTACTCACGAAATAATCCGTTCAGGCATTGCCATGGTCAGCCAGGGACGAAACATCTTTCCTGACCTCACCGTCGAAGAAAATTTAGAAATGGGCGCATACACTCTCCGTTCCAAACAAGAAATCAAAGACAAGAAAAAGGACGTCTTCCAGTTTTTTCCCAAGCTCAAAAGCTTCCGTGATCGCCACAGTGGTATCTTGTCAGGAGGTGAGAGACAGATGGTAGCGATCGGCATGGCACTCATGCTGTCCCCTGAAGTTTTACTCCTTGATGAACCATCCATCGGACTGGCTCCTAAAATCATCGACGAAGTCTTTGCCAAGATTCAACACATCCGCGATGAAGGAGCTTCTATCCTCATGGTCGAACAAAATGCCAGTAAAGCTTTATCGATTTCTGATCGAGGTTATGTTCTTGAGTTAGGACGAAATGCTTTGGACGGTACCGGAAAAAAGCTCCTTACTGATCCAAAGGTAGGGGAATTATACTTAGGAAAAAAAGGAAAAAAATCCTGACAGATACAAAATATTTACAGTTCTCTTGACAAAGACAAAACAAAAATTTAAAAAAAAGACGCTCGATTTGTTTATAGATATCTGAACTATGCGATCAGTTATGTTCGAGATATATCTATCAACCGAATCAGCTCTTTACCTCCTTGCATATGGGTGGCGACCTAGATGAGCAGAGGAGTGCCCCTGGACGTATCTCTCTGATCGCAAAGAGATACGTCCATTTTTTTATTACAATAAGTTATACGAATAATTCAAAAAAACCCGAATGTTTCATTAAATACGGATACTTTTTACTATTAAAATACTTTTCCTTTGGGACTTGGAAGCGAGATGGTGGAGCCTATGGGACTCGAACCCATGACCTCATCCATGCCATGGATGCGCTCTAGCCATCTGAGCTAAGGCCCCGTACATTCTTGAAAGATTATAAGAAGGAGTATGTTTTACGCAAGTTGGGACGCAGGCGACTTTTGTACACACTTTGACCACTTGATTGTCCCTGACGCAACTTTTTCTGCTCTTCTTTTGGTAGCTTAGCTATCTCTTGGCATTTGTGCGTACAACATCCAGAAAATTTCTCTCGACACTTCTCACACTGAATGAAAAGCAAATGACAGGCATCATTGAGGCAATTTGTATGTGTATCACATGGTTCACCACATTGATGACATTCACTCAATATATCATCAGTAATTCGCTCACCGACTCTTTCGTCAAACACAAAGTTCTTTCCCTTGAATTTTGAAGACAACCCTTTTCTGTGTATTTCATGAGTATAGTGAATAATCCCACCGTGTAACTGGTTCACATCTTCAAATCCGTGATGACGGAGATACGCACTCGCTTTTTCACATCGAATTCCACCTGTACAATAGAGTAAAACCTTTTTGTCTTTTTTGTCTTTGAGAAGGTCTAGTGTCATCGGCAACTCTTCTCGAAAAGTATCACTATCCGGACAAATAGCACCCTCAAAATGACCAATCTCACTCTCATAGTGGTTTCGCATATCCACCACTACAATATTAGGATCATCCAAAGCTTTATGAAATTCTTCCGGATCTAAGTGCTTCCCAACATTCGTCACATCAAATGCATTATCATCGAGACCATCCGCTACGATTTTTCGTTTTACTTTGATGATAAGCTTCAAAAAAGATTCACTTGGCTCTTCAACAGCAATTTTTAGTGGCATGCTTTTTAGTTCCTCCATTGATTCGAGATATTCCACAAAATCATCCCAACGAGGTTCTGGTACATTGATTTGCGCATTGATACCTTCATGAGCGAGATATGTTCGTCCTAAAATTCCCAAGTCCCTCCAGGCTTGATAAAGCTCATTCCGAAATCCGTGCGGATTTTCAATTTTAACATAACGATAAAAAGACACAGTCCTCCGCTTAAAAGATTCGGCTTCTAATTTTTGCCTCAGCTCTTCCTTGCTCAGACGATTATGAAGGGGTGTTGGAGAATTTTTTTTCATAAACCATAAAAACTGTCGATATCATACAAACAGACACATTCTCTGCAAATATTTTTATTTCCCCCTTGAAAGAACAAAAATATTTCGGTACCTTATCAAAGAAATTAATATCTGTAGCATGAAAAAAACTAGCCTTCTTTTATTTTTCGTTCTCTTTTTATCTGCCTGTTCGCACATTACTCATGAAGGGAAAGAAGAACGAGATCCCAATAAACGCTATATTGTAGAAGATCCAGAAAAATGTAAAACAGCTTTTATTAACTGTTCAGGTGGGAGAAAACATTTTTCTGATAAGTACGGATGTGGATGTATAGAAATGACTGGAAACGAATTAGAACCCAAAATCGATGGCATTTGTAGCCTCGAATACGCTCCTGTGTGTGCAAAAGTAGAAGTTCAGTGTGTCACAACACCCTGTGATCCAGTAGAACAAACTTTTTCGAATAAATGTGAAGCTAAAAAAGTTGGTGCAATTGATATTAAAGAGGGAGAGTGTAGCTAAAACATAATGAAGAAAACAAAACAAAACATGTTCCATGAAGCCCAGAGTCGAAAGATTATTTTCACAGATAAGCACGGTACAGAATATATGCAGTTAAATTTTATAGTGGCCATTGTTCTTGCTTTACTCCTGCCTTATGTAACTGTTTTACTAATTTTGTTAGCTTGTTTTCATATTCTGCATATGGAAATAAAACGTGCACCACAAAACAAAAAACAAACAAAGTCTCTAAAAAAGCATTAGTTTGTGAACAATTTTTTTGACCAAAAAAAAGATTTTTTCTATGCTACTTACCGATGAAATTCAAAGTTAAGAAGATACAAACACGCTCCACAAGAGTAAAAAATAAATGGTGGCGAAAAATAGTTCGAAACCTTGGTCCTAAAAAATCACTAACTCTGGCTATTTTACTAGCGTTTGTTCTCTTGTTATGGGGAGGAAGTGCTCTCGTGAAATCAGATTTGTTTTTAACCAAAGCAACAAGAAGCATTTTTTCATTTGGACCTCTAAAAAAAGATAAACACGGACATACCAATATACTATTTTTGGGAGTCGCAGGAGAAGGCTCTGAGGGCGGTAATTTGTCCGACTCTATTATGATTGCCTCCTTTAATCCAGCTGAACCAACTGTATCATTCCTAAGTTTACCTCGCGATCTCTTTGTCTCCTCTAAAGTTGGAGATCGAAAAGTGAATGAAATCTATGCTGCTGCCAAGTTTAAGTACAAAGATGACAAACGAGGTTTAAGCATCATGAAAGATGCCATATCTAATTTTACAGGGGTTGATATTCATTACGGAGCTGTTGTGAATTTTAAAATATTTGAAGAACTCGTAGATGCTATGAATGGTATCGATATTTTTGTTCCTGAAGATATAGCAGATCCTTTTTATCCAGATGAAAATTATGGATATCAAACCTTTGTTGTTCGAAAAGGGCTTCAAAAATTCGATGGATCTACCGCGCTTAAATACGCTCGAAGTCGAAAGACATCTTCTGATTATGATAGAGCACGAAGACAACAAGACCTCCTTCTCGCTATCCGAAAACGCGCTGAAGAATTATCTTTGCTTACAGATTTTGACAAGCTCAGACAATTTTATGATATTTACAAATCAAATTTAACTACAGATCTAGGCATAACCGAATTAATTGCTCTCGCTAAAATGGCTATGACGATTGATTATAGTAATGCTTTAGTCGCAGTCCTCAATAATGATCCAACTAAAAAAGGAGGATTCCTTTATACCCCAGCGAAGGAATTTTATGGTGGTCAATTTGTCCTCTTGCCTGAAAATCTAAAAGATACACAACTGTTTATGGACTTAGTTTTGATTCACCCAGAGGTCTTTCTGGAAAATGCCCAACTTTCAATACTCAATGGTTCGAAAATGGATGGAAAAGCTACACAAACCGCTCATCGACTTAGAAGACTCGGACTACATGTCATTGAAGTTGCAAACTATGATTCAGATACTCCAGTATTTCGAACGTTTCTCAAAAATTTTACCACCGAAGAAAAACCAAGAACGCTTAAGATTCTCCAACATATGTTTAATATCGAGACAATCGAAGATATTCCCGAAGAATACATTCCAGAAGGAAATCTCATTGATTATCAGATGGTCATAGGAACCAACTAAAGCTTGATTTTTCGAAGAAAAAACAGAATCATAAAGATATGAAGAGATGGCACTATTGCTTATTAGTACTCACAATGTTTGTCTTGCCCTTGGCACAAGCACAACCTCCGCCAAAAGTAACTCGATACGAAGCTCCACCAATTCTCAATGGTAATATTTTACCTGGATCATCAAACGAACAGTTTGTAAATGATCCTATTGTCGGAACTCGCTACATCACACAACGTCTAGCTCCAGGACTTGCGAACTGGTTAATAGTAGCATTACTAGCTTTATCTGTCGGAGTGTTGATTGTAGGAGGAGTAATGATGATGATAAGTTCTGGAGAATCTGATACGAAACAAAAAGCAAAGACTATGATTATATGGGCCCTTGTAGGAGTAGTGATTGGCATTATATCCTTTGCTATTGTGAATTTTGTGATTGGCATTGATTTTGAACTTATAGAATGAAATACATAATTTGGATAACCGTCTTAATGATTTCTGTGATGAGCGGAAACCTCATCTATGCTCAGGTGCAGTTAGGAGATCTGGATAGTGCAGGAACCCCAGATGAAATAAAATTTAGTACTGTGGAAAATGCACTTTTTCCAACTTGGCGAGGAGCCACAGCCTTGGAAAATATGCGAAAAAAAATAGAAGCAAATCTCAATGGACCAGATAGCCAAGAATTGGAAGGATTAAAAAAGAGATTAGAAGCTGCTCAAAAAACACTAGAGCCGAAGCAGAAAGTTTTTGATAGTCTCAAAAAAGATGTAGATGAAAAAAATGAAAAACTTCAACAATATTATGAAGAAGTACGATTTACTAGAGTAGAGCTCGATGCTTGTCATGGTGGTAGCGGTCCTTGTGTAGATGAGACAGAAGATCACAAGCAAGCATTAGCCAGAATGACAGACCAATTAAGAAAAGTAAATTTTGCCAAAGAAGATTTAGAAGATGCCAGGGTAGATATGCTTCCTGAACAAACAAATGTCGAGCGAATCAACCAAGAAATCGATGATTTCTTTCTTGAATGGCATGACTTTAATATACCAGTAGATGGAGTGATTGGGAGAAATGATGACGGATTTTTTTTACTTCAATACATTCCGCGAATTATTGATATTTTAATTAAAATAATCGCGCCACTTTTTATGGGAATGATGATATATGCTGGAATTAGGTTCCTCTATGCTGGAGATGATGAAGAAGAGCTTTCCAAGGCCAAAGATTTTTTCCTTTACGCGTTTATTGGCATTATATTTGTCCTTTTTAGTTACTCTATACTTAAAGCAGTATATTTTCTTTTGGCATGAAAAAGTTCTGTATAGGTTTTCTAAGTTTTATATTCCTCTTTGGAGGAATGGTTTTAGCAAAAGATGTGACACCTTACGATCTTGGAAAAGCTATGCGAGACGTACAACAAAAAAAATTCTATATCCAAGTTGAATTACCACAGCATCTACCAGGGATAGATGAGCAAAGTCTTCAAGGCAATGCCTCTGATGTAACTGTATTTCTTCAAAGATTTGCAAATGGTATTGCTGGTATTGCCGGATCCATTGCTGTTATATTTATCATTATAAATGCTTTTGGTATGGCTGGATCGGCGGGAAATACAGAAGCCATAGAAAAGGCCAAAAAAGGACTTATTTGGTCTATCGCAGGACTAGTTCTTATTATCATGGCTTATGTAATAGTAAAAACCGTGCTTTCTCTCTCTTACTCAGGACAAGAAATAGTAGCAACCAAATGTAATGATGGCATTGATAATGATGGTGACGGATTCATTGATACAGACGATATGGATTGTTTTAGAGAGTTTGATGATAGAATGGCATATGATCCAACGATCAATAGTGAATCAGGAGCAAAGACCGAATGTATAGACGGTATTGATAATGGTGGTGACGGATATATTGATAATAATGACTTCAACTGCTGGAGAGACTTTGATGACCGGAGCACCTACGATCCAACGATCCAAGTAGAAGATCCAGTGCCACCGAAGCCAGTATTGGAAAATTTCTTAACGGAAAGATGGTATCTTCCTGAAGGAGTTCGTATTCCAGAGAGCCTTGGATTCTTTGATCGTGAATCTATCAAGGTTTGGAGTACAGGAGCTATTCCCGATGAATCAATAGACTTAGAAGAATGGGAAAAAGTTGGAGTAGATATTGAAAACATTGATCAATTTTCAGAAGATGATTTCCAATACCTTCGAGATACATTTGGCACTTGGAAAGATAAAGCTTTACGTGAATTGCAGGCTCTATCTGAGTTAGAAAGAAAACAATTAAGAACAGCTCCACTTCAAAAAAGAAGAGACATAATACAAGAATTTAGAAAACGGAGACCACTCTCTTGAGAAATATTGAATCACCTGATTCATCAAATAGCTTCCTAGAAATGGAATTTAAAAAATTAGTCGAGCATCGTCGTTCTATCCACCACTTTCTTCCTGGAAAAAAAATATCAGATATAGAGTTTCAAAGCATTATAGAACTCGTTCGACTCACACCATCTGGTTACAATGCTCAACCATGGGAATTTATACTGATTCGAGAAGATAAGACGCTAGAAAAAATACAACACATTGCTTACGATCAATCTCATGTCACTCAAGCTGGAAATATAGTAGTTGCATTAGGGAATACTGCTTTCGGGGAAGAAGAATGGGAAAGAATTTGTGCAGAATGGAAAAAATTCCGATCATTAAACACAGAAAAATTAGATGGTCTCAAAAGCTCTCTTACCAAAATTCGCAGTCTTCAGAAAAACAGAGAAATGGTAATCCGTAATGGAGCCTTGGCTTGCATGACATTCCTTTATGCTACTGAATCTTTAGGCTGGAATACTTGTCCAATGATGGGATTTCGACAGTTAGAACTTAAAAAACTCCTTCATATTCCTTCCAAAAAAATTCCACTCATGATGATAGCTCTTGGCAAAGCTGATCCAAACAAAAAAGATCAAAGACTCCCAAGGAAGTCCGTAGAGGAGATAGCATACTATGAAAAATATGGTGACAAATAAGTCTCTAGATATCCTAAGTTCAATATTTTCTTTGTCATCCTGAACTTGTTTCAGGATCTTGAGAGTGTCCTATAGCAGTACAAAGATTCTGAAATAAATTCAGAATGACAGGAAGTTTTCTTGGGAATATTTTTTTTGAGGTTTTTGGTTTGCAATTTTTTAGAAATCAATATCACAGGAGCGCCCCCGTTTATTAAACGAAGTTTTGATGAGCGTAGAGGGTAGTGACGACTATCCTTCCATCTAGTAAATTAGATGGATAGAAGAAGGCTCCAAACCTTCCTCAGCAAAAAGGCTATGATGTATGTATACACATGGTCTTTTTGTGGTTTTAGTATTGAGTTAGGATAACATCAAAACAAGAAAAAATACCCTAGCTACCCGTCTATTTTCTCTACCCGCCTCCCATTAATTTTCGCTTCAACTCTTCCGCTTCTTCAACACTTCCACTTTCTTCTTCAGTTTCTTCTTGCTTGATGACCGCGATATTTCGTTCTTTTTCTCGTTCTGCTTTCAGTTTTGCTACATCTTCTGAAAACTCTTGCTCTAGCTCTGAAAACTTTTTTCGTTCTTCACGAAAAATAGAAAAAAGCTCATTAATTTGATCAATACTCAACCGAGGAATAGCGTCAATAACCCTGTTTTTTTCCTCCATTGTCAACGATATGGAGCCTTCTAACAAATCTAAAAAATCCGCTTCATCAAACTGTGTGTTGGGATGAGGGGGAATGACAAATAAATGTTTATCCCTCTTGGGAAGACGACCAGTATCTCCAGAAGATGAAGCTTTTCCTGCGATAGACGAATCCTGAGAACCTCTTAAATCATCAGAAGACGAAGCCCCATCATCTCCTCCCGAATGAGATGAAAACTGGTCTTTCTGGATATTATCGTCAGACATGGAAAGAAAAAAATTAAGACTTTTTGGAGGTCTTTTTCACGGAGGCTGGTTTTTTCGTAGCAGGTTTCTTTACGATCGCTTTTTTCGAAGAAGTATTAGCAGGTGCTTTTTTTTCAGAAGCTTTTGGTTCAGCTTTTTTCGTAGCAGGCTTCAATGCTTTCTCATTTCCAATCTGGACAATCTCAATTACACTATAGTCTTGCCGATGTCCCAAAGTACGTCGGTACCGTTTTCTAGGCTTCATTTTGAATACTCGAATTTTTTTCCCTCGCCCATGTTCTAGTACTTTTGCCTCAATCTTCAGTCCTTCAATAAAAGGAGTTCCAATCTGAAACTGACTTCCATCTTCTTCTGATACGAGCAAGGTTTCAAATTGTACCTTTTTTCCAACTTCGACATCAAGCTTATCAACTTCAATAGTCTCACCAACACTTACAAGGGCCTGATGGCCGCCAATTTTTGCGATTGCAATCATGATATTCTGATAATAATCATTCGTCGGAGGTAAATACAAATTTACGCTTTATCCCGAACAAATAGAAAATACTTTCCCAATGTATCTAATTTTACTACTTTGTCAATTCATCCGCAGGAACCGTATCCGTTTCTGCTGTGTTTTGTTCTGAAGAAAGTTGAGTAGAAGTATTTCCTTGCATGTGTTTTCTGGCCACCGCCAAGAAGTCAGCTCTTTTATTAATAAAGTATTCTCCATTTTCTTTTTCTTTTCCGGATAATTTATTAACACGTTGTCTTTCATGACCTTGGCTTATTTCTTCATCATGAAATAACTTTTCAAGTTTGGCATTTATATCAGCATCATCCTTCGGAAAATCATCACGACTTACGAGATAAGTTATGAGTTCTAAAGCCGGATCTTTAAGACTGTGTGCAAAAAACTTATCTACAATAAGTTTCATCGTATCTGTTCGTAAATTTTTATGTGTGACGAGTAGTTTTGACTGATCTCGATGAGCATAATGTTTTCCATAGAGATACATCTTACCGGCCATATAATGTAAGAAATTACCATCTGCGTGGGGAGAGTTAAGAAGTTCTCCAGGGAGAAAATTTCTTTGGTCATCTGCAACCCGTGTAAACATATAAGGATGTTTTAAGAAGTCTTTTTCTTTATCAGCTCCAGTTCCTTGGAAGAAAGATTTGGCTATTCCGAGAAGAAATTTAGGCGTCATGTTTTTATGATTGAGAGCATTTGCAGCATCCACACCAGAAATGCCCAAGTCATAATTCCAGAGATAAGTCAAAGCTTCAAATGGGGTGCTTTCATTCTCACATAAAGCCATTCTTATCCACGTACCATGTGCATGCTTTGCCGTGTCTAACAGAAAAGGAACAGGCGTGCTTGTATTCCGGCAAACTGCTTGGAGTATTTTTCCCTTGGTCGTATTCATAAATACATTTTCATACTCGTGAAAATTTTTAAGGTTGGATTCGCTATTTTCATAGGGATCAATAACTTTTTTGCCTCCCTTGAGGTGGTTTTTAACAACATAATCAAAGAATATATCCCCAATTTTTTGAAGGTCCTTAGGCTTTGTGTTGGGATTATCTGCAATAGAAAGAAGAAGTTTTGCTTGTTCTTCATCCAGTATTGAAACATGTAAAGTATCCAAATTAATCTGTGCAAGCAAGATGTCAATCTTCTCCACAGAGATATCACTTCGTGTAGCTAAGAGTGTATTTACAGCGGAAATGTTTCTCGAAAATAAAGCATCATATTGAGAAGAGGAAAGATCTGACTTCTTAGCTAGCTGAGAGAGCATGCCAAACTCATTTGTATTGTTCTCTATAAAAGTATCTATGAATGAATTTTTTACATTATCAGGAATATGCTTATTTTTTAACAAGTGACCATGGAGAGAATCTCCAGGGTTCCATTCGTCATGGTTTCTCTTAGATGCCATGCTCTCCCAATCCCAAGACCCATCATCCTCATTTGGAAGATTCGCAATGAGCATCCATAGCTCAGGAAGAGTGCATTTTTTGGCAAGTTCTTTCTTTCTATGAGTAGGGATTTCTCGAAGAATAGTATGGTTTTTGACGGCAATAGCTCCTAATGCTTGAATATCGAACGTATTAATATATTGATTGAGTTTTCCTAAATCTTTGTGAAATTTACCTGATGTTAATATCCGAGTTCCATCGTTTTTAAGAACATAAGCTTGATCAGCGAAAAGTTGTGAATTGGAAACAAGTTCATTCAGAACAGTTTCGCTTTGTGGGGGAAGATGTTCATTGTAAAGGACTAAATACCTCACATCTTCATCAGGGTCATGTATTAAGGTCAGTAAAACCTCAGGGTCTGTAGAAGTTTGTGCTAGATTTTTTCTTTCAAAAACTGATTTTTGAGCATAGATATATTCGTCCTCAGAGGATTTTTGTTCAGAAGATTCTCCTGAAACTTATTGATCTGTATTTTCCGTGTCATTTTCTTGAGTATCAACTGAAGTATCCTCACTATCTGTTTCATTGTGTCCCATTTCACTAGTTGATTCATCAACTTGATTCTCTGGAGATGAATCATCTTCAAGTTCAGAAGACTCATTTATTGGAAGTTCTTCTTCCAGTGTCGTATTCGAATCTGACTCTTCACCGTTATTAGCTACAGACTCGTCTTCTATTACTTGTTGATCATTTTTCAGCGGTTCTCCTGAAATAGGAGTAATTGATTCAGAACGAGCTTGTTCGGGAGTATCAGCATCTACAGTTTTAGCTGGAGCAGAAGGATCATCTGTTTTGCTCGGAGCATCCACGTAAATAATCGTAAAATAATACCCCTCACGACCACTTCCATCCGGAGCTTTTCCTTTTGTAAAAGCAACTCCAACATGAGTCAGAGATTGTATCATAGCAGTAGTATGACCAGTATGACTTGTGAGAATTTGAAAAGCTTCATCAACAGTTTGCCCCCAAGAAGTACTTTCTATAGCATTAGTCCCGTCCAGAGCAGCCATAGCTTGAGTCCTTCTCTCAGAACGATCTTTTGTGTGCCATTTTCCTTCTGCAGCGAGAGAGTCACTTTGTTGCTGCGCTAAATCAGAAAGATCTTGATTGAGTTCTAATGGTCCTTGAGCCATTCCTGAACGATAATCATTTATGTTTTTGAGAAAAGCCTCTCGAGAAGGAACTTCTAACTGTTCCTGACTTTCGTGCACATTATCTGATTCAGATGCAAAGGATTGGATTTTTATTTGATCTTCAACCTTAAGTTCTTCCGGAGCAATAGCATCGAGGGGAGTATCTGTATCAGAATTTAAAAGAGATTTAACATCTTCGGGTAACTCCTCTCGACCTAAAATGCCATTTAAGACGGAGTTAATGTTTTGAGCAAAAGGGGTATTGCATGTTTGTACGTTTCGTTCTGCACACTGCCTTGCAAGTGGACATGTGCTTTCTGATGAGGTTATAGTCATACGAAAGACTTGTTCTGCTTGCTGACTACAATTTGGAGTTTCAACTTCCGGAACAACATCAGGAACATCAGAAGCCGTTTCTGCGTTTTGAAACAAAACACAGCCACCTTGTGAGAAGAAAAGCCCGGACACATGCCAAAGATTCTTCATATTTATAGTAAGGCATTAATTGAGCTTTCTAGTTCCTGAAGCGTCGCTTCATCTTCTTTTTTGCTTTGAACTTCTTGCTCTTCTGTCTGACCTTTGATTTGCGTTTGAAGAAAGTGAGTAAACTCACTCAAGAAATCAGGATGCTTTTCGATATAAGCGGTCAAAAGTTGATGTTGTTTGTGATACGCCTTTTGCAAAAGACGTCCTATTATTTCCAGTTTTTCGTCAGAAAAAGTATCTATTCCATCCACAATTTTTTCCCGAACTTCATCAGTAATGATAAAAAGTCCTCTGAGAATCTCTAAAATATCTTGTTTTGTTTTATCTTGCCCCATCCTCTCATTATACCACGAAAAATCAATCTATACAAGGGTTCCAAGTGATTATATTCGTCATAAAAAAGGCATGATTTTAATAAGGCTTTTGTTTGACCCCATTAATGGTTATATTCCCATGAGGATCATAATTACAGACCCAAACAATACCTTTTGCATTTCCACCTATCCTCTCATCATAATACTCGCCACACGTTTGTTTTCCGCAACCAACTTTTTTTGTATCTTTCCAAACCACTTGAGTGTAATGTCCGACTGTATTCAATGGACCTCTTTCTCCTGGGGAAAGAGGTCTCCTTAAAATCCTTTCGTTAGCAGATTTACACGAGTTATTCCAGACATATCTATTGGAGGCATAGTCATAGCATTCTTTTTCAGATACCCATCCATCAGTAGCTCCATGAGCATCCACAATACTTGAAAATGACATTGATGGACTGCCAATTCCCCAAGCCAAATTTTCTCCCCAATTTTTTTCTTTTCTTCCCAAGGTACTCCGATGATGATCACTATTATTAGCTCGATCAAATATCTCACAGTTTTTGTTATCCTTAAGAAAATCAGCCCACTCTTGAGCATAAGTCGCAATATTCGCATCCCAAACTAAGCTCCCAACGCCTACATCTCTTCGAGCATCATTATGAAACCTAACTATATCTTGAATTTCTTCATTTGATAATTTAGATCCTGAAGAGGGTGGGGAAGTGTCGTCATGTTCATCACCACATTCTGTCTTGGTACATTTCCCTTCGCCATCGCATTCGATCTCAATCTCTTCTCCGCCGCTACTTTCAGAACCATTATCACTATCATCTCCACCAAAAGGGTCTGGACCGGCAATACCATCTAAAGATTTATCGGGATCGGGGATGTCGTTATCGGAGTCGTCTCCTCCAAATGGATCAGGACCGGCAATGCCCCCATTTTCAAGGGGATCTTCTCCTTCTTCAGTCGCACAGCTGCCATTCTTTTTACAGACTTCTTTAACACATTTTGTACCATCACATACGGTTTTTTCAGTTCGAGCACCTTCTTCAGGGTCTGGATCTGGAATTTCTTTTGGAAGTGCACATGATTGAGGTTCAGGTTCGGGGGGAGACATATCTTCTCCTTCACTATCAATAGTTTTGTCATAATTTCCGCTATCATCTAGACAATCAGAGTCACCAGCATCGACTTCACCATCATTGTTATTATCTTTACCATCTTGGCATTGAGTCGTAGCCAAAGATTCGTATACAGAATCATCAAGCTCAGGTTCACCATCATCTAGTACAGAAGCGTAGAGAGGAAACATAAACCGAAACGCAGTTTTTTCACTTCCACCACCTTTACATCCTGGATCATCCATATCGATCAAACCATCCCCATCATTATCCATTCCATCGCTACATTCATGAGGCGTACCAAAGAAACCCGGGTTAATACTCTCCAAAAGTAAACCAATCAAAAAAAGTAAAATAATACTGGCAATGGCCTTAAAAATGTCATCTTTTGCCTCAGTCACAGATTCCGAACGAGCCCCCCCAGTCATGATTTGAATCCCTCGAATAACAATAATCAGAACAGCAATAATTCCAATGATTGAAGCTGCATATCGATAAAAAACAGATACCAGGTTTCCGATCAACTCCATTCCCGTTCTTCCCCGAATGGTTTTGTATTTCCCCCACGCTTCTTTGAGTTCGACACAATATCCTACATCTGTAAAACCGGCGGAAGCAGGGTCGATACACTTGGTCGTACTTGCCCACAAGTCAAAATCAGCCGGTGGATGATCTCCATCAAACGTATAAAAATCATCAAAAGCTTTATCAAGATAAGCTACATATTCATCATAAACTCTCTTTCTATCTCTTCCTTCAGCCGTACTGGTATCATGTGGTGGCTTAAATTCTTCCCATACAGTTTGATCTGTTTTACTAATTATAAACATAGCCTTTGGCGGAGGTGGTGGGCGTTGAGCATCTCCCTCCGGTAATAACCAGAGAAAAGCCACTAAGAAGGAAAGAAGTATGAAAAATTTCTTCATTGTTTTACGAAGCAATAAAGATTAAAGATAATACAAACTGGACAATAATAAGTCCCAGATAGGCAATTAAAATACCAAAGATCGTATAAATCACGATGTTCTTTCCCTTTGTCAGCTGACTGTCATCACCTCTCGACGTAATCATTATAACTGCCCCAATAATCAAAAGTAGCACTCCCAATGTTCCAAATATCTGAGTAAAAAGGCGAATCACCCGACCGAAAATACTTACCTGGTCCTTCCCGTCATCTAAAAGAGTTAACTTATGCTCGTTTCCTACACTCAACTTTACATTAACATCAAAGTTTGAGGTGGTCTGTCCCAAAAGCTTGAGACTGGCATCTTGCATCTCAACAAGGCTTTCATGAAGGCATTTTCCAAACGTCGAATCAACATAGTCCTTGTTGTTCGACAACAAGGCTGTGTAGGCTACAATGAGTTTGAGCTTTGCTTGATGTTCAAGCATTTCATCAGAAGCAGAGTTTGCTTGTCCCCATAAATCTGTTCCAGAGGATGTATCATCTCCAATAAGCCCTTCTAAATTAGTACGAACTGTTGGAGCGTGAATGGGACGGACGACGAGAGGATCTATTTCATTCGTCACAAAATCCTCTCGCTTGCTAAGACCTTTCGTACGAGCAGCTGGATCTCCATAAGAGATCGTATGAGGGACGTCCGGATAAGCCCAGATATCAAGTCTGGTAAGCGTATCAGGATCTTTGTTTTTCCGTTTAGTATTTATAAAAGCGTCAACCTCTCTGGTAACTCGACCAAGGGCATCTTGTATTTCAGGAATCTCCCAGTTTTTTTTCTCTTTGCTAAACCTTAAAAGGGCCGCATCATACATGAGCTTTTTTTTACATTGTTCTTTAGAAAGGTCTTTCTTTAGGTTTTGGCATTGAGTCCATTCAGCATTATTTATATCCAAATCAACTCCTCCAGCCGCACAGGGTCTAGAAGTTGTTTGAGCAAAAACTGCCTCAGTAAAAAACATTACTGAAAACAAAAAGAAAAAAACTAATGTAAAACGCTTCTGCATAAAATATTCAACTGAAATCAGTATAACAAAGCTCCAAAGAAGGGGAAATATTAATTAAATCGTTCTCGAAATATTTGGTCTTTATGTATTCCCTGCGAAAGCAAAATCTGTTCTACTGATTGCACCATATTGCCATTTCCACAAATATAAAATTCTGTCTGGTCATCATAATCTTCTGCCTTTAAAAATTCAGTAATTCGACAAGGCGATCCGTAAGGACCAAGCTTGTGAGAATCAAGTTCTCGAGAAAGACCAAGTTTGATGTTTAATTTTTTACTCCACGTTTCTAGCTCATCCAGATATGCCAAATGCTTGAGATCTTTTCCTCCATATAAAAGTGTCATCGACCGAGGAATATCTGCTTGAGCTTCATGCAAAATCATGGAACGAAATGGGGCAATGCCTGTGCTCGTGGCACAGAAAACTAACTTAACATCTTTCTTATCTGACAAACCAAAATGACCAAAAGGACCTTTAAAGGGAAAACAGTCTCCTATTTCCACTTCATTCCAAATATTGGAAGCTGTCCCTCCTGAAATTAAACGGACCACAAACTCAATCTCCTTTTCAATCGGACTTGAAGCGATTGAGTAGGATCTCCAAGCTTTATCCGTAAATTGAAGCGACAAAAATTGTCCGGGCTTAAAAGACAAGGGACCAGTAAGTTCCGTTTTCCCATCTAAAGACAGAGCTCCATCGATTGTAAAACGAAATTTTTTCGTATCACAAGCAACATCTTGTGCTAAAGTCAGTCGAAGATTTCCCTGAAAAATATTCATGAGTCTTTGTGATGAGTGCGAAAAAATTTCCCCATCTCTACCGCAGTCATATGCGAATATTTTTTTTCCGTGTTCGCTTTAATATCTTCGATAACAACAGTTGGACCAAAGTCGCAATTATCCTGACACGGACACGTTTCTACTACAAAATCTTCTGGACTTGATTCGCTTTCGTTCTGTGCTCGCTCCAACGTGTATCGACTCATATTCCCAGAACAAGCCTTGCCCTGACACACTTTAATCTTATATTTTGTCATAATATCCAATATACTCGCTCAAAATACTAGAGTGAAAACTCATAGATCTTGTCTTTCGTCAAAACATTTACCTTTTGACCTGAATCATTTACATAAAAATCCACTACCCCTGGGATATCATAAATAACTTGTTTTTTATAAGTCGCAAATCTTTCTCCTTTGGTAAAGACTAAAACACGACTATTGTCAGGATCTAGTAAATACAAGAAATCATGACCTTTCCAGGTCAATATTTTCAAATTTTTTCCTTCAAAAGGTACGGAAGGTAAATCTCGAAAAGCATATTGTTCATTCTGACCTCGAAGTAGTTTTTGTAAAGTTCCATCATCAGACAAAACATAAATAAATCCATCAATAGTCATGCTTACTGCTCGAGATAAATCTGCTGATTGATTGTAGGGAGCGGCATTCGAATAACTTGATCGTTGACGTTCATACTTCCAAATCTGATTTTCTACCGGATCTAAAACATAAGTAAACCGACCATAAGTCTGTACATCAATACCCTTCTTCCATGCGTCATCCTCTGTCGTCATTGGGCTGATCGTTCCATCTCGGTATTCAATCACTCGAGGAGTATCCGTGTAGTACAAAATAGTATTCTGATCTGGTCTCGTTGTAGACGTCACAATAACTTCATTACTTCCCACGGGAATTCCTTTTTCTACAATGTTACGGATCGTTTTAAAACTTTGATTCCGATCATGGACATATAAATTACCCCGAATTTCATTCATTCCTACCGCCTCTACATTATCATTTTTCACTCCTAAATCTGCCAGAAGTTGCGGATCAACAGTACGAGCATTCTCTATCTGGAGCTTCTTGTCCTGAACATCAGCCATCACAAACCGAGCATCTGACCGAAATTCTTTCGAAGAAGAATTAAGTACAATTTTAATTGAATCTTCAGCTTTTTTTAAAGCTTCCGCTGCCGACTGCCTTTCTCCTTCAAACAAAAATCTATCTGCTTGCTTCAAGGCTTCGCGAGCAATAGACAATTTTTCTCGAATTTCTTTGGTATTTTCCGACTCGTATTGGAGCAAGAATTTTACACCAATACCCAATAAGAAAAGTATTAATACCGATCCAGCAACGACCGTTAAGTTTTTCTGAGAAGAATTCTTATCAAAATTTTTGAAAATATTCGCAATATTAAGATTCTTTTTTAACCAAGCAATACAATCAGAAAATATATCTTTTCTCAAAAAGGGAGGAGTCTTTTGGATTTTTCTGACGGGAGTTTTTTGCTCTTCTTCTGTAGGAGTGGGAGTTGTTTTATCTTCAGTTTTAGGAGAGTTTGAAGAGGATGCTACTTTCGCAGGCGATTCTTTTTTCTTTGTAGATTTTGTGGCAACCACTCGAGACAAAAACCCAGCCGTCTTGCTTTTTTCCTTTTTACCAATCCCAATCGCCGTGACTAAAATACTCTCATTACTATGCGCTGAAAGCTCATGTTTAAATAAAGATACACTTTCAGAAAAGTCGCTTCGTTCAAAAATATCTACCAGCTGGTGAGCAGTCACAATACGTAGCAAACGACTAGATGCAATAATGACTGTATCTTCCACAGCTACTTGCCCACTTAAAATATTGGTAAATAAAATATCTTTATGAGGAGAGTTTTCAGTAATCTGACTGACATTAGCACCTCTAACAAGATAAGCTTCAGATTCTCCGGACTGAGATAAATACAAATTATGAAAATCAAAAAACGTTACCACGATCTCGGGATTTCGAGGTACTTGAGCCTTTCTTTTCTGAATTTCTAGGTTTGCGACTTTAAGTGCATCTTCAAATAAGTCATAGCTATCAGCTATGCTAGAATTTTTAAACGCATCAACCATCGTTCCAAATACAGCCTCCGCAAAACTTCTTGAATCAACTGTGTCTTCATCGAATTTCGCTAAAAAATAAAGCTCCCGCCCCTCTCCCAAGGTTTCATGAAACGCAAAACTATAATTCCCTCCTGTGGGATTAGTCTCGAAAGTATGAACAGAAAAAGAAGACATACGCAAAAACTCAAATAGTTTCTCTCCCCATTTATATCACAAAATTCCCTCTGGGAAAAAAGAATTTGTCTCGAAAATTATTTGATAAAATGATGTTAATATGTTATTATATAAATTGACAAAAAGATGAATTTATTCAAAAACATATATAAAAAATTAGGTGTGCCAGAGATAGAGCAAGGAGCTGTTTCTACATCATGGCTTGCTCGCTTCTTTTTCCAAATAGGGTTTGTAGTAGCTTGGACAATTATAACAGCCCTTTTTGTAGAACAATTTGGTATTGCAAACCTTCCTTGGCTTTTTTTGATTGAGGCAATTCTTTACATATTAGGAAGTGTCGGTGCGAGTTTTTTTCTCGAAAAAATATCAATGAGATTTTTCCTCTTGATTACAAACCTTTCGACACTAGTACTTTTGCTTTCCGCCTTACTTTTAAATTTATCCCCAGTGGTATTTTTTGGTTTGATCCTTAGTGCTAAAAGCTTAGTTTTTTCGCAAGTTAATATTGCTTTATACCGGAGAACCGAAACATTATTCTCAACATCCCAGGCACAGAAAACCATGCCTATTATTGAATCAGCTATTACTATAGGAGCAGTTGTGGGAGCAGCACTAACTCTGGTTATGTTAGATATTCTTCCAGGAAATGAAACCCAATTCGTTCTGACTATTTGGGGAATATCTTTGATTGGAATAGCCCTAGTAACATGGTTTTCACCAAAGCTCCTTCATTTCATCCCGCATCCTCAAAAAAAGGCACAAGAAAAAATAGAAAAATCAGTCAAAAATCCCCTTGATGAAGCTTTTTTAGCACTTAAAAACACTCGGTTTATCAAACATATTTCTCTGCTTCTTGTTCTTCAAATGGCTGTTTTTACCATTATTGAAATAGAATTTACAAAAGAAGTGCAAAGTCATATTACGCATACTCCCTATGATGCAGTCTCTGTATCAGGACATGACCTTCAGGCTAGTATTTTAGATGTAGCCAAAGAAAAAGCTTCCGATATTTCTCATCATATTAAAGAGACAGGAGAAGCTGTTTCATCAAAACTCATTATGCATGAGAGTTTAGCTCATGATTTGGGAATGTTTCACCTGATTTTTGCCATCTTAGCATTATTTTTTCAACTCCTTCTTACTCCTTATATTCTCGCTAAGCTTGGTATTGTTCGTTCTATTATTTCCTACTTTGGTGTTTTATCTTTATCAGTATGTGGAGTCATTCTCGGGTACATTCCTGTGAGCTTACTACGAATTATTCAGCATAGTACTCATTCGGTTGGGGAATCTGCTTATCACATCAGTTACTATTCTATTTTTGAACATAACAGAGAAGCCGTTCGACTTTTTCTGGAAGGTATTATGAAACCAATAGGAATCGGTTTATCTGTATTTATCATATTTTCAATTCCACATCACTGGCTGTTTTATACTATCCTAAGTATCCTTATTCTTATGCTTGTAATTGGTATCAGAATGAGGTTGAGTTTTACAAAGTTATCACAACAAAACTTACGAGCTCATCAAAATATTGAAGCCAAAGTCAGTTCCGTAGAAGTGTTAGGACAAAGTGGTCATAAGGATCCAGCTTCTATTCTCACCACAGAGTTAAAAAGAAAAGAAGAACATCCCGTAATTCGAGAGAAAATTATACACACTTTGTCTGACATTAACGATCCGAAGATCGTTCATCAATACCTTCATATTCTTCGGGATCCTCAAGAAGATCTAGACCTAAAAAACAAAATTTTGGAATCACTTTTCAGTCTTCATATCCCAGAAAGTTATTGGAAAAAACACGCCTTTACTCGATACCATTTACTTAATACACTGAAACACAGTTTTGATATTCATGATCATCCTTACACGAGAAAAAGAATTATCATGAACATCTTCAAGCACCTTCCTCACCACGAAATAGCTCCTTTCTTTTTAGAAAATATCCAGAAAGTCGATGACAAGCTTAAATCAATTTACCTGCGTTCATGTAAAATGTTCGAAGATCCGGAAATTGTTTTTTATGTCCGTGATTACATAAAACACACAAATCCCATGATTCAAAGTCATGCTATAATTGCACTTTGGAAATTTGAAGATCAGGAAAACCTTCGAAATATTCTTTATTCCTTGGCAGAAAAATCTGACGAAGAGTCCAAAAAATCAGCTTTTTATGCCTTAGGAGAAATTAAGGACGAAAAAAGTAAAGAACTTCTCTTC
This sequence comes from bacterium, assembly GCA_030429505.1. Classification (GTDB taxonomy): domain Bacteria; phylum Patescibacteriota; class Gracilibacteria; order UBA4473; family UBA4473; genus JAUIFI01. The sequence continues at coordinate 137,604 of JAUIFI010000001.1, forward strand.
GCGCATAAGGATCATAAATCAAAAGAGGTTCGTCTACATACGGCTATTGCGCTCGCCAAGCTTGGTGATGAGAGAGCATTTCCACTACTAATAAACCTCCTTTTTGGAAAAGATATGAATATCTCTAAATCATGTTTTCGTATGCTTCATAGAGTCTCCGAAGACATTCGTTCGCAAATACAAAGAGAAATTCAATTTCAAGTCTCGCAAACCGTATCAAAAATTCTTACTCAACACATAGAAGACATGAATCAAAACCAAAGCATACCCCAAAAAACAAGAGAAATTCTGTATCATTTGTATTGGTTAGCCGGACGATACGATGATTTACTCGCTTTGGAAAAGATAAAATAAATCACATAAAAGAATAAATCTTCTATGCTATACTCAACGAGATGAGTCTCTTTACTCTCTTTGGAATTGGCATTGCTATATCGAGCATATTTAGTTTTATTGCACTCAAAGTATTCCCTCATCTCAACCTTCTAGATTATCCAGAACGATACGGACTCAAGCGTAAGAAAATTCCATATCCCGGTGGTCTCATCTTTTTTATCCTCAGTCTTGTTTTTGTCATATTATATACGCCCTTTCAATGGTTGATATTCCCATTGACTATCCTTGGGATCATTAGCTTTATAGATGACCGACATCCCTTTTCTCCCTTATTGAGACTTCTGATACATATTCTTATAGCTTCATTTGTTTTTTTTCAGGGACTTATTATCGAATTTATCGGAAATCCGTTCCATCCTGGTGAAAGCTTCGATCTTACTTCACTACCACTTTTGTCTTTTGCTCTAACCGTACTTTGGATCATAGTCATTCAGAACGCCATGAATTGGTTTGATGGACTCAAAGGCTTAAGTGTGGGAGTATCAGGTGTAGGATTTTTGACACTTGGAATATTTGGTTTAGTCCGTCAAGAGGTCCTGTGGGAAGTCAATCTTGAGTATTTTTTACTCGCAACTTTTTATTTGGCGGGAATTTGCATTGGAGCCTTTTTTCTATTTTGGCGTGGAAAAATCATTTTGGGAGACACTGGTTCACAAATATTAGGATTTCTCCTCGCCGTCTTATCTATCTTTGCTGGCACGAAAATTGCAACTACCTTGCTTGTTCTTGGACTTCCCATTCTTGACTCTATTTTTGTAGTCTTCAGACGTTTATTCATTGAAAAAAAATCTCCTTTCAAAGGAGATCTAAAACATCTTCATCATAATCTTGCACGAAAAACAGGGGAGAGCAAAGCTACACTTTTTCTGATTGTAATATCAAGCGTATTTGGCAGTATTGCCATTTTTTTAACTGGAATGGAAAAAGTATACGCTCTGATAGGAGTGATATTACTAGTAGCCACTATCTATGTGTTGACAACAAAATCAGGAAAAAGTTAAATCTATCAATTAACTCTCATTTTCCATAGAAGAGTCATACTGTCCCAAACTTGCCAAAGAGCAAAGTTTTGCTCTATTCAGAAGCATTTTTTGAGCCGCCTGTGTGTTTTGTGCCGGATCTTGGGCCCAAATTTTTAACGCCGGTGAATGAAGTGCTCGAGAAAAAGAAAAAGTAACTTGCCAAGGAAGATCTTTGTAGAGAGTGTGCATAGCATTGAGATGGGCAGTAGCTCTTTCGGTCGATTGTCCACCGGATAAAAAAGCAATGCCCGGAACCTCAGTAGGAACTGATTCCTGAAAACATCGAATCGTCATATCAGCAACCTTTTCTACCAAAGCTTGCTCACTACACATATTCCCTGAAGTAATCATGCTCGGTTTGAGAATCACGCCTGGTAGATGAACTTTATGACGCTTAAGTTTCATAAATAAAGCTGTCAAAACTTCCTTATTTACCTCATACGCTCGCTCAATGGTATGATCGCCATCAATAAGTACCTCAGGCTCTACAATCGGAACAATATCAGCTTCTTGACAAAGAGCTGCATAGCGAGCTAATGCATGCGTATTTACATCAATACAACCTTCAGTAGGTTTTTTATCACCAATAACAAGCGCTGCCCTCCATTTGGCAAACTTGGCACCTAACTCTTTATACTCAACCAACCTTTCTCGAAGACCATCAAGTCCTTCAGCTATAGTTTCTCCTTCGTGCAAAGCAAGTTGTTTAGTTCCCTTATCCACCTTAATACCTGGGATAATGCCCTTCTCTTTCAAAACATCGACAAAAGGAATTCCAGTATGAGTCTGTTGACGTATCGTCTCATCAACAAGAATAATACCAGCTAAATAATCTTCTACGCCGGGAGTAGTAATAAGAATTTCCCGATAAGCTCTTCTCGTTTCTTCTGTAGAATGAATGCCTTCTGATTCAAATCTTTGTGTTGCTGTGCCAGCAGACTCGTCAGCAGCCAATAAGCCTTTTCCAGATTGGACCATTTGTCGTGCTACCTGCTCAAGTATCGTCGTATTCATAATGAAATTTTTTTAATAATACATCCCTCTCATTGTCCTTGAAAAATCAAGTCAGAGCAACCAAAAAAATTTGTTTCCATGAAAAAAGTGCTACAATGCAAGGGAGTATGAAAACAAAAAAAAACCTTGTTGCTATTTTGTTCTCCTTATTCTTGGGAGTAGGAAGCGTAGCTGCTCAAGAAACATTTATCACAGTTCCTGACTCTCTTGCCGGAGAAGATAATCAAGTCAGAGTATCGGGACTTTTTGCTGAAGAAATTATTGAATCTGAACTTATCCGACCAGATGAGACTTCGATAAAATTTCCCTCAAAAGCGGGTAAATCTGGAAGATTAGTTCAAGACATTCACGGTCTTCATGTTCGTTCAAGTGGACAATACGAATTAAAAATTATTCGAGCTGGACATGCAGAAAGTACCTTTTTTCATGTCTATCCAGGAGCAGTATCAGCTTATCTCTCCACTATAGAAATAGAAAATCCCTCTGTCGAAGCAGACGGAGAAGCTGAAGCACGCTTTCGAGTGATACTGAAAGATGCGTTTGGAAACCCTATTCCTGAAAAAAAAGTTATGGTTATTTCTTCGCGAAATGAAGATCAGATCACAACCCAAAACATATCAGACAACACAGGAACATTATCGGGAAAGATAAAATCACGTACTCCCGGCGTAGCAACACTTTCTGCTTTTGTAGAAGAAGATGGAGTGGTTCTTTTTGAGAAACCAAATCTAGTTTTCTACCTCTCAGATACAACACTTCAAAATGTAGGATCAGGTGATCAGAGTTATGGAGAATATCTTAAGGCACAACTTTTTGAAGAAGAATCAGGTGAAGGTTTGGCGTACTTCTCCCTTGAGAATATTAATACAAATCCCACGGTCAATGAAACTTTAACCGTAAAAGTAGTAGCGAAAGACTTAAACGGAGAAATCGTGAAAAACTATTTGGGAACCGTTCGATTTTCATCATCTGATGAGAGAGCAATCCTCCCTGATGATTATGCCTTTACCCCAGAAGATGGAGGAGAACATACTTTTTTTCTTGCTTTATCCTTTCAAACTCCAGGACAGCAAACTCTCGCGGTTCATGATTTGGATGACTTTCGACGGTCAGGCGAACTTCCCATTAATGTGAGTTTAGGAGCCGATGAGCTCTTGGAAGTTCCCAGTGATACTGGACTTACTCTCCTTACCCCTAAACCAGGTACACTTCGATCATCTCGCGTCACCATTACCGGAGAAGCACAAGACGGTATTACGCACGTCAGACTTCAAGATGGTGAAGCAATACTTATTGGAGAACTCGAAGTCGATTCACAAGGCAATTTTGTTTACCAGACAGCAGCATTAGAAGATGGCACTCATAAATTTAAAGCTTATGACGTAGATTCAGACATAGAGTCCAATGAAATCACTATTCAGATCGACAAAACTCCTCCCGCTGATCTCACTATAGATATTCCTACTGATCAAACCCTCGAGCCAGGACAGGAATTTGAAATTAATGTTAAAGCCAATGAACCATTGTCTGGAGTCAGTGTGGTTTTCCAAGATGTCTTAACGCAAATGATTCCCTCTGGGGATGGTTTCCAAGTTACCTTAACAGCTCCATTGGAAGGGGGAGAATATCCGGTGAGTATAGTAGCTACAGACCTCCTTGGAAATGAAGGAGAAGAACCGGAAGCTGGAATTATTACAGTAGCCACTGAAGTTGTCGGAGAAATTCCAGTAGAATCAGACCAAGTTGCTCCCACTGGAGTCACAAATGTTTCCGCCCAAAGCGGAGATGGGAAAATCACCCTTTTCTGGTCACCGGCAAAAGATAATGCTGGCATTGCCAATTATCGAGTCGAGTTTACCAGTGTTGGGCTTGACGAAGAGACACCATCTGAACTCACCTTCAATCAATTCAATCTCACTCCAGACGATCGAACCCAATGGTATGTAGATGAACTTGGTGATGATCAACGGTACTACTTCAGAGTCATAGCTATTGATCAGGACGGCAATGAAAGTCCTGCGAGTGAAATGATAGAATCAGTTACTACTGGAGCCCAAGAGTTTATGCTGAGTTCAGCTCCAGAATTAGAACGAAGCGGAGCCGGTATCTCTATTGCTGCCATTCTCATTGCCCTTATAGGAGGAATCGGAGTCATGATGTTTTCAAGAAAAATAAGCTAAGTTCAATTGACAAATCACTTCAATTTCGCCACAAAAGAAGCACGTTTTTTAGATTTAACAAAGAAAATAAATGGGAGCACATACCTCAGTTCAGACTACTGCAAAAGACTCTCAATCCCCCTTGTCCCGCAGTAGTTTAGAACGAGAACATAAAATTGTCCCACAAGCTCCCGAAGCAGAGCGTGCTGTTTTAGGATGTTTGCTTTTAGATAAAGATGCCGTGATAAAAATCATAGATTTTATTCAAGCCGACGACTTTTATCATGATCATCATCGTTTTATCTATCAAGCTATTCTTGATCTCTTTCATCACTCTGAACCCGTAGACTTGGTTACCGTCTCTACAAAACTCCAAGCACAGGGAAAACTAGAAACCATCGGTGGACCTGAGTATTTAGCCGAGATTCAAAACGAGGTTCCCATTGCTACTCACGTTTTTCAATACGCACAACTTGTCAAACACAGAGCTACCCTCAGAAAGCTTATCAAGGCTGGCAATGACATCACCGGGCTTGGTTATGATTCAGAAAAAAGTATCGAAGAACTCCTTGAGTCCGCCGAAAAAAGAATTTTCTCTATCTCGCAAACTTTTCTCAAAGACCGATTTATCCCCATCAAAGAAATTTTGACTGCCAGCTATGAAAAATTTTGTGAAATTAACGAAAACCCAGAACTTGCCTACAAAGATAGAATTCCTACTTCCTTCAAAGACTTAGACAACAAACTCAACGGCGGTTTTAGCCCTTCTGATCTCATCATTATTGCCGCCAGACCATCAATGGGAAAGACAGCTTTTGCCCTTGCCATATCAATGAAAGTTTCTATCGAACAAAATAAAAAGGTCGGCATTATTTCGCTTGAAATGTCGAAAGAACAACTCGTTGACCGTATGCTTTGTAGCCGACTTGAAATCGATTCTTGGAAGCTTCACAAAGGGAAGCTTGAAGATAAGGACTTTGAACGTATGGGACCAGTTATGGATGAATTGTCCAAAGCCTCCATCTTTATCGACGATTCCATGGGAAGTTCTATCGTAGAATTGCGAGCTAAAGCTCGACGACTTCAAATGGAACACGGGATGGATATGCTCGTCATTGACTATCTCCAGCTCATGAGTGGAGGAAGTAATTCACTCAATCGGGTTCAGGAAATATCAGAAATCTCTCGTAGTCTCAAGCAGCTTGCCCGAGAACTTCATATTCCAGTTATTGCTCTATCACAACTCTCTCGAAATGTGGAAAGTAGACCAGATCGTAGGCCAGCACTCGCTGATTTACGAGACTCTGGATCGATCGAGCAAGATGCTGATGCAGTCATGATGCTCTATCGAGATGATTACTACAATGAAGATTCAGAAGTAAAAAATGAACTTGAAATAAACCTTATCAAACACAGAAATGGGGGAATTGGAAGAGTTTATTTACATTTTGATCGAAGTCGTATGAAATTCACCACTCTAGAAAAGAACCGACAAGCAGGATTTTAACGTCAAAAAAAGAGCTTAAATAAAGCAAGAAAAAAGTTTTAATATTGATGTCTTAATATCGGCTCGGTGTGATGAATTCCATGCCGGACCGCTTTCTTTTATGAAGAAGAAACTCGCCGAATTTTAGCTCCCACAGCTTCAAAGTTCTTTTCAAAGTTTTCATATCCACGATCAATATAATTGATATTGGTCACCTTTGTGATGCCTTCTGCGACCAGTCCGGCGAGTACCATAGCCGCTCCGGCTCGTAAATCCCAGCTCTGAACTTCTGTTCCTTTAAGTGGGGTGGGTCCTGTGACACGTGCCTGACGAGCATTAAAAATCTCTACTTGAGCACCCATTTTTTGCAATTCGTATAAGTAGGTCAGGCGGTTTTCAAAAAGAGTCTCAAAGATCATTGATTCACCTTCACATTGAGTAAGTAAAACTCCAAAAGGGGATTGTAGGTCTGTTGAAAATCCAGGAAAAATAGCCGTTTGTAACCTTGGTAAAGCTATTAACTTTTTTGTAGGTTTGATGCGAAGCGCTCCCTCCTCCATAATAAAATTTGCTCCCATGCGTTTTAGGCTTCCGTAAAAAGAAAAAAGTTCCTTGTGATCAATATTTTTGATCAATATATCACCCTTCGTCAAAATACCGGCAATCGCATACGTACCGACTAAAATACCATCCGGAGGAATCACAAACTCGCCTCCGTTTAATTGTTTTTTTCCTTGAATTTTTAAATGATGGGTTCCAATACCATCAATATCAGCACCCATTTGCTGGAGCATTCGAAGCGTTGCCTGTACATGTGATTCTGCCGCCGCAAAATAAAGTTCGGCTTTTTCATCTTGTCCCGATAAAAAAATAGCTAAATTTTCCGTTCCCGTTACCGAAGCTTCGGATAAAAGTACTCGTTGTTCTGCCAGTCGATTTTTTTGAAATTTCAAATGAATCACCTCATCCTCACGGAGTACATCGGCTCCTAAAGTACGAAGACCATCTACATGGATGAAATTCGGTCGTGCGCCGATGATACAACCTCCTGGCTGCATCATTTCACATTCACCACACCGTGCCAAAAGTGGTCCCATGATCAACAAAGAAGCTCGTAATTTCTTTACCTTCTCGCATTTCCGTAGCTTCTCTACATCAATATTATGTGCCTGAATTTCAACCGTATGAGATTCTAGATCTCGACTCACTTGAATGCCTATTTCCTGAAAAATATCCAACAACACCTCTATATCCTCTATATTCGGCACATTATAAAAAACACACTTTTCTTTCGTTAAAAGCGCTGCACACAGCATAGGTAAAGCTGCATTTTTCGCACCAGGTATCGTAATTTCCCCCTCTAAAACATTACCACCTTCAATTTCAAAATGACTCATCGTAACGCATTGTAATGATCAGGCATTAATTATCAATGAAGAACAAAAATATGAAAACATGTTCTAATTTTTAATAAAAATAATGAAAAAAAGTATAAAATAAACTTTAAGAAGTTATAATCTCTTCTTTGAATTTTTCAGCAAAGCGGTCTGTCATACCTGCTATGTAGTCACAAATTCTTCGTTCCAATGGCTCTTCAGACAAAAAATTATCAGGAAGATGGTACTGATATTGGTGTAAAAAATCAAAAATCTCTGAAATCATTTCTTGTCCTTTTTCTGTTACCTTTTGTACAGAAGGTGATAAATAATAACGGTGCATCAGGAACTGTTTAAGTTCATAAAACTGCTTCAACACATCAGCCGAAAAAGTTACGAGAAGCTCTGGTGTTTTTTGCACATCAGCTAATATACGAATATTATACTGCTCAATGTTTTGTAGTGTTTGCTCAGAGAGTTCATGCAAAAGATTTTTTATAATTCGACGAATAAGAGCTGGACGACTCTTTTTTTCATACTCGGGAAGTTCTTGAAATACTTTTTTCGGTAACGCTAAATTCTGGAGTTCAGAAAATTCAAAAAAACCACCTCTCAGCCCATCTTCTAAATCAGCTGCCAAATAAGCAATCTCATCAGAAATATCGACTAACTGAGCTTCTAAATGCGGTGAAAAAATAATTTCTCCTCCTGGACGTTCAAAAGAAGAACTATGCTTTTGCATGCCCTCTAAAACTTCAAACGTCAAATTAAGTCCCGGAAAATTAGAATACCGTGTCTCAAATACTTCAACTACTCTCAGACTTTGTTCATTGTGCTCAAATCGAAAACCAAAGCTTTTCATTTTTTCATCCAAAACTTTCTCTCCAGCATGTCCAAAAGGAGGATGACCTAGATCATGAGCTAGAGCAATAGTTTCCGCCAAATCTTCATTCAGACGTAAAAATCGTGCCATATCTCGCGCAATCTGTGCTACCTCGATAGTATGTGTCAATCGATTTCGAAAATGATCTCCTGAAGTCGGAGGCACCACCTGCATTTTTCCTTTCAGTCGACGAAAAGAAGTTGTGTGAATAATCCGATCTCGATCTCTCTGAAAGGGCAAACGATCATAGGCTTCGGCTTCTTTATACTTTCTCCCTCGAGACATACTATGCTTTTGTGCATAAGAAGCTAGGTGTTTATCAAATACCAATGGATCAAGCGTCAATTTTGCTTTTTTTTTGCGCATAGGGAATACTACGCTACAATAAAATTGATGCTAGCAAAAGTAAAATCATCTCAAAAAGATTCTCAATCAAAAGTTTCATCTGCTCAATCATCGGGGGAGAAGATTCAGGAAGAAACCAAAACTTTGTGGGGGAAAAACCGGTTTGAAACCAGCTTGCAATTTGTCATGAGTCATCATGAATAGAATCTCTTCCGGTCCACGTCCTAGCGGCATTGAACCAAGTATATGGGAGCAATTTTTCGAAAAATTCTTAAGCCAATTTCCGATTTCATGGCAAGAAACTCTGTATTCTTGGGGAAATGTTATAAAGAATTTTTGGGATTCGTATGCTACCTGGATATTACTAATCATTGTAATATTGGCACTTCTCAAGGTCATGATATCAGTCGTTCGTCGACAAGAAAAAAGCATCCAAAAACTTTGGAATCTTTTACTCTTTTTCTTATCAAAAAGACAAATGATGATTCCTCTGATTTATACTGTTGCCAAACGAGAGAAGATGTTAAAAGATGAAGAGCTCCAAAAACTACTGGAGATAAAACAAAAATGTCATAGTATGCCTTTTAAAAAGGATCCTCAAAAGAGACTTGAAGTCGAAAAAGAAGCTTCTCGCGTCCTTTTCTCCTATTTCTCTCAAGTAGAACAAAAAAAACAAAAAAATCCTATTATGCAACAAGTCATTAAAGATTTTGAATTTATGGACCAAAAACTCGTTGAACTTCAAAAAGTCTATAATCAAGCTGCTCAGAGCTGGAACAAAAAAAGAAATATATTTCCCATTAGTCTTCTAGCAGGAATCTTTCGCTTTAAAAGATTTCAACCTTTCGGTGACCGCTCATGATCTGGGATATAGATCCAGTAGCATTTTCTATATTTGGCTTCCATGTTCGTTGGTATGGATTAGTATATTTGTTGGGATTTTGGATTGCTTTAAAGTACGGATTTCATCTGCAAAAAAAAATCCTATCCCACCCTCTGTCCAAAGACAAATTTGAAAGCTTAACTTTTGGTACTTTTTTTACTGGAATCATTGGAGGAAGGCTTGGAGAATTTATATTTTATTATCCGGAAACGTTCTTATCTAATTTTCTTCAAATATTCAAAGTCTGGGAAGGCGGGATGTCAATTCATGGGGGTATTATTGGATCATTTCTATACATCATGTGGTTTGCTCGTAAACACAACATTGCCATGCTCCGTATCACCGATATCTTTGCCTTACCCTTAGCTATAACACTCATTCTAGGACGATTTGCGAATTTTATTAATGGAGAATTGGTTGGGATTTCAACAGGAACTGACTGGGGAGTCGTTTTTCCTCACATTGACGACCAATTACGCCATCCTACTCAACTCTACGAATCAGCTAAAAATCTTATTCTTAGTGGAGTGATCTTTTTTTCATTCAGCAAGGGAGCTGGAAAAAAGGTAGGAATGCTTACCACACTTTTTCTCCTCGGTTATGGTGTCATGCGTTTTATCATCGAGTTTTGGAAAGAATCTACAGACGTTTTTCTTGGGCTCAATACCGGACAGATATTATGTATCTTCATGATAGCGGGAGCTCTATGGATAGTATTTCGAGAGCGGTGGTGGAGTAAAAAAGAAACAAGTAGACAAAAAATATTATAAAAGTACAGTAAAAATAGGAGGAAGGTCGTGTTTTCTCAATCATAAGGAAGCTACGCGAGAGAAGTAAGTTATGTTTCTTCTCAACGTCTTTGATATGGAGGTACAAAATTTTCGTTCTATGGTTTTAGCAGAATTACAACACAACGGAGTATTTTACTTCCGAGCCAAAGTACATCCTTATTCTTCGAGTAATAAAATTGTTCAAATAATGGATGATGAAGAACATACAGTAAAAATAAATATCAAGGCAATACCCGAAAAAGGCGAAGCTAATAAAGCTATCTGCCAATTTCTTAATAAAGAGTTTCAGTGTCAATGCGATATCATTTCCGGACATCGAAATGGAGTGAAGTTGATAAAATTATATTTACACTAAAAATCGTATATCAATCCAATAGAATCCCTTAGCAAGAGAATCGGGGAATAACTACATCCCTGCGCAAGCAGAGATATCTGTTTAAATAAACATTTTCGGCTACTTGAGAGATTGTCCCCTTCGCTGGCTAAAAAAACAATAATTCTTACAATAAAAAAAACAATAAGAATCTCCTAAAACAAATGACCTTCATAAATACCCTTCCCTACATAAGTAATCCTGTGGAAGAGTTTAAAAACTTTAAATATGTGAGTTGGGAAAAAGATATATACCCCAAGTTTAAAGGAGGAACAAAAGACTCAGAAATAGAGTTTTTTACTCATCTTATTAAAGAAAAAAATATTAAAAATATTTTGGATCTTGGTGTTGGCGGTGGAAGCGAGTTAAGCGCTATTTTTAAAAAGTTGAAAAATGATCATTATAAACTAGAAAGTGCTGAAGCGAATGAAATAGATGATGATTTTATAGATCAAGCTCAAAAGCTTTTTTACAAGAAAAAACAAGATATTACTATCCACAAAGGCAACTGGGTGGATCTTCCAGAAGCCATCCCTAAATATACACACGCCTTTGATTTTGCTTTCTTAACTGGGAACTCATTGACATATATTGGAGGAGGGACGAGAGAATATACTAAAAAGGCTCAACAAAGCGTAGTTAGTAAATTTTCCCAGCTTATAAAACCGGGAGGATATCTTTTTTTAGACTCAAGAAACTATGACTATATCCGGTCACTTATGAATTTAACTCCTGATAAGATATTTGAAAATTTCAATTTTGATTACAGCGTTTATTATCATGGTTTTCAGGACAAAATCATTGCTTTTCCAGCCTATATAAGCGAAACCGTTGTGGTACTTCACTACTATGATATCGAAGCGAATATTTGGGGAAAGTTAGACGTCTATCCAATCTACCAAAGTGATATGATTGATATTTTAGGAAAGGACTTTGTGATTGAAAAAATATTTCATGATTTTGAAGAAAAAAACAAATCAAAAAGTTTATTTGTTCAGTACTTAGCAAGACGAAAATAAATTTTTTTTAACTTATCCCGCAATATCACTCCCCACCGCTCGCTCTACAATCTTTGATATCCGTTTTAAACCAAAATCTTTATCCTGACTCTCAGGAGAGGGGACAGGGACGACGGCTGGTAAAGGTTTTTTTGATAATTTTATCAAAAGATCATCTGGCAATCCTTTATAATAAGTTTCTTCAACAAATATAATTGCATATTCAGCTGTTTTCTGTTCAACATTCTGTTGTCGAGATGATAAATCCTCTAAAACATTTCTCGCTTGAGAAGGTTCAGCAACAGAATGAGCTTCCACTCCCAATGCCTGATAAATCAGGATTGAAGTAGAATTGCCAATAACTGCGAGTTTACAATGCATGAGAAGAAGTTAAAAAGCTCTGATCTTTTCATAAATAGTTTCTGTAGGAATCCCATGAAACTTTGAAAACATAATAAATTTAAGCATCTTTGCATTCTGAATACGACGGTGCATATATGACAAAGGTACTTGAATAGAGTTAATTTCTCCGGATTGTCCTTCATGGAGAAACTGATCATAGATTTTATCGAGTTGTCTCTCAATCGTGAGAACCAACTCTTCAGAACTATCCTGATCGGAGATATTAGCAAAAACTGAAGAAAACAGTCTAACTTTGAGTAATTGGTCTTTGCTCGAAACTTCAGCACATTCAGTCCAGGTTAAAGTACCAAGTGGAATAAAGCACTCTTTCTTCAAAGGTTCTTCCCGCATCAAAACAGATCTTGTCAAAGATTTGAAATTCGTAATATCGACTAAAAGTAAAAAAAGATCTTTCAAGAAACGATTTCCGGATTTTTGTACAATCGTATATAAAATTTCAAAATAAAGTTGGTCGAGAAAAAACTCTATCTTTGAAAAGTTTTGATCGTCCTGCCACTGAGACTCTATGTATTGTAATTGTTCTCCAAAATTATCACCCAAGTAGTTCAAAAATTCCTCAGGGATTACACTATTCCAGACGATGTTTTCAACATCAGATTGGTCTAAATTTCCCAGCAAAGAAAAACCATGAGTTTGGGAAAAATGTTCCAAAGATGATTTCTTATCAAGTAACTTTAGTTTAAAGGCTCGCTTCAAATTATTAATATCCGCTGGTAGCCATAAAAATTGTAATCCCGGATTATTTTCCGTCTCTCTCATGAGTAATTCCTTCGTTTCCAAAAGTCCTTGTTCAATTATACGATCAAAATCTTCAGCTTTCGCTTCTTCATCGATATAATCCGCATATTGTAGCTCTATAAGGATCCGAAAAGCTTCATGAGGAGTTTTTGCTCCGATCATTCGATCAAGACGATTAATTGTCAATAAACGAGTTTCCAAGGCTCGTATCTGACCGGTAACAAAAAGAAGATCAGTCATGAGACAAATTTCAGTTCTTCAGACAAATGTAACATCAATGGTTCTCGAAATTCAGAGAAAACCAATGATCGAAACGAATTATCAATTTCCGTACCACCAGAATGGACGAGAAACCCTCCGCTAATATTCTTATGTGCCACTACATCAAATCCGCCAGGAGCACATTTTGATGTGATTTCTAATCTTTTTGGAGGTGCTAGAATTTTTCCAGAAGAAACAGACAATTGCTCAAAAAGCTTATCCAGAATTTGTTTATATGTTTTCTCATCTGCTTGTTCAAGCTTGTGTAAAAAAGCTTCAAAAAAACTTTCTAATACCTTATGTTTCGCTTCAAGAAGTGATTGGCTGTTCTGTCTTCGAGCCATAGAACGAGTTTTCTCTTCCACAGATTTTAAAGCATCTTTGGTTTTTTTCTCGATTTGGGCAGACTCTTGCTTTTCTCTTTGAACAAATTCTTCTCGAATCTTTTCCAGATCAGATACGACATCGCTTTCTATCTGCGCTACATTTTCAGCAGCATCATCAAGAATTTTTCTTAAAATATCTTGCAGAGACATTACGAATGAATAATTAAAAACTAAGAATTAATACAGTATATTAGACACCAATGTTGACTGAGTTCACAATCAAAAGAGAAATAAGCAAACCAAAGATAGCATAAGTCTCAATGATAACTGAAAGTACAATAGCTTTCCCTGCCATAGACTCGTTACGGGCAATGGTGCCAATACTAGAAGCTGCTACTTTTCCTTGCATCCAGCCGGACGTAAGCCCAGCAATACCCATCAAAATTCCAGCCAAAAGAAGTTGCATTCCAGCTTCAACGGATACAGACGCACCACCTTCAAACATTTTAATTTTGGCCAGAGTCAAAATAGCAATCAAAAGACCATAGACTCCTTGTGAACCAGGAAGAGCGGTAATTACGAGGACTTTACCAAAGAGATTTGGTTTTTCCGCTAAAACGCCAGCTCCCTTTGAGCCTGGACCAGAAATACCAAGTGAAGAACCAAGACCAGCCAAAGCCGCCGCGGTGATACCACCAAGGATAGCTAGAACTGAGCCTGAGAGATGAAGAGCCGTTGTCGGATCTGATTCAATCATAAGAAAAGAAATAAAAAATAAAAATAATATTAACGAAAGAAAAGATATTTTTTTTGACGAACAAATGGTTGAAACTTACGACCATTTCCATCAAAAAACTTACTAAAAAACTCAATAAATTGCAAACGTCCTGAGTGTACAAAAGCGCCCAAAAGAGACAAGAAAAAATTAAGCATGTGTCCTCCCACTAAAACAAGAACGGCAATGAGGAGTCCCAAAGTCCAATGCGGCATCATGTCATATAAAACATTCGCTGTCAGATTCATAGCAAACCCAATCACCCCTGTCGCTAATCCTAAAGCCATAATACGAGAATAACTCAAAAGATCGGAGAGATACCCCGTAATATTGTATAATCCCAAAACACCAAAAATAGGTTTTAAGAGCCAATTTTTCTGATGACGACCTTGAGTAATCACCAAAAGAATAGCTCCTGCTAATGATAAATTCTTAAAAAGCTCTTTGTCTAAACCAAGAGTATCAGCTAACGCAAAACCAATAACCATTACCAAAAAGAAAAACCAAGTAAAAGGATCACAAAATGCAGATACATATTCTTTATTTTTCAGCTTTGAGACAAAGTCTAGTAGTAAACCAAAAAGAAGTTGCAAAGTTCCTAGAGCCAGAGCAATCTGTAAGAAAAGAATAGGTCCACTTCCTGACATAGGGTCAAATATTTGCCCTCGAAAGGGCATAGTAGCTTCCATGCCAGCAACATGATCAGGATTGAGTAAAAATGATAAAAAACCAGGTATCATTTCTGGAGTCATTCCAAAATACCCTCCTAAAATAACGCCTCCAAGTATCGCACTAATCCCACAAAAAAGAAGAAGGCGAATGCCATCTCGAGCGGCCTTGGAAAATTTTCCTCCAACGAGAAGTATAGTGGCTAAAAGTGTAAGAAGTCCTCCATATCCAACATCAGAGAGACACAAACCAAAGAAAGCTACAAAAAAAGGCGCCAAATAAGGAGTAGGATCTAAATCTTTTTTTGAAGGTAGTCCAAACATCTCTGTTACTGCTTCAAAAGGAGAGAAGAGAGTTTTATTCGCTGTTAAAACAGGCTCAACTTCATCTTTATGGGGGAGTGTTTTTTCCAAGACTACTTCACGAGCAAAGCTTTTTGTGATCCATTGTCCTAAATATTCAAACTGTGCTACCGGCAGCCACCCTTCAAAGGCAAAAACTGTATCAGTCTTTAAAATTTTGTGTTGAAGGTCGTGCTTTTTCTTTCTCCAAGCATTGTAATCATATAAAATTCTCAAGTCATCTAGATGAGAAGCAAGGTCTTTTTGCCGTTTTTTTAGTTCTTGAATGTACGCCATTAATTCAGATTCTTTCTGATCAAATATCCGAATAATTTCTCGTGGTTTGTGTCCAAACCAAGGTCCAAAATCTTCGGAAAAATCTAGGATTTCAACATCACATTCGCGAAGGATTGATAAACATTTTTCTGCCAAAGACACAAAAGCTGTTACTCGAAGATAAGCTCGATCATTACTTCTTCCAAAAACCTGAACATCAATCAAATGAGATTCTTGAGCTAAAGACTGGATGAAAAGTTTTTCTTGTTTTCGAGCAATAGCTCCCAACATGGTTACAGATCGATCTGTAGAAAGATTTGATTGGAGTCGAGTACGAAGACTTCGAAAAGGGAGTAAAAATCTTCGTTTTTCTCTTATTTTTGCAAGTTCTCGTTCACTTCTCCCTAAGCCTTCCTCAATTTCTTCACATTCACTAATAACTTTTTCAGATAAAGGGCTGAAGTGTTTGAGACGCTCTTTCGCTTCCTGTTCACTGAGAATAATTTTTCCTCCAGATAACATGGTATCAAGCATCGACTTTTTGGAATCCATCGGAGTCAAAAAACGAATTGCAAAGTCAATTCGTGCTAAATCAAAAACCTGGAAAAAATTATCCGTACTATCGGAAGAGTGTTTAATGAAATCCTGATTTTCTGTAATTTCCAAAATACCACTTCGATGAAGCTCTTGCATGAGAAGCTTGTAATGTTTTTTGAGACCCGTTACCCGGATTTTCTGTAGCTTTACTTTTGCCATTTGCTAAATGAGTTCATTCATAAAGTACAAAAACGCTCCAGACAAAACCTTCTCTTTTTTCGTCTCAGCATCCTTTCGAATCTTATCAGCTTCTCTTTCCCCTTCCTTGACAAGATCGGTATATAAGCTGCGCATCTCAGTTTGCTTGGCGACTATTTTTTGCTTGGCCTGATTTCTATCTTCTTCAAGTTGAGTTTGTAATTGTTTCTCCAATTTTTCACGTTCCTTTACTTTCTTCTGAGCACCAGCATGATGTGCTTTAGCAATCATATCTTGAGCTTTTTTTTCCGTATTTTTGATATCAGTCACAAAGTCGCTTCCCATCTGTATTAAGATTATATCCCACGTATTTTCATAAACTTTTTCTAAATGTCAACTGTTTTTGAAATTTGAAAAACAGGACTGACTTAGAATTCAGCCTTGTCTTAAGTATGAAATCTTAATAATGCTTTCAAATATATGAAGACTCCCAAAAAGACAGAGCTCTCTCTACAGCTCTAGGAAGAAATTGATTTGAAAAATCCCATATCCTCCTTACAATGCAACCGCATTAAGACCTTTGTAAAACACATATAATTATGATGGTAGTTTTAATCAGCTCCTTCCTCTTACTCTTCAGTTTTTTCTCTGAAGGAGATATGTGGAAGGACTTAAGTGCAAACATACTTGACTCATCGCATATGACTCAAGAAAACCCTCAAGGGGTCAAAAGAAAAGTCTCTTATATTGGACGTATTCGAAATGCTGAAGAACTCATTGAACACGAATATTACTCAAGAGCAACTATCGAACTTGCGACCGCAATCAAAGAAAAGCCAGATATTATCAAACCCTACTTGTTACTCGGAGAAATTTATCTCAGAAAAAATGATATTCCTAAACTTTCTCGTCTTATCGAAGAACTCAAACAAAAATTTCCCACAGAAATTCAAGTATCCATTTTGGAAGGACGAAAACTTATTGCTGAAGAAAAATTTCAAGAAGTAACTTTGATTTTCAATTCTATACAAGAAAAACTTCCTCCAGAACTTCAGTTTTACCAAGCAGCATTGCTTTCTCTTCAAAACAATCACGAAAAAGCCAAAGAAATCCTTCAATCTCTCAATAAACTCCCAATTCAAGAAGAAAAATTAATTGTAGGAAAAGAAGGAGTGAAAGAAGAAGAAGTCGATAAAGAAGTCTCTATATCTCCGGAATTTGCACAAAAGATTAATGATTTTCTTGTAGTTTACAATGACTTTAGTTTACTTAGTGATGGGAAAAATGCGCATTTATTTGTTTTACTTGGGAAAGTATTAGCTGAAAAAAATGAAGTGGTGCTTGCTCGTGAATTTGCCGAAGTGGCTGTCACCGAAGACTTGGAATATCCAGATGCTTGGCTCCTTCGAGGATATACAGCTTTCCTCGCCAAAAACTTCGAATCAGCTCTGCGAGATCTGCGCCAAGCTTACAAGCTTGATCCTGCCAGACCTCAAACATCGTATTTTCTAGCTTTAGCGTTATCTGAAACGGGACAAAACGAGGAAGCGATTCTCTTTTTTGAAAAAGCCAACGAATATGGTTTTGAATTTGCCAGCGAAGTGGAGTGGAAACTAGTAGAACTTTTCAATAAACAAAGAAAGTATGATCAGGCACTAAAGCTCTACCAAAAGCTCGTGGATCAAGACACACAGCCCAAACAAATCGCCTCAGCCCTTCATACTGCGATTGACTTGGCTTCAAAACCGGAAGCCGCTTTAGAAATGGCTGAAAAATTAATTGAAAACAAGCCGAACGATGCTTTCGCTCTCAATATGTACGGATGGTCACTAATAGCGAATAAAAAATTTGTTCAAGCAGAGGAAGCACTTCAAAAAGCAGAAAAACTTGTTCCGGAAAATGCTCAGACTTTTTTAAATCTTGGACTCCTCTATGAAACTCAATCTGAATTCAAAAAAGCCATATCCTACTACCAAAAAAGCTATCAACTCGGTAAAAAAAGTCCCAACAATTCCATTGCCAATTTGGCAGCAGAAAAATACAACGAACTTAAAAACAGGTCTCCTCAAGACAATTCAAAAAAAACAGAACAAGCTTTATAGCTTTCATATTTCTGTCGAATAAAAAGCTTTCGCTCTATGAGTCAAAACAAAAACAAAGCTCCTACCTGTAGTCTTCCTACAAAATCTTCTAAAATTTCTAGAGTAAAGGAAAAACCATCACGATTACACCAAGTACTTTCCTACCTCTTCAGCATAGATATAAGAGCTCTAGGGATATTTCGAGTATTTATCAGTAGCATCATTTTGATCGACCTCTACAATAGAGCAAAAGATCTCAAAGCTCATTATACTGATTTTGGTGTATTGCCTCGAGTACCTTTTTTGGAGAACTTTGCCAATGAATTCCATTTCTCATTTCACTTTCTAAGCGGGCATGAATATTTTCAAATAGCTCTTTTTATTATCAGCGCAGTATTTGCTTTGATGCTCCTTTTGGGATACAAAACGAAGCTTGCCACCATTATGAGTTGGGTTCTTCTTCTTTCTCTTGAAAACAGAAACCCTATGGTACTGAACTCTGGAGATGTGGTATTTCGGATGCTTCTTTTTTGGTCTATGTTTTTACCGCTCAATGCCACCTACTCTGTCGATAAAGCTTTAGATCCAAACCAATCCAAACCTCCTCAAAAAATTCTCTCCATTGCCACTATGGGGATTATCCTACAAATACTTTTTGTATATTTCTTTTCCGGTTTGCTCAAAGATCATGCTATCTGGAATAAAGACTTTACAGCTGTCTATTACGCCCTTCAAATTGACCAGTTTACAACCCCTTTAGGAGAATGGCTTTCTGGTTTTCCAACACTTCTTAAAGGATTAACAATATTTGTGTTGTACTTGGAGCTCATTGGTCCCTTTGCTCTTTTTATTCCTTCTCCGAAAAACATTTTTCGAACAATTTTTGTGTTCTTGTTTGTAATACTTCATGTCGGATTTGCACTCAATATGCATATCGGAATTTTTCCTTTTGTACTCATGACCGCCTGGATACTCGTTTTCCCATCTCAATGGTGGGACTGGATTATCTCGCGTCTCAATCCTAAAGGCACTCTTACGGTTTATTACGACGGAGATTGCGGATTTTGTCAAAAAATGACACATATACTCGTAACGCTCCTTGGTATTAAAACTTCTCTTGTACAAGCACAAACACAAACAAAAGTATTTTCTCAAATGAAAGAGCATAACTCATGGGTCATAAAAGCAAGCGGAAAGTACTCCTATCGATTTGAGGGTTTTATAGCTTTACTCTTTCATAGTCCAATATTTCGCATAGTTGCTCCAGTTCTCAAAATTCCACCTATCAAGCGGATTGGTAATGCGATATACAAGTGGGTATCGAACAATAGACCATGGTTCTCGAAAAAAACACAGACACTCCAACCATCTTCTATACAATACGAACTCAATGGATTTGTATCAGTTATACTTATAGGCTTTATTGGTTATACTATGCTTTGGAATATCAGAGCTTTAGATCCTGATGTCTATCAGAGTATCTTTCCTCAACGATTCAATACCATTGGAGAAATCCTGAGATTTGATCAATACTGGACTATGTTTGCCCCTCTTCCTCTTAATGAAGATGGTTGGTACGTCATGCCAGGAAAATTGGCAGATGGAAGCAAAATAGATGTATTCACAAACAAGCCAGTTACCTGGCAAAAGCCTCAAAATATAAGTGCCATGTACGCAAACCAACGATGGCGAAAATATTTGATGAATATTTGGATTTCAAAAAATGCCGGACATCGTTTGCATTATGGACGTTATGTCTGTCGTAATTGGAACCAAACCCATGACAATAAGCTTCAGGATTTTGAGATTTACTTTATGAAAGAGTTTACGTTGGCAGATTATCAAACGAAACCCGCAGAAAAAGTAAAAATCTGGAATCACCAATGCTTTGAATAGTAACGAATTTAAAAGTAACTACCCCTGTTGCAGGGAAAGAAAAAGAAATAAGTCCTTTATTGACACATTATGTATTTTGAGTTAAAATAAGAAAATATATTTCAAAAAAACATGAAAAACTTTTACTCCCTCATCCATGGCGCAAGTTATATTTCTCACTCAAAAATATATCAATCCAAAAGTCCGAGTAATAAACCATCGAGGGATGAAGTTTTCACAGAAATGGAAACAGATACCAATAGGATAGAAGAAAGTGAGGATGCTCAAACGATCGAAAATAAAGAGGCAAGACATAGAGATCTTGCAACTCAAAAACAAAAAATCCAAGCAGATCTAGATCGAGTCACCGAACAAATGCAGAACACAGAGACAGAACTTACTGAGACTTATCGAGAACGTCAAATTGAGGTACATGCAAGACTCCCTATAATTCCGAAAGATAAATTAGAAAAAGCCTTACAGATTTTAAAAAATAAAGGTGAAAATATCGGGGGGAGATACGAAAAAGGACATACTGTTTATCAATATCTACTGAGGACAGAAAAGTATGATATTACCTTGGTAGAGCATGGTAATCAGAAAATATTTGGAATTAGATTGGTATCTACAGGAAAAACTATTGTTATTGATCAGGGACTAAACGGAAGACTTGATATTGATACTCGGGAAGCCTTTGTTGTTGGAGCCCCAGGTACTTTAGCGAAAAGATTAAAAGATTTGGAAGAGAATCAACAGCAATATATAGAAGTTGTTGATTTTTTAATCGCCTTGGGAGAGAACGAACAGTAAAAACAATTAGTTTTTTCTAAAGCGATTGTACGAATCAGGAAAATTGAGTATAAAACTCAGGTATGGAGAAGAAAAAACCATCTCTCATAAGAAAGACTCTTCAGTATCATTGGAATTATACTGTACCCTATAAGTGGAAGTTTTTAGGATATATTCTAGGCGAGACCGGAGCGACGTTGAGTGTTGGTGTCATTATGCCGATTTACTTCAAACGCTTTGTCGATACCCTTACGCAATCCGAAACTCTCGATGTAGATATAGTCGTTCAGAGCTTAATGATGCTTCTAATCTGGATAGGTTTTTGGTCTTTAACCAGTATTCTTTCACGTTTAGTAGCAGATATTTTTGTGACCTATAAAAATCCATTCATTATAAGAGATATCGAAAATGATATCTTCAAAAGACTCCAAGGATTTTCCTATTCATTTTTTGTCTCTCATTTCATGGGAAGCTTAGTGGCCAAAATTAATCGTTTTAGCAACTCGTACCAATCATTAAGCTTTCAGTTTACGCGTGGGATATATCCGATTGTTCTCCAGTTTATATTTACTATTGGTGTTATATCAATGTTTTCGCCCTTGTTAGCGGTAATATTTTTCACCTGGGGAGTTCTTTTTACTGTGATGGTATTTTTTCTTCTCAAATGGAAAATGCCCTTAGATCGGGCTCGGGCTACTGCCGAATCTAAGACCACCGCCACCTTAGCCGATAGTCTGACTAATTTTTTAAACGCGAAAATATTTACTCGCATTCCTCACGAAATAAAGCATTTTGGAGCGGTTTCTCATGATAAAGCTCAGAAAATGTCCGCCAGCTGGATGAGAAGTACTGTTATTCACCTTCTGCAAGGAATATTAGTAGTAACAGTACAAGTGACGATGCTTTATGGAGGTATTCGTCTTTGGCAACAAGGTGTCATGAGCGTTGGAACCATTGTGCTCATCCAAACCTACCTTATAAATATGGCTGCTCAACTGCTTCATTTAGGAGATATTTTAAAAATGATTTATCGAGCCTTTGCTGATAGTGAAGAAATGGTAGAACTACTTGAAACCATACCCGATATTCTCGATCCTTCAAAACCTGAAAAATGTAAAATTAAAAAAGGGGAGATAACATTTCAAAACGTTAATTTTACCTACAAAAAAGGAAAAAAAGTCTATAAAGATTTTTCAATCAATATTCCTGCCGGACAAAAAGTCGGGCTGGTCGGACACTCAGGCTCAGGAAAATCTACCTTTACAAAGCTTCTCCTTCGATTTGTCGATGTAACAGAAGGTTCGATTGTTATCGACGGACAGGACATCCGTTTGATTACTCAGGATGATCTGCGAAAAAATATTGCCTATGTTCCCCAAGATCCAATTCTTTTCCACCGATCGGTCGAAGAAAATATTTCCTACGGAAATGATAAAGCTACCCCAAAAGAAATTCTGACCGCTGCCCAAAAAGCTCATGCGCACGAATTTATTTCCAAACTGCCTGATAGCTACCAAACTTTAGTAGGGGAGAGGGGCGTGAAATTATCCGGTGGAGAACGTCAGCGAGTAGCTATTGCTCGAGCTATGCTCAAACAGTCTCCTATTTTGGTTTTAGATGAAGCTACCAGCTCCTTAGACACTTTGAGCGAAAAGTATATCCAAGAAGCCTTTGATACTTTAATGAAAGGGAGAACTACCATCGTCGTAGCTCACAGGCTTTCCACCATCAAAAAAATGGACCGCATTATAGTCTTTGATCAAGGATGCATCGTCGAAGAGGGAACTCACGATCAACTCCTTAAAAAATCAGGAACGTATAAAAAACTCTGGACTCATCAAACCGACAGCTTTATTGAATAGGTCACAGTATTGATTGTGAATTTTTTTGACATAAGGATGTTTTGTCATACAATCCTTCTACGTTTTCTGCTTTTACTAGATACAGCGCGACTAATAAAAGATCAGAAAAAGTTGTAAAAAACATCTAAAATTCGCGCACATTATACCCATGGCAAATCAAGCAATGGATGATCTCCTCACGCAAGATAAAGGAGGCATTTTATTATACCGAGCAGGGGATACTATTCAAGGTATCGTGCTCGACCTCAATAAATCTCGTATTTTATTAGAACTCGAAGGCGGATTGACCGGAATCATTACCAAAAAGGAAATGGTCGGATATGGAAACAATGATGAGATAACCGTTGGATCAACTCTCGAATCAGTAGTGCTTGACCCAGAAAACGAACAAGGACTCGTTGTACTCTCTCTCAAAAGAGCTTCTCAGGACATGGTGTGGGCAGACCTCAATACCCTTATGAGTGAGGAGCGCATCGTAACCGTAAAAATTTATGAAGCTAATAAAGGAGGGCTTATGGCTAATTTTAAAGGTCTTAAGTGTTTTCTTCCTGTTTCACAGCTTACTCCACTTAATTATCCTCGAGTTGACGGTGCTGAAGCCAGCCAAATTTTGAAAAAATTACAAGAGCATGTCGGGAAAGAATTCGCCGTTCGTGTTATCAATGTGGACCGAGAAAACGGCAAAGTAATCATTTCTGAAAAAGCTGCTCATCAACAACAAATTAAAGACACTCTCAAGACTCTCAAAGAAGGGGATACCACGAAAGGGGAGGTCTCCGGAGTACTCAAATACGGTATCTTTGTTACTTTTGGAGGAGTGGAAGGTCTTGTTCATTTATCAGAACTCGATTGGGGGCACATCTCTGATCCATCAAAACACTATAAGCTGGGCGACAAGGTCGACGTTATGGTGATTGGTATTGATGGTGACAAATTATCACTTTCTATGAAAAGACTTACCGATGACCCTTGGAAAGATAGAGTAAAAGATTACGAAGTCGGACAAAATGTAACCGGAAAAGTCGTGCGTTGGAATTCACAAGGTGTTTTTATTGAAATTTCTGAAGACGTCCAAGGACTTTTTCTTCTCGAAGTTTTTGATGTCGAAGACTATAACGAACTATCAGTACAAGAAGGGGACGAACTCGAAGGAATCATCGAAGAAATTAATTACGACTCTCATCGTTTAGAGCTTAAAAAAGCTGATGCCAAGAAAACTAAGAAAAAATAGAAACATTCCCATCAGAACATGTTTAGTCACCGGACAAAAGGCGGAGCAATCCGCTTTTTTTCGGTTTACAGTGCGGGATGGGATGCTCGTTTTTGATGATCAAAAAAAGTATTCAGGAAGAGGGGGGTATGTAATCAAAGATGAAAAAGCACTGGAGAAACTATCACACTTAGAGAAAAAACTTACTCATTTCCTACGCACAACAGTCAAAATTGATCAAAAAGCCATAGAAGAGCAGAAGCAACTATTGTCCACTAAAACTTCCAGATAAAAATAGTTTTAGTTGAGGAAACGTGAAAAATATGCTATCATGAAGGGATTTTTCCCTATGAAACATTTTTTTAAGCATTTTTCCTCATTATCATCTTCAAGGTTAAGACAAAGCTTTATTTATCAACAAGAAGATGTAGAAAAAGAGAAAGGAATTAACACAGCTTCACAATCGAAAGATAATCCTTCCCCACAAAATACAGCCGAAATTTTATCTTCACAAGTATCAATGGGAGTGCAGACTGTCATAGAAGATGCAGAAACAGAAAAAATGCTCGAACAAATATTAGATAGAGTCATATTGGAAGATTATGAACGAATCGATGAAGGAGAAAATGGAATCATTGGAATAGTTAATTTAGAGAAACTTAAAAACGATTTTAACGAACAAATTAATACAGATTTAGAAAGAGACCTTGAACCAGAACAAATAGATGAATTTTTTAATCGTAGTTTGGGCATTTCTTCTGAATCAACAGAAACCAGAATGGCATTGAAAATGCTCAAAATATATTCAGAAGAAGCTGGAGAAAAAGAAGTTAAAATGCAGAAAATCGCACATAACATCGTCCAAAAAGAAAAAGAAAAAAATCCAAATAAAAGCTATGCAGACATTCCTCAAATTCATTTACACTCATCAGTCAATATCGATCCTGACTCAAATATAGCTAAAAAATTAGAAAAAGATCATGTAAAAATTGAAGAAGGAAAAGCGTATATAGTCGCTATGGATTATGTACCAGGGGCAGATTTTATGACCTATGTATATAGAAAAGTTCTTATTGCTAGCAATATTTCAGAAGATATATGTGAAAATATGTCATTAGGAGAGTTGGAAACTCGCATATCAGATTTACGAATTATCCGAGATTTTTCCATTCCTCAGATAAAAGAAGGAGAAGATTTAAGGCTAAAAAGATACGAAGTAAATCATCAGAATATAAAAAAGTGTCTCGCATATTTATCAAAAGAAAAAGGTTTTAATATAAACAAAGAAATTCCAGAACAACTTAGAAATACACTTAATGCTTTGCATTACAATGGAATAGCTCATTTAGACCTTCATCCAAGAAATGTAATTATTTCTGGGGGAAAAGATATTTTTGTCATTGATTTTGGGATGTCTCAAGAGTTTAGAATTACAGACAATAATCCCCAACAAAGCTTAGAAGGTGTATACAGCGAAAAATCAAAAGACAGAGAAAGATTTGTAAGAGATGATGTTATTTTAGCTCTTATAGAAAAAGGGTCTGTTACAAAATCAGAAAAAGAAAATGAAGAAAAAACCAAGTTTTTTAATAATTTCTATAATCCACTTCATGGAATATTAGAAAAAATAAATGCAGAAGATCCCAATACAAATAAAAAAATGAAAGAAAGATATGCCATGCTTATAGATTCTGGCGATGATCAAGATGATGATGAAGGTGAGTTAGGAATCAAACAAATTAAAACGAAATATGAAAAAGAAGATTGGATAGAATGGTTTGACGACCTAATAAAAGATTTTATTCCAGGCGATCTTTTTGGGGGAGATCAGGAAATGCAGTGGAATCTTAGAATCGCACTACTTGAAAAACTATGTACCGAAAATAAAATCCCTCGGGAAGAATTTTTAGATTACTTGGACTCGCTACGTAACGAAAAACAACCACAATTTATACAAAATCAAAGAGATAAATTGCTCCGTTATTGGAGAGAAGAAATAGAAAATATTGAATAAAAAAAGTATTCAAAAATTTATTTTGTACAAAAAAGGCTTCTTCTTTACTAAGGAGAAGCCTCAAAAAACATGAAATTTAACACTCAATGTCTACCCATATGAGCCCACTGTTCCAAAAATATTCCTATAGGAGTATCTAGGGTGAGCCATATCCAGCCTCGAAAAATAACGAACCAGACAGCAGCTAGCGGGAATGAGTATTTTGCATATATCCACCATTGTCGACCAGTGGTGAATAACATGACTCCTACGAGAGAACTTATAGGTAGTAGCATAGCACCGGTACTAAGAGTACAAACTCTTATCCAGAAATGTACTGATGGATCCTCATATAAAGGTCCCCACAATACAGCTTGGATTCCAGCAGGAATAATGGGAAGAAACTCCCCACTACCAAACCCGGAAGGTTCGATTATATGACTTACCAACCATTCTCCACCCACAAGAGCAATAATCAACACCAACATTACATTGACCTCTGTATGATGCTTCCATGAATCAAGTAGGTGATTCTCTTGCCGAGTCACAGCTGAATATATAAGAAGCCAACCAAGACAAATTAATGGGTTATGAGTGACAATAAGCAAGATAATGCCAGCAAAGAATTCGAGGACGTCCCGCTTATTTTGTTTACTATAGCCTAGCTCAATATCTATCTTTAATCTATTGCCTAACCACCCTAGAATCACCAAGAATATGATTACAGGCGGTATAATATAAAGAGCTGAGAGGAATCCTGTCCTGCCATCATTTTGGAACAAACCGGCAGCATACGCTTCTCCAAACCATAGGCATAGCCCTCCAATCAGAGCAGAAAACGTACAAAGGACTAAAAACTTGATTCGCTCTTCTTCTCTTTCTTGTGTTGTTTTGAAATTTTTAAGCTGCATCAAAACAATAAAAGAATCCAAGAGAGCAGAAGCAAATCCTGCTACAACTACCTGACGAAATTTTGAACGAAAGGTTGGCATTGCTACCGGAGCAATACCAATCAAAAGACCAAGAAAGATTATCAGTATGATAAGTTTTCCTACAGAGGGCAATCCCGTGTAGACAGAATCAGAAAAACAAACCATACAAATACCAAGAACAAGTATCAAACCATGTTCAAGCTTGAGGGGAGTAAATTCTCCATTTTTAAAGATCCATTTCAAAACACACCTCCTTTAAGCAGTCTACAAGATGATAGATAATCTATGTAATTTAATCTATTGAGTGTTCTTGAATTTCAAAGAACAAACCTTTTCAATGAACTTTGCATTTTCCTACAATGTATAAGTACATAAAAAGATTAGTATTTATTTAAATAAAAAAATACAAAAGTCAATTAAAAAAATATTAAAAAATTGTCAAAAAAGTTCCTATTGCCCTTTCTGCCTCAATAATTCATACTACATTTGATGGTTATCCAGGAAGACCGTTCCCTCAAAGACAAAGATCAATCGCTCGTTTCTCCTCAAAATATAGATGAGGCCGATGCCTTTGAAAACTCTCTCCGTCCCAAAGATTTCAATAACTATATCGGACAGAGTGAGGTCAAAAATAATCTTAAAATCTTCTGCCAAGCCTCTAAAAAGAGGGGGGAATCACTCGATCATACACTTTTCTATGGTCCACCGGGATTAGGTAAAACCACCTTGTCACTCATTCTCGCTCAGGAAATGGGTGCTCAATTACGCATTACTTCTGGCCCTGCTCTAGAAAAACCTGGAGATCTTGCAGCCATTCTTACCAGCCTTAAAGAAAATGATTTCCTATTTATAGATGAGATCCATCGTTTACGTCATACCGTCGAAGAAGTTCTCTACACCGCGATGGAAGATTTTGCCATTGATTTGGTAGTCGGAAAAGGTCCTACCGCTCGTACTATGAGACTCAAAATACCACGTTTTACTTTAGTCGGAGCTACGACCAAAGCTTCCATGTTAGCAGGACCCCTGCGAGACCGATTTGGTCATGTAGAGAGACTTCGATTTTATACACCTCCAGAAATTCAAGAGATTCTCGAGCGATCCGCTCACATTTTAGACATTACCCTCAAAAAAGACGCGGCTCAAAAACTTTCCTACTGTGCCAGAAAAACTCCCAGAGTGGCAAATCGGTTACTACGACGAATGAGAGATTTTGCAGAGATACTTCACGAAGGAACCATAACCACCGAAGTCATTACCAACGGATTAGAAAACTTATCTATTGATGAAAGGGGATTGGACCATTCAGATCAACTTTTTCTTCGAACCATGTGCGAAAAATTCAACGGGGGACCAGTCGGACTCTCCACCATCGCTGCCAGTATGGGAGAAGAAGAAAATACCGTCGAAGATATGATTGAACCATTCCTCCTCCAAGAAGGGTTTTTGAAAAAAACCGCTCGAGGACGAGTCGTTACTGATCAAGCATTTGATCATTTGAATATTCCTTACACTAGACAGCATAAACAATTATGATAAAAAACGGATATTTGTTGTACACAAACATCCGTTTTCTCAATCGTCTTAAAATCACTTGCTTTAGTTTGTTTAAAAAGTTTCAACAGCTTTCGTTCTAGCAGCAGCCTTTGCCAATATCCGTTTTGCTTCTTCCACGGGTTGTTGTAGCTTTTCTTCGGGAATACGCAGATACTTCGCTTGTGCGAGAACAAGTTTTGCTTTCTTTTTCTCATTAATGGGGCCAACTTTCGATAATCCCATTTTTGATGTCAAAGCGATAGTACGTTGAATTGGGTCGTAATCCCATGTCCAAACCTCTGTCCACCATTGCATCTCATTATCATGATGAGTGCCATGACGGAGAATTTCTCCTATATCAACGCCCAAAATCCCAAAAAATCGACTAAAACGCGCTACAAAATAGTAGGCGTTGGTGGGACTAGTTTCCTCGTTTGGATGAAAGCCGAAGCAGTGTGCCAAACTATTGACCAGGAAAGTAACCTGATGAGAATAAAACATCCGCACAATAGCGACTACCACACCCTCAACCACATTAACCCACAGCGGAATATCAAGTGAAAAAAATGCTTGAAAGCCAACTTGTATCCCCACCAAAAGAGCTACGGGAATAACCAAGCCAAAGATCAGTAATAAAGGCGTATAATACCGATTTTGAAACATGACCACCGGATTTTTTTGAAGCCGTTGTTCTTGTTTCTCTATATCCCTTATTTCTTCCTCCGAAAAATTTCGGAAATCATCACGAAAATTATCATTTTTCTTATCGCGAAGTACCCACCATATGTGGGCAAAAAGAAAACCTCGCGTAAAAGAATATGGGTCCTTCCACATATCATCCACCCAGCGATGGTGGCAATAGTGATCAACAGCCCATTTTATAATGGAGTTCTCTGCAGCAGCAGCTCCCCAACAAGCATACCAGTATTGAAGAAACCTTCCTGCTCGATAGGAAGGATGACTCCAAAGCCTATGGTAACCAGCACCAATAGCAGTTCCCACTAAATGATGCATAAATCTAATTACCAAAAGACTAGTAATAGCATGAAGAAGAACAACTTTCCAAGAGTAAAGAAAAAAGAATACTGGAGTAGAAAGAACAGCCCCAGTGGCAATCAGAGTCGTACCAATAAAAAACCATACTCGAAACCAGTTCCATCCTCCATTTTCTTGAATAAAACGAACATTATCATGCCATCGTACCCTGCGTTTGGCTTGCCATTCTTTATTAAACAACAAACCAATGGCATTGAATGCCATCAAAATCTTCCAAATATCTTTCCAAAGATACTTAGTCTCAGCCCACAATTTGCTGAGGAGTGAGGGGAAAAAAACATATCGCATATTCTTCCTCCAAAACAAAGGTGAAATTTTACTTGTATAAATAACAATGAGAAAAAACATTCTTGCTTACAAATACTTATTCTCATTGTCATATTACAAACACTAGAAAGTAGTCAAAAAACAAGCGTCAAAGAACCTCAGAATCTTCTTTCGAAAAAGTCTCTGTCTCATATAGACATGGCTTTATTGAAATTTAAGAATTCTGTCAAGAATATAGTTTTTATCTGATATAAAAGTCAAATATATTCATATCCAAAGAGAATAAAAAATAGTTTAGGAAAACAAAAATTTTACGCACTCCCTTTTGTTCGATACAATAAAAAACAATGAAACGTACCAAATTCATCGTGGTTACTGGAGGTGTTTGTTCGAGTCTAGGAAAGGGGATTGTTGCTTCATCAACCGCAGCTATTTTTAAGTCTGCAGGACTGAAAGTAGCTGTTATGAAACTTGACCCCTACATCAATGTTGATCCTGGAACCATGAGTCCCTTTCAACATGGAGAGGTTTTTGTCCTCGATGATGGAGCTGAAACTGATTTAGATTTAGGACACTATGAGCGATTTATCGATACTCCTTTATCAAGCTTTTGTTCGGTAACTGCCGGAAAGGTATATTCAGAAGTTTTAACTGAAGAAAGAGAAGGAAAATATTTGGGAGGAACTATTCAAGTCGTCCCTCACATTACCGGAAAAATACTATCAAAAATCGAACTTGCTGCTAAAAAAATGAAAGCCGACATTTTTGTAATTGAGATCGGGGGAACGGTTGGTGATATCGAAGGAGAGCCTTTTTTGGAAATGCTTAGACAGATGAGGTACAAGTATGGAAAAGATGTTTTGAGTATGCATGTCACCCTTCTTCCTTATTTGGCAGCATCTAATGAGCTAAAAACAAAACCTACCCAGCTATCAGTTCGAGAACTTCGTCGTATGGGAGTAACTCCTGACATCATTTTTTGTCGAGCAGACACCAAAATTCCAAAAGCGTTACTTAAAAAAGTCGCTTATTTCTGCGATGTAGATGAAGAAGCGGTCATTCCCGCAGAAACCGCTCATTCTATTTACGAAATCCCTCTTAAATTTCAAAAATACAATCTGGGAAAAATTGTGTCTGATAAACTTAAATTCAAACGACTTAAATTCAAATTATCCGAATGGGAAAAAGGAGTCATGGCAATGAAAAAAGCCAAGCAAATACTTACTATCGGGTTAGCTGGAAAATATAACGAATTAGATGATGCGTACTTGTCTGTTATAGAAGCAGCGAAAGCTGCCGGGTTTGCTTTTCAGAAAAAGATTCAAATTCAATGGATCGATACAGAAAAAATTGAAGATAAAGATAAAAACGAGTTACAAAAATTAGAAGAAGTCGATGGTATTATTGTACCCGGAGGATTTGGAAATCGAGGCACAGAAGGAAAGATACAAGTAGCTCAGTATTGTCGTACTCACCAAAAACCTTATCTCGGCTTATGTCTGGGATCACAAATTATGGCTATTGAGTTTGCTCGTAACGTTTTAAATATCAAAGATGCTCAAAGTGAAGAATTCGATGAAAAAAAGAAGTCCAAAAACCACATCATTCATTTTATGGCAGATCAAAGAAAAATAACAAAGAAGGGTGGTACCATGAGATTAGGTGCCTACCCTTGCGTTATCAAAAAAGGAACATTAGCTCATAAAGTTTACAAAAATGCTAAAGTTTCCGAACGACATCGTCATCGTTTTGAATTCAATAATAAATATAGAGTTCAATTTGAAGATCAAGGCTTTATCATCTCTGGAACGTCTCCTAATAAAAAACTCGTTGAAATCGTAGAACTCAAAAACCATCCCTACATGATCGGCTCCCAATTTCACCCTGAATTTTTGAGTCGCCCTTTCCGTCCACATCCCTTATTTCACGGGTTCATCGAAGCCATTGTGAAAGAAAAGAAGTGAAAAGAATATAGTATTTGAGTATTATACAATTTAGCATATGTGCTTAAAACATTGCTATTATGATGTAAATAAGAAATACATAGGAAAAAAGCGGATGCCTGAGATATTAATAATCTCAAAACATCCGCTTGGTTATATAAAAACATTACTTAAAAGCTCGTTCCACTTGACCCAATACCGCCTATGCCACTACCAACGCTACTTGATCCACCAAAAGAAGTACCACTACTCCCTATTCCGCCAAACGGACTACTTGAACTCGTAAAGGCAGCATTATACGCTGTATTAGCCATTGCAGTATGCGTAGCTAGAGTTGCCTGTTGGCGAAGTAGTAAAGCGGCTGCAATAGAAGCATCTTCCTCTTCCTTTTTCCTGCGAATAGTTGCCGCAATAGCATCTTCGGCACTTTTTTGGGATTTTTTAGCATGTTTTTCGGACTGATTTGCCTTGAGCGTAATCTGTTTTAGTGTCTGACGACTTAGATCACGCTGAGGACGATTGGGGAGTTCTGATTGAGCACGGCGTAGATCACCATCTCCAGCAGAACCCGATTGGATATCGCTACAGGAGAGCCTTGCTGAGTCGATACTCGTTTTCGCCCTTTCTACTGCCTGAACAGCTTGCTGAAAAAGTTTGTCATAACTGACTTCATCAGCACGCAAACCCTTCAGAACTTGCTGAGATGCGTTTTGGCAAGCTTTAAATGCTGATATAGCACGAGTCAGAGCTTTATGCATTGCAGCATCTTCCAGATTTAAAGCCTCGGCTTCAGAAGCATTGCCTTGATTCCAAGCCTTTTGAGCGTGCTGGAAGGTTTGAAGTGTTTCGTCCGTTACGATATGACCTGCGCTAGAGCGAAGAGCTGCTTCAGCTTTCCGCAAAGTTTCTTCAGCTTGGGCTTTGGTCCGTGTTTTGGCGAGAAAAGCTTTTCGGATTTTCTCAATTTGCTCTTCAGCTGACTTCCAGGCTCCTATAGATTGCTCTATTGCTCGATCCAAATACTGAACGGCTTCAAGAAAATTCTTTCTTTCAGCCGTACTCTGAGCATATTTCAAAAGCTGGCTGGCATCATCAATCATATCATCAACCTTAGCATCGATCATTTCATCTTGGCTATCTCTGAGAGAACGAGTGTTCTCAAGAGTAGTTTGTGCCTTTTCCAAAATCGTAGGATAGGTGTCACGAGCTTGTACACAAGCAGTATGACGTGCCTCAATTTCATCAAGCAAAAAGCAAGCTTGATGGAGCTTGTCTTCCATGTTCGTAATAATCACTTCAGCGTCAGCAAACTTCTGCTGATCAAGACTATTTAGTTGTTCCGCTTGAGTATGTAGATCTTTGGTATCATTGGGATCATCCCAGACTTCATTCAGAAGAGTATGAGCTTCAGGGAGATTTTCAGCAAGATCATCGGAGTTATCTCGATGAAATTCACTGTTTAAAAACTTCCAAAACTCTTTCACGGGTCCTTTTCGTCGCCGGTCTTCTGTATCTACCTCCTCTGCCAAAGCTTCTAGACGGGCGATGTTTGACTCATGAAGCAGTTTCCAATCTCGCATAGACTGGGCAGCTGCTTCACTATCAGATCGCATCTCATCGACGCCAAAGTGTCGTGCCTGATTCAAGTCACCCTTGATCAAAAGCGCATTGGTCTGAAGTAAGTTATTATTGACCTCAGTCAGCAAAAGACTTACGTCGTCAGTCTGACGAAATCCTTCAGCTTCAATCGTTGAAATCAGTGCTAACTGCTCATCACGAAAAGCCAAAGCATCACATATATCACCTACCAGTTTCACCGGAATCGACGATTGAGCATCATGAGCTTGAGAGATACTCTCTTCGTATTCTCCGGCTTTCATCAGTTCAAATGCCCGTTGAAGCATTTGTGTTGCAGACAAAAGTAATTCATCGATATTGGGCAGTTCTGTCCGACCGCCAACAATGACTGTGAGTTTTTCAGGCGCTGCATTAAGCGCCATTTCTGCTTCGTGGATCAGAGTAAAACTTTTGATAAAAGCTCGTACAAGATCCTGTAAACGAAGAGCTGTATCTTGAGCCAATAACGTTTGAGCCTCTAACTGCTTGTCAGCTTCATCAGCAACAATTTGAAGCGGTGCAAGTACTGCTTCAAGATCATTTCCTAGCACGCTCGATGGAAGAAGTTTTCCGTAAGCCCCTTGAGCATCTGTAAAAGCTGCTTTAGCTTCTTCAACTTCTTTGGGAGCTTCCTCAATAAGTTTTTGAACTTCCTTGTCATCTTCTTCTATTTGCTCGAGCCACGTACGAACATCTTGTATTTGCAACTGCAAATATTCATAGTCTGTATTCAATCTCGCGATACGAACTAGTTTAGCAAAAGGTCCAAACTTCGTATTTTCATAACCAACAGGTTGATCACGAGTTCCTCCTTTAAGTTGTTCAGAGATGTTGGTCACCGCTTCATGCATGCCCATAAGGTCATCGGAATACTTCTTTGAACGTTCTGGATCTACCGGGAGATACGCCAGAGCTAAAAATTTAACTCTGGTGGACATTTCGCCTAAAATAGCTTGCAATTCGCTACATTTCGCAAGACTTACCTGTTGGCGAAGTTTTCTCAGTCCTCCAAGGAGGACTTTCTTTTGCTTTAAATACGGCATATAAAGACCGAATAAAAGCCAGAGCAAGGCGACCACAAAAATGAGAGCCCCGACATATAGCCAAAGGTTTAATGGAGTTAACGCCGCTTCGGTACCTTCAAACGCCATCAAAAACGCTTGTGCTGCATTATTAGCCGCATAAGGTTTCATGTAATCATTCTGAATCCGGTCCAATCCGGAAATTCCTTCAATAGCTTCGGCTACCATATCTCCAGCGAAGATTTTGATAGTTCGGGGTTCGGAGTATTGGATGACGAATACAATCAAATCAGACCGTAAATCCACACCTACTCGTCCCAAATCATTCTCAGCTAAAAAATCGTTCGTATACTGATCGATATCTCCAGAAGGGTTGTGAGAGATCAAAAGCACAATTGGATGAATGGTTTCACCATTCTTGCCAATAACTGTCTGACTAAACTTCTCAGCCGCAGCTTGAAGCTCTTCACGTTCCGTGTCATCGACTCTATCTCCTTGAAGAGCTATATTTCCCTCTAAATCGGGAAAATCACTGGCAAAAGCCAAAGAAGAGAGCCCTCCAAAAAAGATCAAAACCCAAAGAAAAAAATACTTTGCATAAGACATAAGCTTTTCTCCGTGAAAGTGATACATACATAATCCTACTTGAGTAGATATGTTTATTGTTTTGTAATGTTTTTATCAAAGAACAATATCGTATTCATACTTACGATAAATACGTAAAGCTTGTTATAGGAAGAATCAGTCTTACAGAACTATTTTTACGCCTATAAGACATGATTTTCTTTATATAACATTATTTTTTTAAACATTTAAATAAAAATGTCAATAATGGCACTGAGATAAACACAAAGACATGAAAAGAAACAATGATTTTCCGAGAAGTAATAATTTGAAAAAAACCTTCTTTTTTGTTATAATAACAAGAATATATAAGTCTCTATGGCACTTAAAAAATTTCACTTCACCACTCTTTCCGAAAATAAAAATCGCTTATCCGGCTATCTTTTTGCTGAAAATGAAGTTGTTGCTCGGGAGAAACTCAAGAAAGAAGGAGTTGTTATTTTAAGTATTGAGCCATACGAAGAAAAACCGTTAGAAGATCCAGAACTCATTCGCTTTGAATTTGAAGCTACAGATTCTACCGGGAAAATTGTTCATGGTGACATCGAAGAAAAAAGTGATTACGAAGCTTATAAAAAATTAAAGCAAGAATACAACTTTACTATTGTTTCACTTGTAAAAAAAGATCTTCCATATGAAGAAAAACAAAGACTCAAGGGACAGGGGATTTCTTCGGAATTTGAACAACGATTAGAAGAAGAAAATAAAGCCAATAAAATTGAAAAGCCCAAAGAAGATTCACAGAATAAGTCTCAAAAAAAATCGGAAAACAACATTGAATCTATCTTGAAGGCAAATCAAGAAGAAATTAATTTTATTCAAAAAGAAATCGTTATAGCCCTTGAAGAAGTTCAAAATGTACTCGATAAACACGGACAATACATCGAAGATTCAAAAAAGAAAGAAATCCAAGATAATCTAGATGAGTTATCCAGGCTTCGGCATTCAAACTCTATCCAGCATCTCAAAAATGTTATGGAAAATTTATTCGACATTATTGCGAGTGATGACATTTTCATATCCGTACAAGAAGGGGAGTTTATTCCAGATTTAGAAAGACACAAAGTCGCGGTCAAGAGAATCGCGCAAAAACTTAAATCTCAACTCAAGAAAAAACTCATGTCGATCAAGATTGATCCAGAAAAGTGGAAGTTTCTGCTCAGCTTCAATATATTTCAGAAAATTTCACGAACCATTCAGCCTTTTTTTATAATGTTTTTCGCGATTACATTACTATTTTTCCTCTTTAATGGAGGGAAACTTATCTTTGGGATGGATTCAGAGAAAGCCCAATTTTACCTCACATCATCAAGTCTTTGGTTTATGGCAGGGTTATCTGCTGTTATTTTTTTGTTTTTATTCCTCCAAAGTCATCTCGAAAAAGACCTCCCTCTTTCGCAAAAACTTCTTTTTTATGGAAGTAGTATTCTAGTAATCCTCCTCTTTATCATTGAATTTCCCTTACTCTTCTTTTGGACGAATTAGAAAATAATAACTGGTCAAAGACTCATTATTCATCCGTTCCTTATACATAGAACAATCTTTTTTGCAAAAAATTGTACAATTCGTACAGTAAAAGCATTCGAGCTTTTTGAGCATGAATTTTTCGCAACTTTCTTTTGACTGGTTTTCCTTTGAAATTTACGGACTTTTTGTAACACTTGCTTTTACCATAAGTGCTTGGCGATACTATAAAGCCTTACAAAAAAAACAATTTCCCATTCATTTTTTTATTCATCATTTTTGGAAGTGGATGTTGGGAGGAGTTGTAGCTGGAAGATTATTTGCCTTACTGTTTGATTGGAACACAATCGTTGAGCGAAGTGGAATCTATTCCTTCTTTGCTTTCTGGGATGGGGATATTCATTTTATTGGAGCATTAACAGGATTTATTCTCACCATGATATGGGATATGAGAAAACAGAGCATGGATAGTTGGCGCTGGATTGATATAGGGATCCCTTTTATTTTTATGGGAATGCTCATCACAGACCTTGGGGGATTTCTGACAGGAGCAGTATATGGAAAAGAAACCAGTATGTTGTGGGGAATTCAATACGAAAATGTTTCTGTCGATATTCTTACCCCTGTTCATCCGGTAACGATCTATGCTTTTATCATTCATTTGTGGCTGTATTTCTGGGCTCAAAAACGAAAAGATATATGGTCTAATGTTCCAGGAAGACTCGCTATAAGAATGGGATTATTATTTTTCAGTGTAGAATTTTTTCTTCAATTTTTTCGTGGAGATCCAACCCTAATCTTTTTTGATAGTCTTCGCATTGATCAATTACTAAGCCTTCTTTTTGTCATACTTCTTTTTTGGTGGGGAAGAAAAAGAAGTCTTGCAAAAACATAATTTTTTTGAAAAATAAATAACGATGGATTTTTCACTAGGGCGGCTTTTGACAACTGAATATTACTTGGACATCAATCCAGCCGGAGATTTTCTGCCGGGCTTCTTTTTTCTTATCTTCTTCTTAGGACTTATATTTCTTCGATCCATTATCAAAAAATTCGCCCCAGATTCAAAATACTTTCGAAAATCAATCAAAAAGAAAACTGGGAAGCTCATTGTTTTGGGTATTCTCGGGTTTATTTTTGTTATTGCTCGATTTTCCGCTGTCCCATATTTTTCTATGAGAATTTGGTTATATCTAACTTTTCTTCTCAGTCTTATTTTTGGAATTATGACTTGTCAAAAAGTATCTAAAGAATATCAAAAAAGACTCGCCTCAGTTGATCGAGAAACTCAAAAGAAAGAGTAGAAACCTCCTTATATTTTTTGACCTTTTAGAATATCTTCCACTTTGTTTGCTAATTCAAAAGGTGTATATTCTGATTTTCGAAGATAATAATCTGCACCTAGTTTTAAAGCTTTTTCCGCATCTTGTTTTTGTTCAAGGTTACTATTCACGACCACAGTAGTTTTGAGAGAAGTATTTTTCTTGAGTGCTTTTAGTACTTCATAACCATCCATTTGTGGCATCATGATATCAAGTAAAATGAGATTAGGCTTAAATTCAACTGCCTTAGTAATTCCATCAACTCCATTTAAACAAGACTCGATTTCAAATTTATCAGCATCGAAAGCAATCTGAAACATTTCGTTCAGATCTTCATTATCCTCAATAATCAGGATTTTAAATTTATCATGCATGCTGTAAACGTGGGATAAGAAATATAAAATGAGCTCCTTTCCCTGGTTCGCTTTCCACCCAAATCTTTCCCCCAAGCTTTTGAATAATTTTCTTTACAATCGGAAGTCCTAGCCCAGTACCATCATAAGATTTTTGTAAATAATTATCAACCTGTCCAAATTTTTCAAACACTAATTCTTGATTTTCCTTAGCAATACCAATCCCACTATCAGCTACTTCAAATCGCACCATATCGTTTTTATCAGCCTTCTGGACGGAAACTTTGATGCTACCACCTTTTGGCGTAAATTTATAAGCATTTCCTACCAAATTATTCATGATACGTTTTATCTTATCAGGATCTGTTTTCATTTTTGTCATACCTTTCTCAACCTGAAGTGTCAAAGTGATCCCTTTCTGTTCACACAATAATTGAAAATTAGACAAAGCATCTTCCCTCAAAAATTGTTTGATATTCACATCAGAAAACTCAAAAGACATCCGTTCAGCATCCAATTTACTTAAATCTAAAATGTCATTCACAAGTTTCAGAAGCTGTCCGGTATTACGAAAAATTTTAGTCAGAAATTCCGCCTGCTTATCTGTCAGCGTACCAAATTTTCCAGACAGTAGAAAATCACTATATCCCTTAATAACAGTCATAGGAGTACGAAGTTCATGAGAGGCTACAGATAAGAACGAGTCTTTCAGGTGATCGAGTTCTTTAAGTTTCTTATTGGAGACTTGGAGTTGTGTCTTCTGCTTACTAAGTTTTTGAGTTTTTTCTTCAACTTCTTTTTGAAGCTCAGCATTATAAATAATACTCAAAAGAGACAGCGTGATGTAATGAGAAGCTTCATCCAAAAGTTCGAGTTCATCCTTGGTATATGGATTTTCAAAAGGTTTGTGTCCGAGGACAAAAAATCCCACAATATTTTTCCCATGAAATAACGGAAAACAAACTGCGCCCAGTACAGACAGTTCCCCCAAGAATGAGCATTTTTTCTTCTGGCTTTTACATATGAATTCCATTTCTTCTTTCACGACATACTTTTTATTCCTTACAAAATATCGTATGAGCTGAGAATATTTTTTTTTCTCCTTTTCTGTCAAAAGAACTATTTTGGCAGAAGATATATTAAGTTTTTGTCGAAATACTGTTTCAATTTCTTTCTGAAAGTGAGCTAAATTAGGATAAATCTTAAGCTTACTTCGAAAAGTATCAATAACCTTTTCAAACTGGTCAAAATTAGTCAATCGAAATATTTTATGAAATACTCGTGAATTAAATAAATGTTTCAGGAAAATAAAAACTAAAACACCAATAATAAACAATGCCATTATCTGTATATCACTATTTATAGGAGCCGCTAACTGATATATCCAGTAAAGGATGAAAAGAGCTAAAAACAGAGAAAATATATTCCTAAAAACACGGAAAAGATTTTTTTGAAAATCAAAAAATCGATATCTGATAATGGCATACGCAAAAGTAATCACTTGCCCGGAAGCAAGAATCGTTAAATAAGGTGGAACATTGATATCATAAAAAAGGAAAAAATTCGTTGATCCAAAGCTAAAGGTAATAATATCTCCAATAAGAATGTAACCAATCTGCTTCTTCTGAATACCGGACGTTTTTTGATAAAAACAAAAGAGGAGATAAAGAGAATAAAAAATATAAAACCCCCACGTAAT
Source organism: bacterium (assembly GCA_030429505.1). Classification (GTDB taxonomy): domain Bacteria; phylum Patescibacteriota; class Gracilibacteria; order UBA4473; family UBA4473; genus JAUIFI01. Next base: position 177,519 of record JAUIFI010000001.1, read on the forward strand.
AAGCCATGCACTATACATAGGACCTACATCAGCCCAATAAGTAAAATCATATTTAGGCACCATATCAGCGATAAAAAAATTGGTCGGAACAAACAATAAAAAGAAAAGCTGAGACAGATATCCAATTTGTATAATCCTCCTTTTTTGTTTTTCTATCTTCAAAATAGCACAGATAAAGTGAAAATGAGCGACAGACACAAAAATAGCTCCTGCATGAAGAATTTGAAAAGAAAGCAGAGATAACTCTTTACTGTCAGGCGTAAAAGGGAAAAAATACCCTATCGCCCATACCGTCATAAATAGACAGAAAATAGTAAAAGTTCTGTTGATAGGATTTTCTTTATTTCGAAAATATACAATAGCCCCTGTCACCAAACATACAATGGCATTAAAGACTGTACTTACGCCCAAAATAGTATAAATCATCAAATATTTCAGAAAAACACGAAAATATTCTTTCCATTATACCTTTTTTTAGTTCTCTATACAACCTAAGATAGATTCTTATTCAGATAATAGTTGAATAACTACAACATACTGAGGACCTTGACCATCTCCAACAGACTGTACTTCAATTTTAACATTAGCAGGATTTATATCAGATTGTCCTACAGCTTGTTTAGCAATAACCTCTAAATCAGCTTTGGTTCGTGTAAAGAGATCCCAGTTAAACATGGACATCATCGCTTCATCACTATGATGAAGCTTAAAATTCCCCCAAATGATCATCCCCCCATCCTTTACTACTACCATAAGAAATCCAATCAAAGCTTTAATCAATGTTTCCTTAGTAAGGTAGTCAGAAAGTCCTATACAAACAAGGATATCACAAAGATCAATTATACTATCTGGTTTGAGTATAAACCTCCCAATACTATTGGTACTAAAAGTAACATTCTCTGGCCAATCATGTCTTTGGGAGGCGAAATCGCCAATGTCTTTATCACTATCCACAGAATTAAGTTGAAGTTTACTAATGTCCATATCATATTTCTCCATAGTTTTTAATAGATCTAATTCAAGTTGTCCTGGACCACCAGCAAAGTTAGTAATCTTAGTATCGTTATTCTTTCTCTTAAGAATAGCTTGAATTATTAACTCTTTGATATGTTCTTTTCGCAAATATACATCTCTTGCTGATAGAGTTCTGAGCATATGTTCATTCATTTTTTTACTCCCTTCTTTTCCCGGTATATAGCCATGATCATAATAGTCATACACAAATTGCATCAGATAACCTGCTCCGGCGTAATTTTTAATTCTAAACAATGATTGCCCCCAAGACGTATTCATCGACAGTAATAAACCGAAAGTAGCATATATCTCTATACATTGATCTTCAGATACAACACCATTTTTTATATCTTGGAAAAGATTATTCATAAGTTCCATAAGCATGGAATCATCCTCTTTGTCGGGACCACCTTTTTCTACAAGACCACGGATAGGTTGAAGATACTTGGATTCAAGTACCTTATCAGAGAGAATAGTATTTTCCGGTATTCCAACAAACAAACCATTATCACCATGAAAAAACTTATTGATAACTTGAGCTCTCCTCTCCATTTCATTAAAAATTTCTGGAGAATCAAGTAACTCCATAACATTTTTTATGTCATCTGAAGAAGCATACGGAATTAGTTCTGATTCAATGACATCTCTTAGATTTTTGCCAGAATCGATTATTTTTTTATATCTTTCGGGAGACAAAAGACGAACCAAAAGAGAATAAATCTTATCTCCATCAGGTAATGTTTCCAAAGCATTTTCTATCGAAAATCTTTCGGGTTTTATATGAGACATAAATAAAGCTTCTTGTCGCTTTAAATTTGCAAGCTCAGGATTAATCACATCTTCTACTTCAGAAGAAATTTGTAATGACCGTGCCTCTCTATTTTCAGGTATAGCATCTGGCACAGCATGTCTATCAATATTTCCATTTGTACTATTTGTAAGAGCATATTTATCAGTATGTCCTAACCCTTGTTCTTCTTGATTCATAATTCGGTTCTTAAAATTATTATTACGCTTCCACATATAGGAGAATAAATAACTTTTGCAAGAATAAATTGATTTATTGTTAAAAATATGATAATATAAAAAGATTTGTAATTCTTAATAAAAAATTAATGATTAAAAATATACATCCCATTACCAAAATCGCTCTCGGACTCTTTGTCTTCGGAATGTCGCTTAATTCCGTTCTTATTTATGGAGAAGGTATTAACCCTACAAAGTATGTATCAAGGTATTTACAAGCTCAAGTAGCCCCCAGTGCAGGAGCCAGTAAAAATTTCTTTCATTCCATCTCTGGAACGGTTCGAACTCCAGGACGAGCGTATGCATTTGAAGGAACTCATTCAACCATCAACCATCCAAACTTTGAAGCAATTTTAGAAGCTCATAATACCGGTTTTCCAGGTGGACCACAATTCCGTGAAGATGGAAGTTTTAACGGATATCTTAAAGGAAGGAGATCAACAGAACAAGCTTTTGAAGTTGCAAAGTCAAATTGGTGTGACACGGTAGGAGCTGCTTCAATGTATCGTGGCTCACGGTACTTCACAGACAAAAAAACAGACAAAGAGACATTTCATTCGTCTGCTCCAGGAGAAAATGTTCGTTCAACCCTTGAACTTTGTAATCAGTCTGAACGAGGAAAAAATAATTATCGAAGACGAAGTTTTCAAAAATATTTAGGAGATTATTCTCTTCAAGAACAGAGAGAACACTATAATCAATACACAGAAGAACAAGACGAAAAGTGGCAAAACTCTTTGGAAGACATAGCCGAAAAACAATAAACAAGAAGAAATCATAAAAATAAGAAAAAACCTCATGACAACAGAATGGGGTTTTTCTTGAAAAAAGAGCTTATTTCTGTTATAATGAAAAGATTATATCATTTAATATGTGGATAAATATAGCACATGCCGCAGGGGAAGCCACCAGAGAAACCACCAGAGAAGGCGTAGCTCATCTATCACAAAGCTTTTTTCAAGCAGTCCCACTCTGGATCGCTGCTGGAATTGTTTTCTTTGTTTCATTTATTGTTGCGAGTTTTATTAAAAAGCTCGTTATATACCGAGTAACATCACAGAATCGTCACAATTTTAATAAAGAAATAATTCTTCTTATCGATCGTTCAGTTTACTTCGGTATTGTACTGCTTGGTACCATTATTGCGTTTAAAATAGTGGGAATTAATATCACAACCCTCATCGGTTTTCTAGGATTAGGATTGGGTTTCGCTTTTAAGGACTTACTAGCAAATTTTATTGCCGGAGTAGTTATTTTAACTCAAAAGAAATTTCAGATCGGCGATAATGTTGAAGTCGATAACATTATTGGAAAAATTGTTGAAATCGAAACAAGAACCACCCAAATCGAAGATTTTGATGGCACTCTCCATATCGTACCAAACTCAGAAATGCTGACATCAGTCGTACGAAATTTTACCAAAAATTCATTTCGCCGTATTTCTTTTGAAGTAGGCGTTCATTATGATACTTCTCTCAAAGAAGCTGTAGAACTCACTCTTGCTTCTCTCAAAAAACATCCGGAAGTAGTTGAAAAACCTGTATCACACGTACTGGTGACCGAATTTGCAGATTCTGCTATTATACTCGAAGTGCGCTTCTGGATAGAATCACTCGCCCCCTGGCCTTTAATCCGTTCTGCCATTATGCAGCAACTCAAAAAAGATTATGATCAAGCCAATATTACGATACCATTCCCCATCAGAACAGTTCATATTGATGCTCCAGAGCAAATCGGAATAATGACTTCTCAAAAGTAAATATTTCCTCAAAAAAAAGACTAAAAAATTTGATTTCATAAAAAGATATGGTACAAAAAGGATGTTCTATCTTTTTTAGATCTATGAAGAAATTTTTACTAGCATTTTCGGTTCTTGTTCCAACTCTTGCCTTTGCCGGTGGATCCGGAAAAGATATATCAGATTTCTCTATTAGCAATATTCGTACTTCTAATACAAGCGAAATCATGGAAGTGGAAACACTCACGAATACACAAGGAGACATTTATACAAGAAGAAAGAACTTTTCTTCCGCCTCAAGATTAAAAGACGAATTACTACAAGGTGATGAAGATTTCGAAAATAGACAAGTGAGAGTTTATAATCCAGAGCGACGTCTGTCATCAAATACTGTTGTCAATCGGGAAATTTCAAGCCAGAACATAGTCGATCAACAACAGAGATTCGCTAACAAAAAACTGGCGCGTTTTAGATTTCTAAGAGGACGTTAGATTAGGTCGAATATCGAAAAAACCTAAAGTCATGACTCCTTCTCGTAATTGAGAAGCCATTGTTTAATATCCAAACCCCAAGCATACCCTCCGAGTCCTCCATTCGAGTGAAGCACTCTGTGACAAGGGATAATGAGTGGTAATCGGTTTTTTCGCATAATATTCCCCACAGCTCGAGCGGCTCTAGGCGAACCAGCTTTTTCAGCTAGTTTTTTATACGTGGTAGTCTCTCCAAAAGGAACATCAAACGTCGCCTGCAGTACCTGCCCTTCAAAGGTACTTGTATCAAGCTTGGGGCGAGAAAAATGTTTCCGTTTTCCTTCTAAATATTCTTTAATCTCTGCCAGAGCATTCTCTGATAAAGGAAGTATCATAAGTCTTTGGAGAAGCGTTGTGGGATAGTTCATAAAAAAAGTTATTTATGAGTACCTCGTTCCAGCATTTGATCCAAAAGTACTCGCTCTTCAGAAGAAAAGCAAGTGACCGCTATACTAGGATTATGAGTAAATGAAAGAGGAGTATTTTGAGTTTTGGACAGCGTCAAGGCACACGCTCGATGTGTACCTTCAAAGCACACCATCTTTTCTTCATCTTCTATGAAAATCCCAATCATTTCTGTTGGTTGTGGGAAGTTTTTCATTATTTGAACAATTTTAGTATTCATGCTGAGGGTGTCATAATGTTTTTCAATTAAATCTTGAAAAGTATGGATATTTTTTTTCTCAAAATAAGCTTGCCATCCTCGGAAAGGACCGACTAAAAATTGCGGAATAACCTCATTTGGTTTCGTAATTGTATAGAGTTTCCAAGGTCTCTGTGAAGCCTGAAATGCTTCAGATGCAAACCTCCGCCAATTTTCCCAATTCGACCATTTTTTGACTTTTGTCGCGCACTCTGTCCATTCTTCTCGACTTCCTTCTTGTTTTTGCCAACGACCAAAAACCTCTTCCCATGATATATCTTGGATAAATTGTAAAGAAGAAAGCATTATGGAAGTATAAAGAATAAGACTAGTTTATGGTGCCGAGAGAGGGAATCGAACCCTCACGCCTTGCGGCACACGATTTTGAGTCGTGCGCGTCTACCAGTTCCGCCATCTCGGCTTCGTCTACTTATAATGATTTGTCCTGACAATAAATCATTTCCACCGTAATCCCATTCTCTCATATTCTGTAGTGAAGACTCCAAAATATGTATTGAGTACCTAAAAAAGCCTGCAAAGTCTACGAAATATGAAAAAACGGTCAAGGAAAGAAAGAAATATTAGTCCTGAATAATCTTCCACTTAATTTCTTTCTGCAAGTGTCCACCCTTGACCATAAATCCAGACGCTTTGATATGCCCCCCACCTCCAAATTGCTCAGCCAAAGCTTTGACATCCACATCTTGTTTTCGAGTTCTCAGAGATGCTTTTACATTCCCTTTTTCATCCTCTGACAAAAGTACAGAATATTTAGCCTCTGGCATAGAGTTGATGAAGTCAATAACCCCCGTCAAATCTTCACGTTTCGCTCCCAAGGATTCATAATCTTTTCGAGAAACTCCCACAATCGCAGCCCCTTCAGGAGTTAAATATAAGTTTTGTAGCACGCGACTCCATAATTTCAGCATAGTTGGTTCATGAGACTGAAACACCTTTTTTGCTATTTGCGAAGCATTTGCCCCTAATCTTAAAAGTTGACCAGCTACATCATACGTTGCTGAAGTAGTATTCTGATGCATAAAAGATCCTGTATCAGTATAAAGACCTAACAATAAACATGTCGCGATTTGGGGAGTTATTTTGGCTCTTAAGCCTTGTAGAAGGTGAAAAATAATTTGTGTCGAAGAGGACGCATGTGTAACTACAAAATTTATATCTCCAAAAGAATCATTTGAAGGGTGATGGTCAATATTTATCTTTATCATTTCCCCTGAAAGAATTCGAGGCTTATCTTCTTCGAAACGAGTCATGGTTCTACTTCCACAATCAACGAAACAAACCGCATCAAAAGATTTTTCGTCAAAATCACTCTTCATATGTTCCTCAAAAGGAATGAAATGAAACGCATCTGGCACCGGATCTAAACAAGCTACCGAGACATCCACTCCCAGAGATTTTAATCCTGCGAAAAGTCCCAAGCTTGAACCAACAGCATCTCCATCTGGATTGGCATGCGTGAGAATAATAAGCTTCGGTTTTTGTCTCACAAGATAGTCTTGTAACTTTTGTAATTCCGATTCATTAATAAATGATTGATTCATATTCATAAGATTTTGAAACGTTGATTATTTGATATTATAAAATATAAAACAAAAAAAGTCAATTAAATTGCCATTCTTACCATAACTAAGTGTTTAATAAAATATGTAAAAAATAAAATCAAGGCAAATTGTGATCACAAAATTGACTCTTAAATCAATTATTCTCACAATAGAAGCACAACATCTCTTAACCACTTTAATATGAAAAGCTGTTGTGATTCTGGTGTCGGAAAGGTAGCTTACGTCCTCGTGCTCATTGGAGCTCTCAATTGGGGATTAACTGCTATCGGTTTCAATCTGGTAAATATGCTCTTCGGAAGCATGCCAGGAATTGAAACAACAATCTACGCACTCGTAGGAATATCTGCGGTGTATATGATTGTTATGTCTATTCAAAGCTGCGGTAAGTAACAAAACAAGTAAGGATCTTACACGAACAAAAACACACATAAAAAAAGAAGAAAGTCTGTATAACAGGCTTTTTTCTGCCGAAAACTATTCTGAAAAAAGAGGAGTGTCAGAACCACGAAACCCTAACAATATCTCATGAATAAGAGATGATAGGTTTTGCGCAAAAGGAGCAATGCTGGAAGATGCCTGCATCGCACGTTGTGCTTGTTTCTCAGCCAAAAAAAGATTTTCAATCGCTGCTAAATGTTTTTGGAACTTCAGAGCCTGAAGACTATCAGAAAAATGAGTGAGAGCGAATGATATTGCATTTGCCGCTACAGCATTTTTATCATTCTGAGATCGCGTCATGCGATCAGTCAGATCAATAATAGATTGAAGATGGAGCATTGCTTTATCTTTTTCACCGGCTCGAAGGAATGTCATAAACTGTTGAATTCTTGCTTGAAGCTCAACAAAAATTTTGGTCACATTATCTCCATGAAAAAGTCTCAATTGACGAAAAGTCATAATCGCAACTTCTCGGCGGGATACCAATTTATGAGGTCGATACATCCCATCAGAAGGGAGTTGTGTTATCTGAAATTGGTCTGCATACGCAAAATGCGGTGCATACCAAGCATCTTCAGGAATATCATGCGCTAGATCTTTCGTTCGAGAAAAATAGTTACGAAAATCAACTTGAGTCGCCCGAAATAAAAATGCCAAAAACTCTGCTTTGGTAGTTGTTGCTTCAGGGCGAAAACGATTTGACTGAGCCAAAATTGCCTTTGTTTCCACCGCTCTCCCGACCACCGGTGCATACCATGCATTTGGATCTACATCTACAAAAGGAATCGCTCCTTCAAAGGTCGTTGGGATAGCAATCCCGCCTGCTCGTAACGCAATCACCAACGCCTCAGCTCGAGTCAAAAGCTTCTCAGGATGAAAATTTCCATCCTCAAAAGAATGCATAATGCCCACATCATTCAAATGCTGAAAAATATATCCATGAGGGTCATCTACTGTGATATCAAAAAAAGCCAGACTGGAAAAACAAGGAAAGCAAAGCAATGCACCCCAGAGAAATCTTTTCATCACTTTGTAGTATAAAAAGAACGATAGCACGGTCAACTATAACACACAGGAGGAAATAAAAAAAACGCTCCAGAGTCATTGCCGGCTGACTCTGGAGCTAATATATGTTTTCACCGCCGGGGTGATGGTTCTGCCTTGTCTAAGCTCGTTTCAAATATGGAGCAGGATAGTAAGGCAGTCACCAAGTCGAAACTAAGTCATAACTCCCTCCTTTTGGGCATGTTTTGGTTAAGTTTCTAACTGAGACTTACGTGAAGTCTCAGGTCTTCTGATGTCTTAAAAGCATCTGAACTTATTAAGACTTTTGATGAAGACAATCTATTTATAATGTATTTTGTTTTTTTGTCAAATGTTTTTTAGACTTTTTTTATAAAAAGCTCATTTCTGTTTTTATTTAAACTTCTAACACACGAAAAAATAGACGTTAAGCTTTTGTACACAATTTTTCCTCAAAAGATACTTTACCATAGACTATAAAAAAGGAAATGTATTTTTATTGATTTCTATCATTCTTTTTCGTATCTATTAAGATGAATTCGAAATGAAAAAAATAATCTCCATTTTTATTCTTGGGATAGGAAGCTTTATTTCAGACGTTTTAGGCGTAAAAATAGAGGGAGAACCCTATATGTTTACCATCACTGGATATTATTCTCCACTTCCAAATCAACCTTTTTATATTACTGGGAGTTATGAATCAGAAATCCGCCTCAATGGATCAGGAGTCAGAGGTGCTGATGGCACTCCAGTTTACGCTGGAATGATTGCAGCGCCTCCCAATTACGCTTTTGGTACCAAAATTTGCCTTCCTAATCTTGGATGTGGTGCGGTCAATGATCGAGGAGGAGCCATCGTGAAAAAAGGGAAGAGAGCATTAGCTCGACATGATCGACTCGATGTATGGATGGGATATGGAGAGGAGGGGCTTCTTCGTGCTTTAGCCTATGGTGTTCAACATGTTGAAGGACAAGTCTTTCCCAAGGAATCTAGCGTGCAAATAGCCATGAATTTTGAAGTTCCACCAAGTCTCCATGAAATTATTGATCTTCCTAATAGACCTATCTTTGACCAAAATCTCGTTATGGGAGGAAGTGGAGATAAAGTAGCCTCTCTTCAAAAAGCTCTCAATGCGCTAAGTTTGTATGAAGGATTACAAGACGGAATATTTAATGACACTTTGAAAAATGCAGTTTTTGAGTTTCAAAAAAGACATTTTATCGTTGAAAACGAAAACTCCCTTGGAGCAGGAATATTCGGACCACAAACTCGATCAAAACTCACCTCGGTCCTCTATAAAAAGCAAGTCCAGGATCAAATAAAAATGGCTTGGGATGAATTTCATTTCAACGACGAAATTCAGCAAGGAAAGCGAAACGGTGATGTATTCCGACTCCAGCAAGTATTAGTACAGGAAGAATTTATGGATGTACATCCAACCGGTTATTTTGGTCCTGTCACAAAAGGAGCCCTTATCGATTTTCAATTAGCCCACAATATCATTAAAACATCAAACAGTCCTGGTGCTGGCAGAGTTGGTCCATCTACACAAAAAAAACTCAACGAACTGTTAGAAGAGAAAAAAGCCATTGCCGCTCAAGAAAAACAAAAAATAATCGCCTACCAAAAGAAAAGACAAAATTTCAACCAATTAGCCGGTAAAAATAACACTCCAAAAAACATTTTTGCTCAAAAAAATTAAATATATTCCATTTCAAAATGGATTTGATTTTTTTAAAAGAATCTTAATACTACCCAAGTACTGAACAATGAAACAGTTCAAAAAACACGCTTTCTTCGTAGGAATTCTCTTGCTAACCGTTGGGCTCGGATTGTCTGCTTGTGTAGGACCTAGTGAATCAGAAGACCATTTTGAACGTCCAGAAGAAGTCGAAACAGTAACCTTGAAAGGAGAAATATTTCCATTTTCGGTGTCTGTCTCCACGAGTGCTACTCATCGTCTGGAAAGTGACGGAAGACTTGGAGCTTACCTTGCTTCAGACATTGTAGATTTAAAAGAATTTGAAGGACAAAGTGTAGAAATCGAAGGTGTCTGGCATAAAGAGAAAATGCGTGAAATATTCCGAGTTGAAGCTGTCCGGCTACAAAATAGTGAAGAAGAAGAGGAAGAAGAGACCGAAAACAGATTTCTCTCTAAAAAATTCACCTTTGTTTATCCTGCCACGTGGGAATATTCTATGTCTCCGGGAGGAGTGGCACACTTTACCGATAAGAACGATGCCGCCAGACGAGTGTTTCTTATGTTTTCCGTCGAAGATATGACCAGAGCTGACACAAAAAAAGATCCCAATATCCTTATAGGTGAATTGACTGGCAATAAGAAAATTACTACCGATCAGCTTGATCGAGAACGAGAAGAAATCACTCTATTTTCCAATCTTTTTGAGACCAAATATAAATTTATATTCACCAGTCAATTTGAAGAATTTGAAAAAAAGAAAGCCTTCTTTAAACTTCTTAACACATTTACCGAAGGAGAAGAAAAAGTTGCAGAAGTGATCGAAGAAGAAAAAAGAGTATTAGCCGAAAAAGAAGCTGAAAAAATCAGAAAAGAAAAAGAAAAAGAGCGTCTTGAAGCTTTGGCTCAAAAAGCCCAAGAGGAAGAGAATGAAGACGATATATCATTCCTTGAAAAAATTCTCAAAAAATCCGAGACAGATGAATCAGAGGAAGAAGCATTGAATGAAGAAGTCAAAGAATCTTCAGAAGACAAGGAAGCCGCTGACGTGACCAAACTTGCTCAAGAAGCTCAGACAGAAACCGAAGAAGATCAAAAAGCAGAAACATCACCAGCCGTAACCATCCTGCCAGGAGCAGAGTATACAAACTTGATCAATGAAAAAGCATTTGATTATACCAATGAACTTCATAAATTTTCTATGCAAGTGCCTTGGGGGTTTTGGTTTTGGAATTTCGGTTCTAGTGACACGGCACTCGTTCGAATAGGCTTTTCCAACCAAGAATTATCTACTCCCGCTGGTGCTAAATACTGGTTACAAGTCATTGAATCCGAAGACATTCCAGACAGCTTTACTGAAAACATTGAAGAAGGGCAGGTTGTCATTAAAGTGCCACGTACGGAAAACTCTTATTTCCAGCTATCAGGTCCTGTCGGGTTTCGAGATGCGATGCTCAGTATCGCATCAACTATTAAATAATTAACGATTGATACACCCTTTTACAAGAAAATAAAGCAAGGTCAAGTCTTTGCATTTTTTCCCTAAAAACATACCATTTTACCGCTATGAAAAAGTACGATCACCAAGAAATTGAGAAAAAATGGCAGAACTATTGGCTTAAAAACAAAACTTTTAAGACTACAGAAAATTCGAACAAAGAAAAATACTACGTTCTCGATATGTTTCCTTATCCCTCTGGGGCAGGACTCCATGTCGGACATCCTTTGGGGCAAACTGCCACAGACATAATAGCCCGTAAACGTCGTCATCAAGGTTACGAAGTTCTCCATCCTATGGGCTGGGATGCTTTTGGACTCCCTGCTGAAAACTATGCAATTAAAACCGGTATTCATCCTGCGATTACTACCAAAGAAAACAGCGACACATTCCGCCGACAAATTCAATCACTCGGCTTTAGTTATGATTGGGATCGAGAAATAAATACCACAGATCCTCAGTACTACCGTTGGACACAATGGATTTTTTTACAACTCTACAAAAAAGGTCTCGCCTACGAAAAATCTATGCCTATGTCATGGTGTCCCAAATGCAAGATTGTAGCCGCAAACGAAGAAGTCGAGCAAGGGACGCATGAACGTTGCGGTACACCCGTGGAAAGAAAGCACCTCAAACAATGGATGTTGCGGATTACCGAATACGCAGAAAGATTATTAAATGATCTGGATTCTCCCAATATCTACATTATCCACGGCTGGGGTTCTGATTCTCAGTCCAACTGGTTTGAACGAGCGCGTCAATTTCTCGTGAGCAAAAAAGTACGCGTTTGCGTCCCGGATTTTCCCCATACCGATAACCCTGTTTACAAAGAATGGAAAACTCATTTTGAATCTCAGTTCATCCAGCTTTGGTCTCAAGACATCCTGATCGGACACAGCTTAGGGGGAGGTTTTATGCTCAAATATCTGTCTGAAAATGACATACAAATCGACAAATTAATCTTGGTTGCTCCCACCATCAAAGATTATGATGTTCTAGAACTCAAAGACTTCTACACCAAAACTTTTGACTACGACAAGATCAAACAATCTGCTCAAAAGATTGCGATCTTTGCCTCAGACAATGATCAGTACATCCCACTCAAAGACTTCCAATTTTTGGCTCAACAATTAGACGCAGAACTCATATTATTGCCACAACGAGATCATCTGATGGATCCGAATTTTCCAGAATTATTCGAATATCTGGGAGATATCCAGCGTTCGATTCTCAACTGGCCAGACAAGATCAAAGCCATGCAACGCAACTGGATCGGAAAAAGTGAAGGATTGCTTTTTACAGCTCCGGTCAAAGATACCAATATTACTATTCAAACCTTTTCTGCTCATTTTGAAGCATTTTGTTCAGATAATTTTGTTGTTATCGCTCCAGATCACCCTTTCCTTGAAACTTTACTTGAAGGAATAGATAACAAACAGGAAATTCTTGATTTTTGTAAAGAATTGATTCGAAAACGTATGGAGCGAGGGTTTGAAGAAGAAAAAGAACCGGAAGGCATCTTTACTGGCAGATATATTATTGACCCAGTCGGAAATGGTGATTTACCTATCTGGATAGCCAGCTTCGCACTTGCGGATTATGGAACGGGGATTGTCAAATGTTCCGCTCATGACGAACGGGATTTTGCCTTTGCCAAAAAATATAATATTCCTCTCAAACCCGTCCTTTTCCCGAAAGACCCGGAAAAAGCAGAAAAAGTTAAAAATCTCGAAGTTTGCTGTACAGATATGGTTGATGGGATCTTAACAGAACCCACCGAATTTACAGGCAAAAGATCTGGCGATGTCAGACAAGAGATTATAGAGTACATAGAAAAAAAAGGATTTGCCAAGCGACAAACCACTTACAAACTTCGCGACTGGATTTTTACTCGCCAGCGTTACTGGGGAGAGCCCATTCCTATCGTCTTTGATGAAAAAGGGCAGGACTATCCACTTGATGACTCAGAACTTCCCTTGCAATTACCAGAAATTGCAAAGTATGAACCATCTGAAACTGGAGAATCACCTCTAGCAAGTATTGATTCGTGGGTCAATATCCAAGGATACATAACCAAACAGGGGACTGTGAAAACCATTCAATCAGGAGATAAAGCTCCAAAAGACACGACCATTCAAAAGTTTAAACGAGAAACTTCCACTATGCCCAATTGGGCGGGAAGTTCGTGGTATTGGCTACGATTTATGGATCCTTGTAATGAACAAGAATTTTGTTCAAAAGAGAAAGAAAAATACTGGGGACCAGTAGACCTTTACGTTGGTGGAGCTGAACATGCAGTCCTTCACCTGCTCTACGCTCGATTCTGGCACAAAGTTTTGTATGATTTGGGCTTAGTCTCCACCAAAGAACCTTTCAAAAAACTCCTCAACCAAGGTCTAATCCTCGCCGAAGATGGACATAAAATGTCAAAATCACTCGGCAATGTTATCAATCCCGATGATATTGTGAAAAAATATGGAGCAGACACTCTTCGCGTCTACGAGATGTTTATGGGACCTTTTGAGCAATCAAAAGCTTGGAATATGAATGCCGTGGAAGGAGCGCGAAAATTCTTGGATAGAGTATGGCGAGTATCACAAAAAAATAATAAAAATAGAAAAAAAGAATCTATTTCATCCCTTCTTCATCAAACGATAAAGGTTGTCACAGAACATATCGAAGAATTTCGATTCAATACCGCCATTTCCCAGCTTATGGTCTTAACCAATGAACTGACTGCACAAGAAGAGATCTCACAAGAGACTCTTGAAATTTTTGTCATCCTTCTTTCTCCCTTTGCCCCTCATCTAGCTGAAGAAATCTGGAGAGAAATATTGGGACATACAGAGACTGTCGCCTACGAACCATGGCCAACTTGGAATCCTGAATATCTGATTGAAAATGAAGTCACTTATGCCGTTCAGATTAACGGAAAAGTTCGGGCTGACTTTACCACTCCAAAAGATACGGCAAAAGAAGAAGTTGTGGCTAAAGCGAAGACTCTAGAAAATGTTTCAAAATACTTAGATCAGGGAACAATTATCAAAGAAATATTTGTCCCGGAAAAAATAGTAGGATTTGTGGTGAAATGATAATTACAAAAAATTTTTTCTGTCATCCCGAATTTATTTCGGGATCTAAACATAAAATTCATCGCTAGACCTCAGAATGGAGTTCGTGGTGATAAAAGCTTTTTGTCCGTTGACCTGGTGACGACTTAAAAAGCCATTATCATTCTCTTATAAAGCATTTGACAATCCCCATCTCCTATCTGAAAACTCCTCCGTCCCAAACAATACATCCATTTCTTGTTTCATTAGCACAATATCTTTATTGTTAAGAGGCTGATATTCTTCTCTGTGTCCAGGAATAATCGGATCACCGAACTTTTGATATCGAGCATCTTTAGCTCGTCCATAAAGATGAATATGTAAATGTGGTTTCCAGTTCCCGTTATCCTGATAATTTATACGCTGTAACTCAATACCCTGTTTCCCAAGAGCAAATTTCATAGCTCTCCCCGTGATGATCGTTAATCGCATTAACTCAATAGCCTCTTGAGAAGATAACTGTGTTCTATCTTCGAAATCTTTTTTGGGTGTTATTTTTACATGCCCACCATCAATCCTATCTACTTCAGGTTTTTGATGAGCCTCAACAACGAAATGCTTTGTCTCATAAATAAGCACCATAGAGTTCAAATTTTGAAAATCAAAAAAATCTCTTACTCTGAATCAGGCAATGCTGGAATAATCACTCGATCCAAAACTTGAATCACGCCATTTTTTCCTTTGAGATCTGCCTCGACAATCTTAGCACTCTGAGCAAGAACAATGGAACTATCTTCTGCCTGTGTAATTGACAGTTCTACACCAGACAACGTTTCTATTCCTACCAAATCAATAATTTTTTCAATTGTTAGTTCTCCAGAGGTAATATGCGTCATCAATATAGAAGGTAAAAGTACTTGATCAGAAAAAATTAATTCTCGAATCTCTGCATCTTCCAAAAAAGGTTGAAATGCACTGTCCGTAGGAGCAAAGACCGTCAATGCATCAGACTTTTGTAAAGCTTCGATCAAGCCAGCTTCTTGTAAGAATTGTAAGAAAGCTGTAAATCTACCATCCTTTGCGAGTGTTCCTATCACAGAATCATCATTCGCTAACGCTGATAGATCAGGGCTTGTGCTTTTTGCTTCAGAAGACGGCGATTTTACCTCATTTGTTGTATTATTAGATGTTTCTGTATTATCAGTTACGTTATTTGATTCGATTGTTGTATCATTACCGTTGGAATCAGATTCTTCATCAGTAATATCGGAATTGGATTCAGACGTTTCTTCGTTTCCCACAGATGTTTCTTCTTCCAATTGATGAGTTTTCTCTTGGTTAGGATTTTTCTCAGATATTTCTTGAGAAGAATTTTCTTCTCCATTTCCACAGCCAACAAGAACGAAAACGAAAGTTAAAGCAAAAAGTTTTTTCATAAGAAATGAATGATTACACTCTCATTCTAAAAAGATAGGCTCTTTTTCACAAGTTTTTTGACGAGAAACCTGTGACACAGTAACGTGATGACACATGAAAATATCGACCATTATTCCAACGATCGGAAGAAAAACTCTCCCAAAAGTTGTCTCCGCCATAATTCATTGCCGAAGATTTGAAGAACTTCAGTCTGAGATTATCGTGGTATTTGATGGAAAGAAAACAACACCATTTCTCAAACAAGAAGAAGAGATTCTGAAACAAGTTCAGAATGAAAGACTTTTGTTTATAGAGACAAAAACAAAAAGTTATTCCGGAGGAGCTCGAAACTTAGGATTAGAGAAAGCTACTGGAGATATTATTGCCTTTCTTGGAGATGACACCATTCCCACAGCTCAGTGGCTCGAAAAAATTGAGTCTTTTCATACCAGATACCCAGATGAAAAAGATGCTTTGCTCGGAAAGATATCGTGGACGCCTGAATTGGCCTCGAAGCCTTTCTACCAGTGGCTCGAAGATTACGCTCAATTCGCTTTTAAGAGCATTGCCAAGCATGGAGTCGATTGGCGACATTTTTATACCTCCAATGTTTCAGTAAAGAAAAGCCTGATAGAAACTGATCGTTTTTCTTCAGAATTTCAGGGATGGGGGTTTGAAGATATAGAGTTTGGTTACCGACTGGCCAAGAAAGGCATGCAATTACATTTTGATCACACCTGCGAGGTACTCCATGATCATCAGCAAACTTTGGAAAATTTTCTGGAAAAAACCAGAAACATGCGAAAAAATGCCCACATTTTCGAATCAATGCATCCAGAAATCCATATTCTACCACGAGGATTTAAATTAATAACCCTACAGTTTCTCATCTGGAGCGCTTCAATCCTGTCTCCTTTTTCTCAAAAACTCCGTTGGATGGTAGCATGGAAAAAGGCTTGGATAGGTATTGACAAGACAAGAGACCAATTCTAAAAAAATAGTGCTTTTTCACAGAAATTTCATTTTTGAAATATATATGAAGGTGTCATCATGATGAGTGATCGAGAACGAAAGTTAAGAAATTATGTCAGAAACATGAGGAATTATATAAGAAGTCCGATGGAAAAGGGTGGGTTGGCACATCAACTTACCAAGCAATTCTTTTATGAAGTTGGAAAAATACCTGATAAGGGAGATTTAAAACAAGATTTCTTAAGTCTCTCAGAAAAGAGAAGGTATCTAGAAAATGTTTTCCCTAGTGATGAAGAAAAACAAGGAAAGCATGAAAGTATGGTTCAGGAACTTGAAACGCTTCTGGCTCAGCTTGCCCAAGTCTGTGAGGTAGAACTCGCAGAGGAAAAAGAAAAAAATGTCTAAAAAAGCACAGTCTTTCTTGCTTACAACAAACCACAAGCACTATCATCCTAATGGTTGATAGTGCTTTTTCTCTGTCAAAACTCCCGTCTCTCTGTAATTGCCCTGCCAATAGTTCCAATATCCAGATAGTCTAATTCTCCTCCAGATGGAATCCCGCGAGCAATACGAGATATTTTCCCAGAAAAAACAGGCTTTATTTCTCGGGCAATATAAAGTGCGGTGGCATCAGCTTCGGTAGATCCTGACATAGCTAAAACCACTTCTTGAAGATCTGAAAGTTCGCGTAAACGATTTGTCAGTTCACTGATCTTCAAATGTTCTGGACCTACTTTGTTAAGCGGAGAAATCACACCATGCAGGATATGATAACGTCCTTTAAATTCATGAGTGCGTTCTAGAGCAATGACATCCAAAGGCGTCTCCACCACGCATAAAACAGTATCATCTCTCGTAGGGTCAGCACACAGAGCACAAATTTCTCCTTCACAAAAATGATAGCAAGACTGACACTGACGAATGTCGCGCTTCAATCTTCCTACACTTTTAGAAATTTTTTGATCCAACCCCGACTCGTTTTTAAGCAAAGAAAAAATCAGCCTTTCAGCACTTCTCGAACCAATACCCGGCAAACTTGCCAAGTTTTCAATCGCTTCAAGTATTGGTTGGGGTAAAGCTTTCATCTCATAAAAATCCTTTCCATTGTAAAGAAAAAGAGAGACGAATCAAAGCTCTGATCTCAGTAAATCTTTTAAATATTCAATGATCTTATCAAGATCTACTTCTTCTTTTTTTCCGGTTTTCATATTGCGCACCAAAATTTTCTTTTTACGAACTTCCAAATCTCCCAAAAGTAAAGAAAAAGGTGCTTTGAAACGCTCAGCACGTTTGAGTTGTTCTTCCATGGAAGTTTTTCCCAAATTTCCAACCGCATGAAAACCATGCTGGCGTAGTTGATATAAAAGAGGAAGTGCTTTCTTTTTTGCCAAAGGACCCGTTGCAGCTACAAAAACTTCTAAAGGTTCGTTTAAATCAGGAAATTGTTTACACTTCTGCATTAATTCCGCCATTCTCTTCACCCCTCCTGCAAATCCGGCCCCTCCCAAATCTTTTTCTCCTCCCATGGTAGAAATGAGTCCATCATATCTCCCTCCAGCCATAAGTTTATTGAGTGTGCCTTTTTCAAAAAATTCAAAAACCGTATGCTGATAATATTCCATCGGTCGAAATAAATAAGGGTCTACTGTGTAAGCAATCCCAAGAGAATCAAGGTACTCAATCATTTCTTCAAAAAATTTCTGAGATTCAGGAGAAAGAAATTCTGTGATCTTCGGTGCCATTTCCACCAGAATAGCTTCATCTTCTGTAAGTGGTGTGAGCAAAGATAGATATTTCTTTTGTTCTATTTTTTCCAATGAAGTAGGGGATAGACTTCGTTCTTTGCCACTATAAAAATTCTCTAAAGCTTCCAAATATTTCCTTCTATCTTCAAAAGACCCTACTGTGTTTACTTTCAGCTCACAACGTTTTCGTATTCCTAAATCCATGAAAATCTGATCAGCTAAAGCAATAAGTTCTGCATCAATCGCCGGATCAGATTCTCCTAAAACTTCTACTCCCACTTGCCAAAAACTCCGTTGAGTATTTGATTTTATTCGTTCAAAACGAAAGCAATCTCCAACATAATACACAGACAAAGGAAGTGGCATTTTTGTATGCATCTCATGTTGGATAAATGATCGAACAATGCCGGTTGTGATTTCTGGTCTAAGTGAATACTGCCGCCCTCTACGATCTTCAAACCCATACATTTCTTTTTGAAGTATTTCTGATGTTGTTCCGAGACTTCTTTCAAAGCAATCTTGTTGCTCAAATAAAGGAGTGGACATCTGTTTGAATCCACACTGTTCAAAGCGTTTTTGAATCATATGAATCATAAAGCGCACTCGGCTATATTCATCAGGCAGATAATCATGAGTGCCCATAGGGGCCTTGAAGTATTTAGGCATTACACAAAATGAATTATAGATGAACTGATACAAGGTATAGTTTACAAAAAGATCGTTCTGGTGTAAAATAAATCTGAAAAGAAAGGATTATGAAAGGATTTATCAAATTCGTCATCACTATCAGTACTGGAGTCTTGTACGGGCTTTTATTCGCTCAGAAACCAGGAAAAAAATTTCGATCAGAAATAAAAAAATCAAAAAATCGATTGAAAGATATTTTGAACGAACTCAAAGAAGTCGACAAAGAAGCTGTAGCATTAACAAAAGATTGGACTCAAAATTCAGAAGAAATTCAAGTCATGGTTCAAACCGGAAAAGAACACTTTGATCACTTGATAAAAAAATCAAAAACACTCGGAGAAACACAAATAAAAGAAGCAGAAAATGCACTCAAAGAATTAATTGAAAATGCGGAATATGCCCTAAATGAGTTAAAAAAACGAGCGCAGAAAAAAACAGAAAAAGTAAAAAAAGGACTCAAAAAAGAGGTCAAAACCATTGCCAAAAAACTTAAAAAATAATTCCTCCGATTCTTACTGGATTTACTGGAGCAGCTATTATCCTTATAGCTTTTATACTTGTACAAATTCATAAATGGCATGATACAGATTTTCGATATGATCTAAGCAATCTCATAGGGTCAATCCTTTTAATGATTTATGCATTTTTAGGAAATAGTTGGACATTCTTTATTCTCAATGCTGTCTGGGCAATCGTTTCTTTGAGTGATTGCGTTTACTATTTAAAAAACAAAACAGGCTAATTCTTAAAAATATGACTAAAATTAAGTTGTTATAGAAAGCATATTCAGGTAAAAAGAGCCAGCCAAAAGAAGATATATGAGAGAACTCGATCAATACCTAGAACGAAAAGGTGCCAAATATTTTGTAGCACTCACAATGATCTTTTATGTAATTGGAACAGGGATTTTTAATATATATCTTCGTTCGCTTGGCATTGCCGAATTCGATCTGGTCAAACTCCGTTATATGTTTGTCGGACTTACCTTTGTCATTTTATCCGCTGTGCCAGTACTTCTTTTTTTCGGTATCCGAAAACTTGTGCACATTAAAAAATTGCAAGGGAAAAAACTAACCAAGAGGCAAAAAACTCTATTTTGGAACAGATTTGAAAAGGTATTGATAATATTAATTCTTCCTTGGATTATTTTTTATTCTTTGTATGTTTTTCCTTTGGTTCCCACTGGATTTGGAGGAGCAAAACCTTTTTTGGCCAGACTTGTAGGACAAAAAGAACAAATCAGAGGCATCAATGAACTTATTGCCTTTGAAACAGGGGTCCCTCTCGAAAAACTTGCTTTTGAACTAGCATCAGAAAATTCTGATCTGGCGATTGGTGCCAATGTTTTGGTTTTGGACAATAACCCAAGTAGAATTTTCCTTTTACTCACTAAGGATCTCTATCTCCAATCGACTTCAAGATTAGCAAAAGACCTAATAGAATCAGGAGCCAGTACCAAAGATTTTCAAATTGAATCAACCAAAGATTTTCAGCTTAAGCCGCTCATTGTCGATGCTAGAAAAGTAGAAGGATTTACATTGTCACTTGCAGAACCTCCTGAAGTTTTGACTCGTGAAGATTTAGCCGTTGCTGCAGCTGCCATATCCTCTGATCCTCAAAATCAAGAAAAAACAACTATTGTCTCAAACTTTTTCGAAGAAAAAGCCCCTAACATTGCTCCACAAGTTATCCAACTTGTGAAAGAAAAAGCCGAGCAACGAGAAAAAGATTCTCTAGAAAACACTACCAAAGTTCCGGACATAAAAGACTCAGAAAAGAAAGAACCAGTAGAAGTAGATAATACAACGGAAAATATAGAAGATGCCCGAGATTTAGTAGGAGCAATTGAAAAAATAGTAGATACGGCTTTTTTAGACTTTAGAGAAAAAACTTTCCAAGAAGCAGACAAAATTTGCTATTACGAACGAGGTCAAAAAAATTCAAAAGCTCGACTCGAAATGGTTAAAAGTATCTCAGAAACCTTTGAAAAAGAATTCCCTGAAGACTGGAGAAAACTGCAACAAAAAAACTACCTCGCGAATGCTCAAGGAGATGAATTTTTTCCTTGTGTTGTGAGCCGTATTTTTGAACGTTCAGAACATCCCTCTGATGTCATAAAAAGCCTGAATAATACAGAACCAGAAAAAGGCATAACTTTTTTTGATATTATGGATGGAGCCTTGGAGTTGCTTGATAAATCATCAAAAAGTAACACGCCATCCAATAGAAAATATGTTAGTCAAGTTCTCATTCGTTACTTTTCTCAAAAAGCTCGAACGTATGCAACCTACTGGAATGAATCAAAATATTTGCAAGAAGGAAGAAATGATGAAGCTTATTTTAAAAATATTCGACTTGCCATGGTGCAATCAAAATCATGGGAAAGCCTGAAACAAAACTTAGAACGATATTATGAAAATTTCGAAGCAAAAGAAGAATCATCACCTCCGGAGTTTACAGGATCAGGATCATCAGTAGAGTAAAGCTATGAAAAAGAAGGTGCTCGTGACTGGAGGAGCAGGATTTATTGGTTCTAATTTCTGTAATATCAATCAAAATAAATTTGATATTGTTGCTTTAGATAACTTATTTTTAGGAGATAAGGAGAATCTTGATCCATCTATCACCTTCGTAAAAGGCGATGCATGCCAACGAGAAGATTTAACACGGTGTGGTGATGAGTTTGATGCTGTACTGCATTTAGCGGGAACATCATCAGCACCGATGTTTAATGACGATGGATTTGTTAATGGATATGTGAACTCGATCAAAAGTTTTGTTCAAGTATTGGAGTTCGCTCGTAAATCTGGGGCTAAAAAGTTCCTCTATGCTTCAACTTCTTCTCTCTATGGAAATAATCCCATGCCATTAATTGAGACACAGGTTGTGAATCCTCCAAACCACTATGCTGTCACAAAAATATGTTATGAACACTGTGCAGAATGTTATTATCGGGTCTATCCAGAAATGGATATAACAGGTTTTCGGTTTATGTCCGTCTATGGTCCTAATGAAGAAGCTAAGGGGCAATTTGCGAATATGATATCCCAATTTATTTGGGATATGGTACGTGATTTACCACCTGTCATATATGGGACAGGGGAACAATTTCGTGACTTTACTAATGTTCGTGATGTCGTACAGGGAATTACTCTTGCTTTAGAATCAGAGAAGAAATGGGGAAACAAGGTCTACAACATTGGAACCGGAAAAAGCAGTTCCTTTAATGATATTTTACAAGAAATTAATACAGCACTAGGAAAATCGATAGAACCAATTTATATTAAAAATCCTGTCAAAGAAGGATACGTAAAGGGACAACATGCTGATATTACTCGTATCTCTCGTGATTTGGGATATATACCAAAAATAACTTTAAAAGCTGGTATTTACGAACAGACACAAAACATTAATCGAAATAAAATCAGAGAAACGAGTTCTGATTATTTACGGTAGAAAATTTGACGCCTCGCCAAATTTTCGTACAGTTGGAAAGCTCTTTTTTCGTTTTTGAAAGTGACATAAAGGGGGATAATACACGAGCAGAGCGGGGGCTCTAAACGTGGAAAAAACGCGAATCGAGTGAGTGCTCGATGAGCGAGACGAGAAGATGATGATATTGGAAGCTTCTGCGAATAGACGAAGCGACTTCACGAAATCAGCTTCGAGGAGGGATCGTAGCTCAGTTGGTTAGAGCGCCGCCCTGTCACGGCGGAGGTCGCGGGTTCGAGTCCCGTCGGTCCCGCCATAAAAAAACATATTGGTGAAAAAAACCGTAACAACTGTTACGGTTTTTTTTGTTCTTACTGGCTCTTTGCTGGAAAAATGGGTGATTTCGCCTATTCTACGCATTATCTTCACTTGAGATTTATCATACGTTCCGAGGAGACAAAGGGTTTGGAACCTGCGCCAAGTGTTATTCCGCTGTTCTCTTTGTCAGCGTAAACACTGAGGAAGGGGCGACCTTTATCATCTTTCGGCAGGTCATCAAGGCTGAAGGTAAAGCTTTCTAGAACGACTTTCCACATCAAATCTTCTGGCGTGTACAGTGAGACATCAATGGAGCCTGGCTTTGGAGCGATCTTGAGCCACACATAGACATCTTTATTGCCAGGTACTTCGAATAAGATATCGCGCAATCCGTTATGGCCATGGACAATAGCAACCACTTCCAAGTTTTCCATATACACTTTTGGGAAGGATGAATTCTTTTTATTTGCATTCGACATAGCTGCAATCCTTGTTAAAGTGAGTAGAAACATGAATGTATTTTTCCCGCTAGGAACGGGGCAAATGAGCCTTCCAGATGAGACCCAAAGAATCAGTAACCCCGTTACTCTGTGACAGAACCGTAAAGAACAACGACTTTTTTTCTTTGTAGTTGAGAAATAAAAAGTATAATTATTTTTTAAATCATTATTTTGTATTTGTCAAGTGCATTTATCTCATGAAACATTTGATACGAAATCTTCACAAACCTTCTTTTTCGTTTACAATTCTGAAGATCGGGGTGTAGCTCAGTTGGTAGAGTTCACGGCTGGGGGTCGTGAGGTCGCAGGTTCAAGTCCTGTCACCCCGACCAGTTAGGGTTCAATCTCATTATTGGATCCTCATAATTATCTGAAAAAGTTAAATAGCGCGTAGCAGTTTTATTGATTTTTATTTTCAGCCTTATCAAGTGGTTTAATGGTATGTTGTGCCATATATTTATGCTTTCGCATTTTAACATCCAGATCAAAGTCCTAATTTTCTTGACATATTTTTCAATTTCCTTTAATAGTGAAACTGCGGTAAGTAAAAGTTTGTCTTAACAGTCTCTTGTTCGCAAGGAGTGAGCGCTTTCAGCTTCCCGGACCAGCTGAGTATCCCCCTTCCGCACTGGGTGATCCGGCCAAAAGCCCCCGCGGTATAACGCTGTACCGGGGGGCTTTCTTCTTAATATGTTATAGCTTCCGACTTAAATTTCATCAACCAATTGTAAATTTTATATATTTTGAATAATTTTTTTATTCAAAAAAATCACGCGCCAACATCCCAGCCCCCACAGCCCCGGCATTTTTGATCTGGGAGATCTCAAGTTGAATACGAAGCGGATATCCATTTTCTTCAAAGAGTGTATTTGTCTTTGTTTCCAAAGTATCGCGAAAATAAGACCAAAAGTGTTTTCCAACTCCACCTCCCAATACAATCACTTCTGGATTAAGTATCAAACTTAAATTGTAAAACCATTGTGCCATGGCTTCAAAATGCTCTTGAAGGAGTTCTTCAAATTTTACTCGATCCTCTTCCACATGATCCTCAATCTCTCTCATATCAGACTGCTGTATTTTTTCCTGAAAAAACTTACTCAAGCCCGGACCAGCAAAAAGAGATTCAACTTCTTGATTTTCTGTTCCCAGAAACATATGCCCAATCTCTCCTGCATAACCGTCATTTCCCTGAAAAATTTTGCCATCCAAGATTATTCCACTCCCAACGCCAGTTCCCAAAATAATTCCTAAAAATACCTTTGGACGAGTGGGATGAAGATGCTGCTCTGCCAAAGCAAATAAACGAGCATCATTTTCGATTTTAACCGGTAAAGAAAATTTCTCAGATAAAAAATCCGCTAAAGCAAAATCTTCAAATCCATCAATATTAGGCGCTTTACTAATCACCCCACGCTCACTCTGGACAAATCCCGCCCACGATACACCAATCGCTTTTACCGACTCATCTCGCACACTTTCGATCGCTTGTATCAGATTTTTCAAAACAGTATCTCGCCCTTGGTGAGCTTCTGTCGCAATCTTGGTCTCACTTAATATTTTTGAATCACGATCAAAGCGAGCCGCATAAATCTTCGTTCCTCCAATATCGAGACCAATGACAGTAGATTTCATGAGTGTTTGAGAGCTTGATATTTTTCCGAATACCGAAGTACAGTGTCTACAAAAGTCGAATGACTCCATGTCAAAGGAGCAACAGACAATGGTTTATTGTTAAAAGGGTTAATCTGTTCAGGGAGAAGACCTGCCGTACTTGCTTTCGAAGCGACCCATTCAATGATCTCACGAGCTTCTTGTAAATCCTCCGTCTTTCGAGCCAAAGCAATCTTCCAGTTCGCCACCCATAGTGTCGTAATAATCCAGGGGTTTCCGGGAACTTCTGCTGAATACTGATGATTCCAGTCACGTTGGTAAAAATCACCGGAGTATCGAGCAATTCCTCCTACTTCCGTTTGTACACGAAGTTCTTTTTGGATGGTTTCCATGGTTGATATGATTTTTGGATCATCTGCTGGCAAAAGTCCCATATCCCATACAAAAGCCAGACTTGCATCAACTGTCGGGTCTTCTGCGACAATCACTCCATCACGAAGTTCAACCTTTTTTAAAAATCGATTATGTTCTTCTGAATACAGATGATTCAGGAGGGCACTCTTCATTTTTCGAGCGGCTTCACGAAATATTTTTTCATCATGATAATGCCCCGTCCATTTCGATAAGTTCGCTGCCGCTTCCAAACCAGCATAAGTACAAGCTCCAGTATAAGAAAAAACACCTCTTTGTTCTTCCCATAAATCATACGTAGGCAAAGGCAATCCAGTCTTCTCATCTACAAAATGAACCAAAAATCGACCAATCTTAAGAACAGTAGAATTAAAAAGCTTTTGCACTACCTCTAACGTTTCAGAATACCTGTAATACTCCTGAAGTGCCACCAAAATCAAAGCAGATTCGTCTTCCTGAATAGGAAGCTGCTTTTTCCCATGCTTCCATTTAGGATGCCAGGATGAACCGAGGGAACCTCCGGGAGTATATTTATGCAACAAATAGCCATCTTCTGTAATTAATTTATCGCAAAAAAGGAGGAAATTACGGACGATCTCAAAATATTTGGTGCGAGAAAGCGCTGTAGCCACAAATGCCCCATCTCGAGGCCACATATACGTGTAGGTATCTCGGTTGAATTTCATAATATCAGAATCAGTAGACGCAATAATTGCTCCACGATTATCAATCTGACTACGAATAATAAGAAGACTTCGATAGAAAAGTTCTTCTGCATTTTCTGACACTCCTATACAGATCGCATGACCTTTTCGAGACCATTCTTTCCAATAATCAGATGTATGTTCATATATACGTTCCGCACCGAGTTCCTCTACACGGTTATCGTTGATCAAAACATCCTTGTAATTCTTTCCAACAGCTACCCATAAAAAAAGCACTTTCTGTTCATAACCTGAAAAATCAGCTTCAAATCCTACTGTCGAATCAACTGATCCTTGCTCAATAGGATTTCCACCCAAGATCCCATCATCAGAAGCATCATAATACGTACCCTGTTTGTCTCCAAAATGAGACTTTCCCGTTGCAAACTGAGCCATACCTTTTCCGGAATCCTCCCATTGACCATCAATCAAAAAATATCTCTTTTTTCGATAATGAAGAACCGCATTCAGATCCGGTTCGTATTGGGCCGTATCTTGAATTTTATCTCCATAGAGAAAGAAGTCATGAGAAAAAAAGATTTTTATCAGACGTTTTTCTTCTCTTAGATTTTCAATAGTTACCTTTCGAAATAAAATATCATGAGTCGTATACACAAAATCTTCAAAACGAAGTTTGATCCCCAGACGCTCATGCCTTGCCGTAGAATTGCCCACTAAAGTATCCTTGTGATATCGAATATCAAACTTCCATTCTCCACTATCCAGCCACGCAAACTGTCCATCTACCCAGACTCCTACCCGATGTACATGACCAAACATCGTATGATTTTCATCCCCTACATACGGATAATAAAAATCCCGCATCTGCAGATGCTCATCAAAATTTGCCAGAAGATTCCCGTTACTGATGACTAAAGATTGAGGCATGAAATAAACTTAATCTCATTGTACAGTTTTTTTCTATCCCTCCAACTGCTCCACTCGCTTCTTCAAACGCTCTAGGATATTCATGTAGTGCATAAATGCTTCATACGGGCTTTCATAAGGAGAAAAATACGCATGGACATCACCATCTGCCCAATATTTCGTACACATATAATATAAATGATCCGACGTCTGAAGCTTTCGAAAATCATCCCACATTTTTTGATGTTCAGGATGTTTACTTTTTCGGTACGGATGAAGTACTTGTTCGATACTATGAATCTCATCAAAAGCCGATTTTTGTAAATCATTCTCTAGCCATGCTGAAATATCCCTATGTTCATCCGCCCAAGATAAATACTGAGGAGATGAAAACACACCTTTAGTCTCAAAATCACGAATAGTGTTTGATGGCGTTCGAAAAGTAATCCCTCGTTCAAAACAGTGTGTGGGTAAATGACGAAAAAATTCAAAAATTCCCGTATCTTCCCATTGATGTTCTCCAAAAGTCTCAAAATCCATAAATAAATTGACAGTATCTCCCTGCGCTACTTCGATCCAATGAGCATAACGATCAGCCGTGAGCGGATACTCAGCCCAATTCTTATCTCCAAATCGGAATGCCATGTCGTCGGCCAATTGGTGATTCTTTGTCAAAACCGTTAAATATTTCTCCGGTTTTTTCCGGAATCCCAACCAATTTTTCGGAGTATATTGTTTGGCAATATTTTTATCAGACTGAGGAAGATCTATGGTATGAGCTTTCCGTAAAATATTTGCATTGCCATCTGGCAAGACCGTATGCCACCCTTCCGCCAAAATACCTTTAAACCCTAAAAGCCTCACAAATTCCGCTAATTCATCAGAAAAAATAAGCTCAGTATTACGAAACACCTTGGGCGTCACTTCAAATAACCGCTCTACCGTGTGTTTATGAAATTCGACTTGCTCAGCAAACTCTAGTTTAGAATGTAAAAAAGCCAAAGAGTGATAATACGTCTCTGACAACACCTCCACACGCCCCGTTTCTACCAACCGTTGAAAATGTCGCAACACATTTGCTCCCGTCTCTCCATAGCGCTCACACTGCTCCAAAAAAACTCCAGAAAAAGAAAACGATATCTGAAACTCAGGATGCTTTTCCAAAAGTTCCAAAAGTAAGCTTGTCATAGGGAGATAACACTTTTGAGCCACTTTAATAAACACATCCTCATTCCGATATTTTTCTGGACCATCAAAATACTCTGGACACTCATCCGTCAAAAAAGACCCTTTCGATACTCGAAACGGCTGGTGTACCTGAAAGTAGAAACAAACAGACTGAGCCATGAAAAATACCTCTTAAAACCCACCTAAATTATAAAAAAAATTGACGCTAAAGAAATCAATTCTGCCTTGCACAAACCTGAAAAAGGTTAGCAACAAGCCAGTTCTTCGTAGATCTCATGAACTTTTCCCGCCTGATCGTGCCAATTGAGACCTCGAGTTTCGCGATGTGCTTTTTGTGCCAATACTTTTTGTAAGACTGGATGCTTAGAAACAGCCATTACATATTCTGCCATTTGTTTTGTGTCCCAAAAATCAACCTTGAGCGAGTTGCTGACGACTTCCTTAGCGCCGGCATTATGACTAACGACTACAGGCACACCATGTTCCACCGCTTCTAAGACCGTCAAACCAAAGGGTTCAGAGACAGATGGCACAATACAAAGATCCATCTGTTCCCAAATCTTCTTTTTAGCTTCACCATCGACAAAACCGAGACAAAAAACATTATTCTGCAACCTTTCTTTTGCAATTTCATGCGTGATACGAGGGAGCATATCTCCATTTCCTACGATAAAAAATTTTACATTCTTGTCCTTCGCCACGACTTTCTTTGCTACATCCAGAAAATAATCTGGACCTTTCTGAATCGTCACACGACCAATAAAGAGCACATAGGTTTCACCTTTTCGTTTATGAGGAAAATCTCTCGTTAAAGTCTGATGATGCTGTGAAGTATGCAGATGAGCATTATGTACGACTCGAATTTTTTCAGGATCAGTACCATAATGATCGACGAGAATATTTTTGGTATATTCACTTACCGTAATCACCCTATCAGCTTTCTCAAAAGCATATTTTTCTCGATGAAATGTTTCAGGATTAGGATTCCCCCCGGTTCGATCGATTTCCGTCGCATGGACATGAGTAATCAAAGGAATATCAAAACAATGTTTCAATCGTACCCCTGCTTCAAACGTAATCCAATCATGTGCATGAATCGCATCAAACTTTTGACCTCGTACCATCTTTTCCATCTGTCGAGCGAATCGATCAATTTCTTGCCACAAATTTTTTCCATACACTTCATTCGAAAAAGAAAAAAAGTTTTCTTGAGGCACAGAAAAAGACTCCCATTCGGTATTATATTCCTTTTCGTTTGTATATGGAGAGGGGAGACTCGTAGGAATATATTTGATGGCAATTTTTTGAATCTCCTCCGGAAAATCAAGAAGAGAAAAATCTTTTGGGATTTCATGCTCAGGAAGTTTTCTGCGAACAAAGTAGGGGAGAGCAAATGTTAGATCCAATCCTTTTTTTCCTAATGCTGTAGCTAGTTTTTTGCACACCACTCCTAATCCTCCGGAGTAAATCGGTGGAAATTCCCAACCCAGCATTAAAATTTTCATAAGATCTCAACAAATTCGAAACATTGTACCACAAAAAAGAGACTTTTACTAGACCTAAGAATGCGTTTTTTCATCTTTTCTTCAGAAAAGAAAAAAGTGCAGAAACAAAAAAATGTGTTATAAAAAAATCACAAAAATGCCAGACGAACTTGTCGATGTCGTAAATGAAAAAGATGAGGTCATTGGGGAAGCGATGCGAAACCAATGTCACCGTGAAGGTCTATGGCATCGGACAGTGGCAGTACTTGTTGTAAATTTGGCGGGAGATATGCTTCTTCAAAAAAGAGGTCCTCGCATGTACCATCCCAACCGTTTTTGTGAATCAGGATCAGGACATTTACCAAAAGGAGAGTCGTATTACGATGGAGCTCTACGAGAACTCAAAGAAGAAGTTGGCATTATTCCCGATAAACTCACCTTAATCGGAAAATTTCAAACCGATGAACCAAAGGTCAAAGAGCATAATCGAGAACACTACGAACTCTATACGTGCACCTATGACGGTGAAATATCACCCAGACCAGGGGAAGTCACCACTGCCAAATTTGTACCCATCGCTGTCATTAAGGCTCTGATCGAAGATCAACCCTACCGATTTACCCCAGGTTTCCGAATTCGGTTCGGGCAATATATAGAATGGAAAAATAACTCTTTAGAAAATGAAGAATAAACATATGCAACAGGCGATTGATATATCTCTCCAAAAGATGGAAGAAAATTGTGGAGGACCGTTTGGTGCCGTTATTATAAAAGACGGGGAAATTATCGCTCGTGGGTGGAATCAAGTAACTTCCACAAATGATCCTACTGCACATGCAGAAATGGTAGCAATTCGTACAGCCTGTAAGCATCTTCATTCTTTCCAGCTAGAAGGTTGTGAGATATATACCAGTTGTTATCCCTGTCCGATGTGCCTAGGAGCAATTTATTGGGCGAGACCTGATAAAGTATACTATGCAAATACAGCAAAAGATGCCGCTCACATTGGGTTTGACGATGCTTTTATCTATGAGGAAATAAAGCGTCCTCCAGCGCAAAGAAAAATTCCTTTTCAGCAAATTATGAGAGAAGAAGCATTCAGAGTATTTAAAGCGTGGCAAGAGAAAGAAGATAAGTTGGAATATTAAAAAAACCATCATTACAGTTCCTTATATTTCTTTCCGAAAAGCCTTATTTTTCGGCTTCGGATGAAATCGTAGTTCTGTGTCACTCGTCACAATTTTCGCTCCTGGCAGTGAAAAATCAGGATTCGATTGTATCTTTCGTATTTGAATCCACCGAAGAAATACCTCGATCCATCGTTTCCACCATATTAATTTTCTATTTTCAAGAATGTGACTTTGCTTCATTGTGATTGGTGGAAACGACTCCCCAAAACGTTGTACCCAACTTTGATTTACCTGTACAAATTGAACAAAAAAATTGTTCGGGTCATAAAGGGGTTTGTTCTGAGAAAAGAGATGTGCGCTATACGCATCTTTTTCTTCAATCTCCAGATTATCAGAAGTTATAAAATGATTCGGACAAATCTTTCCGGCATGATCTTTCTCGGTTGAGATTTGCTTGTGTAATTTGAGTTTGAGAAAAACCAGAAATCGAGCTGTCCATATCTGCCCTGGTCTAGCAATGATAAAAAAATCAATATCAGACGATTTACTCGCTCTCCCTTGAGCTAGAGAACCGGATAAAAAAATTGCCTCCACCGAAGAATACTTTCCCAATTTTTGCGACCAAACATTTGCTTTATCGAGTAATACATTCTCTGAAGGAATCCTCATATCTCCATTATGCCATAGGTATTACTGATGAGCGATGATATTTGGCTTGTTCAAAGGTAATAAAGTTACATCCCACAAACCACCATGAGCAAAAGACTGTCCATCTTTATGCAGTTGAAATTCTTCACCATTAAACACGACACTTTTGAGAAAATAATATTTCCGTCGCAATATCTTTGACTCTGTCATGCTTTTACGAAATTTTTCTCCATGAAGTCGATAAAAAACATAGCTTTCCGCAAAATCCTCAAATGCATTCGAAGCCGCATAACCAGATACAAAGTCTCTTGAAACAGTACCAGATTTCTTAGTCACTGAATCAATCCATGACAACTTATAGAATCCCAAACTTGGATCATCTTGTGATACAAAATTATTTCCATGTCGAAAAGCACTCTTTTCTTTGGAATTTCCATTGAGAGTTCCTAGGTCAAATATATGCCCCATTTCATGAACAAAAACAGCTTTCAATTCATCAGATGTATCAATAGACTGAGTATGTAAAATCATTTTCTGATCATTTGCCATCCCACGGGAAACGTGCGTTTTGTTTCGTATTTCCAGATTTTTAAGTGATTTCGTATGACTCTTAGGTAAAAGTTGTATTACTTCGCGCAAATTATTTTTTATACTTTGGAGGGCAATTCGATCTTTTGGACTATTTTCAAATCTCTGTGCGGAAAAATAGCCATTCCAGGGAACACTTTGAGTATTAGAAAGTGGTACTGACTTGTTGCGAATAGATTTGGATTGATTTACACGAGGAGAGACTCGCTTTAAACGGAGCCTTCTCACATACTGAGTCTGACGAGCACTGTGAAGAAAAGATGCATCATGATACACTTCCATTTCAAGACTATAAAAGGAAGAAAAGAAAGAAGCGGCTATTAAAAGGAAAAAGTTCATAAAAAAAACAAAAGAATGTTTTGAATATCCTTTTTATCTGTGTTTTTGGTTTTGCAATACCCTTTTAAATGAAAATCAAAAAATGTCAAGAATTTTATAAAAAAATAAATAGAAAATATTGACAAGTATGTCAGAAAAAGTATTATACCCAAGAACATGAGTGATAATAGCTTTGAGCAACGCCTAAACACACAAGCCGAACAAGAGTTTGGGAAGGATGTTATACCTCAGGCAAATGAAGCAGTAGAGCAGAAGACAGAGGCTGTGGTTCAGGCTGTTGAAGCCGTTGAAAAAAGTATTGCTGAGGATATTCCTGCTACATCGGGACAAACTCAAAAGATTGCAACAAAGCAAGGATTTTTGACTCAATTTTCACAAAATATTACCAACCTTTTATCCTCTAATAAAGCTCATACACAGAAAATTCCAGATAGAGCAACACAAGAAAAAAGAATCAAACACACCCTAGAGAAGGAACAAAGCAAGCTTATCAAGCAAATGAAGAAACTAGAAAACAGCAGAAATTATTCAGCAAATAAACTAGAGACTCTTATTGCTCACATCAGACAACTCCAAAAAACGATAAAAGAACTTTTCTATCTAGCTATAGAACAACTAGAAGGCTTGTATCGAAAAGTCGTTCTCAAACAAGGATGAATTCAAAGAGAACAAGAAGATAAAAAATAAATTTGACAAGAAATTATTTTTTATTTAAAAGAGTAATTGAAAAAACAAAGAAAAACATAAAAGCCGATTCTCTCAAAGAATCATGGCTTTTCTATCTACATTATTATTTTTCAATGCAAAAAATACTCGCCTGCATCTTCGGACTCATTTTTATCGGGTCATCCACCTACGTCTTCACTTCAGAAGCTCACAATAGATCATATGCCCAGTGGCACAATGATCACAGAAAGTATCATCAGCGCCCAATTCGAGGTTTCTCTAATCGTGTTGCAGCTTTTAAATATAGACAGCCTAGCCTTCATCGATTGAAATATCATAATTTAGATTACTCACATCCCTCCAGAAGACATGATGCATTTTCACATGATTCATACCGAACACGAACTATCAACTATCGAGTACTCAAAGAATTGAACAGACTTCGTAATCCCCAATTCTATCCACGAAATGAAAATAGATTCCATACCGGACGAATTGTTGTTCGAAATGGTGATTATCGAGAAGCTTCTATTTTCCCATTCAGAACACTTGAAGTATATGATCGTGCAAATATTGGAATACGAAATCGAACACAAAATAGAATTGTCGGACATACTCCACCAATAAGAAAAGAGTATAAATATGACGTGCGAAGACACCTTTACACCGTACCATACGGATTCTATAAGACAAATGATGGTACGTACCGGAGTAAAAGTTCATCCTTGGCATTTCGAATTGTTCAAACTCCAACTCGCTACAGTTGTGTACAAACAAGCTTTGAAGCCTGCGCTATTGACCTCTCTAAAGAATTTCAAGACAGCCAGAATCTAGTGTACACCTCTCGAGTTGACAGAAAGATTCGATCAAATCAAACAGTACAAGGTTCGTTCCTCAGAGTTCCAACTGTTACCGAAAGTTTTCACGCGACTGGTTTTGGAAAAAATAATGCTTATTTCATCCTCAATGCTTTTAATCCAGAAAATGGATCTGTGATTCGTATTGAAGCTGTAGCTAATCACAAAGAAACACGCCAAGCAGCTCAAATTATGTATAAAGTATTTGAAAGTTTTCGCTTTCAGCTCGCTTCCTAAGTTTGTAAAATTTCATGAAAAAAATATTCATACTCGCCTTCAGTTTCTTTTTTATAACCACCAGCGTTATTTCTCTCGGGAGTGCTTCTAGAGATGCCTACCACAGCTATATGATGCAACAAGCGCGAGAAAACTTGTCTCAAACGCAAGAAAATTACAACTTCTTTACCGAACGCAGAAGACCAATGAAAGAAAAAACATCAGAAAGACAAAGAAGAGCTTTTCAAGTAAGAAGAAACAGTCGTCAACTTATGCCAACCAGTAAAAATCAAATAAGAAAAATTTCTTTAAGAAGTACACAAGAGCGAAGGAGTATGAGTCTTCGAAAAAATAGATGGCAACAGCCACTTCAGGTCAGACCAGGTCTCATCATTAAACGCATGGAAAGCGCCGTACAAACTTTTCAAACCTACGAAAACGAAACCTTTTCTATTCAAATTCCCCAAGGATGGTTTTCCTCTCCAGATACCCCACATTTCTTTGAATCACAAAATTCAGACTTCACCGTCTCAATAAAAAGAACAAATGACACCTGTCCAACAACTGGATTTGATGCGTGCGCCATCAGTCTTTCATTGACAGAGAACCGACTTGATAATAGACAACGGGAAATTGCAGTCACGAGCAAAATATCGCGACAATCAGGCTTTGCAGACACGATTCTAGGAAACATAGATATTCAAACGAGAATCTTTATGGAAGGCTTTTCCGGCAATATTCTAGGACAAGAAAAATACATTGCTCGTTACTTTGTCTCTGACTTGAAAAACAGAGTTTATATTATCGAAACACAAATACCACTTAGACAAGCACCCCAATTCCTTGAAGTCACAAAACAAATCTTTGATTCTTTTAGAATCTTTGACCAAGACACAGAACTCTAAACTTGTAAAAAGACTAAACGAAAAAAGCTCCTCGTCCATCTGGAGCTTTTTTTAAAAAACGGTCACAGAAAATAAACAAATACAGTTATTTATATCAGAAAGCTTTCTACTACACATTTAGAAAAATTTCTTTATAATACTCACGTACATTTTACTCTATGAAAAATTACACCAAAATAGTTATCGGCACATTCCTTGTGACTCTTCTATGGGGGAGTTTTGATCAAGTATCAGCTCAATCAAATCTTGGCGGTTGGTCATACTGGAAAAACTGGATTCGTTCACATTATTCTCCTTCTTACAGACGCACAGACAATCCTGTGGTCAGAGAAAGGTACTTGCAGAGTCGAAGACAATGGCCGTACTCTCGGGTTGAACGACCAGAACAAAGTACATATTTCTCAGAAAATACTAGACGAATTCGTTTTAGCCCTACCAGAAACACAGAACCTCAAAATTTAGCTTCACAATACGAAAAACTTCAAAATACATTTTACTCATCTAATCGTGACTTGGTTGTATCAGCTATCCCTACTACTCGGAATCAACCTGTCACGATTATCGATAATACCGTAATCCCTGTATTTGAAATAGGAGTAAATAATAGAGCCCAAACGTCTCAGTCTCAATTCAGAGAAGCTATATTACTTCGAACCATGACCTTTCAAATGGTAACTAATTCTGGTATCGCTCAAAATCCTGAAAATTTTGATCTTGTCATCAATGGAGACCAAACATTTTCATTTGAGAGCAATGGAAGCGTCACTATTGATTTTCTCAATGCAAGAATCGCTCAAGGAGAAGACCTTTCCTTCTCGGTAGGTCTCAAAGTTAACGATCCAGAGAGTACTCCAAACCAACGAGGGGCGTTAAAACTACGAATAGTACGAGCCTCTGGCGTCACAGAAATCAGAGAAACTGACGTCAATCCATTTTTATCTGGATCTACTATTTCTCCTTTCATAACTTTTGAACCTACGATTCAAACCACCGGGACGCCAGTTTTATCGAGCCAGACTACGAGGCGGATTTTGGGAGAAAACTTATCAGCTGGTGAAAAAGCATACGTTCTAGGAGTAGATCTATCAGCTCATTTTGATGATATGGTCGTCGAAGAAGTAACCGTTCGAGATATCTTAGGAAATAATATCGATGCCAGTACCAGAGGAATAACTGCCCTTGATGGACAAACTGGAACCGTTCTTGGGAGCGCTTTCTTTTCAGGCGGACAAGCCCATATAAAATTTTTCCGAAATCTGGAAATTCCACGAGAGACCGATCGAAGCATTATCTTTCAGATCCAAGTTGCTAGTCGGGTTCCTGACGGAAATAATCAGTTTAAACTCGATATTCAACCCGCTGACTTAATCGTAACTAGTTTAAGCAATGGACGAGAAGTCCCAGACGCCAATAAAAACTTTTCCATAGATGCAGAAACATTTCAGATTGTCCAATCTGGAGGATCAATTGGAATATTTCCCTCTTCACAACCAAATGGATTCGCTGTAATCCCATCGACCCATACACAAGTATATAGGCTCAGTATTGCCAACCCCAGCCAACAAAATATTTCACTTGGACGAATTTCACTTGATGTTGCCTTGGAAGGATTAGATTTTCCTAGTGGCAGATCAGCAGATGACTTCGATCTCAGGGAGATCCAAGGAAGCCGAGAAATAAGCGGAACCCAGTTTATTCCAACGTTAGGTGCGGGAAATACTGTGAGATTCGATGCCAGTAATGAAATTCCTATTCCACGAAATTCAAATGTGGAATTTGTTCTCAAACTTCGTATGGAAGATGTGCCTGGAAGTAACCCAGGATCAGATGCCGTATCAGTTCGTGTTTTGGGAGATAATACTTTTGGGAAAGATACCCTCACAGGATTGAGGTTATCAGGAAAAAATTTCATCTGGTCTGACCGTTCTGCCCAGCCTCATACTACTACATCTTCTGATTGGTTGTCCGGTTATCTCGTGCAAGGATTACCGAGTAATACCGTCGTAATTCGTAGGCAGTAAATACTTTTTACGCTCCCTCTTTGAGGGGATAAATTACCAGAAGAATACACACATCCTAACCTACCCCCAAAAGGGGGATGAAAGCTCTTTCTGGGAAATATTGATAAAAAAATACTTCCTTATGTTATAATGAAGCGGCAGGGTGCGTGGGAAGTTTATCTCATTCTCAATGTTCTTTGAGCTGACCATCCAGTTCCAGATAGCCTTCATTATTGAAAGAACTAGAATAGGAGAAAAGACTATGCTTAGGTCAAAGCTTATATCAATACTTGATTCAATGTTTGGGTCAATAAGAGTAAATCAATGGATTTGCCTTATTGCGGGATTATCTTTCGTTAATATGTCTTTTTTAGACTTCCGTACTTCTTGGGGAGGTATACTTGGAATAGTATTCATGGGAATAGGATACATACTTGCGATTTCTGCTACTTTCTTGATCTGGGAACTGTTCAAAAGGAAAACTGGATGTTCCCATGGAAACGGTTAAGAACAAAACAGCAAACAGCAGCGAGAGGTAAAACTCGTTGCTGTTTTTATTATAAAAACAAGGCTTCTTCCTCAGAGATCCTTCGTTCCTCAGTCTCGCTGTACAGCGGGGTCGGGATATCAAAAACGGAAGAGGAGGGATAGATATCTGTTCCTGTGCTTTTTTATCTTATCGCCGTTCTAAAAACTCACAGAAACCTAAAATTTCCTGTTTTTGAACTTTTTTCTTGAGTGACTGGACTGTATCTCCTTTCTCCACCAAAACTTTCCTTTGTAGAACCGCTTCTCCAGCATCAATCTGAGCGGTTATCCTATGAATCGTACAACCAGTATACCGCTCTTCATATTCCAAAACTTTTTGATGAACTTCTGTGTCAGCTAGCCCTGCAAATTTCGGCAGTAAAGATGGATAGACATTTAAAGTCGTTGTTCCAAATTGTTCACAATACAAAGGCGAAAGAATCCGCATCCATCCCAAAAGAAGGACGAAATCAGGATTATGCTCCCGTAAAATATTAATCAACGCTCGATCATACTCTTCCTGACTTTCTCCATCTCTCGGTTCAACTACTTCAATATTAGTAATACCGGCTTTTTTAGCTTTTTCCAATGCCTCACAATCAGGCTTATCTGTTACAAAGACCGTAAATTCAACATTTGGAATTCGACCACGTTTCTGTGCATCCAGTAATCCCTGAAATGTCGTTCCAGCTTGAGAAGCAAAGACGGCAATACGTTTTTTTGAAGGGGCTGAAGGGAGGAGTGACTGAAGCGTCGTCACAAGTTTTTTCGCTTCAAGAGAACTATCTCCTTTGAGATCAGGAGTAAGCTCTATCTCGGCAATCGCCTGATAAATGCCCTTTCGTTGTTGCCACATCTGATCAATTTCTTGTGCGAGAGATAGAGAAGGATTAATCCTCATTCGCTTTTTTTCTTTTTCACTTCCAAGAAGAAATGAACGAACATCTTTAAAATCAGGGTTGAGCCAAGCAAAAGTACCTGTTTTTTTCAAATTTTGTAGATTTTTGGAATTTTCAATAGTACCGTCACCAGTAGATAAGATTCCGGAAAAATTACGACAAAGATCATGCGCGACTCTTTGTTCTATTTCTCGAAACACCTGCCAGCCGTGTTTCTCAACAAAATCAAGTAAAGGTTCTTCAATCAGAAACTCAATTTCTTCATCGATATCAGCAAAAGGAAGATTATTAAGGTGTGCAAGTGCTCTCCCAAAATGAGATTTCCCTGATCCTCTAAATCCTATCAAAACGATATTTGATTTCTTCACCCTTCGCTTGTATCATAATCCACGTCTAAAATCAAGTATTCTCTTCAGCTTTTCAAAAAATAATAAAGATATAAAAATAAAGACATGAAAGGAAAAATTTTCAGCATCATCACACTTCTATGCATCTCTATTCCGACAACCTTTGCCTTTGAATTCGAAGACAAAGACGACATTCCTCAGTGGGCACAACACGCGGTAGAACATGTTCGAGATGAGAATATAATGAAAGGTTTTGGTGATAGAACCTTCCGCCCTAAAAAAGCTCTTAATCGAGCTGAAGCAGTTACTCTACTCCTGAGAGCCAAAAATCTTGAATATGATGAAATACCGGTTCAAGACGCATTCGTAGATGTTCCAAAAGATGCTTGGTTTGCCAAGCCAATATCCAAAGCTATTGAACAAGGATGGATAGAAGGTTTTTCAGATGAAACATTTCGACCAGGTCAATTAGTCAATAAGGCAGAATTTGCTACACTCATTAAAAGAGCATATAGCCTAGAGAGAGAAGAAAATCCTGGGTTTTTAGATGTTCCTTCTAAAGTATGGTTTGCTAAGCCTGTATTTTCACTTGCAGCAAATGATTTAATTCGAAACTTATCGAGAAACTTTTTTCCAAGTGAGGCTATGACTCGAGATGAAACCGCTTGGATTATTTCAGAAATACTTCGTAAACCAAGACTTACTGGTACTTCCAAAATCAATGAATTTGAAGGACGAAATCAGAGAAGCTCTCGAGAGATAGCTATCAAACCAAAAAATTTTAATCCTAATAAACAAGGATATGATATTGAGCGTAAAGTTCTTCTTTTCACATCCGTACGTGAAGATCAGTCATTATCAATTACGCGAACAGATGATTGGACCAATGTGGGAAAAATAAGAATACAAAACAAACTAGAAGATAAAGCTCAAATTCATGCAATTGATTTAAAACTTCGTTTTGAAAACACAAGTATTGGTCCAGTTTCAAACTTTATTGTTCGATTAAAAGGAAATCAGGGCTTTCTTCATGAGATTCCAGTTACCACTACCGGTAGTATTTTCTTAAGTGGTATAGACGTGACTGTAGAGCCGCAGGGTGAAATATTTTGGGACGTAGATCTCAAGCCTATAAGCGAGCAAATTTTCTTTGGTGATAGCGGAGAAGGGAGCGTATCTCTTTTTCAAGCAAATGCGTCTATGGTGGGTAGTGCCAAAGCAAATACGGAAAGAGTATATAGTGGATTTCGAATTGCTCCAGTATCATTTGAAGATGGTCTCAGAAAGCTTACTCCCTTTATTTTTTCCCCTCAATAAAACCATACAACCGAACAGGTTGACAGCCTGCATTCTATAAGTAAAGTATCCAAGCATGATAAAAGTAGTAAAGCGTGACGGAGAATCAACCGAAAAACTCTTGAAGAGGTTTTCGGGACATGTAAAATCAACTCGGTTGATGCAGAAGATGCGAGGACTTCGTTACGTTAGTCAAAAACCTCGAAAAAGAGTGGTAAGAGCCGCAGCTGTCATGAGAGAAAAACATAGAGCACATGCTAAAAAAAGACGTTTTTTAGCTTAATTTCAGAAGGAAAGGATGACGATCAAAAGAGCTATCACGTGGGGAAAACGTGTATTAAGTGAGCTTCACTTTCCTTTGCTAGAAGTGGAAGTATTACTCTCACATATTCTCAATACTGATCGTGCCTTTTTAAAGGCAAATAATGAACGAAAACTAAGCATGAAAGAGTGTTGGAAATTCAGAAGAGGAATTAAAAAACGAAGAAAAAATATTCCTCTTGCCTATATTATCCACACCAAATTATGGGGGGGAATTAGTATTTATGTAAATAAAAATGTTCTTATACCTAGGGATGAAACAGAAATATTGTGCACAAAAATTACTCAAAAAAAAAGAGGTTTTTTGCCTCGAGTTATACTGGATATTGGGACGGGAAGTGGCTGTATAGCTTTATACTTAAAAAAACATTGGATGAAGGCACGTGTAATTGCCCTTGATAAAAGTAAAAAGGCTCTTCATGTCGCCCAAAAAAATGCTCAAAAACATCAATTATCTATTGAATTTTTGTATTCAAACCTTCTCAGCAATATCTCACAAAATTCATCATTTGATATTATAGTGGCTAATCTGCCCTATGTTCCAGAATTACAGAGCGTGAGTCCAGAAGTGCAAAAAGAACCTCCAAATGCTATTTTTTCTGGAGTAGATGGACTTGAGCATATCAGGTGTCTTGCTCATGAACTCAAAAAGAAAAATATACATTACCAAGAACTCTGGCTTGAATTCTTACCTTCCCAAAAAAAATCAATAACGCATATATTCAAAAACCAAAAAATACAGTTTTTGGGAGATATCTCAGAGAGTATATTTTTCGCTTGTATTACTACTTAATGGCTCGAATTTCTTTTTGTATATTCTTCGACAAAAATAGCAATAGAAGCGGCAATTGGAATAGACAATATCATTGCGATAATAGCAAAAGCAAGTCCTCCGGCCGCATTTCCCAGTATCCCACCAATAGCCAAAGCCAAAATTACTACCACTGAAGATAAGCCAGTGACTTTTTCCATAACAATCGGAACCAATAAATTTCCTTCAAGAAACTGTACAAGAGCAATCCAAGCAATAATAGCTACCACCAAAGGCCAAGATATATTCAGAGCAATTAAGGCTGCAAAAAGTCCCGTAATAATCACTCCGATATAAGGGAAAAGCTCCATAAATCCAGCTAAAAGTGCAATAGTCAGAGCGTGTTCCATCCCAAACATATATTCAAAGATTTTCATACCTACATACATCATAAGTCCTATTGAAACCATCAAAATAGCCTGTCCTCGAAACCATTTGGATATTTTTTCCTGAATGTTTTTCATTTTAGATTGTATATATTCACGATCCTTCGCTGGGAAAAGAGTAAGAAAAAAAGTTCCAATCATTTCTCGTTCCAAGAGAATAAAAAAGAGAAGTACCAAAGCAAAGCCAAAATTAAAGATGCCTTGAAAAACATTACTTAAAATAGAAAGAGTAGATCCAAGAAATTTCTGAATATGCTGAAATATTTCAGAAAAATTACCAGATAAAGAACCTGAAAGCTCATTACCACCCATGCGAACCAGTTCTTGTAAAAACATATTATCTTTCAGACTTATCCCAAAAACGGTTAAATCTTTAAGTAACGGCTGAACCTGCTCCACAATCACCGGCAAAATAGCGACAAACAAAACTGTTAAAGCACCTAAAAAACCAATATATAAAATCAAAATAGCAATAGGTCGAGGAATAGATCGCTTTTCGAGAGAATTTACAATCGGTGTCAGTCCAATAGCTAAGAAAAAACAGATTGCAGTAATGGTCAGAATATTCTGAAGTTGCACAAAAAGCGATCGTGCCACCATAAAAAGAGCCACAATTAACAAAATCTTAACAACAGTAGAAGAAGCTATCACTACTTCTATTTTTTCTGTTTTTTGTGTTTTTACAGAAGAATTCTTTTTCTTTGGTTTGTCAGTCTCTTTTTTTTGATCTCGAATATCATGAATTCTCTGAAGCTTTTCATAGAAAATATCAAGTATCTTTTTCATCAATCTTATTTTATCTCATCCCGACTATATACCAAAAAAAATATGGTGGCTATTTATTTTGAGAACGAGAAATTTGTTTTGCTTTGTGTATAGTATGCTTTTTTAACCGAGGACAAAATTTTCGAATCTCAAATTCCTTTGGGTTTGTATTTTGTGTGTTGAGTAGTATTTTATAGTTTTCCATACGCTTACCAAGTTTTTCAAATACCTCAGTACAATAAAGAGAAAAGAAAGCACGTTTTTTGGTCGCTCGAGCCATAACTATTACAAGTAAAAAATCAGGAAAATTTTATACACAAAAGACATTTTGTCAAAAAAATGTCCGTACAAATTACAAATTCTCAATCTCCATTTCGATTTCAGCTTCTTCTGGAATATCTGACTTGAGTCCACAAATGCAAGTTAGAACTTCATTGTCTTCCGTCGTAATATGCTTGGGACCAATTAATTCTTCTTCTAAGTATTCTTTCCCTTTATGAACCCTTCCTACACATGTCCGACAGGCTCCCACACCGCATGAGAAGGGGATGGGGATTCCTTGATCTTGAGCTTGGGTGCCGAGAGATTCATCTTGATGAGCGTCAAAGGTGTTGATACTTTGTCCTTGGTTATCTTTGATCGTAATTTTCACCATAAAATAAATTGAAGATACAGAGATTGTACGATTTTCTGAATCGTAATCAAATCTGAATACGATCTCCTTGGAAATTAATAATTTCTACTCCACTTTCGATAACACTCTACACCAAAGTTTAGCCAGTATTTCATAGTCAAAGGATGATCCTGAACATGCAAAAATCTTCTTTCTTCACCACCAAAGCCTCTCTTGAACTGAGATAATCCATACCAAGGGTGTTTTTTTGCATTTTTTTCTGACACTCCCCAAAAATTAAACTCTCGACATCCTCTTTTTTTCGCTTCTAAGATTGCTGCCCAAAGCGTAGCATACGAAAAAGGACACGACGATTTTTCAGAAGCCCCCTGATGATAGTATCCAGCATGACTATCAAAAAGAATCACAGAACTCGCTCCCGCGTTTCCATCTTTATAAGCTGAAAAAATCTGGACATCATTACCAAATACCTTTAACTCAGTAGCCGTAACATCTTTCGAAAAAGGGATAAAGCTTTGTCGTTTGACAGTCTTTTCATGAAGTCCCCAAAACGTATCCAAATCTTTCACACTATTCCCTTTCTTTACTTCAATGTGACATCGCTTAACTCTTTGAACTTCGTAGCGCGTAGATTTACGCATATTCTTAAGAAGCGTGGCTTCGCTCTTCGTAATATCAAGCACCAAACTTAGTTCAGGATTTACGAGATGAATAGGCGCCGGACGAAATTTTTGCGATGAAAAAAGCCCTATCGTATATGGGGAAAAAGGGGGAGATACTCTAACAAAATCACATTTCTCCTGTTCACCAAGCTTTTTATAATACGCCAAGAAGGCTGGAGTTGCTTCATCAATATAACTCTCATAAATGAGAGGTCCATGAGGTGTATGAAGATACGAACCTCTTTTGGCATTGATTTTTTGAAACTGAGCTACTCCAATAAGTTTTTTCTCCTGAAAAATACCGATTCGAAAATTTTTTTCACCAATACTTTCTCGAAAACCCCCATACTTGGAAATTTGCAAAAACGTCTTCCATGGTCCTGAAAAAGACGCATAAAATTGATCTAGTTTTTGAGCTGAAATAGTTTGTAGGGAGAAAATCATTGGTGGAGGAGCATCCAGAGATGAGAGAAGTATTCAATATCTTTTATGCGAGTTCGAATATTAGTAGGGAATGTTATATAATTTTGAGCATAAACTTCAGCCTTTGGGCACATTCCTTTTTTATATCCAAAGTTTTGTAAGATTACACCCTCTGGAGAAAGAGGGACTCCGTTCCATTCATATAAATCAAACCCAAAAGGCTTCATGCGTTCTCGGATGTGTTGAGCGTTTGAAGTCTTAAAAAGAACACGAAAATTATTACGAAGGGGGGCAATAGTACCTTCATGAAAAATGAGTGTCAATACCTCCTTCCACTTCAGAGCCAGAGCTTCACGATGACGCATACGAACTCGTCTTCTTTTGAATTGATACAGAAGTACTCGTTGCATGGGAAAAGGCATACAGCCAATAGGAAAATCTTCGATCCCTTTTTTTTCAGATAAAGAAACGGCTCGTGGAAGAATCTTGGATTTTTTCATTACGTATGCAAACACCTTTCCAATACTTCCTATATTCCATAACGGCAAAGAGAAAGATAAAAGAAAAGGTTGAAATAAGTGCTTAACCGTCCAAGTCCAAGAGGGAGAGGGGAGTCGAATCTGCTTAAATGACTCATGATATGGCGAGGAATTTTTCCAAAGAAGAGCTCCACCCGATACGCACGACACATCTTTTTCTCGACCAAAACTTAATATTTTCGCATCACAAAAGTCTGAGTTCGTATCAAACAAATGCGCTCCATCTTCAATCACAAAGATATTTTTTTCCTGCGCAAGTTTAAAAATTTTTTCAATTGGAGCTTTTTGACCAAAAATATGAGGAACCACCACCATCGAAATCAGGTTTGATTTTTTCTGAAAATCATCCACCGAGATCAAACCGTTTTCATCCGTATCAATCCATTCAATAGTATACCCTCGACTCAAAAAAGGCACC
Organism: bacterium; assembly: GCA_030429505.1. GTDB lineage: Bacteria > Patescibacteriota > Gracilibacteria > UBA4473 > UBA4473 > JAUIFI01. The sequence goes on from JAUIFI010000001.1 coordinate 222,474, forward strand.
GCCACCACTGCACACAAAAAAGCCGGCAACCCGATTTTTTTCTTTTTATCAGGTTTAACAATTTCAATGATTTGTCCCAAAGCTGTTCGAGCACCATTTGTTAAAACATAATGTGAAGTTTCAAAATATTCAGTAAAATCCAATGATTTTTTAGAAAAAATTCGGGCTATCTGAACCAAGCAATACAAGCTATCTCGAAAAGAAAAATTCGGCGTCAATTGGTTCGAAACAAGTTTCTTCATAGCACTACAGACTTAAAGTTATCCGTCACTCGAGATTCAAACAAAACGACATCATTTTTCTTTGTTTGCGATATGAGCTTCTTGAAAACAGTTAAGTCTTGTCCGTGAAATCTAGCTCCGCACAAACGCTTTCCCATATCAGAAAAATCTTCTCCAATCCAAAAAATATGAGCCTTCATGTCCTTCAATTGCGCAAAAATTTTTTCATGAGCTTGTCGACGATGTTCCCCGAGCTCGATCAAAGGAATCCCAACATAAATTCTTTGTCCAGAAAATTTTTCAAATTGCGAAATCGCGGCCAACACTCCATCAGGGTTTGAAGAGTACGGATCATTGAGAATAGTAAGACCGGAAGGGGCTTTTTTGATGTGCAAAGCACGTTCCAATGGAGGTAAAGAGGGGAGTGTAAGGGCAATTTCTGATGGAGTCATTCCCAATTCCCGAGCGATTTCCATAGCGAGCAAAGCATTCATCACAAAAAATTCACCAATCCACGGCAAAAGCATATTCTTACCATAAACGTTGAAAGTCGTAGAATCAAAGTCACTCTTAAGGTTTTTAACAACTTTACGAGACAAAGGGATTTTTGTCGCCGAAACTTCTTTTTCTGCACAAATTTCTGCTAGCAAAGGACTCTCAGCATTAAAAAAAACACGATCACTCGTATGCTCTGCCAGTTCAAATTTTCCTTCCTGAATATTTCGTTGAGAGCCAAAAAGGGGTAAATGTTGACTTCCCACCCCGGTCAAGATACTGAGATGTGGTTGTACAAAACGGCACATAGTACTGATCTCACCTTTTTTATAAGCTCCCATTTCCATCACCAGTATTTTTTGGGGAGTTCCCTTTTGAGAAGGAGGAGAAAAGAATGATTTATTAAGCGTAATAAGCCGTGCTACAGACAGCTCTGTGTTTTGATTAGCCCAATTATAAAGCACATTCTCTTTGCCAAACTTCGATATGAGAAGATGTACTAAGATTTCTTTCGTTGAAGATTTACCAAAACTCCCCGTAATTCCAATCCGAGTCACATGAGGAGCCTGATCAATAATAGCTTTCGCTTTCGAAAAAATACGCTTTCTCACAAAATATACTGGAATTTTGGAAAGAAAAACCGCAAAAGTCATCGTCAACCAAATTGTCCTTTCCCATATGAAAAAAGTAAGAGCAAGAGGATAAAAATCTGGAAAAAGCTTATTCATCCAAAAGTACACCCCCTGGAGCGTTGGAATAAAGAGAAAAAGAATTCCAAAGCTTAGAATCAAAAAGAAAAAACTAATCAAAAGAATTCTGCCTGATAATTCTGGACGAGGTAAAATGCCTTCGAAAAACCATACATTGAACACTTTTTTTGTTCCTTCTTTTGTAGAGAGATGGTCTTTAAGTCTATCCCACCGATAATCTCTTTTTTGCCACTGCAGAAGCCAGAAAAGAGTTGTCCGAATACCAAGCAATACAAACACAATACTCGCAATAATTTCTACAGACAAAAAATTCATACCCATACTGTATTATCCAGAATATAAAAAGTAAACCTTCCCTTTGTCATCCTGAACTTGATTCAGGATCTCATTGACTAATCAAATAAATAAAAATTCTGAAATGAATTCAGAATGACAAAAAAACTACGACTCTAAAAATTCCCCTACCAGTCCCACAATCTTATTCGTATGAGAATAATGAATCCCATGGCGACCATCAGCAAAGACCTCTAGTCGAGAGTGGGGGAGTTTTTCGGAAAAAATATAACCTGATTTCAAAGGTGTATACGTATCATTCGCTCCCCAGATCAATAAGATCGGAGTTTGAATCTTCACCAATTCTTCTCGAAAATCCGCCTCCTCTACCACTTTTCGGCGAGTTGTCTCCATATGTTCAAATTTCCCCCAGTCATGAACCTTAAAGATTTTATGCAAAATCCATTTTTGAGCTTTGAAAGGTATTATTTTTTTTATTCTTTCACACTTTTTACTTAACGTACGAGATAATTTTTGCCTCGGAGTCGGCGGCCACTTAATCCCGGCTGCTCCTGTCAAAATCACCTTCTTTGCCAATTCTGGACGCTTGAGGAGCATCCGTACCAAAACTCGACAGCCAAAACTATGCCCGTAAAAATAGGCTTGTTTGATCTGTAAAGCTTCCAAAAAACCTTCAAGCCACTTTTCATATTGATGAGTTGTCCAGCCATCTTCGTCAGGATTTTCAGATTCTCCAAATCCTGGCAGATCAGGAACAATAATCTTCATCTGAAGTTTTTCTTGCATCAACGGGATTATTTTCTCAAAACTCTTGGCATTACCTCCCCAGCCATGCAAAAAAATCATCACCTCATTACCTTCTCCATAGGTGACAAAATGAGTTTTAAGACCATTGATTTCAATAAATTCAGACTGCATAACAGCCTCATACTACCAAATGAGACAAACTTGTCACCTCATCAGAAATTTTCTACGAACGGAAGAATATTTTGACTCTTTTGTATTTAGTTTTATATTAAAAATCGCTATTTAAAAAAACGGCAAAAAGATCCAGGTGGAGCGATTTTTTATATTTATCAACTTAAAAAAAGGTGAAAAATGAATACGCGATGGAAAATTACTTTCTCACTACTTGCGGGAGGGGTGATTCTAATGATTGCCCCAATGGTATATCACGAATTTTCCAATACGGATACAATAGTACCGAAGATTTTCTCAGCCTGGCGGTATTCATTCACTATGGGAATGGGTATGGCATTTACTGGTATTTCAATAATGCCAGATACAAACAGTAAAGGTTACCAGAAATGGATAGTTCAGGCATTTCCCATAACCATGGCGTTGGGCTCGTGGCTTTTGTTTACACTTGCTTTCCTTAAGCCGGTATAAGAAAAAAGCATAATGAAGTCTCTCAAAAACTTTGTATCATAGTATGATTTTTATCCTATTTTTTAGGAGGAACGTAATGAAATGTATAAATGAACAAGGGTTCAAAAAAATATTTTTTGGAGGTTTTGTTCTCGCTGCTATTAGTGTGTATATTTATGTTTTCTCCGGTTTCGGTGAAACGTTGGATAGACATTGGGCGTACGGAGTTGTGAGTATCAGTTGGGTCTTATTATTTTCCAGCGGAATTGGCTGGAATATTCAACAGACTTTTCTGACTCAGAAAAATGTATTAATTCGAAGAACTTATGTCGGTGTAGTAGGATTCGTGACACTCGTAGGAAATATTGTCCTCATCTTTCTCTCCTTTGCCTCGTTCATGATAGCTTCTATAGGGGACGCAACCTATCTGGAAGCTTTCGAGAAACTACTTGCGTAATAGATAGTAAAAAAAGGAAGGAGAGATTTTAAAAATCGCTTCTTCCACCTGAGTCTTTTTGTGATTTCAAGAAGTAAGAGTTCGGTCTTTTAATCCCGAAGTCTCTTTTTTGAGGTATCTATATCTTTATTTTCGAAGAAAAGACCGAACTCTGATATGAAAAACAAACCTCATATCATCTCTGATTTAGTTTCTTATTGAGCGTTGTATGAGATTCTGAAATAAATTCAGAATGACATACTCGGAAATACTTCATTCTTAACGTATCTTCTAACTCATCGATTTTCACCCGCTCCTGCTTCATACTATCCCGATCCCGAACCGTGACACTGCCATCTTCCAATGTCTCATAATCAATCGTCACACACACGGGTGTCCCGATCTCGTCCTGGCGACGATATCGTTTTCCAATCGATCCTGAGATATCCAGCTCACAATTTCCAAAAATTTTCACTAATTTCCAAACTTCATGGGCTTTTTCAGTCATCCCATCTTTTTTCATCAGAGGCATCACAGCTACTTTTACTGGAGCCAGACGAGGCATAAATTTCATTACCACGCGCTCTGTTTCATCTTCCAGTTTTTCTTCTTGGTACGCCTCAACGAGTAAAGCCAAAAGTGTTCGATCTACTCCAAATGTCGGTTCGATCACATGCGGCACGAGCTTTTGTCCACTTTCTTCGTCATGAATGTGAAGCGCTTGTCCAGAATGTTTCTGGTGTTGTGTCAGATCAAAATCAGTTCGATACGCCAAACCATACAGCTCTTTCCGCCCAAAAGGAAAATCATACTCTATATCTATAGTTTTCTCTGAATAATGAGATCGTTTTTCTTGCGGGTGTTCATATATATGAACATTTTTTTTGTTCAATCCAATCATTTCACACCAATCATCCATCCTTTGATGCCAGAGATCAAAGTATTTTTCCCATTCTTCTTTTTTAACAAAGTACTCAATCTCCATCTGTTCAAATTCCAACCGACGAAAAATAAAATTTCCGGGAGTAATCTCATTTCGAAAGGCCTTTCCGATTTGAGCAATACCAAAAGGTAGCTTGCATCGTTGTGTATCAACAATATTTTTAAATTCCAAAAACATAGCCTGTGCTGTTTCCGGTCTGAGATAGGCCTTTGATCCTTCACTCGTTTTCGCCATCTCGGTCGAAAACATTTGATTAAATTGTTTTACTTCACTCAAATTCGTTTTTCCCGATGTAGGGGATGTAACCCCCTTATCCCGAATCAGCTTTGTCATTTCTTCTAAACTCATCCCTTCTGCATCAATACCGAGTTGGTCCTCTATCAAGTGATCTGCCCTGAAACGATGTCCCGTATCTCGATCTTCTACCATCGGATCATTAAACTGCTCGAGATGTCCACTCGCTTCCCAAGTCTTTGGATGTAGGATTATGTCACCATCAATGCCAAACACATCTGGCATATCTCGAACAAATGTTTTCCACCAAAGATCCGTAATATTCCGTTTTAATTCCACTCCATAGGGACCGTATGTATATGAATTCGCAAAACCACCATAGATGAGCGAGCCAGGATACGCAAAACCGCGACGCTTACACAGCGCCACGATTTTGTCCATTTTGTCACTAGAGTTGGTCATTTACTGCTTTTTCAAACACATCCGGACCAATCGCTCCAGGCATCATTTGGCTACCAATGAAGACTGATGGAGTTCCAGTAACTCCATACTCACTACCTTCAGCCAAATCCGCCTCAATTTCTTTTTTAATATCAGGGTTTTTGAGACACGCCGCAAAAGAGTCGCGATCAAGACCAGCATCTCCTCGTACTCTATCTATAAACCCAGCTGTATCCTGACCACTCCAAGTTTCTTGTTCATCAAAAAGAGCTTGTTTGAAAGTGCTAAATGAATCAATCCCCCCAAGCTTAAAAGCACAATTAGCAGCGATATGCATTCCCATAGCTTGCTGATGAAAGCTGAGAGGAAAATCTTTCAAGACATAAGTAATCTTGTTTTCCTTAATCAGTCGTTCGATAAGATCCTTGTTTTGATCGTAGAGTCTCTTACAAAAAGGACATTGAAAATCAGTAAACTCTACCACCTTCACTTTTCCAGATCCTCGGACCGGCTCTCCCTCAAAATCAAATTCAGGATCATTGATGAACTTCCCAACTGGCAGATTAGCCCGTCTTGACTCGACTAAATACTGACCGTCTTTTTCTGTTAAGATAGGAAGAAGTTCATCCATTAAAGGCTTCCCATCACGAGTAAGATCTTTCACACCTTCCCCCAAGATATATGCAGGGACAAAGGTAAGATCGAATTTTTCAACAAGTCCTTGTCCCTCTTTAGAAGTAATATCAACTGCGTTGATTACAAGAGCTGGTGATAAGTTTTGACGAAAAATCGACAGAGCCCGTCCTGTATCACACGCTTGTCCACAACTCTCGTCACCTACAATAGTGAGATGTAACGGACTCCCTTCTACTTGAATCCAAGTCTTTCCTTTATGAATAACAAATTCTTGAGCCTTATCCATTTTATCAGTAAGTGCTCCCTGCATCTGAGATAGAATCAGAAAAGTAAGAGCTAAAGCCCCAAGAATCAGATGCCACATATCAAAACGTCCACAAAGAACTCCATTGTCAGTACTAGTTGAAGCCTGGGAACGAGAAGAAGATTTTTTGGTGACCATTGAAAATACAGTTAATAAAGACACAGGCATTCTATGATTTCTTCATTAAAAAGCAAAGGATAATTCTTAGAAAACGTTTGAAAAAACTTGAAAGCTATGCTACAATAGAAGGATTGCATTCATCTAAAAAACAAAAATAAATCATCTCCAATGAAAGACTCACAAATCATCGAAAAACTCAACCAATCGCTCTTGTCTGCTAAATCAGCACTAGATGCTGTTACGAAATGGACCCAGCTTTTAGCAGAAAAAAATGATATAGAACTCGATACTATTAAAAAGAAAGCGCAAAATCTTACCGGATTTGACATAGAGGGAGATAGTGATGAGAAAATTGTCGAAGGAATTTTTGACGGACAAAACATGATTGGTCCAGATAAAACTCAATACCCAGTTCCTGCTAATTATGCTTCCAAATCAAAACTGGTCGAAGGAGATACTCTCAAACTTACCATCCAACCTAATGGTTCTTTTGTTTTTAAACAAATCGAACTTATTCCACGTAAAATGACTACAGGAAAACTGATCTTGGAAGGCAATCAATATAAAGTTTTATGCACGGATAAAACATATTCAGTGCTTTATGCATCCGTCACTTTCTTTAAAGGAAGTGTTGGGGATAACGTCACCATTATTATTCCAGAAGACGAAAAAGCATCATGGGGAGCTATTGAAAACATTATCCCAAGCCTCACCCCTACCGAAGCCAAATAAATTTGAGTTTTACTTTTTCCTTGCTTACAATCAAGAAAAAAAACATGCGTTTTTGGTTGTTAGCGATATTTACCTTCTTCATTCCCGTAGGCTTTGCCGGAGACTTTACGGACAACGAACATATCCCTGATTGGGCTCAATATCCTATTTCGGTCTTAGAGCAAGAAGAAGTGATATCAGGAAATGATGATGGATCTTTTGCGCCTGAGAGAGCTATGAACCGGGCTGAATTTTGTAAAGTTATTGTCAATGCGACAGGCGTTGATAAATACCTTCCCCTTACTTCTCACTTTCCAGATATAGAAAGAGATGATTGGTTTTTTGATTTTGTAGAGACCGCTAAATATTATGGTTGGATCGATGGCTATCCGGACGGTACCTTCAGACCAGGAAATAAAATCAACCGTGCTGAAGCCGCTAAGATCCTAGCAAATGCTTTTGATTTGCCTATTCCCGACAGAAAAGCCGGGCAGGAATGGAGTGTGCCGTATTTCGAAGCACTTTCTCAATCAGACCTACTCGCATACGGAAGTAGCTTGGATGATAAAGATGCCGGGAAAAACCCTCATCGTGCCGAAATTTCCGAGCAGATTTTCCGACTTATGAAACACACAGGTAGACTGTCTCCCTTTGCTCTCGCCAACTACAAGGATAATTATACTCCACCATCTGCGGCTATAACCGGAGATAACGCTCAACAAGATTCTTTATCCAATAATGCTACTAGCAATGACATTACCCTTTTTGAATATACTGAAAAAGATACGGGAACTGTAAAAATAGAAGCTGCTGCTGGAGACTTACATATAACAAAAAATCCAAGTCTTCCCTCAAACCTTCAAGTCTCCCGAGGACGAAAAGGTGTTAAAGCCCATTCAGTCACTTTATCGACGAAAAATGGTTCTGTCAAAATTGGCGCACTCAAATTTCGTCGAACCGGTACGGGGATATCCGATGATTTTATTAGAGCATGGTTAGAGATAGATGGAGATGCTATTTCTCCCAAAATCATTCTTTCAGGAGATATCATAAACATTCCATTCCATAACCTTATAAGTTTTGGATCAAGTCCTAAAACTATTGACCTAAAAGTAGATGCAGGATTTACCACTACAGGAAGTCGAAAGTCTCGCTTTGTTCTCTTTCTTCCAGAATGGATCGACGCCAATACCAAAAATAAAATCGGCTTTTTCCCACTCGGTGGAACCGATATTTCTATTAAATAGTATTTGAGAGTCAAAGAAGAAGGTTCTATTTGTTTCTTCTTAGTTTTTGCCTATACTTTCCCTGCTTTTAGAGAAGAATTATGCGTGTTTTGACCGGTATGCAATCCAGCGGCAATCCTCACATCGGGAATTATTTTGGTATGATCAAACCCGCTTTAGAGTTTCAGGACAATCCTAAAAACGAATGTTTTTATTTTATTGCCGATTTGCATTCCTTTACTTCCAAACTCGACCCCGAAGCCTTTCATCAAAATCAAAAGAGAACAATTCTTGATTGGCTCGCTCTTGGACTTGATCCAGAAAAGTCCGCCTTTTACCAACAGTCGGATATTCGAGCGCATACAGAATTATTTTGGATTTTAATGTGTGGAACGCCGATGGGACTCCTCGAACGAGCGCATTCCTACAAAGATAAAATTGCGAACAACATAGAACCAAACGGAGGGCTTTTTAGCTATCCAGTCCTTATGGCCTGCGATATTTTACTCTACGATGCCGAAGTAATTCCCGTCGGAAAAGATCAAAAACAACACGTAGAAATGACTCGCGATATTGCTCAAAAATTCAATCACCACTTTGGAGAAACTTTTACATTGCCAGAAGCACGTATTCTCAAATCTGTCGAAACTGTTCCAGGTCTAGATGGACGAAAAATGTCTAAAAGCTATGGTAACACTATTGATATCTTTGAAGAAGAAGTCGCTCTAAAGAAAAAAATCATGTCTATTCCAACAGATTCAGTGCCACTTGGACAACCACTCAATCCTGATACCTGCCAGGTTTTTGCTTTCCACACCTTATTTGCTAACCCAAACCTAGAAACCTTACGTAACCAATATAAAAATGGCGATATCGGTTTCGGTGATGCAAAAAAACAACTCTTTACCCTCATTTGGGATTATTTCCAGGAAGCAAGAGAGCGACGAACAAAGCTTCAGAAAGAAACAACTTATATTGAAAAAATTCTTACAGAAGGGGCCCAAAAAGCAAACTCCATCGCAGAAAAAAAGCTGGGTCTTGTACGATCAAAATTAGGCTTGTCAGCAAAGCATCTCGTGTAACTTTTTGAGAAAGCCATGAAATCCCTCATTATTGAATACCTCAAAAAAAATTGGAACGCAGATCAAGCTGAAAAAATTCAATTTTCTCCTGTTCCCAAGGAACAAGAAGGAGATTTAGCGCTAAGTTTTTTCGAACTTGCTAAGGAAATCAAAAAAGCGCCCATCCAAATCGCTCAAGAAGTGGAAGGAGTATTACAAAAAAACAATACTATTATTGAAAAAACAAATATTTCAGGACCTTATCTCAATCTTTTCTTTCAAAATGATGTTTTTTTTGAACAAGTTCTAGAATCTTCTGTGGATTTTGTTACTCAAAAAAATAAAACCATTGTTATCGAGTTTTCTGGTCCTAATACAAACAAGCCACTTCATTTAGGTCACATGAGAAATCATGCTTTAGGGATTGCTATGTCTAATCTTTACGAAGCTTTAGGGGCAAACGTGAAACGAGTCAACATTATTAATGATCGAGGCGTTCACATCTGTAAATCCATGCTCGCTTATCAAAAATTTGGTAACGGTGATACACCGGAAAAGCAGCAACTCAAGACAGATCATTTTGTCGGACAATATTATGTCCGCTATGAACAAGAGTTTAAAAAAGATCCCAACCTCAAAGATGAAATTCAAACCATGCTTGTTGCTTGGGAAGAAGGGGACAAAGATGTACGAGCGATCTGGAAAAAGATGAATGACTGGACACTTTCCGGACATCAAAAAACCTATGAGCGGCAGGGGATTGCTTTTGAAAAATCTTACTACGAATCCGACTGGTACCGAAAGGGGAGTGAGATCGCACAACAAGGTTTGAAAAAAGACATTTTTCAAAAACGATCAGACGGAGCTATCACGATAGATCTTATAGATGAAGGCTTAGATGAAAAAGTTGTTCTACGAGCTGATGGTACTTCAATTTACCTCACTCAAGATCTAGCCGTCGCTTCTCAGCGAGAAAAAGACTTTCATCCGGATCAGATGATCTATGTAGTAGCCGACGAACAAAATTATCACTTTAAGGTTCTTTTTGCCTGCCTCGATAGGTTACAACTCCTCGCACGAGAAAAGCTTTACCATCTTGGCTACGGCTTGGTACATCTTCCAGAAGGTCGTATGAAATCCCGAGAAGGGACGGTCGTCGACGCGGACAACTTGATGGATGAATTATCTGCACTTGCTCTCGTTGAAATTCAAAGCCGCAATCCAGACTTAGAAGAATCTGTCCAAAAGCAAATCGCCGAGCAAATCATGAATGCGGCCTGGAAATTTTACCTACTCTCCACCAGTCCTCGAAAAAGCATTACCTTTGATCCGAAAAAATCCATTGCCTTCGAAGGTGCTACTGGACCGTATCTACAATACGCAGGAGTTCGAATTCGGTCGATACTTGCAAAATCCAACATCAATCTTGGAAAAACAAAACCGAACTCATCAGTACTAGGAGACGCTGAAAAACCACTAGGAGCTAAAATACTTGCTTTTGAAGACACACTCCAGCAAGCACTAGAAAGTAAAAACCCAACTTATCTCGTGACTTATCTCCTTGAACTCGCTCAACTTTGGTCTAGCTACTATAGCGCAAACTCCATTCTAAAAGCTGATACCGAAGAACTAAAAATAGCTCGGCTTTATTTTGCACAAAAAATGTATTCAATTTTAGAAAAAGGACTGGGAATTTTAGGCATTGAAATTCCGGAAAAGATGTAGTCTAAAGCAAAAACTTCGCCGGTTTCATGCCTTCAATTTGTTGGACAACCTTTAAATCTCCTGTGCGAATCTTTCCAACATATAAATCTTTGATATCTTTGCCTTGTTCTATAAATCGTTCTATCTCTTGATTCCCACGAAAATATAAAGAATCCTTGGTAAAAACTTGTTTCTGGCTAGTGTCAGTCAATCCACGTTTTACTTTGACACAAATTTTCCAGGCTCGATTATCTGAAAAATCATATGTGTCTTTCATGAAGTGAAAAAGCTCACAAAATCCCATCTTTTTTCCTAAATACAATGCCACAATAAAATATGCGGGTTTTAGAAATTTATATCCCAAATCAAGTTTAAGCTGATTTTGATTCCAAATAGCCAACCCCTCTTCGGTTTTAAGATACCCTGCAGTACCCCGTTCAAATATACGAAAAGGTTGTGATTTTCCATTTTCGAAACGAAATATATGTGTTCCTATCTCATGAACCAAAACTGCCTGCAATCGATTAGCACGAAATCGAGCACCTTTTTTCAAAAGAATGACATGACGTTTCGTTATCTGAATATCAGAAATTGCATTGCTGAGAAATTTGATTTTCCAATGTGAGAGTTTGTAGCGTTTTAAAAACTGTTCAATCGCTTTAATCGCAGCGTTCGTATCCAATAAATCACCTTCTTCTGGACGATTATATTCTCTATTTTGTTTCAAGAATTTCAGAGCTGATCGATATGTATGTTCACTCACATCACCAAAAAGCTGGGCAGAAACAGATCCAAACGCTTTACTCCCAATTGATTGAAGCAAATCAAGCTTTATTCCCAGTTCTTCGATTTTTTTCGCAAAAAGAGGGTACATAACATGGTTCACTTCAGGAATTTTTTTAAGCTCCCTTCGTATATGAGTAAAAGGGGTATCACACATCCGATATAAAAATTGAGGAGAAAATTCAGGATTTTCTAAAAATAGAGCTTTCTGTTCCAAAATATTCTGGGGATTGATAAAAGATAAGAGATGAACTTTTTCATCCAATTCACAAACTTTTTCATCAACACTATGCATCATTTTCTCATCAAGTTGTGAAGTCACCACTTCCGGAGCCAAAAATTCTACTTTTTTCGCAGGATCAATGTAAAAATCAGTTAAAAATTTGCCAGATAAAATCAAATCACAATCTTTTAAAACTCCTTTTTTAACCGGTATTTTAAGACGTTTCCCCTGAAGCGTTATATCGAGCATTGCTCCCTGGTAAAATTGAGTGCGAACCAAGTTCGTATCACACATCAAATCAACTTTTGCTTTCAGAATATGAGGTTTCTCAGTATGTAATATTACCGACTCCATCATGCCAAGAACTGGTTTAAGTGGCAACGATTCATCGGTAGAAGGTTTGCGTGAAAAAAGCTTTTTGGCTATATCGACTCCTTCCTCGGAAGTCATAACTTTAAGATCATGAATTTTTTCGAGTCTTTTTTTGAGAGGAGCTTTATTTGCTATCTGGATTTTGGTACCAGATAAAGCATTAATTTCCAATACTTTTACTCCAGGTTTTGTCACTACAAGATCTATTCCTAGGTACCCAATACCAGAAAAATTCTGCACCTGAGAAGCTGTAAGTAAAATTTCATCCCAAAAAGGAATTTGAAACCCTTTAATGCGGTGTCCGTTTGGCATTTTTTGAATTCTACTAAAATTTTGAGCTCCGAATGTAGTTTGACCGCTACCAATATCAATACCCACACCTATAGCCCCTAACTCCATATTAGCCTTTCCTTCTGAATCATAGGTTGGAATACGTATCATGGCCATAACTGGGACCAAATTAAACACAATAACTCGAATATCCGGAAGTCCCACACTACTCAGATGCCGAAAGTCTGGATGTGGTTCTAATCGTTCTTCAAAAAGAATCGTATCATGAATTCCTGCGGGAGAGTACTTTCCATCCAAAATTTCAATACTATGTCGGTAAAGTCCCTGCACATCAAATTTTTTTCCAGACGGGCTAACCCAAGAATGTTTTTGTTTTTTTTCGAGTACCAATATACCTTCTCCTCCAGATCCCTGATTAGGTTTAACTGCAAAACAAGGGGGAAGTGTACTAAAAAAATCAGATGTAAGTTGTCTATGATTAACAACGTGATGATAGAGTTTTGCGACACTTATTCCTCGAGATTCAAGAAAATGCTTAGAGAAAATCTTATCCCGAGAAAATTTCCTCTGAGATAGGGAGTTATAGCGCATCACATATTGGAGATTGCGAGCGTTGAGTCCCAGTATGTCTTTCGCTTTAGAAAAAGAAAACATAACGACACGATAGGAAGTAGGAAAATAAAAAAGACATTAATTGGGGATAGAGTTCATTATTCTTGAGCATCTTCTTGAAAAAGGGTTCGAAATTTAACGTACTCACTAAGTCGTAACCCCGTAAATTTTCCGAGCCAAATAATTCCTAATATAGGAAGTACTATAATTTCAGGAGCTGACAAAATAGCGCTTTCTAGCCATCCCCACGTTACTAAAAAATAACTCACAAAACTCACCAGCATAGTTTCTCCTGTTGAAATAAAAGCATACTTCATACCTCCGCTGGATTGCGCAGATAAGAATTTTTCTGATAGAGAAGCCATCACCAACATTGGAAAGATCGTCAGTGCCAAATTTGTAGAGACATCTACGTAAACCGCCACCGCTAGTACCAAGAAAAACGAAAGTGCTAAAGCACTCAAAAGCAAACTTACCCGAGGAATATAAAGTAACTCTACTTTTTCAAACAAAAGCCGAATCAAATAACTCACCAGCATTACTACTAAAAAGACAATCAGACCAAAATAAAACCCGAGCATCAAAAAACTCACCGTCAACATCAAAGGCGCATAAACCCCAAGTGTAAAGATACCTATAAACTGACGAAAAAAAGCAATGGTAAAGGCAATAAAAGGTACCGCCAAAAGCAGATAAATAATATTTTGGGAAATACCACTTACCGCAAAATAGGTCATCAATCTTGAGAGAGGAAGCCATTCCGAAGTAGCAGTGCGTTCGTCAATAATACGATATTCAATAGCTCTTCGCCTTAATTTTTCAACCCCTTCGTCTCGAAAAAGAGGACTAAGGGCTTCAGAACGGGTCAAAAGTATGAAATGAGGCTTTAAAAGAGAAAAAATAGGTTGAATAAGCTTTGCTGCTTTTAATAAAGAAGTATCCAAAATCTGTACCCACATCTTTTCCTTTAAATTAAATTTATTTTCCTCAGATAGCTTTTGCCAAAATTGACTAAAGGCTTGAAGCTGAGTTACAGACTCCGTATAAAAAATAATCATATCAGCATCTTTAAAAGCTTGGATATTTTCTTGTACTTTACGAATCAATTCTTCTTCAGCTGAAAATCCAGTTTTGGTCTCCTCAGACACGATAGCTTTGAGCAAGATACCATAATGAGCTGCTTGGCTCACCAAAGAGTCCTTCATTTCATTGGAGTCTAGAACTAAAACCCCCTGTTTTTCAAAAACAACAATGTCTTGAAAAATTTCAGATTGATTTTCTCCTTGCTTAATTTCCAAGAGCACTTTATAGGTACCGGGTTTTTCATACATATGACCGATTTCTTGTCCCCACTTAGGATGTGTTCCATCCCCCATATCCCATTTGTAAACTGCCTGAGGGTATTCATCGAACAAAGTACTATCGGTTCCTGAAAAAAAAGCTTTTGATCCCAACTCTACAAATACTTCAGTAGTGATCACCGGAATTATTTTTTCTTCAGACGGCTCAAATACTTCTGAAACTTCTTCAGTTTGAGCATGTACTGTACTAATGAGAAGAAATATGGAAAAGAAGTATTTTTTCATACTCGACATTATGCTCAAAAACCCTCAAGAATCAAGCATTAAAAAAGAAAAAGATACTTCCATTGAAAATGCTCCCCAACCACATACAATGCAAACATGAATGTTGAAATTTTTCGCATTGACTCCACTATTCCACTTCCAAAATATGAGACCAAAGGGTCCTTTGCCTTTGATTTTCTAGCACGAGAACAAACCATTATTGCTCCAAAGTCTCTGGCATTGATCCCCGGAAACGTTATTATCAAATGTCCCGCTGATTTAGCTCTACTGATTTTGCCTCGTTCTTCTATGCCTCGTAAAAAATCACTCGTCTTTCCGCACTCTATCGGACTTATAGATGCTGATTATCATGGAGAAAAAGATGAAATTATGATTCAAGTATTTAATATCTCAGATGAAAGAGTCACAATCGAAAAAGGCGAACGCATCGCTCAAGGACTTTTTGTCAAAACTCAATCAGTAAGCTTCACAGAAACTCACTCACCTGCTGAAATTTCTCGAGGAGGATTTGGCAGTACAGGAAATTAAAATGGATCTCAAAAAAATCTTTATCGACTTTCTAAACCGGGAAAAACTTCTCGATAAAAAACTACTCCTTTCTATTTCAGGAGGTGTTGATTCACGTGTTTTATTTCACGTAGCTTTAGATTGCGTCATTCCCACCAACATAGCAGTTTTTCACCTAAACCATAGAACGAGCACTTCTTCAGACAAAGCTATGAAATTCGTTCAAACACTATGCCAAGAATCAGAAATTACTTTCTATGGTTTCGAAATAAAAAAAACACCCACATCTGATCGAGAAAATTTTTGGCGACAAGAGCGAAAGCGTTTAGCTAAAAAAGCACAGGAAGAATATAGTGCTGATAGGATTTTAACGGCCCATCATGCTACAGACCTCGTAGAGACGATGCTTTTTCGTCTAGTAAAAGGAGCAGGAGTATCCGGTCTTTCTCCTTTTGATATATCGACAAAACCTTTCTGGGAAGTTCCCAAATCAGTTATTGAAAACTACGCCAAAGAAAAAAAGTTGGAGTTTGTCTTTGACCAAACCAATGAAGACACGATCTTTGAGCGAAATCTTCTCCGACACAAGGTCATTCCACACCTCCGAAAAATCACACCAAATTTAGAAAAGGTTTTTGCTTCGGAATCAAAAATTTTTTCCGAAACAAACGATTTCCTTCAAGCTGAAGCTAAAAAGATTCAAAAAAATAGAAAATTATCCCTCGAAACCTTTACAAATCTCGCTCCTATAATTCAAAAAGAATTTCTCCGTTCACTCTCTCCCAATGCCACTAGCTTCAATGATATAGCTGATTGTCTAAGGTGGTTACTCGGAAGCCCAAAAGGCAATTCACAAAAAAAGTTGGGAGATGTAATTTTACAAATACAAAATAACCACATTACTTGGAAAAAGAAGTAGTAAAGGAGTTGAAAAAATAAGTATTTCTTGCTAATTATTGTTTTTTGTGTTATAATAAAAGGATAAGATATAATATATTATCTCATGAAAAATCTATTCTCATCACATTCAATGTTCGAGCAAAACACAAAATTTGTGTTTCAGAACTCAGGTCCGAAAAAACTAGTACCATTAAGACCAGATAGCCATTACAGAGAAGATGGCTTATTAAAAGATGAACATTACTACCTTAAAGGAGAAAAGGAAGTGAACAGAACGGAAGATCAGCGAAGAATAGATGAAGCACAAAGATTAGAAAAAGTAAATCCTCAACCTGCATACAGCGAAGTAAAGCAAGAGTTCGATCGTGTTGCGAATTTAGTTCAAACACTCGAAGCAAACGATCCAGGAGTAAAAAGAAGATTGATTGAGTTGCCAGCTCAAAGTAAACTCAGAAATACACGAGTTTACTGCGAAGTTTATAACGGATCAACTTCTGTTTCATTCCATGTAAAAGAACTTACCACCGATGATCAAGGACATCCTCTGGAAAAAGATATTGCACTCTATCGACTCTATAAATCAACACATGATGATACATATGGACTTAATTCTGAAGTAGAAACAGTAATATTTGGTAGACAAAGAAAGATGACAAGTCCAGATTGGGGAGTATTTGCAGTAAAGCGGGAAGCTAAATTTTCACAAGGGGAAAGATTAGGAATTGAAAGTGATCTCCTAGGAATGGATGTGTACTTGGATGATGCAGAAAATGCCGTACGAGAGATGCACGGGAATCTTAAAAAAGCCCCTGAAGAGTCAGCACGAAATACAATCGCATTTGACTTACGAAAACGAACACAATCTCTTCCATTTACCAATGAGGTAAAAAATGAGGTAGAAAAAGCTATTAATAGCATTCAAGGATATGAGAATGAGTTAGCAAATCCTCGTTTGAGTGATGATGAAAAAAGATTCTTACAAAAACTTATGAAACGCCAGATAGAATACGTTGATGGGCAAATAGAAAAAGCAAGGTAAACAAAAACGTAAAACCAAAATCCCTTTCTCTATGCAAAAATAAAGAATAAAAAAGTTCGCTTGATGCGAACTTTTTTTCTGACAACTATCTCATGCTTACCAAATACTTGAAGCGATGATGATGGCTATCACGATAAAACCCACTACAATTCCACCATGTCGACGAGCAAAGCGATTGAACTTCACATCGATAGTTCGTCTGCCAATATAGATTTCTTCTTTCACAGATAATATTCCTTCTGATTCTGAGAAATATTGCTAGAGATCTGTACATGGGAGATTACCGCGCAAAAACATCAAAAAATTTGCCGTCCATCCAACCAAATACAAACGTCTTTATAAGAAAAGAAACAAAAAAAGCAAGACTAAACTTTTTCCTTCACAAGCTCGCCAATTAAAATCAATCTATTTTTGTTTGTCCCTACCGGTGTACATGTCATAAGTGTAATGATGGAAAGGTTTTCCGGCTGATCTAAAACCTCCGTAGCCGTTGGAGGAACGACTTCTTTTGCTTTAATGCGATATACATATTTTCGTCCTTCCCAAAAAACATGAATAATCTCACCTTCATGAACCTCATGAAGCAAGGCAAACATATCTTTATACCGTCCCGGATCCCAAGGATAGTACGAAGAATGTCCAGTCACAAAGAAATTCCCATTTGTTCCTGGTGCATGAGACACTGGATGGACAACGGCTCCATTACGCAAACCTTCCTGAATATTAGATTCTAGTTGTTGCCAGTTTTTGTGATGAGGGACATTAACGAGCGGTACATTTTTTTGAATCCGAGGAATATATATACGATTATCAGAAGGATATATATCCATCTTAGCAAAAGTTTGCTTCGCCTGATTTTTGGGCTTTAAATCTTTATTACGAAAAAGTTGTCGATCAGTCTTAATTTTTTCCAGTGTCAAAGGTTCGGCGGATTCGGAAGTCCCAAAATTATCTGCCAGCGAAACTACAGAAGCTTTGAGATTATTAAATTTAAAAGCAGTGATCTCAGCATAAGCTGAGTAGTTAAGTCCCACATGCGCTGCTCCCCAGAAAAAACCAACACTCCCTGCAAAAAGTAGTGCATCCTTCCACAAAGCTCGTTTTTTCTTCTGCTTCAAACCAAACTGATTTTGTTCATTCATAGGAAAAAATAAATCCCCGCATTATAGCAGAAAAAAGAGCGTTATTCAAGTAATTAAAAAGAAAAAAGCGGATAGGATATTGCTATCCTGTCCGCGCAAAACAGTTTGATTAACATCAGAAAAAATGGACATTGATTTGTCCCGGAACACAGGTCTGAACGCTACTTGCCGTTTCTTCTTGTCCGCATCTATACCAAGTAGCAGTGACGTTACTCTTGTCTGTTGTATCCATTTCGATCCAAGCATTGTTCCCACCAACAGCACGAATTCTTTCCGGAAGCTTTAATTTTCCATCATCGCCCTATCGTGCCCAAAAAGATCCTCCAGAATAAACAACACGGATTCTCTTGTTAGAGAGAGGTTCTACATAATCACTACTGCCAAAAAATGCGTAATAACCGAGTAAAGCGATAAATACTAATACAAAAAGACCCTTTGCTTTTTCCATGGTAATTTACCGTATACGTGAAACAAAAAATTTTTTGGAATCCATTCAAATCTCCTTTAAAAGAAAGCTCGAAAAGACTCCAAAAAAACTACTTCTAAATAAAAATGAAAAAGAACAGTATCAAACTGATATGATTATTTATTAGTATGAAAAATTATTTTTGTCAATTCTTCCGGATACTTCACAAAACACAAAAGACTCATTAAATAAATCTTCTTAATTACAAGAAGAAAACCTAAAAAGTTATATACAAAAAAATCGGTAAAAAACTTATAGTTTTTCAGAGTAAAACATTGCTTATTCACTCACTCCAAACCATTTTTCTTGAATTTGTTGATATGTACCATCTTCTTTTAGCTTCAATAAAGCAGTATTTGTCATTTTTCTCAAAGAACTTCCCGAAGGAAAAGCAATTCCATACTGTTCTTTTTGAAAAATCTTTCCGACAGTCTTCACTTTTCCTAATCCATCAGTGGCCGCATAGTATTGTAAAACCGGAGCATCATAAACGATAGCTTCAATTTTACCCTCCTCCAATGCTTGATAAGCCTCAGAAATGGTTTTAAACCCTACAGGGGAAATATTTTTAGACTGCAAAAATCTGTCCGAAGTGGTATTTTCAACCGTTCCTACAGATTTTCCAATAAGATCAGAAAAGCCATTAATAGAACTTTGAAGACTTTCTACGGTGAGCGTGCTTGTAATAGAGCTTGTAAAATAAGCGATTAAAAATAAACCAAGAAACATCCAGGTTATCCCTATAATTCTCCCCAAAATACCGCGAGGCACCTTGTCTCCATAACCAACAGTCGTAATGGTTACTGCCGACCACCAGAAAGCTTCCCATACCCCGACAAGATAGCGTTCTGAAAAATCAGTATTTTTCTTCCGTTCAGAAAACCAAACTATATTAGCGACAATAAACATAAGAAATATAAGCCCTCCTACAATCTTAAAAAGAGGCATTAGAATGCTAAAGCGAAACTTACTTCCTTTTTGATTTTGAGAAACCAGAATTTGCAACCCGGAATCAAACATTGAGTGAGAAAAATCCACTCTTTTGTCCCGTTCAGAATTAATAGTAATAGCAGCTATAGCCATGTCAGCCTCATTATTTTCTACGGCAACTAATAAATCATTTACCCCTAGAACTCTTTCCATGAGTTGATATTCGTACCCCATGCGTTCCACAAGTGAATGTAATAAATCGATACTAAAACCAGTATCACTTCCTGCCATAACGAATGGTTCAATGGTTTTTGTAATAACACGAAGGGGGGCTTCACTATTTTCATTCGATTGTGCCGAAACCAATAGTGCTGGATAAAAAAAGAAAATTATCCAAAAGAAAGTAAGTGTTTTTAATTTAAAAACCATGAAATTATCAATAATAAATCTTATTTTATTGTAGGAGGAAATTTTAAAAAAATATACAAAAAAATCGGTAAAAAACTTATAGTTTTTCAGAGAAAAACATTGTTTATTCAGTCTGAAAAAGGCTCTGAAAATTTACAAATAATACTTTGAAATTTTTTTATATATTCCGCTATGAAAAATCATGTTCTTAGCTCTTGCAAAGAGAGAAAAAAAAGAAAAAATTGTAGCTAGTATTTCTTAATTACCTCCCATGGCAACAGCAAAAAAAGCAAAAAAGCCAGCTGCTAAAAAGACTGCCAAAAAAGCACCAAAGAAGAAGTAATTCAAAATTTTATTTATCAAACAAGAATAAAAACGGACAAAGCTCTTAAAATAGAATACTTGTCCGTTTTTTAATTTTTTCACACTCCCTATTACCCATGATCTTCCAACGTCTTTTTCGCAATTTCAATATCTAAGTATTCTTTCTCTACTAAAAAATTCAACATATTCTTCAAAGGCAACATTCCATCATTCTGTCCCGTCTGAATAACGGACTTGAGCTGATACGTCTTTTGATCACGGATCAAGTGGGCTACTGCATTCGTACGAAACATAATTTCAAAAGCCGCCACACGTCCCATCCCACCTTTACGAGGCAAAAGTTTTTGCCAAACAACCGCTTGCAATGATTGTGCCAACTGACTCCGAACCTGATTCTGCTCATTTCCAGGGAAAATATCAATGAGTCGGTTTACCGCTCCTGCCGCATCATTAGTGTGTAATGTCGCAAAGACCAAAGAACCAGTTTCCGCCGCTGTAATAGCCAAAGCAATCGTTTCCAGGTCACGTAATTCTCCCACCATGATAACATCTGGTGCTTGACGAAGCGAAGACCGAAGCGCTTGACCAAAGCTCCGAGAATGTGGACCCACAGCCCTTTGTTCAACGAGTGAGCTTTTATCTTTATGTATATATTCAATGGGATCTTCGATCGTAAGAATATGTTTGTTGTGTTTTTGATTAATGAGATCCAAGACAGATGCCAATGTAGAAGATTTTCCAGATCCCGCAGAACCTGTAACCAGTACCAATCCAGACGGAAGGTTTACCAACCTATATAAATGATCAGGCAATCCAAGTTCTTCAAAAGAAGGAATGATATTAGGAATAACCCTAAACGTGATTGACAAACCATTTTTCTGATAAAATGCATTCACCCGAAAACGATGACCACCTTCAATAGTAATCGAAAAATCATGTTCTAGTTTTTCCTTTAAAATTTGATGATCATATTCAGACATCATGCCTTCCAAATAAGCTTCCAGCATTTCGCTAGTCAAAATTGGCTCATCCTCAAAAAACAACGTCTTGCCATCAATCCGGCACGAAGGTTTCGATTGTGACGCCAAAAACACATCAGAGGCTCGTTTATCAATCGCCTCCATTTGCAAACGAAGTACATAGTCTTGGATAGGAATAGCTTGAGATCCTGCGGAAGTTGGAGTTTGAGACATCGATCCATTATACTCCATTCTCTCAAAGATTTCAACTTTAAATCAATACCAAGAACAATCCCTTAATCATAAAAAAAGACCTTAAGAGATTGCTCGAGGCAATCTCTTAAGGCCCAGGCTCTTCGTGTTCATCATTACCACTTCACAGCGTCACAGGCATGATAAGGGTTCTTAGTTTTGGGCTTATTGCTATTAGAAATAGCAAGGAAGTCCGAAACTATGTCGGCTTGTCATTGTAACTGTTGTTGCAGTTTCTGACAGATATCCGAACCATATCAAATACCCAACATAAACTGTATCTCCACCGGACGTAACTCCGATACCGTATACCCACGTATCAAATCCATTCGGATGGGTAATTTCCGTGGGCGTAAACGTCACCAGGTCCTGTGCTCCGGAGCAAGCTGACACGTCTTTTGTGACGCCAAGCGTGATGGTGTACGACCCCCCAGCGGCTGCCGATATTGGGTTTGATAATGTAAGAACCATAAAAACAAAAGCAAAAGCTAAAAAGAATCTCATGATATTTCTCCTGAGGAAAAATGAGTATAACTATTGTATTTGTATCGCCCTTGTGAGCGACGAAGTTTGCTTAGTTTTGGTAAATAACAAACTACCAGAACCAGAACATTATTACATGCCAAATACTTCTCCCGAAAGTGAGTAAACGATAACTATGTTTACAGACACGAAGTCTGAGGAAAAAATCCCCAGAGATATGTCTATAAACGATGTATTATGTCAAAAAGCAAAATCAAACATTACTACCCTTACCTAAATTTACTTTTTTGTAAAATGATTTTGTAATAAAAAAATATAGAAACAGAGATAAGTAGTATTAAAACTACTTTAAATAAGACTTAATAAGGGCTATATCCTTTTGGTCTTTTGACCGATTAAGTAGCTTTTTATACTTTAAAATATCTTCTAATGGACTCACTCGAATACCATCAACGATTACAGCATTATCAATGAGTTGGTCAATGTCTAGTGAATGTAGGGGATTTCCTACAACAAATCCCTTTCCTAAAGAAATATTTCCATCAGACAGACGAAGAGTCATATCATCGACCTTTACACCCATATTTTCTGCTTGAGTCCAGATAGGTTCTCGAACCAGTACATCCAGATCATTAATTTGGTCTCGAAGACCCAAAACATACATCATTGTACTCCCAAAAATCACGTAATCATCCTTCAACGGAAAGTTGTAAGCGAACAATTGCTGGATAAAAGGGTGAGAACGTAACGCATTAACAGACTGATAAGTATTCATTTCAATGGTGCTCGGGGCGGGACTCGAACCCGCACGCCCGTGAAGGCAAGAGATTTTAAGTCTCTCGTGTCTACCATTCCACCACCCGAGCTTGGAGGCGCCACCCGGAATTGAACCGGGGTACAAGGCTTTGCAGGCCTCTGCGTAACCACTCCGCCATGGCGCCGGCGTTGTCTTAGACGACACCTATTCCATCTCGACGATAATCGAGATTTCATTGGCTTTGTCTGCTTCTTCTTTCATCCTTAAACGACTTTTTTAGTAAAAAAATACTACCTGAAAGAGCGAGGGAATTGTATGCTATTCTTCGGTTTTGTCTACCATCTTTCCCCAAGAATCAAGGATAGCAGGACACGCTGAATTTTCTTGTCCTGGTACGATAACCGAACAAGTCGCAATCAGAAAAATATTCTGTTCAGAAAGGTCAAAAGCTTTTTGCCAAAAATAGCGCAGAGATGAAGTCGGGTTGGACTTGGCTTCAAAAGACCATATGTCAAAAGACGTATCTTTGGGATTAAAATAGTATAAATCCTCAGTTTCTTGTTCTAAGAGTGTAGGACCCACATTCGTCACACTCCCTTGCTTGTGCAGAATGACAATATTGGAGCTCCCATCATGCGCCATAAAAATAGCGTCTGTTCTATCAGGCGGAGTGATTTCTTTCCATGATTCCGGTAGTATCAATCCCAAAACATCATTTCCAATAGAAAAAGTATGAGTAGCGCTATCAATAGTAAAAGAAGATGGGGGAGTGGTGCATCCCCACCATACAAAGCAACTCATTATGACAAAAAATTTTCGCATTTTCTGATTGCCATTGTAGGCTGAGAATATATGAAAATAAAGTTGTATTTTTTTGGAAAACAAAATGATGTCAGCGAAAGGGAAAAAGAACTTATTCGTCGTATTAACTTTCGAAAGACCTTTGATATTATTCCATTGAATCCGGCTGGTATAAAAGATGCCGCCAAGGCAAAAACGAAAGAATCTGATTTATTTTTAAGTAAAGTAGATGACCAAGATTATGTAATAGCTTTTGATGAAAAAGGAACAGAAATGACATCGCCAGAATTTTCTCAGTGGCTGGAAGAGACATGGGTCAATGAAAAAAGTGTGCAATTTGTTATTGGAGGGGCGCATGGATTAGATCCCAAAATTTTAAAAAGAGCTAATTATATATTAGGTTTAGGAAAAATGACGTGGACCAAAGACCTCTGCCGCCACATGGCACTCGAACAAATCTACCGAGCGTTGGAGATCCGACACGGATCGAGCTTTCATAAAGCCTGAAAATAAAAAAAACCTGCCTCCCGGAGAAGCAGGTGTTGCTAGGACGAATGGATAGGAGCGGGTAATAGAAAAGAAATTCAATCTTTCTCTTTTTTATTGAAGACTTTTAATTCTTCTTTAATCAAGCTGGCACTGTAGCTTAAAGTCCGCATAAATGAATTAATATCATCCATACATTTCTCAAGATATTCGCGTGTATCATCGAAAATTATTTCCAATGGAGCGTCCCACCATAAATGTTCAAAACAAATATTCTTTGCCCACGGAATAACTTGAATTTTTGCATCTTCTATTATCAGAGTTGCTAGTTCAGGATTATTCCTAGGCTGCTTTTCCTCATCAATTTTAACTTTATTATGAAATAAGCGATGAATGCCTATTCCAGCAGATAGTCCTAAATAAGATTCATCCCTAATAAAGTAGACTATTAAGCTGTTAATTGTTTTATGCCCTTCTATACAATAATAAGGACCTTCCCATCCACGAATAAAGTCGTCAAAAGTTTCAAATGTATGAAAAGAGATAGAACGCTTAGTTCTTTCTCCCTCCTTGTGTAAGATTACAGACATAATAAAAATCCTTATAAAATAGAGAAATGTCAAAGCTTCATCCTGCCCACGAGATATTCCATGAACACAAAGAAGCTTTGATCCCTATCCGTGTACTTCAAAGATCATGCTTTCTAGTGAAAGTAATGTGTTTTTAAACTATTTAAATGTAGAAGTCAATAAAAAAAGACCCTTGAGCAGCTCAAGGGTCGTGAGAAATTAAGAATCTTTGTGTGCTTCAAGGACAGGTGTGATGTCATCCGGCTTCACCTCCGTCCGCCATCCATCCTCAAAGACAATGTGATATGTGCCATGGACTCCATGACCTTTAACTGTAGCCATCTTTCCATCCCACTGACTTTCTCCCGTGAAAGAATCGAATGTCACGATTGTTTCAATAGGAATGAGAGCGGTAACCTCTTCCAAGGAAGCTGTCATTTCATGTCCATCTTCAAATCTTATCAAGTAAAGAACAATAGTTTCTTTGTTTTTCAGATAACCAATGATCTTAGCTTTTTCGCCGTCTTTCAGATGTTTATCTTCCATAGAACGAAAGATAACTTCGTTTCCAATATCGAGTTTGATTTCTCCCGGAAGAACGTCACATTTCTTATTATCAGATAAAAATTGAATAACATGACAAATGTCGCCATTTGGAAAAGGTTTTTTATGACCTATGACGATGGCTTTTTACCCGTTTTGAGGAACGTTAACTTCAATATTAAAAACAACTCTCGTCTCAATTAAATACTTCATTTCATACTCCTGTTCTTGATATTTTTGAAAGAGCATTTCCCAACTAAGTGAAAAATTACCCTCTCAAAAAGAAACAATAATCTCACTATAATCTTTATAAAATCATGAGAGTATTTGTCAAAAAAGACAGAAAAAATCATCCCTCAAAGAAAGTCATTCGTAGCTCCTTCAGAAGAAAAGAAAAAAGAAGGAATTTATTTGACCACACAATATATAGTATCTAAAATTCATCAGCCACACAATATGTAGTACAAATTTGGATTTCTGTTGTGTTTATCGCATTTTTTCTTTCCTAACCCCCTTTCTATCATGGATCAAAATTCTTCTGTATCTCCAGCTACCGCACATCGCTCTCCTTCTGAAAAGATGTCTACAAAAAGCAATGCTTTAAATGATTCTTTAAAGAAAAAAAAAGATATTCTTGGGATTGGAAAAACAACCGATCCAAATAAAATTTTGCCTATTACCTACAAATGGGCTCGAGAATACTATAAAAAAGGAGTGGCGAATAACTGGACTCCAGAAGAAGTTCCTATGCACCAAGATATTGAACTATGGAAATCTAAAAATGGCTTGACCGAAGACGAACGCCGTATGGTGTTATGGAATTTAGGTTTTTTCTCTACTGCTGAAAGCCTAACCGCCAATAATATTGTCCTGAGCGTCTATAAACACGTAGCCAATCCAGAATGTCGACAATATATGCTTCGACAAGCTTTTGAAGAAGCCATTCATACGGATACATTTATTTACTGCTGTGATTCCCTATCCCTTGATCCGGAAGAAATTTACAATATGTATCTCACCATTCCTTCAATCGAGGAAAAAGATGCTTTTGTAATAGACATTACTAAATCCCTCTTGGATCCAAATTTTACGATTACTGATACGAAAAGTATTCAGAAGTTCATCTACGACCTAGTAGGATACTATATCATTATGGAAGGAATCTTTTTCTATGCTGGATTTGCCATGATGCTTTCCATGCTTCGAAACAACAAAATGGTTGGTATCGGAGAACAATTTCAGTACATCCTTCGAGATGAATCTATTCATTTAGCTTTCGGAGTCGACCTGATCAACACCATTATCGAAGAGAACCTAGATGTCTGGACAGAAGATTTTAAAAACTCACTAACGGAGACTATAAAAAAATCCGTTGTTCTCGAACAAAAATACGCCAAAGATGCAATTCCTAAAGGAATTTTAGGATTGCGTCCTGAAGTGGTCTCAGAATACGTAGAATATATCGCAGACCGACGCCTCGAATCCATCAATCTACCGAAAGTCTACAACGCCAAAAATCCGTTTCCTTGGATGAGTGAAGTCATCGACCTTTCTAAAGAAAAGAATTTCTTTGAATCACGTGTGACTGAATATCAACAGGGAGGGAGCTTGGGATGGTAGAAGTGAATCAATCTCTTTCTTCCAAATCAATATCAATACCACCTTCATCATCCAACTCCTTCTCAATTTCCAGATTTGTTTGTGAAGCTTGTGGGACTTTATGAGATTGCGGTTTTGACACCTCTTTTGCAGTAGATACGATTTCTGTTTTTTCCTTCTTTTTGTCACTTTGTCGCTCAGGATCTCCATGTTCCCTCACATGAGATTGCACCATACCGAAAATTAAATTTTTGAGTGCTGACTCTTCTGTGAAATTTTTCGCATCCACCTGCCCTTCTCGATACGCCTCAATTATACGAGCCACATAATGAGGACGACTGGCTTTTTTGAATTCGTAGAGCATCCCTCCGTTAAATTTCATGAAATATAAATCTCCAAAATTTTGCAGAAAAGACCGCAGTCCGACCCTTTGTACCTGAATTTCATCCAAATTCCAGTAATCAATTCGCGTGGATTTCTTGTGAAAAAACTTTTCCCATTCAGTAAAAATCAAATTGTTTGTTGTCATCAAAATGGCATTAAAATACCAGCGATAAAAGAAAAAAATAAATCGAGATAAAGCATAGAGACTTACAATAAAAAGAGTCCAAAAAGCTTCCCCCTCAAAGAGATACATTCCCCATCCCAAAACACCCAAAATTCCTCCCCAAAAAATAAGTCTTACAAGGGTTGGAAAAAATATCTTCCGGAAAGATTTTTCCACAAATTCATCCTCCTCTAGTATGTCCCCAAAACCAAGTCTTTTAAAACTAACATTAATCCGACGTTCCATGGAGAAAAAATTGTATTATAAGCAGATGTATTATACACTCCGCACGCAAAAAAGAGAATGATAAAAGATAAAGATCAAAGCTGGACCAGTTTTGCATTGGAAACATTAATTCTTATAGGCATCGTTCTGTTTGTAAGATTTTATATCTTTCAATTCTTTCGTGTATCAGGACCTTCTATGTGTCCTACTCTCAATATCATTGATGAAAAATGCGAAAATGGAAAAGGAGAATTTATTTTTGTGAATGAATTTGTTTATAATTTCATGAGAGCTCCTAAAAGAGGAGAAATCGTTGTATTTCACCCGCCGCATAAAGATACTTTTTACATTAAAAGAATCCTTGGTGTTCCAGGCGATACTATCGAAATAAAAAAAGGAAAGCTCTATCTTTCAAATAACGAGGTGACAGATTTTGAAATCCCAGAAACCTATCTATCTGCCAAAAACAACGGATTTACTCAAAGTTTTAAACAAACTAAATTTACTGTTCCCGATGAGCATTATTTACTCATGGGAGATAATCGCTCACGAAGCTTTGATGCTCGTCATTGTTATAACCAATCAGGCTGTGATGGAGCTCATACGCCATTTGTTCCTATCAAAAACATACAAGGAAAAGCTTCATTCGTCGTCTGGCCACTTTCAAAAATGAGAGGAATTGAGCAGAAAAAAGAAGAGGAAAAATCAGTAATTTCAAATTAAAAATCAGAGCTTGACGACATCACGAAAGATTTATAGAATCAGGCAGAAATCTCCTTACAAACTCATAAAAATAAACATGAAACGTTTCTTTCTCCTTCTCGGTATTGGGGCAAGCTTTTTTGGTGTTATTCTCACCAGCTCTGCTGCAGAAATTCAAAATGTACAAATTGTTCCATCAGATGAAACTACAACTATTCAGTGGGAAGCTTTACCTCTCGAATTAAGAGATAGTATTCAAGGATACGCCATTCAGTGGAGTTTGTACCAAGAAGAAATTAAAAATACTGAAAATAGGCTTGTAAAACAATGGATTGATAATCCTGATGAAAATGCCATTGTTTTAAGAACTGGTACCTTTAATCCGGGAGAAGATGACACATTTTTTCTCAGAATATATGGTTACACACAAGACGGTCGAGAAAGAGCCTTGGTCCATGGTTCAAAGATCTATAAATTTAAGTTCAATCTAGATAAAAAATTGGAAGAAACAGAGATACTGGAACCCAACGATCCGGTTATTGTTGATAACACATCAAAAGAACTCGGTAGTGTGTTTAATTTCGGTAAACTTATTACAAAGATATATGATGATCATATATACCTTTCATGGTCAAAGCCAAGATTAACCTCTGTCGATGCGCGAGGTGTCTTAATAGCCGTATCAGAAAAAGAAGATATGTCGAATCCAATAGTAGAACTCGAAGGAAGTCTCAAGGACCGAACAGGAAAAATTGAGGGATTAACACCGGACACTACTTACTACGTTGCCGGGTATTTTTATAAGACTGTGGGAGGAGAAGTGAAGAAGTTTGGAAGAGGTTCGACAGAAATAATCAAAACATTTCCTCAAATGACCAATGCTCAAAAAGCAAGAATTAACCGACTCAGAAGAGCCGGTAGAATTACACTACAAGCAGATGTCGTGGCTTCCGTAGAGGGCGGAAATATCACTACACAGACGGATGATGATAGTGATAATAGCACAAATAACTCATCATCAGATGATACTGATACCACAACATCAGATACAGACACTTCGAGCAACAGAAGTGAAATTATTGCAAAAATTCGTCAGCTAGAGGCAGAACTACAAAGACTCAAACAACAACTCAGAGAACTTGGTGGTCCAAGTTCAAATGCTTCCCCCGTAGCTCAGCAAAGAGCTAGAGCTAGCGACGGAAGAACTATCAAAAGACCTCTCTCCATAAGAGAACGCCTTCAAAGACTTTTTAAAGGTAACTAATTAAACTGATAAAAAAATCATGAAAATAACATACTTTTTGGTCTCATCATCTTTTCTTACTATTCTTATTGCACCACTCGGACTTGCAGCTGATGAAGATACATCAGATACTTGTTCTCAAGTCATTCAATTTGCAGTTAGTGTCACTGGTCAGTGCGAAGCCTTTCCTACACCATGTGATGTTCCAGAGGATTGGAAACCCATTAGTTCATGCGATTTGATTGATACAGAGGAAGAAGGTTTGTCTTTTGAAGAAAAAGCAGAACAAAGAAGGAATGCTTTGTTTAGAGGATTTGCCAGAAAAAGACATCAACAAGTTATAAGACAAGCAAGAGACGATAAAAAAAATAATATCAATATACCAAAAATAGCGAGAACGGGGAGAGCTTCACTCACAAAAACAGGCGAATATAGAAAACGACAACGAAAGGAATTGGAAGTAGACACATACAAAAGAACCAGAGGATATACAGAGCCAAATTTTGATAACAAAGATGCGTATCGTATTGCAAAAGAAGTGAATCAAAATAGAGGAGGATATCAAAGAGGACTAACTCCTGGACAGAAATATCAACAAAACTTTCTCACGAAAGGGCGTCAAGATATCGGTCTGCGCTTATCTACAACCGGTGCAAAACGTGAAGGTCCTTTAAAATCACTCTATAATAGAAGAGGGATACGAGCATTTTCTCAGAAAGATTTTTCAAAAGAAGATGCTGTGAGAAAGATTTGGGAAAAACCAGAGCCTCCTATGCTGAAGCGAAGACGAGCGCTAAAAGAAGAAAGAAAAAATAAAGTCAGAGACTACACCTACGGTCAATTTCAAAAAAACGCAGAAGAACGCAGAAACTTTGGTTTTGGTCAAGATAGTCTTTTGGACGATTAAAATTTAGTTATAAACTCAAAAAAGAAATAAGAAGTGAGTTGACATATTTTGTTTTACATTCTATAAAGTAGTATGAAATATGCATTCATGAAAAAATTTCTTTTTCTCAGCCTCTTTCTCCCCTTATCTGCTTTTGCTTATAGCATTGGTAGTGGGGTGGGAGATTGTCAATTTGATATAAAAACCGGAAATTATTTTTGTCACCAAAATCAGGCTGAACGATATCGGTCAGGATTTGTGCCTTATACACGATATATAAATCCTCAGTACCAATCAGACTACATCACCTCTAAGCAAGTATGCCCACTTCATTCTCACTACGAACGCTATCCAGTAGATGGTTGCGTATGCAATACAGGCTACATCAAATCAAAACACGGAAATTATTGTACAAAAGAAAAAAAAGATCTTTCCAACGAAGCCTTCAATGTTCTCTGGAAAGCCCTTCAAAAAAAAGAGTTGACCATTCATGAGCGCAATAAAAGAGGAGAGATTATTCAGTGGGTCAATGAGACTTTTAACTATAATTATCAATAAAAAAATGAGGGCGTAGTGCTGGACAGGAGTAAAATCCTTACTACACCCCCTAAAAACATTTTTGTTGTGTTCTGAATGAGAAAATGTTTTTTAATGTTAATGTATCGTGGTT
Organism: bacterium; assembly: GCA_030429505.1. Classification (GTDB taxonomy): domain Bacteria; phylum Patescibacteriota; class Gracilibacteria; order UBA4473; family UBA4473; genus JAUIFI01. Next base: position 253,683 of record JAUIFI010000001.1, read on the forward strand.
TAATTCATAAATTGATATGCTGAAAATAAATGGAAAAACAATGGTGAAATACTCTGCCACCCATCATCTGCAGTAATGACTTGACCTGGACTGAGAGAAAAAATCATTGCTCTCGGAACATAAATAGCCTCCATTCCTCCATTAGAAAAGCAGTAATGACAACCACAAGGGCAAGGTTCTATCCGAATATCCTGCTCAGTAAAGGATAATATTACTCTCGGAATAACAATTTGACCGTCATTCTTTCTCATGACTATTGAATTATCATCCCAAGATAAATTAAATAATGGCACTACATCTTCCACAGTATCAAATACATCAATAGTATTGTCTTTTCCCGAGCAAAGAGAAAAAAATAGACCTTGCAGAAATATTTTAGTCATAGGAAACCTCTGCCTAAAAATTAATAGAAATATGAGTTTAAAAAAACATCACTAAGAATTCGATACAAAAACCATACATAGAGCAAAGCTCATGTATCGAATTCTATAGCACACAAAAATGTAAAAGATCTGTCTTTTTAGGTAATTTATTGTAGTATCTCTCTAAAAAAGAAACGGATTACCAAAAGACAGGTTATTTGTAAAATGATAAACAAGAATTGTCAATAAAATTAAATTTTCATGAAAATAGCCATAGTGTCCGACTCTCACGGCAGTATTGATCGCATAAAAATCCTTCTGTCACAACTTCAAAAATCAGGAATTCAGCATGTACTTCATGCCGGAGACTTTGCCGTTCCCGAACTTGTCCAAGTATTCAAAAAATATCCGAATATACAGATACACATCGCCCGAGGAAATTTCGATGTCAATGACGAGCTCATTGAAGAATTGAATACCCTTCCCAACATTACCATTCAAGAAGTCATCGATGTTACCTTTGAAGGTATTCGTATCGCTTTATCCCATTTCGAAGGTATTGCTCAAAAAGCCCTTCACGCACAAAAAGTCGATATCTTTTGCCACGGTCATACCCACAAAGCCCAGATCGCTAAACAAAACGGTATCATCTTACTCAACCCAGGAGCATTATGTGACGATGGAAAATATTTTCTTTTATCGGTACCAGATCTAAAACTTCAACATAAACTGTACAATAATCCTGTATAAATGAATCTCGACCAAGCAGAAAAAATCGCTGTATCACTCATGGAAAAACACCAGCTCACTAACTGGTCTTTTGCCTTTGACAGAGCCAAGGTTCGTTTTGGCTGCTGTCATTATACAAAAAAAACGATCACCCTTTCCCGATACCTCACAGAACTCAATACAGAAGCACACGTCAGAGATACTATTTTACACGAAATCGCCCATGCTTTAGTCGGAAAAAAACATAACCATGATAGAATCTGGAAAGCCAAAGCGCTGGAGATCGGTTGCAAACCCAGGCGGTGCTACGATGTATCAGATATAAAGCTTCCCCTCAGAAAATACACCGCGCAATGTCCTCAGTGCAAAATTACCTTTCAAACGCAAAAAAAGAGACGTGTAGCCTGCGCCACCTGCTGTAAAAAATATAATGACAACCGTTATTCGTCAGCTTTTCGAATCATCTTTACCGAAAATAAACACACTTCATTCACAAAACGTGTCATCAGAGGTATCTAGAATCTCTATTGCCGTAACAAATACTCATGCGCTTCCAAAGCCGCAATGGCGCCTTCTCCTGCAGCCACAATCACTTGTTTATGAGCTTGATCAGTACAATCGCCTCCAGCGAATATTCCTGGAACATTTGTCTGACAACGACGATTTACCACGATTTCATTTCGATCATTCAGTTTTACCACCCCCTTCAAAAAATCTGTCGCCGGTACTTGACCGACTTCCTCAAAAATCCCTTCACACTTAAACTCATGTGGCTTTCCACCCCCTTCAGAAATAAGTACGCCTCGTACCTGAACTTTCTTATCCAATAAGATCTCGTTCGTCTTTACTTCAAACTTCACAGAAATAGCTGGGTGTTGTTCAACTTTTTCCATCAAAACCGCTTCACCAATCAAGTGATCGAGATCCGTCATAATCGTAATATCATCCGTGAACTTTGATAATTGTAATGCCACATCCATCGCTGAATTTCCACCACCAATTACCACCATTTTTTTATCTTTGTATAATGGGGCATCACATGTAGCACAAAAAGATAATCCATTTCCCTTCATAGCAATATCTTCTCCGGGAATATGAAGCAATCTCGGGATTTTTCCTGTCGTTACGACAATAGTGCGGGATCGAAATTTTTGCTTGGTATTCGTTTGAACAAAAAACACGTCTTTTTTGGAAGAGATATTTTCAACCGTTTCTTTTTCCCGTAACCACAGATCAAAATGATCATTATCATCATCAACCTTTTTCACATGATCAAAAAAAAGTTTTGTCAGCTCGGGTCCCGTTGCCTGAGCTACTCCAGTATAGTTTTGAATATCAGAAGACCATTGCATCTGACCGCCGACTTTACCACAAATAAGCAAAATCTTCATTTTCCGACGAGCCGCATATACCGCTGCCGTCATACCGGCAGGTCCTGCACCAATAATAATCGTATCAAAGACATCCGGATAATTCTCTATCGAATCATCACAATCTCCACACCGAGCCCAATCTTTATGTACCATATAAAGAAGCTTATCCCTTCATTATAACACAAATAAGTAAGAAGTACAATGTGCAAGAAGACTGATCTCTTGGGCTTGGAAATGAAAAAATTTTAAAACATTAAAATTAAATTAAAAAATGGTAGAAATAAAAAAAATAAGTTGATTTTATTTGTAAAGTATCTAAAAAATGAAATGAGATCGTAAAAAAATATTTATGAAATTTTTACGTACTCCCAAAATGTATCTTCATGTAGGGGATTATGTGATCCTACTATGGCGACTACACCAATTCTAAGCAACTTTTCTTTATGAATAAAATAAATTCCGTTTTTGACTCTCAATGTTCTATACGATTAATTCTCGTCTTTACTTTCAGTTTACTGATTTCCAATCAAGTCAGCGCCCAAATGGCTGATGATCATCAAGGATGTTTTCATGACTATACAATTTGGGATTCTTCTTATAACTATGATCCTGATGGAAAAGACTGGAATTTTAAGTTTATGACGAATAATACGCAATCCAACATTCCCTCTGTGGGATATGTAGATCTTCAGCCCGTAAATTTTTTACAACAATTTCTTGATCTCAATGGTGATGGACTACCAGATTACATCTATTCGTTGCATGGAAAAAATCAAGGTCCACAAGGTGGGGCTGGAGAATATGTGATTCGGGATTGTATAGCACTTAATACTGGATCTGGTTTTGATATCGCTTATAAGTGCGTCTATGACTTGGATGCCAATGGCACAACCCGAAAATATCACGGTGATTGTGCCGGTGATTAATCGTATTTTCTAATTTTTTTCTCATGTCAGTTTTTCTCTCGGCTCTTCGTTCTCAGCAAATCATAGCTTGGCTAATCATTGGGATTCTCTTAGGTTTTATGGTCAATGCTCAGTTTGTATCTCAGGCGGAGGAAGTGCCGGAAATAAGTGGTATAGTCTATAGCAGTGATGAAAGTGCTCCTTGTCTTAGTGATTATCAAGATTGGGATAGTTCTGGAACTTTTAAAAGTGGTGTTTCATGGGAAACTTACAATATTATCGGACAACAGAATAATGGAGGTGGGAGCATTCCTGTAAACCAGTTTTTAGAGATTAACGGTGATGGCTTAGTCGATCATGTCTATTACTATAACAGGATATCAGATAACAAAGCATACGTAGACGCCTGTACCATGCTCAATACAGGCTCAGGCTGGGAGATTGTGTATAAATGTGTTACCACAGCTCAGGATGGAGTCTTTACCTACTACGGCGACTGTGCCGATACTTCTTCATAATTTTTCTCATGAGAAAAATTCTTTCTTTACTTGTTTGCAGTCTCTATAGCTTGTCTCTCCTGCTTGTGCCGAGTGTCACTTTTGCCCAAGAAGAAACGCCACCAAGCGAGACGTCCACCGAAGAGACAACGACGCAGCAAACAGATGCCCAAGTACCATCGGAAGAACCAGAAACTCCTCCAGAGACTTCAAGCCTCGTAGATCCTCCCCCTGACGATGAAGAAGAAGTGGAGGTCAAAGAAACACCAAGTCCTGCGATTGATTTTTCAAAATTTCTCAAAGGACTCAAAGGAAAATCAGACGTTGACCTTTTTTCTGGTTCTGCCACGTTTCGTTATCCACTCTGGGTACCAGAAGGGCGGCTCGGGATGACACCTGATATTTCACTACGATACAATAGCAATAACCGCCAGTTTGATTCTCTGGTTGGGTATGGTTGGAGCTTGCCGACGAATGCGATCTTTCGCAGTACGGCACATGGGGTCAATGAATTGTACGATCGCAATGATTTCTCAGTCGATATCGAGGGCAACACAGAGGAGCTTATTTCCACAGATGCGGAAAATGGGCAGTATGGAGCGAGGTACGAGAGTGATTTTACCACATTTGAATTTCTCAATAACTCCTGGAAAGCGACCGATACGAGGGGAATGATCTATACCTTTGGGACATCAGCATCCAATCGTTTAGACGATCCGAACGACTCGTCACGAGTGTACAAATGGATGCTCGAAAAAATTGAAGACCGAAACGGTAATACCGTTACCTTCACGTATCACAAACAAGATGGACAAATCTATCCCGACACCATTCGCTACACCAACTTTGGAGAAACACAAGGAATCTACGAAATCCGTTTCATTCGTGGGAATCGTTTCGCCTACACCAATTACACTCGAGCATTTAAAACTGTTACCAATCGGCTGATTGACAAGATTGAGTTGTACTCGTACGATAGCGGGACGGCACAGCTCATTTATTATTACGATTTAGATTACACGGAACGGAACGCGGCGGTTGTACATCTTGATAGTGTCACTATCAAAAAAGGAGCAAATAACCTGCCTCCTACCGAGTTTGATTACTATGACGGAACAGAAAATATAGAAGGCAAACGTATCGATTATCTGAGTACCGTACAGTATCCATACGGAGCGGAGCAACATTTTTTCTATAAACCTTCCACGGCGTATCGTATCAATGGAGAGTTGCAAAATAAAACACCCTTCATTATCCATACCGTTCACAAATCAACTTCCCAAGCAAATACCAGTTCACCAGTCTATACCACCCAATATGATTATCAGGATGGACATTATTTTTATGAGCCAGCGGATGCGTTTAAAAAAGAATACGCGGGTTTCCACATTGTCACCGTCACAGATCCCGCAGACAATATTCGCAAACTCTACTTTCACCAAGATCAATACTCGGCGGATGGGACTGATAATGGTGAATTTGAAGATCACATCGCCAAAAAAGGACGACAGTACAGGTCCGAGCAATACGATGATGCCGGCAACCTGTATGATGTGACGATTACCAAGTGGGACAAAACCAGTCTCAGCGATGACGACGAAGACAAAGACCGGTTTTTTCTGTTTCAAAAAAGACAGACCAGTATCACCTACGATGGCGATACCACCAAACGAGCCAAAGCCACCGAATGGGAATACGACACGTATGGAAATATAACCAAAGAAACGTCGTACGGCGAAGTCACATTAGACAACGAGAAAGGAGACTTTACCGATATTTTGACCGATAAACGAGAGCAAACCATTACCTACGCAACCAATAGTGATGAGTATCTCTATGCGTACCCACAGACAGAAACGCTCAAAGATAACGCCAACACTATTATTGGCGAAACCAAAACCTATTATGATGATCTCCCTCTTGGTTCGGTGGAAAAAGGACTCGTGACCAAACAAGAACAACTTGTCACATCACCTGATATATCCCTTACTACCAAAACCGAGTACAACACCTACGGACTTCCGACGAAAACTATAAACGCCAGAAACTATGCGACGACTACGACCTACGACACGCATAAATTATATCCGATCACCATTATCAATCCGAAAAACCAAACGACCAATTTTACCTACGATTACTTTTGGGGAGAACCAACCGAGACAACTGACCCGAACGGAGCGAAATCCGTGACCGTCTTTGACGATTTTGGAAGAATCAAGGAACAAAAAGTCACCGATCCCGCCAATACCTCACAAGAACTCAAGACAACCGAATACACCTACGAACTGACTACCGAACCCATTGGCATTTTAGAAAAAACATTTCCGCATCATGACAATATAGAAGTCCTGAAAAAAACATATCTGGATGGATTTGGACGAACGATTCAAGTACGAACAGAAGCCGAAGGTACAGATCAATTTACCGTCCTCGACACTATCTATGACGAACGAGGCAATGTCGCCAAAGAAACCTTGCCCGTCTTTGCAACCGGTATCAGTTTCTCAGCCCCAGCAACTGATGCGAAAGGGAACGAATATACCTACGACCCACTCAATCGTCGAACCACCATCACCAATGATATTGGCACGACCACGATCACGTATGATGACTGGAAACAAACCACTACTGATCCAGAAGGGAATGACCGTGACCTAACCACAGACGCTTTTGGAAATTTGATCACCGTCACCGAACACCTTGATGGAGAGACCTACGACACGATTTACGAATACAATGCTTTGAATCAGATGACGAAGCTGACCGATGCTTTGGGAAATTATAAAACCTTTGCCTACGACCTGCTCGGACGACGTTTGACTGAGACCATGCTCCATACGCCAAATGATACGACCTTTGGCACGTGGAATTTTTCCTATGATGCCAACGGCAATATGACTTCTCGCACCGATCCCAAAAATCAAATCGTCAACTGGACATACGATGAACTCGATCGACCCTTGACCGAAGATTTTATCGGCGAGGTGGGGACAGAGATTACTTACCTCTATGATCAGGGAACTAATGGCATTGGACGATTGACCGCTGTTACCTCGCAAGGAGCAACCGATACCTATACATATGATATTGTGGGACGCTTAGTGCAAGAAGAGCGGGGGATTGATGGGCAAACGTTTGTCACTATCTATACCTACGACCTCTTGGGACGACCATTGACCATTGTCTACCCGAGAGACAACGTGATTGTTTCCTACCTCTACAATCAAGCCGGACAGCTCAATCAGGTCAAAAAAGGCGATGACTTTATTCTCACCAACCTGGACTACACACCGACGGGAAGTGTGGGAAAAATCGAATACGCTAATGGCATCACCACGACCAATACCTATGACATCGAAAAACTTTATCGACTGACTTTCAAAAATACCACCGATGGCACCACCGATTTTCAAGATATTGAGTATGCCTATGACAAAGTCGGTAATCTTCAGATCATACTCAACAACAATGATAATGATACAAAAAAATCTGTTATCTACATCTACGATGATCTCTATCGCCTTAAGAGAGTTAATATGTCAGGAACTGCCGACGGACAACACGTCCTGCGAGATTACCGCTACGATATTATCGGCAATATGACTCGTCACGAAGATTGGGCTGACGATTATGCCTATGCTGGAAATAATGACACCACCAGTTCAAGTACAGTCGCTACACCACACGCGGTCACGTCCATTGGTTCAAAGAATTTCACCTATGACGAAAATGGAAATATGGTGTCTGATGGGACATGGACTCATACATGGGATTATCGCAATCAACTTTCCTCCAGTACCAATGGTACAAAAACTATTACTTACACGTACGATCATCAGGGACAACGAACGAGAAAAGAAGACACCGATGAAAACAAGAAAACGTATTATGTGAATAAAATATTTGATCAAGAAGGCGGCGAGAATAAATTGTACTTCCGAGCAGGAGACATGAAAGTCGCGACCCAGAGCGAATCATCCTGCCAAGCTCCACAAGGCATACCGATCACCACCTGTCAGGAATTACAAAATATAGATACAGATCTCGGCGGCACATACTACCTTGCCAATGACATTGATTGTTCGGATACGATCAATTGGAATAATGGACAAGGATTTGATCCTCTAGGTGATGACAATACGGCAGTTTTTACGGGACGATTGGATGGACAAGGACATGAGATCAAGGATCTGTATATCAACCGAGATACGATCACGATGATCGGACTCATTGCCCAAACTGGGAATAACGCTGAGGTAAAAAATATCGGAATCACCAATATCAACCTTGTCTCAAACGGAAAAGCAGGTGGAATCGCAGGACAGATGAAAACCGGAAGCGTGCTAGACAATGTCTGGACAAGTGGAAATATCATCGGAACCAATGCAGGAGGGATCGTCGGACGACTCTACGACGGAACGATTACAAATTCGTATTCTCATGCCAATATCAACGCCAGCAATGCCGGAGGAGGGATCGGAGGCAAACTACGATACCAGAGCGGCACACAGATACTGGAAAACGTGTACTCCACAGGAGCAATAACAGGAACCAATCAAGTCGGAGGCTTGGTCGGTGATGCGGATATGGGGACAGCGAGTGCAACGAATTCGTATTGGGACATGCAGACGTCAGGGCAGAGCACGAGTCCTTTGGGAGTGGGAAAAAGTACGGTGGAGATGAAGATGAAAAACACCTTCCAAAGTTGGGACTTTGTGGATACGTGGGAAATGGAGGAAAATGTAAGTTATCCGATGTTGCAGGTGGAAAATAGTGGAGGAGGGAGTTGTACGGGAGAACCGACATTGGTGTATCATCATGAAGATCACTTGACTGGAAGCAATGTCGACACCGACGAATCGGGAGCCTTGAACCAAGTCCTAGACTATTATGCGTTTGGGGCAACCCGAATAGATGAACAATACGGAAACTTCACTAATGACTATAAATTTACAGGGAAGGAAAAAGACACAGAGACAGGCTTGTATTACTATGGGGCGAGGTATTACAATAGTGAGCTTGGGAGATTTATTAGTCGTGACACGTGGGAGGGGGAGTTGGAGAATCCGCAGTCTCTGAACAGGTATTCGTATACAGTTAATAACCCTCTTAAATATACAGACCCTACGGGAAACTTTTTTCAGTATTTCCAGTTAGCTTGGGAATTGATTGCTCCTAATACAACTTATGCTCCAAGTCCTCAATCTGTCGCAAACATACCAAATAATACAATATCACCAGCACAAACCGCCCTGAATATTCTTAGTGATAGAATACCAGGAGGAAAAGGGGGAACAGGGACTCTGAATTTTGCACGAAAAAACGCTCAAAAAGCTAAATCGATTTGGTCTTCAACTAGAGACAGAACATCAGTTCAAAATGCCTTTAATCACTATAAAGATCATAAAGGAGATTTTTCTGATGTACAAAACGCAAAGCAATATGTTGAAAAAGCTAATAATTTCTTAAGTAAACCTCCGAAAGGATCACAGCAGTATACAAGACAAACTGGAAATAAAAATACAATTATATATGATAAATCAAGTAATACATTAGGGGTAAAAACGCCAAATGGGACACCAGCATCTATATTCAAGCCAAAAGAGAAAGCAGGGAATTTTATCAGTAATGTGATTGGAGACATCAAAAAACGAATAAGTAGATCTTCAAAAAAACAGAATGAGTAAACAATTATGGGCACCGCTTAAGGTTAATGATGGAAATGATCCCTATACATTTTGTAGGATTTGTGGTAATTCTGATTGCCTGTATTGGGAAAAATTTGAAGATGGTTTTTATGGAGAAAACTATTTCATCTGTCCTTGCTGTGGTGGAGAGTCGGGAGTAGATGATGTTATGGGGGGGGGGATGGCTCCAGAGGACATCAGCTCTGAATTTAAAGATATAAAAGATATAGATTTACAAGCTATCAAAGAGTACAGGAAGCGATGGATGCAAGGAGATTTTGATTGGCAAAATGGAGAAAAGGCATTTTGGTTTACTCCAAAAACTAAACCCCAAAATTGGGATTTAGAAAAACAGATGAAAAACATACCTGAAGAGTTTAGATAAAAATGAAAACAAAATATAAATTTGCCATAGCAGGAGGAGTGGTAGGTTACTTAGTAGCTATAATTTTCTACGGTTTTATATTTTTAACATTTGATAACACAAACGTTGGTATTTATGAAACCTCAACAAAAAGCTATAGCATTTTTGATTTAACCACTAATCACCTCTTTTTGGCAGTAAAAAAATCTACTGACTTTAGAGATTTAGAATTTCCGATTTTGACGTTTATTATTGTTTTAGTAGGTGGAGGAGGGGGCTTGTTAATTCATTGGTTATTAATTAAACTGAGGTCAGAAAAGTCATAAAGCTCTTAAATATAATTGAAGCTTATCTCATGGGATACGTGGGAAGGGGAGTTGGAGAATCCGCAGTCTCTGAATCGGTACAGTTATGTGCTGAATAATCCGTTGAAGTATACTGATCCGAGTGGGAATTTTATTGATACGGTTTGGGATCTAGCGAATACGTTGTATGATGCTGGAAAGATTATTGGATCAGCCTCTGCTTATGCAGTAGGCAGTTTTACAGGGAATGATTTGGTAAAAGAATTTGCTTTAGAAGGATTAAAACAATCTCTTACGGATGCTTCCGTAGATGTTGGAGCAGCTTTGATACCTGGCTTGCCTGCAGGAGGGAGTAAAGTAGGTCGACGACTTGAGAAATATGGAGATGAGGCGGTTGATGTTGTAAAGAGCACAAGGAATAAAGTTAATGAAATATTTTCAACTTTAAAACAATCAAAAGTTGAAAGATTTAAAACAACAGAATATTTAGGGAAATATAAAAAAATAACTGAAATAAAACCTGGGAAGGAAGCTGGTCAAAGCCGAGCAGAATATATAAGGTATAAAAATACTGAAACGGGAAGAACTGTTAATTCTTATAAAGATTCTTATAGTAAGGGAAATAAATTTGAAGGGCGTGATCCAACCAGAGGTGGTCCTAGTGGCAGACCTAAAGATGATCATTCTGGTAACAAAAGTAGTTTTAGAAAAAAATGATAGTAAGAAAACTATTGGAAACGTTAGAAGACTCCTCTAATAATTTTGAAGACTTTAAAAAAGAAATTTCTGAAGAAATTTTTAAATTTAAAGAATTAAAAAAGAAGAAAGGTTCTAGTCGTCCGATATATTTATCGGACTATGAGAATTTAACTTTAACAAAAAAACATTGTATCAAGCTATGTACATTATATTTAAGTCGATTGATTACTTCGAGCGAAATTGATTATATTGTTTCAGGCTTATGTTTATTAAATTTTCGAGAAGAATTGATATTTGAAGGAGGGGAAAGATTATTTGATATAATAGAGGAGTTATCTGATCCTGATGTAAACGGAGAACTAACAAAAGAGCGTGTTGAGTTTGTTCTAAACCAATTAGAAAAACTTAAAAAAGACTCTAAAAAATAAAGTAAATGAATGCAGCAAAAGAACGTATTTCATTATTAAATTGTCTTTTAAGCTATAATACGAAGATAACGGATTTAGAGTCCTCATTGGCTAAATTTAGATGGGATTCAGAAGAGTTAGTTAAGCTAGAAAATAAGCATCTCAAAAATATTCTAAATCGTTATATTAACGGAACATTGAGTCTAAATGAAATAGAGGATTGGGCGAATGCAATAGAATGTAGAGACGATATAGACTATTCTTCTTTTATTGAAATAATACATGAGTTAGCTAATCCTCTTTTGCATTCAGAATTAACTGAATTTAGAGCTAGGGAAATTTTGAATTTATTAAGAACGAAAAAGGAGATATAAACCATAGGATGTTTAACCCTGATAATAAAAAGAAACGTGATAAATCTAGTTCTTCTTCTAAATCCTCTAATTCATCAAAATAAATAGTTCATCATGGTTCTACCGTATAAATGTATTTCTATTATAAAAAATAAAGGTATATTCTATACAATAACGGTTTTATGTTTAATTTTTGGAATGTATAAATATTATTTTTACAATGATTTAGATTATCAATTAAATAAATTTAAGAACGGAAGTTCTCACGAAAAGACAGATGCCTTAGTTTTTTTTGCTACTAAAAAGTCAATAAAAATAATTCCTGATTTAATTAAATATGTAGATTCGGATGAATTGATAATAGATGGAAAAGTACCAGCAGAAATGTCTTGTGCTGTGACTTATACTCTAGAACAAATAACAGGCTTATCCAAAGGGAATACTTGTAAATACGAGTTTATTAAAAATGAAGAAAAAAAAATATACAGAAAAAATGGCAAGATTGGTATAAGAGCGAATATCCTGAATGGATAAATCGAATTAAAAAAAATGAAAAATATAATTAAAGCTCTTTTGGGTAATTTTTTTATTTTTTTACTGCTTTATACAGTAATTTTTGTTCCTTTATTGAATTGTCCTGATCCAGATGTATTTACTCCAATATCCCCAGAAAGAGGCTTGTGTTGGAATGTGTTTAATATTAGTGATTTTATAAATTTATTAGGGCTTTCTTTTTTGTTTTCGACTTTTTTCGCTTTGGTGCTTTCTCTCTTTCTTTCTCTGGCTTCTTTTATAAGCAAGACTAATTATTCACTCCTTAAAATTCCTATTTATTTTTTAGTGCCTTTACTTTTTATCTCAATCATTTTTACATTTTTAATAGCTAATATTCCCATTTTTGAAGTAATCGGGTCAAAACTAGATTTTATGTATTATGATGAAATATTTTGGATTATCTTTGGAAGTTTTTTTAATATTATTTTTATAGAATTGTATTACAAAGTACCTTGGAAAAAGGTTTTTAGGAATGATACAGTTATTTGATAGGGACATGCAGACGTCAGGACAGAGTACGAGTCCTTTGGGAGTGGGGAAGAGTACGGCGGAGATGAAGATGAAAAACACCTTCCAAAATTGGGATTTTGCGGATACGTGGGAGATGGAGGAAAATGTAAGTTATCCGATGTTGCAGGTGGAAAATAGTGGAGGAGGGAGTTGTACGGGAGAACCGACATTGGTGTATCATCATGAAGATCACTTGACTGGAAGCAATGTCGACACCGACGAATCGGGAGCCTTGAACCAAGTCCTAGACTATTATGCGTTTGGGGCGACGAGGATTGACGAGCAATACGGAAACTTCAACAACGATTATAAGTTCACAGGGAAGGAGAAGGATGCAGAGACGGGGTTGTATTACTATGGGGCGAGGTATTATGACTCTGAGCTTGGACGGTTTATAAGTAGAGATACGTGGGAGGGGGAGTTGGAGAATCCGCAGAGTTTGAACAGGTACTCATATGTGCTGAATAATCCGTTGAAGTATGTGGATCCGAGTGGGAATAGAGTGGAACTGGTAACAAGGCAGATGGATTATAAGTCCATGCCTACACAAACCTTTATACAAAATATAAAGAGATTTTTTGCTCAATTTGGAAATCACAGTTTTGTAAGAACTATACCAGATAATCCTAGTGATTTTGGAGGAGTAGAAAAAATGACACTAGGTGCTGGTCAGGACAAAGGTGGTATACTTGCTAAAGGTTATAACAATCCAAATGATTTTGACCCAAAGACAAAAATAAAAGAAATTAATGTTATACAAACACCAAAAGGAATGACTGATTCAGAACACATTGGTAGAATATTGGGCACGTTTGCTACGGAACTTATTCGTGGTTCAGGAGGAAGTTTGGACAATATAAAAAATTCTTTTGGAATTGATCTAGGACTTGACTCTGGAGGATTGCAAGGAGGAAAAATTATTGAACAAAACTTGCAAACTCCAAATAAAAATGATGAAAATGATAAAGATTCTAAATCTTCTAGAAAATGAAAAAATTTTTTAAATCTTTTTTAATTAATTGGTTATATTTTACAGTTATTGTGGGAGTTTCTATGACCTTTCCTCCATGTGATCCCCCTGAGGGATACGTGACTTTTACTTTTTGTAGTAATAGCATAATTGATAATTTAATCACAAATTTGGTTCTTTCTTTCTTTCTTTCTTTCTTTCTTTCTTTTCTTTTATCTATTTATTCTTTCTTAAGAAAACAAAATTTTTGTTTTTTTAATATGAATATAGTTTATGTTCTGTTTGTTTTGCTTATAAGCGTATTTTCATTTTCATCAGAAAACAATCCTCAAAATGTTCTTCTGAACTATTTAGAGAATTATTTTTCAGTAGGAACTATAATTTATAATTTAAGTTTCATATTGCTTATGTTGACACCGTATATAATCCTCATGGAATTGTATTACAAAGTGCCTTGGAAAAAGGTTTTTATGAAATGATACAGTTATTTGATAGAGACATGCAGACATCAGGACAGAGTACGAGTCCTTTGGGCGTGGGGAAGAGTACGGTGGAGATGAAGATGAAAAACACCTTCCAAAATTGGGACTTTGTGGATACGTGGGAGATAGAGGAAAATGTAAGTTATCCGATGTTGCAGGTGGAAAGCACTTCAAGTTGTGCAGGTGGATCAATCATCATTTACCACCATGAGGATCATCTAACTGGGAGTAATGTGGATACGGATGAGGCGGGGAATCTGAATCAGGTCTTGGATTATTATGCGTACGGATCAACCCGAATCGACGAACAGTTTGGATCGTTCAGTAACGACTATAAGTTTACAGGGAAGGAGAAGGATGCGGAGACGGGATTGTATTACTATGGAGCGAGGTATTATGACTCTGAGCTTGCTTGGGCGGTTTATCTCACGGGATACTTGGGAGAGTATTTTATCGGACGGAAATAACGCTATTCGATTCGTAAAAAAACTATAAAGAAATCCCAAATATCTGTCTAATTCTAATAAAAATAATATTTTTGTTGCTTTTTCTTGACATAAATTTAATATTTATTTAATAAGAAAGAGCGAGCTGTCTTCGACTTGGAACGAACTGCCGGTTCGGGAAAAAGATATCTCAATATACTCTCTCCCCCTTGGATACCAAAAAAATATCCGCGTAGGAGGAGAGAGATTTTTAGTATACATCAATTCAAATTTTCCATAAACAAAGCTTCCTATTTACAAAAGATTAAAAAAATATTAAAAATCATATGTACTTTCTGTTCCGGATTTGTATCAGCGAACGAAAGTCGCTCTTCACAAAAACGGAATAACGCTCTAAAACACATTTTCTTCATCAGTCTGTGTAGAGAGGTATATTATGAATAATCTCCAGCAAATCCAAACAAGCGGAGTTTTTCCTTTAAACTCCAAAAAGACAGAAGTACCGGAAAGTCAGTTAAAAAACAAAAGTCAAAATTTACTGGCGGGTTTAATCCCTGATGACGTTTTTGAAACGCTGCAGGAGCATGGACTCCTAGATGAAAAAGCGATTCGAGATTATCATATTCGCAATATATACAAAGAGTTTCGAAGGACCATGACTACAGCTATAGCAATTGAAAAGATTCAACAACTCTATCCCTACTTGCAGTTCGATACTATTCGTAAGTTGGTATACAAAGTAGGAGGTAAAAAAAGAGGTTGAAAAAACGTTATTCCGCTAATGAGTCCTGGGCACCCCGTTTCTAAGAAAGCGGGGTGCTGTTTGTTGTGCTACATATTTTGACTTTTCACATTAAAAATAGTGTAATAGAAGTGAGAATGAATAGGGAGAAGCATAAAATTTTTTTTCTATTCTCTCAAGGTCTTTGAAAAACTAGCTCTCAAAATAGACAGAGGAGTTGTCATGAAAACACTAATGTGGCTAAAAACCACATGGAGGGAAATTAAATATCCATTATTTCTGCTCACAATTTCGAATATTACAACAGGATTATATGAATTTACACTACTCAGATTTACAGAAGAACAAGTAGGAGTAATGAGAGGCTTTACGATGATAATTATAATCTTTGAAGCCTATTTTTTCTCAAACCGAGATTGGTTTGAAAATGTCAGTCTAGTAAAAAAAGGAACCTCTTTTCTTGCCAATAATCTTCCTTGGGGAAGTGACAGCCTGGTTCAAGGAATAAAGATGGCAGTCATAACACTCGTGATGTATGGAGGGAAATTATTTGTACTCAATGAAACACTTCCTTTCTTTTCTATAGAAAAGGTTTCCTCTCAAAGCTTCTTTATAGCATTAGCAAGTGCTTTCGTTGGAGGGTTTATTTTAGGATTTTGTATGATTTGGTGGGAATATTTGATTCAAGGAGTCATGATAAAACTCCAGAAAATCAAAGCAAAATTCTCAAAACCATGCATTGTCGAAGAAACCGTGGAAGAGACGTCGTAAGATAAAGGCTTCCACGGTCTTATTTTTTCTGATGCGTCAAAATACACACCGTCTCCAAATGATATGTTTGGGGAAATAGATCAAGCATTTGGAATGACTCTATCTCATATTCACTCGTTAAATGAGTCAGGTCATGAGCTAGACTCGTCGGATTGCACGATATATAAATGATCGTATCGGCCTGAGTTTTTAAAACGGTCTTACACGCTTTTCTTCCTAGTCCGGAACGAGGTGGATCAACAATCAACGTATCAAACGTCTCACCTTGTTCCAAAAGCTCTCGCAAGATTACATGCGCATTTCCTTCATGAAATGTATAATTCGTAACACCATTGAGTTCCAGATTTAGCCGACCTTCTCTGACCGCACTCGGTTCTATTTCAATACCAGTTACTTGCTGTGCCAATGACGCCACCGACATCCCCAAAAATCCATTTCCACAGAAGAAGTCTAAAATACTCCCTTTTTGCGACCTATTTCGCACCTCTTTTTGTACTATTTCTATCATTTTTGTTGCCATTTCTCGGTTCACCTGAAAAAAACTCTTGGGACCAATTTTGAACTTCAGATCCAAAACCTGATCCTCAAATGTTTCTGCCCCCCATAACAGTTCAAAGCTTTCCGGAGACGTGATCTCCTGACGATTTTTTCGAATCTGCACAAACCCAATGAATTGTTTCCCTAAGTCTTTTTGAAACCAATCAATCCAACGATTTTTTTCATCTTCCGGAAAATCAGACTCATTGGTGTTCAAGGCTATCAAGATGTCATCTTGGTGATTCGTCCGAAAAATAATCGAATACAAAAAGCCTTTCGGATTCCCTTCTTGCTTCGGTGTCCGAGGGGAAAAGACATCCAAATCACATTTCTCCGCTAGCTTTCGGACACTTTCCAATGCTTTCTGCGCTGTCTCTGAATGTAAAAGACACGCATCAATGTCGAGTATATGAAACCGTTTTCTCGGATTATGAAAACCGACCTTGAGCCTCCCGTCTTCATCACGCTGAAACGAAAACTCAGTTTTATTACGATAATGCAAAGGATGAGGAGAGGGGAGACTCGGTTTCATTTTTTTCATCACCTCCGCTTCATCAAACTTTCCGATTCGTACCAAGCTATCCTTCAAAAACCCTTCCTTATACTCCATTTGTTTTTCATAGGAAACATTTTGAAACGAACATCCTCCACACACTTCAAAATACGGACACTCAGCCTTTCCCCGATCCTGCGATTGGGTAACTATTTCCCGAGGCCACGCCTCCACATAATCTTTTTTCCGTTTCAAAATCTCAATATCCACTTCCTCGCCCGGCAGGACTTTTGGAATAAAAATCGCCTGACCATTGGGAAAGTGAGCCAATCCTTTGCCACCAAACACGACTTTTTCAACTTTAACAGACCTCATGCGAGGTGAATTGTAAATACAGGACTGCTTAAGTAAAGAAGACAACAAGACTCTTTGAGAGGCAAGGATGTTGACTTTTTTGTTATTATTGTTTATTTAGAAGAAGGAAGTGGATTATCTATGACATTATGTCTGCTTCTAAATGGCTTTTTGACAACACAGAATGTAAGTTCACTTTGAATGAATAATTCATCACATTACAAGGAGTAGTACTATGCAAGCGTTGAACATCAAAGTAATAATGGTAAAATTTTTTTATCTTTTATTACAAGCTATAAAAGATGAAGTGCTAGAGAAACTTCCGCCTAAAAAAGCAGAATATCTCTGGAAAAATTATCCATCAAAAGACGGAATATTACTACCAATAACACTTGAGCAAATAACAAAAGCTTTCAATATTATTTTTGCAGAAAACTATCTCTATCCGGGGAGACCTTCTCTCCAGATCATTCGAGACCCAAAAATGATCGGAGAACGGTTCTGGAAGATTAGTAGACGGTTAAACGCATCTTCTGACAAGAGTGAGCAAGAATCCAGCATAAGCGACCATGAATATGAAAGGATAAAAAATAATCCCGAAGGAGTAGAAGCTCACATTTTTTTTCTACAAGCTGAAGCATGGGGTATATGCCCATGGAGTCTGTTTTTTGCAGAAAATCCCGAGTCGAATGCAAAATTTAATGATTCATTTGCGGAAAATTTTCTTCAAAAAATACTCCAAAATAACCATTTTATAAAATCCCTCTCTTTCCATCTTACGAAGACAGAAAGGGAAATATTGGAGGAAAAATGGAAGGTGAAAATTCCGTCGGAATTAGATCTTTCTGTAATTCAAGATAATGGAACATTCTTCCCCGAACCTTCATGGGAAGAAGTAAATACGACTTTCAACACATTCGTGAGTCAGTTTCTTATTACGCTTGAAAAAGAAAAAAAGGAAAGCAGAAAGCCTAAAATTTCCTTTGATGAAGAAAATATTAAGTATTGGCAGTATGGCAACATAAAAAATGAAAAGGTGAAATTCATCGTATGGAATGTCCTGGCTGAGGTATTAGCAAAACATAATCTCTGTATCTCATCCGTACTTGAGCCAGAATTGTTGAATACACAAAGAGGCTCAAGACTTGATGCACAGGGAGTTATGGAACGACTGGATGCATTAATTGAGATGCAAGATCCAATTACAAAAAGTAAGTTTTCTCCTATTGTAGGCTATAAACGCTCAGGGTATCATAATATAAAATATAAACCAGAAAATATTCAGGTTTTACGCATAATACTTTTGCTTCGGTATAGAAAAAGACGAATATCTGAGTTCGAAACGGGGCAATTTCAGTCTGAACCTGAAGGTCATTATTGTGATCCTTACTACAGTTGGTTAAGATGTATTCACGATCCTGCGCTCATGAAAAGGTTTGTAAAATCACTTCTTTTACCGACAAGCAGTATTCAGCGAGCAAAAACATCAGGTTCAAAACAACAGAAAGTATCACAGAGTAAACCTTCTACTCATCAAAACAGGAATAAGCCAGAAGAGAATACGCTATCGAAACCAGAAGCGGTTTTGCTCTTTGCAAAGCATTATACCCCAGATATGGGGATATTAATGCAACTCATCCAGCAAGACCCGGGAAGTATTCCAAACCTAGTTAAGATAGCAACGCAATCGACCTTGTTGAAGCCCGGTAAAGCTCTGAAACTAATCGAATTAATCGAATGGCTTGAGTCTCATGGAGTCAACGTAGAGGAAGCTAGGGAAATGCTTAGTGCCATCTACATACGATAATAAACAGCATCTGTGTTCATCAAAATAGTTACCAAAGTGTTCTCTCATCAAGAGAGAACACTTTTTTTCAAACCATTGCCTAAAACACAAAAATCTCCACAATACCGTTATGAATCCAGAACGAGAAACGTTTCTCAAAAAATTAAAGCAGAAATCTGAAGCCCAAAACGTCCCCAATGTCACGGAAAAAAACGGACGATTTCTCCATATGCTCGTGCAGATTAAAAAACCAAAAAACATCCTCGAAATCGGAACCGCCAACGGTTACTCCACTATCTTTCTCGCCGATAGTGTAGAAAAACACGGCGGCAAAGTCACCACCATCGACCACTCCAAACCTTCCTACGAATGGGCATGTGAAAATTTCCGTACCACCGGATTAGATACAATCATAAATCCCATCTTCGGCAAAGCTGAAGATATTCTTCCGACATTGAAAGAAAAATATGACATGGTCTTTCTCGACGCCCAAAAAGCCCAATACGGAGTCTTTTGGAATCTGATAAAATCTTTACTCTCCGACGATCCATTAGTCATCGTCGATGATGTCCTAAAATTCCCCGAAAAAACCGATCATTTTCATGAGATCATAGCACAGGAAAAAGACTTCACATCCCTCATTCTTCCCATTGATGGAGATGACGGGGTGATGGTTATTGTGAGGAGGTAACACTAAAGAAAATAGAGAGACGAAGAATCCTAGAGCTCAATATCTTTTTCTTCATAAATATATCTGACAGCTTCTGGATTTCTCAGGTGGATAAGATACGTTTTTACATTTCTTGTTTCACCTTGAATGTTTATCTTGCCTGAAAATCGGTATGTCTTTTCTATTCTGACGTTTTCAAACTCATCTAAAACAGAGTCAACAACATCATTCATAAAGTCTCTATTTTCCTTATCTGAATTTCCTATGACATAAACATTTTCTAATTGTTTTTTTAAAGCATCAACAATTCTTGCTTTATGAGGAATAATCCTTCCTCGAGTCCATTTCGAAGCCACAATTTTAATAGCACATCTAGTGTATCTTCCCAAAAAAGTGTCTGTCGTTTGATCATCTCCCACTTCTCTTTGGGAAAAATCTTCTAAAAAATTTACCAAGCCATTTACTTCTTCCACTACTTCACGATTCCGTTTATTAAGAAATACCTTCCCCCCCAAGCATGAAAGTTCCTGTATTAAGATAGGAAAAAATACTCCAATTTTTTCAATATTTGTGTACTTCCCAATAAATTCCTTCACTTGCTCACTTCTTTCGATAGAAGGAGAAAAGTAGTCATTCATGAATTGATCTAGGGCTGAAACATTACTCCTTTGGAGAATCTTAAAGGTTGCAAATAGATCGAGAGATTGCTTTTGATTTTGAGAAAGATGATTCTTCGATCTTCTAAGAAGAGCACTGGAGGTAAAAAAATGAACAGCATGCACAACATTCTTTATTTTGTATTTACGGTCTCTCATCAAAATAATTGCTTCTCCCTGCTCCCAAACAATGTCTTCGACATCGTTTTTTGCAGTCCACTCTATCGATATTTTTGGAAATTTTAAAGTAGTTCCTTTTTCCAGTTCCCTGATAGAAGAATTAACATCTCCCTGTATTTGTGACTTAACTGCATAATATTGGGCTCTTTTCCAAATGTGACTGAGCAACCACAAAAATTTAGAGGTCCATTGATCAAATTTTCCCGGAGTCAAATAGAAAAATACTGCGAAGCATACAAAAAGAATCGTAGAAGCCGAGAAACCAGCCAAAAAGCCTAAAGAAGTAATCGTATTAATAAATTCAGTCATTTTTTTACTTTTGCTTTCTGTTTTTCCTCCAGATACTGGTGAAAAGCCAGGACGCTTTCTGGATCATTACAGACAAAATTTACCCGTCCTGATTCAGGGATGATAGAATAAAGGTTGTCTTTTGTCACAACCGTTTGATTAAACTTGCACTTAAATTTTCCTTTTTCAAAATCTTCTTTCACTCCAAATCTTTCTAGTAACTTATCCAAATCCCACTCGTGCACAGCCTTCACACTACTTATTTCTTGATTCATGTTTCAAGCTCCGGATGTTAAAAATTTCTGACTTCATGCATACAACATAGGAGGTGAAAAGTAAAGGATAATGTCCTACAAAGCTGCTTACTGTCGATAGGGGATGGAACCAAAAAAGCGCTTCATAAAGCGAATAACAGCAGTAAAAAATCAGAAAAACAAGTTGATGGTGGGCGTGCGAGGACTTGAACCTCGGACCTCGTCCTTATCAGAGACGCGCTCTAACCAGCTGAGCTACACGCCCGTCGTCGCTGGGTCACTCCATTGCTTGCTCCCTCGATTTCACTCGGGATCAGCTTATTTCGTGACCGCTCCTCTCACTCACACGGAGTTCTCGGTCTCATTGACAACTTTTCTTCGCTACACTCAGAAAAGTCTATTCGACCTGCGCTCCTCCATATTCGTGGAAGGCTATACCTAACGGAAAAAAGTCTTTTTAAAAAAGCTCGGAGATTCTACTGAAAAGGGAAGGGCTGTCAAAATATTAAGAAAGTGTCATTCTGAATTTATTTCAGAATCTCTTTCTTCATAAGTTATCTATTAGATCTTGAAACAAGTGACGCTTCGCTATTCTTACCGAGCAGGATGACAAAGAGGTTTATTCCACAATCACCTCAATCGGAGCTACAGATCCCACAATCTTTTTCATCCCAATTCCAGCAAAAGCCACCGACAAGACATCACCAGATACTTGAATAATCGTGCCTTCACCAAATTCCTTGTGACGAATCCGATCACCAGTTTTATACCCACTGGTGTTTTCCGCCACGCCAAAGATCGCTTCTTTTTTCGTTTGAGGGACGCGATCAAAGATAGCTTGCTTGGCACGCTGTACTCCTTGGTCAAAAGTCTTCCGAGCAAACGGATTAAAACTTGCCGGTGTTTTCGTACTTTTGCGTTCGATACATTTTTCATCCAGTTCAGATAAAAATTTTGACGGACTGCTGTATTCTGTCCGACCAAAAAGCATTCTCTGTCCGGCATGGAGAATCACACACTTTTGCTTCGCTCTCGTCAAAGCCACATACCCCAACCTTCGCTCTTCTTCCAGCTGTTCTCCGGAAAACTGAGCACTACTACTTGGAAAAATACCCTCCTCCCAGCCTGGCAAAAATACCACTGGAAATTCCAACCCTTTCGAAGAATGAATCGTCATGAGCGTGACTTTCTCTGACGCTTCATCATATTGATCCACATCAGCAATCAGGGCTACACCTTCCAAAAACGCCGCCAAACTGTGATCAGCTCCATCATACTTCGCCGCTACCGAGAAAAGTTCTCGCACGTTTTGGATTCGCATCTCTCCTTCACCAGTGCCATCATCGAGATAGGGGAGGTACTGAATCTTTTCGATCAATCGATCGAGTAAAATCGTAATCGGTTCTTGTCCCGACATTGCCTGGAATTCCACGATCATGTCTCGAAAACTTCGCAACACATCTTTTTTCGTCTCTGGCAGTTCTGAAATCTCATCAATATGTTCTAAAACCTCAAAAAGACTCACCGTGTACTCACGAGCATATTGTTTCAAAGTTTCCAACGTCGCCACTCCAAGCTTACGAGACGGAGTATTGATAATCCTCAAAAAAGACACATCATCTCGGGAATTAAAAATAAGTCTCAAGTAAGCAATCACATCCTTGATCTCCTTCCGATCAAAAAACCGTGTCCCACCAATGATCTGATAGGGGATTTGATGTCGCATCAACGCTTCCTCTATCGCCCGAGACTGCGCATTCATCCGATACAAAATCGTACAATCAGAATACGAATAGTCGCTTGATCGCTTCAGTTCCAAAATGCGCTCAGCGATTGTATTTCCTTCATCTTTTTCATTCATGACCTCCACGACCTCAATCGGATCACCAGGAGTATTTTCCGTCCAGAGATTTTTTTCTCGTCCGGTTTGATTAAAAGAAATCAATGCATTGGCATTCGTCAAAATATTACTCGTCGACCGATAATTCTGTTCGAGCTTTACAACAGCGGCCTCTGGGAAATCTTTCTCAAAATTCAAAATATTAGTGTAATCCGCCCCCCGAAAAGAGTAAATAGACTGATGATCATCCCCAATCACGCACAGATTCTGATGTTCATCCGCCAAAAGTCTCACCAAACGATATTGAGCGAAATTCGTATCCTGATACTCATCCACCATCAAATGAGACCATTTTTTTCGATAAAAATTCAGCACATCACTACTCGCTTCAAAGAGCTGGACGGTCTTTTGCAATAAGTCATCAAAATCCAAAGCATTATGCTCCTGAAGACGTTTTTGGTACGCTGGATATAAAGTTTTTACCACTTGAGTGAACCGATTTGTTTCGACCGTATCGGCATATTCACTCGGTGTAATCAGTTGATTTTTCGCTCCAGATATATGAGAGAGTACGGCTTTAAACTTTGTCGTTTTTTCATCGATTCCGTGTTCTTTCATCAACGTCTTCATTAATTGCTGAGAATCATTGGTATCAAAAATCACAAACTGATTAGAAATCCCACAACTCAAATGCTCGATATGCTTTCGTAATATCCGAACACACAGAGAATGAAAGGTTCCCACTGTCGGAATATGTGAAATAATATCTGAATCTGAAGACAGTTCTTCGCGGTACTGCATGAGCATATTCTCGATTCGACCCTTCATCTCATTCGCGGCTTTATTCGTAAACGTCACTGCCAATATTGAACTTCCTAGCACCCCATTTGCCATTAAATAGCACGTGCGATGCGTCAGGCACTTTGTCTTTCCCGAGCCCGCTCCCGCCAAAATCAGCAAAGGTCCCGACAAAATTTGTACGGCTTTCTGCTGATCAGGATTAAGCGACTGGAGGATTGATTGCATGTAGGACGATCATAACGAAAAAAGAGACAGAGGAAAAACAGAAAATTTGTCTTTTCTGCATTTCAAAGGGTACAATGAAAAGGATGAAAACAAACATACACAGAAAAATAATAGGCTTACTTGTTATTTTCATGTTAACCGGGTGTGGAGATAATGAAGTTCCAGAAGAGACAATATCCCCTGATTCCACATCAGCTACAGAGCAAGTTATGGAAGAAGTTTCAGAAAATACACAAGAAGAAACAAAGCTCAAACCGAAAGTTACTCCCAAACCAGCCGCTACCAAGTCTGATGTCAGAGAAGTTAATTTTACAGAACTCCAAAAAAGACAAGAACTGTTATATTTCGGACTAGAATCAAGTCCTTTTACCGGACAAGCCGTTATTACTTCAGCGGATGGTGTAACCAGACAAAGAGGAATGATCCAAAATGGAGTTCGAGACGGTCAATGGGAATTTTGGGATGATGAAGGAAATAAATGGGCTGATGGTGGCTACAAAGATAATAAGCCAGAAGGTCTATGGATGAGGTGGCATACCAATGGACAAAAGGAGTCAGAAGGAAAGTTTCAGCAAGGTGAGCGAGATGGACTCTGGGAGTTTTGGGATCAATCTGGGCAGAAAATTCGTGAAGCTCAGTACAAAAACGGAGAACGTCATGGCATGACCATAATTTGG
This sequence comes from bacterium, assembly GCA_030429505.1. Lineage (GTDB taxonomy): Bacteria > Patescibacteriota > Gracilibacteria > UBA4473 > UBA4473 > JAUIFI01. Next base: position 278,604 of record JAUIFI010000001.1, read on the forward strand.
GATGAAACAGGACAGAAGTTAGAGGAGACCGAGTATAAAAACGACAAAAAAGATGGCTTATCGATTCTGTGGTATTCCAACGGACAAAAGAGTGAGGCATCCAATTATAAAGAAGGCAAGTTAGATGGCTTGTCGACTCGTTGGTATACCAATGGAGAAAAAATGGAAGAAAAAAGATACCGCCAAGGCGTTGTACTCGGAGTATGGGATCGTTGGTATGCCAATGGACAGAAAATGAATGAAGGAACCTATCAAAATGGAAAAAGAAATGGCTTATGGACAGCTTGGTACGACAACACCCAACAAAAAGAAACCGGAAGTTACACGCAAGAAAAAAGAAATGGACTCTGGATTTTCTGGGACGAAGACGGACAAAAGCTCGCAGAAAAATTCTATGAGAACGGTGTTCTGAAAGAAAGAGAAGCTTCAAAAACTGTTGTCACGACACCAGTTCAGACCGTGACACAAACGAAAACACAAGAAACTTCTTCCTCCAAACACACCGTTGTGTGTTCTGCTATCTACGATCCAGTCTGTGGAGTCAATAATGTCACCTATGCTAACGCTTGTACCGCCCAAAGCCTAGGACGAATGGCCATCAAACATAAAGGCGAATGTCGAGTGCAAACCGTTACCAGAACAGTCGTAACAAAACCAGAACCTACTTCCACTCCAGATCCTACCAATCAGCCAGTTCTTACAGATGGTATGGAGCCATGGCTCAAATGGTATGATAATGGTATCAAGCATGAAGAAGGTTTCTTACTCGAAGGTCGTAAACACGGACAATGGACTACGTGGTATGAAAACGGACAAAAACGAAGCGAAGGAAAATACAATCAAGGCGCTGAAGATGATTTCTGGACGGTTTGGTATCGAAACGGAAAGAAAAAATACGCCGGAAAATATGTCAATGGAGACCGAGAAGGGCAATGGACCTTCTGGCATGACAACGGACAAAAAATGGAAGAAGGCTCTTACGAGAGGGGAAAACCAGTCGGAACCTGGTGGTACTGGTTCGAAAACGGACAGAAAAAACGAGAAAAAGAGTTTTAAAATCTAATGAGATCGTAAAAACCCTTCCTTTATAAGTTTCTCCCCTGATTTTTGAGAAATTCCTCGAGATTGTAAATAAAGTATTTTTTCCCGCTCCACCGGAGCTATCGAAGCTCCATGAGAAGCAGAAGACACCCGATCAGTTTTGACCGTCAAAACTGGTAAAAGTTTTCCCTTCGCCTCATCAAAGAGAATAATACGTTCTTGTACCTTTGCATCAGCATCGATAGATTCTTTTTGTAAAAGCGCTGTTCCATCAAATCGCAAAAAACTCTTTTCTTCTGCCGTTCCTCTCAAATCAATAGATCCTGTTTGATTTTTTCCAGAAAAAATTTGTTTCACATACCAGTTTTTTTGGTCATTCCCAAAAGTCTGAGCTCGTCCGTAAACTTCGCATCTTGCCCCATCACCTTGAAGTTCTATTTCTAGAGTGAAATCACGGCTTCCTGAATCCCGATCTTCCAACCAAATAACCAGATCTTCATTCTCTTGAACTAAAATCTTTTTCGTACCCGTCGGTTGTACAAGTTTCATAAAAATTTACCCGATAGATCCTTCCATCTCTAATTCAATGAGGCGATTAAGTTCCACCGCATATTCTAGTGGCAAGGTTTTGACGATCTCATCCAAAAACCCATTTACAATCATTGCTTTCGCCGATTCTTCATCGATACCTCGCGATTCAAGGTAAAGCAAAATATCGGCAGAAATTTTCCCAGCCTTGGCTTCATGAGTGACAGAAGCCGTATCATTGACACAATGAATATGAGGAATCGTATCTGAGACTGAATGATCATCCAGCATTAAAGCATCACATTCGACATTAACTATAGCATGATCTGCTGACTTTTTAATATCTATCAAACCTCTATAAGTGGAGGTACCACCACCTTTTGATAAACTTTTTGAAATGATAGAAGCCCGACAATTTTTTCCCAGAATAGTAACCTTCGCCCCTGTATCCTGATTCTGATCCGTATTTGCAAAAGCAACTCCCAAGTGATCTACTCTGGCATAATCTCCGATTAAAATCGAACACGGATAAAGCATCGTAACTCCAGATCCCAGATTTCCCCCAATCCATTCCATCTTAGCTCGATCTTTCACGAGAGCACGCTTTGTATTCAAGTTATACGTATCCTTGGACCAGTTCTCGACAGAGGAATAACGAGCTTGAGCTTGTTGTTCGACAAACACCTCTACACATCCTGCGTGAAGAGACTCTGATCCGTATTTCGGAGCCGAACAACCTTCGATGTAATGAGCTTTTGCACCTTTTTCAATGACAATCAACGTATGTTCAAACTGCCCCTGATTCATTGAATTCATCCGAAAATACGCTTGTAAGGGTTGCGTCACCTCCACTTCTTCCGGTACATATAAAAATGTTCCTCCTGAAAAAACTGCATAATGAAGCGCCGAAAACTTGTGGTCAGCAATTGGTACACATCGTGTAAAATATTTTCGCACAAGTTCTGGATATTTTTGTATTGCAATGTCAAAGTCTTCAAAAATCACTCCTTGATCTTCCCACTCCTTTTTGAGGTTATGATACACATTTTCTGACTCGTATTGTGCTCCCACTCCAGCCAAAACGGCACGCTCAGCTTCAGGAATTTTTAGTCGTTCAAACGTGGCTTTTATCTTTGGATCAACTTCATCCCAACTTTTTTGATGAGTTTTATCCGAACCTTTAGAAAAATAACGGATAGTATCAAAATGAAGTTGAGAAATATCCGGACCCCAAGCAGGCAAAGATTTTTCATGAAAACTTTTCAATCCCTGAAGTCGAATATCTAAAATCCATGAAGGCTCATTTTTATCCTTTGATATTTGCCGGACCAAATCTTCAGACAAACCTTTTTTAAAATGTTTTACATAATCTTGAGGATTTGGTCTGTCTAGGTCAGAACGAGAAATATCTTGAAAAGATACTTTCGTTTCAAATGTTTCGTCCTGGGAAGTTATTCCACTCATGATTTAAGAAGAAAGAACCTTAAGATTTTTTTTCTTGGGTAAAAACTCCTGAAATCCATTTTTATGAATATACGAAATCAATGAATGATCATCAGAACGAATGATTTTTCCCTGAACCAAGAGGTGTGCGTGTGTAGGTTTTACCAACTGTAAAAATTTCTGAGTATGAGAAATCAGTATTACAGACTTCCCATCACGCTGAATAAATTCCTGAATACCTTCATTCAAAGCGTGCATAGAGTCAACATCAATTCCGGAATCAATTTCATCTAAAAAAGCACACAAAGGATCCAGTGTCAGGAGCGAAACCATTTCCATTTTTCTTTGTTCTCCACCAGAAGCTCCCACATTATATGATCGTCCCATAAACTCATCAGATAAATGCATACCGTGAAGTCGCTCTTTTAAGCTTTTTTGTAAACGAAAACTCGATCGAAAGTCAGGATCTAGTGATTTTTTAGCTGTCAAAAGCAAATCTTTGGCAGATACACCATCGATCGAAGGAGGGGATTGCCAACTGAGAAAAAACCCTTTTTGAGCTCGTTCATGCGGTTCCAACCCATCAAAAGATTCTCCATTGAAACGAATATTTCCATCCGTTTTTTGATACGCCTGATCACCTAAAATCACTTTTCCGAGTGTTGATTTCCCGGAACCATTTGGTCCTAAAATCACATGCATCTCTCCTTTATCTACTTCTAAATTCACGCCTTGTAATATAGGCGTGTCATTCCACTGTGCGTGTACGTTTTCAATACAAAGTACCATAAGGCTTGATTTCGACTCCGATCCTACAAAGCTTTGAGACATTTGTAAACACAAACCTCTTTTAAGCTGTGCTTTTATAGTTATTAATTGAAATTATTGTTATTTTATGGTATAATAAAGAGATATGAAAGTATTCGAAACTGCTAAATTGAGTTTGACCGATCTACTTGAAACACACCAGTCTAAGTGGAGCCAATGGGTAGAAAAAATATTTGTAGGAATCATTCTATTGGCGACGATTTTTTTTATGCTCGAAACCACAGAGCTGTCACAACAATGGATCAATTTTTTTCACGGTCTCAATATATTTTTCATGATTATTTTTTCTTTAGAATATATACTGAGAGTCTCAATTCAGCGAAACAAGATTCGATATGTTTTTTCGTGGCTCTCTCTGATTGATTTAGCAGTAATTAGCTCTTTTTATTTATTTTTCATAAATTTATCATTTCTGCGTATTTTTAGAGTTTTTCGGGTACTTTTAGTTCTCAAAGTCGTCAGTCATTCTCATCTGATGCGTTCGTTCTTCGGCGCTTTTCGCTACTATAAACAAGAAATAAAGATTTTTGTAACTTCTTTTGCTCTTGTATTGATTATGAGTTCTTCAGCACTCTATTTCCTAGAACACAACATCAACGAGCACTTTAAATCTATTCCAGATGCTCTCTGGTGGGCAGTTGTCACTGTATCAACTGTCGGATATGGTGATATGGTACCCATCACTATTCTCGGAAGAATTGTTTCCTCAGTAGTAATGATTATGGGATTGATAACGATAGCCATTCTCACAGCTCTTATTACCAAAGTATTTATCGACCATTTCTTCGGAAAAAGAATGCACGAATGTACAGTCTGTCACTTTCCTCGTCATGATTATGATGCCAAATTTTGCAAAAACTGTGGAACCCAACTCGACATACAAGAAATAGAAAAAGATTCAAAACAATTCAATCATATACATTATTAGTTAGATCCTATTTTCCGCTACTTGAATAGTATTTTCCATAAGACTCACAACCGTCATTGGTCCTACTCCTCCTGGGACGGGAGTTATCTTTGATGCCTTTTTTGATGCACTTTCAAAATGAACGTCTCCACATATTTTTCCATTTTTTAAATGATGAATACCGACATCAATCACGATACACCCTTCTTTGATACTATCCCCATGAAGAAATTCAGGTTTTCCTACTGCTACCACCAATATATCTGCTTGTTGAGTATATTTTTCCAGATTGTTGGTATGAGAATGACATACGGTCACCGTTGCATTCTTCTGCAAAAGAAGAGTAGCTACTGGTTTTCCCACATTATTTGAACGTCCGATTACAACAGCGTGTTTTCCGGCTATTTCGACACTTTCATGTTCCAGGAGGGTGAGAATGCCTTTTGGAGTACAGCACTGTAATGTTGATTTGCCCTGAAAAAGTTCTCCTAGGTTCTGTGCAGATAAACCATCAACATCTTTTTGAGGGTCAATAGATGCAGTAATCTTTTCACGAGACAAGTGACGAGGAACTGGAAATTGGACAAAAAAACCATGAACAGAATCATCTCCATTCAGCTTTTCAATCGTACGAAAAATTTCTCCTTCCTCTACATTTTCTGAGAAACGAAGTATCTCTATCTCAATTCCGACCTCCAACGCCGCTTTTTCTTTTTGTCGGACATAACTCTCAGAAGCCGTATCATTCCCAATCAAAAGAACGACCAGTTTTGGAGTAATCCCTTGTCCAATAAGTTTTTCTACACGAGGAATAAGATCATGTTCTAAAATATTGTGAGCTATAGCTTTTCCCGACAAAAGTTTATCCATAAGTCTCTAAAAGTAAGTACATTGTAGTGAAAAATAAAGAAAGAAACGAATGGTTGTAATTGACAATGGGATTGATTTTGTTTTTAATAACAATATGGGCTTAGGAAGAAATTCTCAGAGTTTACGAGAAGACATTATCATTGACTTTTGCGTAGCGGCACTAAAAAATGGACCTGCAAGCTATGAATTAGCAATACAAATCAGCAGAAGCATATTTGAAATCACGGAAGGAAACACTCCGTACGAAGATTCGCAAACTAATTCTTCTTCACCTGAAGCTTCTCCAACACCAGATTCTCAATCTCCTGAGCAATATCCTCACGACGACGCAACTCACCAAACCGATCAACAGTAATTTTCACCCACCGAAAATTCGTCTCACAGAGGTTAACAGCCGCTTCTCTGACTTTTTTAAGGTATGCTTCATTTGATTCGTGGAGATCTGCCAAACGATTTTTGGCTTGATGGATTTTTTTTCGTGCTTCAAAGCTCGCATCCAAAAAAATCACCAAACTCGCCTCCGGAAAACCAAAGACCTTATATTCCAAGGTTTCTATATCCTTGATTAGTTTTTGTCCTTCACTTTTTTTCTCCGCTCGAGCTGCAGTGTAAATAATATTTGAAGACACCCCTCGGTCGAAAATAACAACATCATTATCCTCTCGTAATTGTTCTACTTCCTCCAGCTGACAAATCCGGTCAGCTGCATAAAGGCTGGCAATCATCAACGGATCAATATCCTCCATATTACCAATCTCCCCACGCAAATAAGCCGCAATACGAGCTCCGGCTGGATTGTGTTTATACCCTGGAAATCGTTTCCATCCCACCGAAATATTCTTTTGTTTCAAGCTTTGTACTAAAAGTTCTGTTTGCGTAGATTTTCCACAAGCATCTAAACCTTCGAGGACAATGACAGGAGCTTTCATGTGTTATAAAATAATCAGAATTTTCGAATTTGCAGTGATGGTACAGACTGTTTTTCTACCAAGACATCAGAAATCAGAACAAAAGAGGTGCCTTTATATTTTGGAAAGTTTTTCAGCAAAAGTTTTTTTACTAATTGAACAGTTTTTTCTGGATCACGAGAAAATTTTCCCACAAAACCAGTAACTCCCCACAAAATTTGCATTTGTTGGCATATGCTAGGATTATCTGTCAAAGCATAAATCGGTACTGATGGACGAAAGCTCGACATAAAACGAGCCATGCTACCATGTTTTGTAATCACGACAATACTGGAAATATGAGGCAAATCTGCTGCCGCTCGAGCCGCACTCGAACAAAATTCTCCGCGCTCCGTATCTACTTTAGGCATACGAACATTACATTGATCCAGACAATGATTTTCAGTTTCAGTAACAATTGAGGTCATAGCTTGCACAGACTTAATAGGATATTTTCCTACACTCGTCTCAGCTGAAAGCATCACACAATCGTTCCGCTGCAATGCAGAAGTAAATATATCAGTCACTTCTGCTCGTGTCGGCATTGGCTCTTCGATCATAGATTCAAGCATATGAGTAGCAACAATTACTGGCTTTTTATACTGAGCTCCTTTTTGGGCTATTTCCCATTGTACAATTGGTACTTGTTGAAATGGAATTTCTACCCCCAAATCTCCTCGTGCAACCATCACTCCATCTGCAGCTTCAAAAATTTCGTCAATATTGCGAGTTGCGGTCAAGGTTTCCACTTTAGCAATAATTTTGATAGGAGACTTATGCTTACTCAAAAAAGCCCGTACTTCCTCAATGTCTTTCGCATTTCGAACAAAAGAAAGGGCAAAGAAATCAACCCGATGCTTTATCCCAAAGGCTAAATCTTTCCAATCTTGCTCTGTGATAGAAGGGAGAGACACGTCTTTTCCGGGAATATTTATATGTCGACGCGAAGTCAATTCTCCTCCATCAATAATTCGACAAATAACATCAGTTTTTGTTTTTTTCTGAACCTTTAAGGTCATAGTTCCATTATCGAGTAAGATTATCTCTCCTACACCGACGTCTTTCGTTAACCCCTTATAATTCACTGACAGCTTACCAGTTTGTTCAAAATCCACTAAATTTGTAGTCAGAGTCAAAAGATCTCCCTTCTTCAATTCAAAAGCTTTTGTAAGAGTAGCGGTTCGTATCTCAGGACCTTTCGTATCAAGCATTACAGCGTAATGTTTCTTTGTATCTTTATTAAGTTTTTGAATATTTTTTATAACTGCAAGGTGCTGGTCGTATGTTCCATGAGAAAAATTAAGTCGAAAGATATTGACCCCCGCCTCTCCCAGTTTTTTCAACATATCATAACTATCAGTTTCGGGACCAATAGTGGCTACGATCTTTGTACGTTTCATTCAGAGAAAATGGTACCTTACTTTCGAGATCGCGACAAAAAAATAAATTCAATTAATATTAAAAAAAGTACCAAAAGACCGCCTTCCAGCCAACCCAAAAAACGAAAAAACTGGAGGAGAAAAAGCACAACTACAAAAATTCCAACCAAAATCCCTCTTCGTAAAGCTCGAAAAAAACTGATATTCCCTAATTTTCGTCCAGAAAAAAGTTCACTGGAAAAGAAAAAAATAAATGTCATCAACGCGCTCACACCAAAAAAAATCGAGAGAAAAAAAGCGAATAAAGCCACCATCCGTTGTTCTCCCAAAGGATCAAGGTTTAAAAGCGTTGTGTACAAGATAAAAGCACTTAAAATTAAAATCAGACTGGTAAATAAGAAATTTCGCCACATTTTTTATATTCCCAAAAATCCCATATACCACGCCCAAATCTGATCACCACTATACAGAAAAAGTAGGGTCGCGGGGATAAGAAACGCCCCCATAGGAAGGGCTGTTTTGCCTGTGGCTTTTTTCGTAATGAGCAAAGGAATGGCAACCAAAGTTCCCAAGATATAAGCCACAAAAAGAGCTCCCAAGGTCAACTTCCATCCCAAAAGTAATCCCAGAAGAAGCCCTAATTCCATGTCTCCAGCCCCCACCCATTTTCCTCGAGAAAGAGCATATTGGATGCCATAAAAAGCAAAGCCTATAATCCCTCCCAAGGCGTACAGTTCCCATCCTTCAGCTCGAAAAAATATCCACCCTAGAGCCAGAGCAATTGCTGGCCAGGATATGCGTCGGTCCACCTCCAGAAAACGGACATCATAGAAAAAAAGTATAAGTAAAAAGAAAACGGATACAATTAAAGGCCAGAACGTCGATGTTCCAAAAAACTGAGCTGTAAAAACAAAAAATACCAATCCAAATATTAATTCTAATAGTGGGTAAAAAGACGAAATACGTACTTCACAAGCACTGCATTTCCCTCGTTGCCATAACCATGAAAGGAGGGGAATGAGCTGGTGAGGTGCCAACTGAGTCTTGCAATATGGGCAACGAGAACGTCCCCACAAAATACCTTTTTCATCAAAGTGTAATCGATGAATTAAGACGCTGGAAAAACTTCCCAGCACTAATCCAATCAAGAATGCATAAAAAGCAATGATCATATGTCACCATGATAAATCATCAAAAAAGGTTTGAAAAGAGATAAAAACAATTAACATAGAGCTAAGGTTCTTTAAGTCCTTTTGAAATCTGAAAAGGAGGTCTTCCGTGGGAAAAACGCATCGCAAAAAAAAGAAACGATTCAGAAACAGGTTATTGAGACGGAAAATGCGTCGTAAAATCCGTCGAATACTTTCCCAAGGTATTCCATTGCAACTTTCTGATACTTTTCTGAGAGCAGGTGAATCACTTTGTCTCGGGTTGAGTGTCGGTGAAGAGGGGATTCAGGTGTCTCTTGTAGTATCCAAAGTCTCACTTTCAATTAAAAATCCCACTCTCCATGAAGAAGATCTGTCTAGTGAGTGAGATTTTCCAAAAGCCGTTTTTGTTTACAAGACGGCTTTTTTTATTTTCTGCACATATCAAGAATGAATTTCTCAATTGCTAATTCAAATTCTGACGTATCATTACTCGCTGAGAGAATTTGTCCAGTTTTGACTTTGCGATCAATGATAAAGAGATGATCGTAAAGTTGCTGTATTTTTTGCAAAGAAAAGCGACGAGTGAGAGGAGCTGTTTTTTGTACAACAAATGGATGGAGACTGGTCTGAGTGGCAATATCTTTTGAATTGAGACCTTGATCTAAGCCACTTCTAATCTGTGCGTGAATACGAACTTCACGTGTGAGCATCGGGAAAATTTCATGAGGAGACGTTCGAGAAGCAAGTAAGGTATGAAAACTTTTTAGAGACTGCTCTAAATTTCCCTTACTAACTTGTTCTAAAAATCCCCAAATAAGCGCTTCAGGATGAGGGAGTGTCATCTCTTCAATCAAACTTTCCGTAATAACACCCTCATCAACCAAAACTAACTTGTCAATTTCACTCGACAAATACCACAAGTTTACACCACATCGCCTCAGAAGAACCTGACTACAACGCGTATCAATAGTCCCTCCTTTTTTCTTGGCATAAATTTGAATCCACTGAAGTGTTTCATTCTCAGACAGGAGGTCAAAATTTTCTACTTTTCCCACTGAAGTATTTTTACTATCACCTATAAAAAATTTGGTACTTTTAAGTCGTTTGTCTAATTTTGGTTCAACTGATACCACGGTACAAGAATCAATAAATTCTGGGAGACGATCAAAAAATTGACGCTTGCTCGCTTGTTCAAAATGTTCAGAATTCCAAAAAGATTCTGTAAAGATGAGTCTTTTTCCACCAAAAAGATTTGGAGTAATCACTGAGGTCTCAAAATGCATCCACTCAGATTCACTATCAAAACTTTGTATTTCTCCATCTGGATATTTTTCACGAAATTTATTTTTTAAGAAGCGAATTCGTTCTCGCAAGCGAAAGTCATCCTCTCCCGTAAGCAACAAAAAATTCTCAATCATCATTATCAGTTAGCAATCGTACCGTCCGCATACCAACTCCTACTCCATAACCAAGTTTGACGACATACTTTTTACCGGAAAAAAGCTTCCGCAACTCTGGAGATAATTTTTCCGGCCATTCTACTAACTTGGAAATATTCTTATTTGTGGCAACTTCTTCAAACCCTCGAGCTAAAAATTCAGACGGTTCTTTTAAACGATAAAAATCAAAATGAGCCAGATGATTTCCATCGGAATGGTATTCTTGTAGTAATAAATAAGTAGGGGATCCAATATTATCTCTTACCCCATATTGTTCTAGTAATGAACGAATCAGGAAAGTCTTTCCAGCCCCCAACCCGCCTTCGAAAAAGATGGTAAATGCTCCTTTGTCTTTCAAAAAGTCATTATAAAAATGAGTTGCAAAACGAGCGCTCGCTTCTATATTTGGCAAATTTTTTTTTAAAACAGTTTCCATTTCTTCAGGTTTTTCGTATCATTCATCCGATCACTAATGTACGAAAAAAAAATGAAAATACAATTTCAAGGACAAAACACCTTTTCGGTTCAAGGATCAAACACTTCTTTTGTTTTTGATCCGCAAGAATCTTTTAATGCAGAAGTAGACTTTGTAACTGATTCAGGAACATATTCAGAAGGTGCTCAGAAGGTTAAATCTCAAAAAATATTAAACCTTCCCGGGGAGTTTGAAATCTCTGGAGTCGCTATCCGGTCCTTCTATTCTGGTACGAAAAATGTCGTCTTTAAAACAGTTGTGGATAATATATCGATTGTACATTTTGGAACTCTAACCGAAGACCCTAAGGCAGAGCTTTTAAAGGGTTTGGGAGAAAATGTAGATGTTGTCCTAGTAAATGTAAATGAAAATTATACACCAAAACAAGCGAAACAACTTATCGAAAAGCTCGATCCTCGTTTAGCTCTTATTGGGGGAGATCAAGCTTTCTTTCCAAAAATGATTGACATGGGAGCCAAGCTTGAAGCAGAAAAGAGTATAACGATCTCTCAAAATATGCTCAATGAAGAGAAAACAGATGTCTTGGTTCTATCTTCCTAAAACTTTTTGACGTTCGGAGAGTTTACTCTTACAATCCCCCCGCTCTTTTTTATTTAACGAACAACGCCACGGTAGCTCAGTGGTAGAGCAATGGACTGAAAATCCATGTGTCGGAAGTTCAATTCTTCCCCGTGGCACCAAATTACAAACCTTACAAACTCTACAAACCTTTGAAACATTGCGAGGGAGTATTTCGGTAAATACAAACGAAAAGTATTCTAAAATACTTTTCAGTTGCTTCTCTGTCATATGTATGTACTATTCCACCCCAGTAGTTGCGTTTTAGAGAGTTTAGAAGATGGATTTCTACGATGTCAAAGACTTGTGGAATTTATTTTTTAACCCTTTTTATTATGAAAGGATCCGTAAGAAAGCTATTAAACGGCTTTGGATTTATCGTCCCAGAGGGAGGAGCGAAGGATGTCTTTTTTCACGCCGACGATTTGAATGGTATGGAATTTGATCAACTAGAAATGGGTGATGAAGTCACCTTCGAGATGGGAACATCTGCTAAAGGTCCAAAAGCCGAAAAAGTAACTCTGGTTTAGTAAATAATCAGAATCTTCTTTTCAAAAGAGGTCCTCTTTTTTGAGAGGGCTTTTTTGAGCTAATATTACGAGATTTATGAATGTAATATTCAAGAAGTCTTAAAAATATAAAATAGGTAGAAATGTTTGTGATATTAATCACAAATTTTTTAATTTTCAAACTATATAGAACTATGTATTTCCCTTTGAATGGCTTCTATTTAATGTACTAAAAATAAAAAACTTATTTGCCAATATTTACTTTTTATGAAATGTTCTGAAAAAGTATATATACTGAGCCTCAGTTAAGAACATATGATAGACAACGAAGACGTTTCTATGGAAAGACGCCAGCTTTTGGAAGCTCAATATGCATCATACGCAAAAGAGTGGGCACAGAGCTACAAGGAAGATCATGGACAATATCCCCTTGAGAGTGATGTTATCCAAGCTTTTAGATCTGATATCTACCCTCAACTAGAGGAAAAAGATCAGCAAATATTCGATGATTATGAGCCATACATCACCGAACAGCTAAAGCAATACACAAGAATGACTGAAGAAGAACGGATAGGAGAAGAACAAAGACATATAGATATGATTTTTGAAAATGATATGTCACTTATATACCGGAATTTACAAGCGGAGAACGAAGGGAGGGAAATAACTTTAGAACTCGTATTTGAATATCTAGAAAAAAGTGATCCGAAAAAATTTCAACTTTTAAAACAGAACGAGTCTTACACGCAACAAAAATTTACTCATCTAAAATTTCTCCTGATTCAAGAAAATACAGAAGATGAAAAACAAAAAGAGCTTATTTATCAAAAATTAATAGAAAGTTTATCTCATGATATAAAAGACAGAAGATGGAATAATTTCAATGAATGGCAAGCATTTAGTGAAGAGAAATGGGAAGAGTTTTCCAAAAACCTATCTCTTCAAAGTAGCGAAGAATTGAAAAAAATTTTTGAAGAAAAAATAAATTTTCTTTACGAGCAGTATAAAGCGGACAAATCAGCCGAAATAAAAAATCAGCTCATACAAAAAACTTTGTTTTCAGTTTTATCTACAATCCCTTCTGATGTGAGTCTTAAGGATGAAGGTGATTTTGAAAACTATTTTCAAAAAGAATGTCATACACTTATAGAAAATGCTCCAGAAGAAGTCAGAAACGTTCTGTCTAGTTTTTTTCAAGAAAAAGTACAAGAATTGTATGAAGAATGGAAAAAAAGAGGAAGGGAGGTTAATCGAAAGAGGCGGGAAAACCGAGAGGGAGTCGAGCAATCACTCTTTCCTTACTTCTCGCTCCAACATCTCAAACAAGTATTTTTAAACAATGCCAGCGAAGATGATATAAAAGACTATTTATTAAGTAAAATAGAGGAAGCTATTCTTGGACTAACAGAAAAGCAAAAAGAAAAAGTCAGAGCTACATTTCAAATAGAAGTAGAAGATATGTGTCAGCAATGGGTTTATAATCATGCTACAGAGAAAGAAAATTCAAAAGAAAAAAAACAGATACAACAAAAAGCAAAAACATTGCTAGAGACATTTCATCTTCCGAAAGAATTTGCCAAGCATTTTGAGCAAGATCTGCCCTTTGAGCAATTGCAATCAGACCTTGACCATCTCACAAAAAACGCCCCCCATTATAAACAAAAGCTTGAAAGGATTAATGTTTCCGAAAAAAAGATAGAAGAAAAAGTATCAACCCTGTGTCAGATAGGAAATTCAGCAGAGTCCAGGGCGGCAGAAGATGTTTTACAAGAAAAGAAAAGCCTTGCCCAAAAAATGATCCACAATCTTTCAAAATGGAGAGGAGTAAATGTGTATACACCAGCTCGCTACGAATCTGACTTACAAGAATTATGGAGAGCCTTAGAAGAACAAGAAAAAGCTATTGAAGAGCGAAAGTCACAAGAAAAAGAAGTTAAAGAAGGAAGTGATTTTCCTTACAAAGACACGGAAATCCAAGAAGAAAAAAAAGATATACAATCTGACTCCAAAGCTCAAAAACAAAAAACATTATTTCCAAATACAGAAGAATCAGAGACTCACAAACTTCAGAACATAAAAGCATCTCCGGAACAACAAAAAACATCTGTGGAACCTGACAAAAAACAAGAATCTTCACAAGATAGAGAAATTCCCAAAGAAGCTCAAACTAAGAACACAGCTATAGAAGAATTAATTAATCCAATCCAAAATGTGTCAGAAAAGTTTCTAGAAAAAATTTTCCAATCAAATGATTTTTTACACCTTCCTACTAAACGCCAAAAACATTGGCGTAAAGAAGTAAACACATGGTTTGAAAACAAACAATTTACAGAAGAAATAGCACACGCTTCGCAAGAATTTATCCGTCTTGAAGTAAAGTATAATATCAAAAGTAAATCCTTACAGGAAGAAATAGAATCGAAGTTAAAAACCATACCAAAAGAGAAGCAAACTTCATGGAAACAAAAACTTTCAGAATATATATCTCATTATGAGAGCCCACAAGGCATTACCGACTATACATTCCTCGCTCAAGCATATACTCGACAGTTAAGGAGTTTACTAGATCAAATACAAAACGAATCTCAACCATTGAATACAAAAGTCGATACTTCAATATCAGAAATAGATACGAAAGATGTCTATGAAGAATCATATGAAATAACCTTACAAATGCTCCTATCCGACTATAAAAATATCCTGCCCAAAAATCAGCTAAAAGTTATAGAAGAAAAAATGAAAACAAATACAGAACTCACCGATGACCAAAAGCAATCCTATATCACAAAATATCTTATTCCCTTTTGTGAAGAAGAAGCAGATTTTATTCAACAAAATGAAAGCAGACTCATATATATCTATCTCATGCTCAAAAATATACCGAAGGCGGATCAAGCTGAAATAATACAGTCGCTTACAACCATAGAAAGAGAATATCAAAATAACCTTACCCAATGGGAAGCACCTTTCTTGGCGAAAGAAAAATATGAAGCACTTATACAAATAGAGCGACAGATAGAAGATAAGTCGATAAAAGTAGAAAGCCCATCAGAAGAAGAGCAAGATGAAACAAAAGAAGTATTAGAAATGCAAAAGGAATTCTCAGAATCTGATGAAGAAAACCAAGAACAAGAAATTCAAGAGTCTCTTCCAGCAAAAGAAAAAAATTTGGATGAAGGTGAGGAATCAGAAGAATTAATAGAAAGACAAAGAACACAAGAGGAAATAAGTGCAACAGAAAAAATTCATCTTAGAAACAAAGCTATATCTTTAGAGAAAAATCCTGAGAAAGATGTAAGTCTTGATGAGCTGGGTAAAGATGTAATACGTCTTCCAGAACTAGAAGAAGAAATCACGCTTGAAGCTGAAGAATATGAGAAAGCTCAATCAATAACTGAAGAAGTTGATTTAGAAATAACAGAACCGCCACATCAAACATCGGAAGAAATCACAAAAGAAAAACAAAATATCGACCAAGAAGAAGAAATATGTGAAACAGAATCAGTTGTATTGGAATCTCTAGAGCTTCAAGATAAAGAAAATCCTGAAGAATTAAAACTAGAAGAGAAATCAGGAATCAAAAAAGAATTTCATATACCAGAAGAGCCAGAAGAAACAGAATCAGAAATAAAACATATACAAAGAATCATCGACATCTTCTTACAAGAAGAAAGAAAAGAATCATCACTCGAGTCTCAAAAACAAGGAGGGAAAAAACAAACCTTTACACATACATCGACAAAAGTCGATCCAAAAGAAATTCAAAAATACATACAATCACATCCAAAATTTGCAGCTCATATAGCAAAAACATTTAAAGAATCACTCTTCCAAAACAAAATACATCCCGTCACAAGCTGGTTTTACGAAAAATATGAAGGAAATCATATAACTCTTAAACAATTTTTACAGGAATTTCTACATTACACTCAACTAATTCTCGGTAAAGATATTGGCTGCACAATAGAAATAGAAGAAGATAGCCAAGAAAGAATACTTATAAATCCACAATCATTTTTCAATATCTTGTCAAAAGAGCTCCATAACCATGTGAATCAATTGCAAAGTTTGAAGTTTGTTGGTCAATCAACGCAAAAAAAGACAGGAGCAATAATTTGTCCAATAAGAGTGACGTTTCATACGATAAAATTTTCACCGACAATTCTCTTTTTTCCGGAACTCGACCTTTATGAATCTGACTTACTTTGAAAGATATGAAAACACAATTTCCTTCTCAATGGCTTGAACGTATGAAAGCTATTATTCCATCAGATGAATGGGAATTATTTTTAAAATCTTGTACTAAACCACTCCCAAAAACATTTTGGAAAAAAAAAGAAATCACTCTTCCACAAGATTGGAACATAAAAAAGGCACAAAAAATTCCGGAGGCTTACTTTTTTCAAAACAAAAATTTGGATACCCCACTTGGAAAAACTCTTTCTCATTTTTGCGGACATATATATCTCTCAAGTTTAAGCTCTATGCTAGCAGTCCATGTACTCGATCCGCAACCGGGAGAAGTGATAGTCGATACATGCGCCGCTCCAGGATCTAAAACTACACTTTTATCTGAAAGAATGAACAATACTGGCGTTATCATAGCCAATGAAATCGATCGTCGCCGAATAAATATATTACAAGACAATATCAACCGTTTAGGTGTACAAAATACAATTCTCTCACAAAAAGATGCAAGGAATATAGATCAATATTTTGGAGAAGAGGTTGATAGAGTTTTAGTTGATGCTCCTTGTAGTAATGATGCACATGGTCGAAAAAATTCTAAATTTTACGGTAATATATGGAATGAATCTGACATTAAGAAGGCTTCAAAACAGCAAGAAAAACTTATTAAATCCGCCTTCTCAATTCTTCGTGAGGGAGGAGAAATGGTTTATAGCACCTGTACATTGGCTCCAGAAGAAAATGAATCGATCATACAAAATTTTCTTTCCCAAGAAAAAAATGCTGAAATACTACCTATTGATCTTGGAAACATTCCTCACCATAAAGGAATAGATCACTTTCTTGATACAAAATATAACACAGAGATCACACAAAACGTAAAACGTCTCTATCCACATCTATGTGATACACAATGGGAATCAGAATGTTTTTTTCTCGCGCGAATCCGAAAAAAATCTCTACAAAAAAGACCATTTCCAAAACTTCAAACTCATACAGGTTTTAAAATACTCAAAAAAAATAGAGCTGCAGAAATCATTACCCGCATTCAAAAACAGTTTGGTATTAATAAATCTATATTTCAAAAAAAAATTCTGATAGAACATCAGGATGATATTTTTCTGTGCTCACCCGACATCACAAATCAATTGAAAAAAGTACCTGTTATTACGGCAGGCTTAAAAATATATAATAGAATCAAAGGTATCACGACAGAATTTGCTCTTCATATTGGCACAGAAGCAACAAAACAAATACTTCAAATAGATAAATCTCAAAAAGAAAAATTTCTTTATGGCTACGACCTAAATATACCTTCAGATAAGCAATGGACACAAGGGCAAGAGATTATAATAAAATATAAAAATTATCCCCTTGGGCACGGAAAAATAGTAAACGGAAAAATAAAAAACAAGTTGCGTTCTAATCTTGTTTACAAGTGATTCTTATTGTTTTCTTTTTCTTCTTCTTTATGAAAACCAAAGATAAGAAATTCAATAAAACTCATAATCATTAGACCTCCAGCATTTATACCAAACAAAAGTAGGGCATTTTGAAATGTTTCAATACCTCCAAAGGCCAGGCTTACCCCAGATACAGAAAGCGGTGGCGCGAGCGAGAGCGTAATAGCTACACCTGAAATTCGATTGTAAATTTTTTGTGAAGCGAGAGCCATAGCTCCTACGGCTCCGGCAAAGAGGGCTATCAATACCTCAGGGACCCCAATAGGAACGGAGGCGATGAGTGAATCAGATGTATGAATATCACGAAATAAAAAACCCATTACAAATGATATACTCCAAAATGCTATTACCCCTGAAATTACTCTCATCAAAGACTTGAAAAGTAATTGTTTTTTGCGAGTTACCATAGATAAAGCAATACCTACAAAAGGAGTCATTAACGGTGCAATAATCATAGCTCCAATCACAATAGCTTGGTTTCCACGTAAGAGACCAAGGCTAGCTATACATCCAGCAAGCAAAGTAAGTACCAAAAAAATGCTCATATGCAACATATCATTCTGGAACTCCTCAATAGCTTTATCCTGTCTGTGACGAGCTTTGAAGTCAGCGTAAAAATTTCTCACACTATGAAACATCAACCAAATTGTACAGGAAACATAAAAAAATAGAAAAATGTTGTTAAGATTTACAAAATTTTTGAGAAATTTTATTAAAATTTAATTTTATTTTAATTATAATTGCGACATGCGTAATTCATTTTTTCCTAACATAAAAGAAAAAATAAATGGTGATTTATAAAAATATAAAAATTAAGAATATCTTGATAGAAAAAGAAATTTTTACTTTTAAGGGATGGATTTGTCACTATAAAATGAGAATTTTTTCTTGCAAACTATGTCCTGAAAATAGAATTTCAAAGAACCAGGAAGATGATTTCTCTCTTTTTGAGGAAGTTGATTTTTTAGAGAAAGTATTTACTTTCGAAAAGATTAGTACTTGCTTCCTATGCTTTGTTTTCAAGAACCTGTCACGAAAGAAGCCAAAGAGCACATATCATCCATCTTCCATCGAATGCAAACTTCACTCAGCATTATCGCAGGATATGCAGATTTAATCTGCCTAGATCCACAAGACGAAAATAATAGAAACACCTTGCATCAAGAGATAAAATATCTTTCTTCTCTCTTTACAAGAATCCAAAACGCAAATGCTTTGCAAAATCAAGAAAACCAGTCTTACCAAAAAGTTAGCATTACCTCATTTATAAAAAATATATACGAAAAATTTTCTTCAATAAATAAGCACCATGAGTTTTCATTTTCTTCAGAAATACAACATGAAATATTCGTAAAAATTCTTCCGACGGAATGTGAAGAAATTACTCGAATTCTTTTAGACAACGCTTTTAAGTACACTCTACCTAAAAATAAGATTAAAATCACTCTTTCTTTATCAGATAAAAATGTGATAGTTTCAATAAGAAATGAAGGTGTTGGTATTTCTAGAGAAGATCAAAAATATATTTTCGATATGTTTTTCCGAGGGAAAATAGAAAATAAGGTATTAGGGTGGGGGATCGGACTATCAATCGCCAAAAGTTTCGCAGACCTTCAGGGACTCACCCTGGAAGTACAAAGCGATGAAAAAAGCTATGTTGATTTTTTGTTAGCTATTCCTAATTATTCTCTATCTTAAACATCATGAATGTTCTAGTTGCCGATGATGACAAACGAATCATAAAAATGCTTTCCAAGATTTTAGTGGGAGAACATTTTACGGTTGATACTGCCTTAGATGGAAAAGAGGCATTTGAAAAAGCAAAAACAAAAAAGTATGAACTAATTGTACTCGATCTAATGATGCCCAAAAAATCAGGTTTTGACATTATCAAAGCACTAAGAGTATTGAAAGTATCTACTCCTATTCTTGTTATTTCAGCTCGATTACTCGTGGAGGATAGAGTTTATGCTTTAAATCTTGGGGCAGACGATTATCTTGTTAAAAATTTTGCACTCAAAGAATTTGTCGCTCGAGCGAAAAGCCTTATTCGAAGAAGTGCCAACAAAAGTACAAATATTCTTCGTTGTGGAGATTTGGTTGTCAATTTTTCGGATATGATGGTCTATAGGAAACAATCACCAATCTACCTTTCTAAAAAGGAATTTAACATCCTAATGGTACTTCTAAAAAAGAAGAATGCTATCGTTACTCGAGAAGAATTAATTCAATCAGTCTGGGGAAAAGATATGGACAAAGTGCCATCTAATACACTTGATGTGCATATTCGATTTTTACGCAAAAAAATATCTCTACCCAGCGACAAGAAAAATCTTATCCGTACTTTTCGAGGAAGAGGATATATGCTTACCGATTCTCAGAAATAAAAATACCTTGTAAAAGGAAAGAAGCGAAGAAGAAGGTTAACTGAAAGTGAAATATGGGAGGGGCCTTTTCTTTTTTTTTTCAAAAAAAAGAAAAAAGATAGAAGCCTCTTAATCGTAATTCATATAAGTTATGAAAAATGCTTTTCCAGCTTCACGGTCTTTAACTATACTAATTATAATACTAATAATTGGACTTATCACTTACTTATTTTCAGATAAGTCAGCAGACGATATATTGCCGAACCTAAAAACAACAGTAACAGAGACTGATTCAGATGGAGATGGTATGGGAGATAGTTTTGAACTTGCCTATACAGATCCATCCTCTGCTACTGCTTTATCTCCTACAGCAGACAACGATAGTGATACATTTTCAAATCTCCATGAATGTAGAAATCGCATGAATCCACTAGTATCTGACACGGATTCAGATAGTGATGGTATGCCAGATATATTCGAACTTGCCTATACAAATCCGAGTTCTCCAACCTCGTTAGTAGCAACAGGAGATCCTGATGGTGATACATTTAGTAGCCTAATAGAGTTTCAGGCAGGGCAGAATCCAATAATATATAATGTCACCTTGGAAAGTGATATTTGTGATGCTATCTAAATATTGACAGATGGATATTAAGATGTTATGAGTATACCATTTAACATCTGCTTTGAATCACTATGTCTCTAGAAAACGAAAAAAGTACTTTAGATATTGAACAATTAAGCCTGCCGGAGTTAGCTCAAAATTTAGAATCATTCTTTTTGGTTCCACCAGAACCAGATGAGCCTAAAATAGCATCCTTTTTAGGAATCCAAGAAGAAGATATAGAAGAATGGAGGTATTTATTACCGGATATTGCAAAACTAAACCCAGATGCAATGAAGCGCTCATTAGCAAAAATTGACGCTGAAAAAAATAGTTATCGTTCTGCTTTCTTTCTCATGCTTATGATAAAAGCTTGTCCCGAAGATAGGATTGATATATGGCCAGCTCTCTTGAAAAAAGCGCACAACATATTACTGAATGATAGCAAAATGGCTCAAGCCCAATATGAGCTTAACGAGCAAAATGAGATTTTACAAAGATATAAAGACAAAAAAGATAGTACAACAGATATAAACCCTGAATACCAACAAATAATCAAAGAAGCAGAAGAAATTATAAAAGAAAATAATAAATTTATATATCGCTTTCAATTGGTAGAATTTTACCTTCTTGAAAAGAGCTTTGTTGCTTCTTTTAAATATGATCATGACTATTCTCAGGCGAGAGCGATTCTTAAGCGGCAAGAAACTTTAAAGGAATCACTAGGTGATAATATACCTCATGCATTAAAAGATCCTTTCCTTTTTCACTCTCTGTTAGTATCAAAAGAGTTCCACTATAAAGATAAAATAAAGCTTTCAAATCAATTTTTACAAAATTTATCAACATTACCAATACTGCATCATAACAAAGTGGCATTTTTGGCTATGCTCATTTCTTCATTAGAACCAAAGTTAGCTCATTTTTTATCAAGTAAAATTTTAGAAGCTTATAGAAAGTTTCAAAAACAAGAAGAAGAATCCTCATCTGACCCTATTGTGAATTTCTTTTACTCAATTCGAGAAGAAAAACGCCAAAAAAATCAAGAAAAGTACTATAAAAGAATTTGGGCCGCATGGCTGGAAAGCCATCCGGATAAAGAGAGTGAAGAGTATAAAGAAGAGAAAAAAGAACTCCAAAATTCTATAGATAGTTTTGAGGATGCATTCCTGTTTGCTTCTGTATTGAAGGTAGAAGGATGTGAATTACATATTAAAAATAGAGTGGATGAGGCTATAAAAATGTATAGAGATTGTGGTATGAATTTTCCCGAAGCTGAAACACAAATAGAAATGATTTTGGAATTTTTTGATGAACTGTCCCAAAAGGATAAAAAGAACTTATTTTTACAAAGTTGGAGAATAATTGAAAAAGCCCTTGGAACTCGAATATGGGGGCAATTGTCAAGTCTGCAATCTCAGGAAGAGGTGGACATAGTAGCAGAAAGCTTTACATCTCAAATAAAATCTTTAATTGAAGATTCAATTGTTTCCTCTCGAGAGATTTTAAGAGATAACGAATTTTCACCTTTTTCAAACTTATCACGATATATAAATAATCTTTTCAAGGCAATGATGCTACTCTTTGGAGGTGAAGGAGATAGATTAGAAGTTTTGTTTAAAAGAGCAGATAGAGAATATAACCTTCTGTATGATTCTAATCGGATTGTAAAATTAGAAGAAGCAAAACAAAGACTGAAAAATCCAGAGAACCATCTAGAACTTTCTCAAAAAATTAAAAAGATCTTTGATATCAATAATATTAGTATTGTTTCTTTAGGAGATTCCACTATCAGTAATGATTTTCATCAAATTGCAGAAAAAGTTGTTTCTGAAAATGAGATGCATTCTGAGTCAGATGTAATAGAGAGTTCTCCGACATATGGAATATGGAAAGAAGTCACCTTCATACCTATTAAAAATAAAGAAGAAGTATTAATCTTAAAAACCCAAAGAAAATTGTTTACAGAAGAAAAGCTCATTATTCAGGCAGCCATAAACCAAGAAGACCTAGATATATCAGTTTTTGCGCTTCGACATTTGCAAGAAGAGACGGTTAATGATTCAGATTTATCTGAGACTCAACGGGAAGAAAATGAAGAGTTATATGTTACTGGAACTGGTCGGAGACCCGTCGGATATAAAAGACCTAATCCTAGAAAATTTTGGAGACGTATTATTGATAAAGATACTGAAACATTGATGACGGCAGTAAGCGTATCTCCTCTAACAGATTTTTCTATTGCTTTTGTTTATGCTGGGATTCCAAAAGAACAAGCTCAATCGTACCTTGCAAATACGTTTGGTATAGATATAGAAGAATGTAGCTACGCAGGGGATTTATCAATTAATAATGCGAAAAGAAAAACATTATTTCCAAAGATTAGTCATGCTTGTGGAAAATTATCTCTTGAACTAGGAAAAAAGTATGTAGTAATGAGTGCTCACCTCTCTGTTATACAAAGTCTGCAAAGAGTTATTGGTCGCGAGAATTTGCGTATAATAAGCGGTGAAGTACTGAGTTTGGATCAAAAATTGAAAATTCTGATTCAAGATCATGGCTGGAAAGAAAGTTTTGCGAAAGAATCTCTTGATTTATACACTCATCAAAACTCTGCTATCATTCTAGTGGAAGCAGAAAAGCTTTCTGAAGTTATTTAATTTTATATTATGTTCATTCAAAATCTCTTAATTTTTTCTAGCATACTATCTCTTCTCGTAGGAGGAATAGTTTGGTGGACAAAAAATATCCGGATAAGAGATAAATTATTTTTTTTAGGATTTGTTACAGGAGCTTTTATCTGGGGAGGCGGAATCCTTTTAAACTTTCGCTATCCAGCAGGAATTATCTATTCCTATGGAGATATTCCCTATATTACTATGCAAGTTTTATTTTTCGGAGCAGCATTAATGATCAGTTCTCAGTATTGGTTTTTTAGTATTTATAGAAACCAGAAATTTAGTATTTCTAAAAACCATTATATTTCCTTATTACTTTTTTTAATTTTCATGATTTTACTTCTTATGAAAGATACTATATTTGGGAATATAAAGTTTTCACCAGAAAGATATACCATTCTAGAAAATGGACAGTATGTTCATTTTTTTGTTGTATATGTTTTATTTTTCTATTTTTCTAGCTTATTTACACTTCTAAAAAGAATAGCTGTTGAAAAAGGAGTGTATAAAAAGCAACTACAGTTTTTATTTTTTTCATTTCTATTTTTTAATACTTCAGCCATTGTGACCAATCTATTTTTGCCAACCTATTTTAATATCCCAGAATTTAATCTAATCGGTCCAGTTTTTTACATTATCGAAGCAAGTGTATTTTTTTATACCACAACAAAGTTGAGGTTTTTAGATATTCAACTAACAGCTCAAAAATACTTAACGTATGTGACAAACATAAGCTTATACATGATTCCATTTATAGCTTTAGTTCATAATGCTACTTCTTTTAGTGCATTAATACGAGTCATGCTTTACGCTCTATATGCAATTCTTATTGTTGTTTTTTGGAAAGATACATTTTGTATTTTGAATGGTTTTTGGAATTACGTTTTTTATAGAAAAAAAGATAATCCTTTAGAAAAGATTAAAGGAACTACCCAGGCATTTCAGACTTCTCTTGATCAAGGACTGAGCGTCTTATCTAAAAGTTTGGGAGTAGGAAAAGCTATTTTCGCAACCCCTGATCAATTGGGAACAAATCTAAGTCAATTTTTTTCCTCTTATCCGACAAAAGAACTAGTGAGAGACGAACTTGAATTTAAGCTAGATGGCGAGAAACAGGATAAAAAACTTAAAAAAGTTAAGTCTGAATTGGAAAAATACATGATAGCAGCAGCTTTTCCTGTGATAGGAAAAAATAAAGAATTATTAGGAGTAATTTTGCTAGAACAAAAAATGGATGGAAACCCTTTTTCAGCGCAAGAAATTCAAGAAACAAAGCATATGTTGAGAGAAGCTACTATATATTTAGCAAAAGAAAAAGATTACGAGCAGATTCGAAAACGTCTTAAAAATACTCATGTAGTACCCAAAGAATTTCTAACCAATTTAATGCATGAAGTAAGCCATCCCCTCATGATGGCAAGAAATATTGATCAAATGATTGAATGGCAGCGCTTAAAACCAGAAGATCAACAGTTTATTAAATCTTCTCAAGAAGACCTGCAAGCATTAAGTAAAAAACTTGATCGACTATCATATGCGTTTCAATGGCAAGCAGGAATGCTTTCGGTTCAAAAAAGTATCGGACTATTGGAGGATTCTATTCGTTTCGCGATAGAAGATCTGCAAGCTGAAATTCCTGAGATAAAAAAATGGGCTTCAGTTTATACCGATATAAGTCTGAAAGGGAAAACATATTATTTTGACAGCTATCTTCTCAAAGAAGCTTTTCGAGAGATTATTAAAAATGCTTTCTTTTTTCAAAATCGAAAGAAAAAAAAGCTAAAAGTTACTCTTCACCAAGAGAGAAGTAATAATATTATTTTGGATTTTATAGATGAAGGTATGGGTATTGCAAAAGAGCATTGGGAGGATATTTTCCAAATTATGCATGTTTTAGCTTATAGCAGAAATGAATCTGAAAGTGGTCTAGGTGTGGGGCTTACAATTACTCGAGGAATTATAGAAGCACATGGAGGAAATATTGAAATAATAAAAAGTCAGGTAAATAAAGGAACAACTTTTCGCGTCCAATTACCTCTTGAAACTTATACAGAAAATAATCTTTAATTTTGATGTATAGTGGCTATTTTCCTAGCTTTTGTTATAACATACTCCCCAGCATAAGAAGATTCAGTACATTCTATTTTAAATCCTGTGTGATGAAATAAATTTTGCAAATCATCTTCTAAAAAGTGTTTTACTTTAATGCCTTCTTTCACAAAGCAAAGATTACATAAAAGATTTACAAATAATTTTCTTTTTTCTTCCGGATTTTCTAAGTTTTTTATCAGCTTATTTGCTAAAACGTGCACATTTTCTTCTTCCGAAGGAATCCCCCTTCTCTGGAGTTCATACCGAATGATATTAAGCACAACTTTTGCTGATTCTTGTTTTGGAGTACTGGTTATCAGAATTCCTCCATCTTTTAAAGCTCTATTAACCTTTAAAAGCAGTTGTATGGGGGTATTAGTGAATTCCATAGTATTAACTATCGTAGCAATGTGTACTGAGTGGTTTTGAATAAATGGAGGAAAATTTATATTTAAATCATGAACTTTATAATTTACCTCAGGATATTTTGCTTGAGCACTAGCTATCATTTCTGGTGAAATATCCATAGCTGTTATATTATGAATAGGGACTAGTTTTTGATGGAGCATATACTCTTGGGTTCCATTTCCGCACCCTAAATTTAGTTGCGATATTGAATCCTCAGATGCTTGTCCTGAATGAATAATTTCATTACGCACACGAATAGTATTAGTAGCTATTCTTTCTTGTAAATCAGTATAAGAAAAAAGGTTGAAAAGAGCATCATATCCGTACTCATAACACGCCCACAACAACCGCTCATCCTTTTGAAGCTCTAAGACCAAAATATCTGTCGTTTCTTTAAAATCAGCCTCCGCCAATAATTTTTGATCTACTTTTTCCAATAGAGCTCTTAGGGCTTTATTTCCCATATTTTCTAATGTAAGTGGCACACTATCTTTTTCAAGCATATAAATTTTCACTTATATAGTCTTATAAGACAATAAGATGCTTTTGTCAATTGTGGTCGAATGTATCTAATATTCCTATAAACTTCTGGTCGGGGTGACTGGACTCGAACCAGCGACCTCATGGTCCCAAACCATGCACTCTAGCCAACTGAGCTACACCCCGTCGTCGCTAGGTGATTACACTTACTTCATTTTTCGCTTTGCGAAAATCTCAGAATGCTTCATCACCGCTCCTCTCGCTCACACGGACTACTCGATTTCATGAACGGTCCGTTCTCGCTACACTCGACCGAACCTATTCAATCTGCGTTACCCCGTATTTACGGTTTATAAAGTAAAAAAGAGCTGATAAATGCTAGACTTCAGAAGCGAAAAGTCAACTTGATTTTTTCACTCCAATCACGCAAACTCCGCTTCGATGAGAATCAAAAAAGAATTAGAAAAAAAGTTTATGCTTTTGGGTGTAGCTATTTTCCTGATAGCTATTTTTCTGGGATATCGATTTTTTACTTCTATAGATTTAGCTCATATATTATCTGGAGAGTCTATGTACGCAGTAGAAGTGAATCTCAAAGAAATTGCTCTTCAAAAAGAAAAAGCAGATGCACTATCAGAAGTAATTTCTCTGGGAAATGAATTCTTTGAACAAAATTTCCCACTCCACTTTGAAACAGAAATAATGCCCTGGATGGGAAATAAGTTCGGAATATCTGGCTTTGAAAATGGTGAAAAAGTTATAGTATTCAGCATCCAAAATCAAAGAAATCTCCAAGCTTCACTCGAAAAACTTCTGGTCTCCGGTGAATCTTTTCAGAAAGAATCTTTTGAAGAAGGAGAAATATGGACTGCCGAGTTTTCATCAGATATTGCGCTTGGCTTTATTCGAAATTACATTCTTTTTTCTCACTCAAAAGAAGCGATACAAAAAACCTTATCAAAAAAAACAAAACTAGCTCAAACTCCAAAATACCGAGAGCTCAAAAAAGATAAACCGCGTCAAGCTTTATTTTCAGTCTTTATCGATACAGAAAAATGGCAAGAAACATTACATCCGGAAACTTTTCGATCTATTCGCCCTCTTTTTTCTGTGCTTGCCACCAGCCTACCCGCAGTAGGCATATACGGATATTTTGAAGACGAAGGTTTAAACGTCAGTAGTAAAATCATCACCACGGAAGGCGTCTTTAAATCAAGACATATCCCCAATATTAAAGGCAAAGACGTTCCAACACTTGCTCAATTTGTTCCTCAGGACGTACTTTTTTTTATGAGTGGCTTTAATCTTTATGAAAAATACGAGCATACGAATGAATTTTTAAGTGATATGAATGATCAATTGCCATTAATTTTAGAAGGAATACTTAGATCAACTTCTCGAGATGTAGTGGGAGATAATTTTGATTTTGAAAATGACTTTTTATCACACTTGACAGGACATTATGCTTTTGTTTTAGACCAAGACAAAGACACCTTCCCACTGATCAATATTACATTGATTGCCAACTTTGAAGAAGCAGATATAGAGGCTAATCTCTCTCGTATACACGAAATCATAAGGTCAGCTCAAGGATATTTTACTCCTACCATCAAGGAAGTAACACTCCCAGATGGAACTGTGAGAGAAGAGCTTATTGCGGCGGAAGAAAGAGAAATTCCTATAAAAAAGATTCAATTTCAAGACTATACATACTTTACAGCTCAAACGGATAAAAGTAGCGACAAAGCCTTTTCCTATGGTTTTATTGAAGGATACTTTGTTTTTTCATCTCACGAAAAAGGAGTAGAAACCGTTATTTCATCGCTTACAAAAAAACACAAAAATCTCAGCCAAAATCAAGATTTTCTTCAAAGTGCAAAACTCTATTTCAGTCCTTCAGAAAGTTATGGATTTATAAATTTATCGAAACTTCTTGCGATAGAAACGTGGTTTTCATCTTTTTCTGCAATAGATAGAGAGGATGAGAGTTTCTTTTCTACCACAAATTTTCAAAATTTTCTCCAGACAACCTTCCGCAATATAACTTTCGTACGCAAAGTTTTCCCCAAAGAGATATTTATTCAATCCATTCTCTTTTTTCGGTAGAACTATTTCTAAAAAATATATAAAATAATATTGACTTAATTTGTCAATTATTTTACAATGAAACATAGCTTCGAAAAATAACTATGAGTAGCAACCCGAAAAATCAAGTTTTATCTTTTCTAAAAAGAGCTCAGAAAATACTCCTCATTGCGCCCAAAGATTGGTCAGGCGACCAAGTAGCCGCCATGATGGCATTGCATTCAATCTTGTCATCCAACAAGAAAGAAGTTATCTCTATAGCTCCTCACAAAGTTCCCCATAAATTCGAGTTTTTAGGCGAACAAAAATTTATTCGTAAAGACCTAGAAGAAGAAGGGGATTTTGTGATGTCTATCTCTACAGAAAAGACTAAAGTTGACCGGGTTAAATACACCATTAAAGACAATGAGGTCGATATTATCGTGTCTCCCAAATCAGGTCGATTCCATGCTTCAGATGTGTCCTTTCATCAGAGCAGCGGTACCTTTGATGTTATCGTTACTCTCGGAGTCAATAGTCTGGATGAGGTGGGGGAGTTTTTTGAAGAAAATCCACGATTGTTTTCATCAACTCCAATTATAAATATTGCCGTTTCTCCTACCAACGAGTTTTTTGGAAGGATTAATCTCATCGACCCTACTTGTTCGTCTGTCTGCGAGATTTTATACGATATGATATCCAAGGAAGAAGATTATCTCCAACACCTCAATGAACGGATTGCCACTTTGCTTTTAACTGGAATTATTTCTGCTACTGGTAGCTTTCTCGAACCCAATACCACAGCAAGCAGTTTTGAAGCAGCAGCCAAACTTCAAGAAAAAGGCGCCAATCAATCAGATATAATCGAGCATTTATTTAAAATGAAAGCGCTTTCCACCTTAAAATTATGGGGGCGCATTCTAGGAAATTTGGAAATAGATCCCATCCATCATATTAGCTGGGCAAGCTTATCGAAAGCAGATTTCGAAATTAGTGATGCTGATCCAGATGATCGAGAAAACATCTCTGACAATATCTTGCGTCATATCAAGCAAAATGATCTTGCAGCTCTTTTTATAGAAACTGGAGACAATACTGTTATAGAAATCCGTACCGATTCTCCGGCTGTAGATATTCATGAACTTCATAAAACCCTAGGCAGTTCGGGAAAAATAGTTTCCAATGGATTAAATTTTATTATTCCTGGAAAAGGGCTTGTTGAAGTACAGTTTGAAATACTCAAACTACTTCTCCAATTTCAGAAAAAAAGACTCCACATTTCATCAGATGTAGAAATGCAAAAGATGCGATTTGAAGCTGATATTAAAGAAGTGCAACCTGAAGAATCACCATCAAAAAATCACAAAACTGTAACTCCTGAAGCCCCCAAACACATCCCTTTTGAAGTTTCCACCAGAGAAGCAGAAAAAATTCAAGATAAGCCTGTAGAAAATTCAAAAAAAGAACCACCAGCGCAAAAGGAAAAAGAAATTAATACAAAGGATACAAACCTTCCTGATTGGCTTAAAAAAAAGAGTGATTAATGCTATTGAAATTAGCTAGAAAACATGTTACAATAAAAAGATAAGCCCATATTATGAAAAATTTTCCATACATTCAACTTTCAGAAAATCATAAATTTCTTTTCCAAGAAAGAGCAAACAACCAACCCGAACCTGTCGAAGCAAAAAAAGAGCAAAAAGGAACGCCAAAACTTAATGATGTTCAAAATACAGACGCTCTAGAGAGAAATGCTACTGCAGAACAAGATAGTACTAAACAGGAAAAAGGTGTTTTAGATAGTTTAGGAGATGAAATGGAGAAGGCAACAAGCGAGCACGGTAAAGCACTAAAAGGTGACGTAGGAGGAGCTATTGGAGATAAAATGAATCGTGAATTAGGATATTTAAAAAAATTTGGGAATTGGGTATCTGATACGTGGGATTCTTGGTTCGGTGACGGAGAAGAAAAAAAAGATGAATCAGTTGCCAAAAAGTAAACTATAAGTCCGACTTGAAATCCGGACTCAAAAGATGTAAGTGGATATGCGGTACTACTTGACCGCCTGATTCATCGACATTCATATGCAGTTTGTAGCCATCCAGACCTATTTTTTGAGCTACTTCTTTTGCAACTAGAAAAAGCTCTCCAAAGAGCTCTGTATTTTCTTTTGTGACCTCTTTTGCTGTTATAAGATTCTCTTTCGGTACAATTAAAATATGTGTCTTGGCTTTGGGATTAATATCCTGAAAAGCAATAATCTTATCATTTTCATATATAATATCTGCCGGAAGTTCTCGGTCTATAATTTTTGCAAAGATATCTGTATCAAGAAAGACCATATAGTAAAAGGGATAGAGAGGTAAGTCATGTATACTTGTTTTGACTGTTTTGGAAAGTTTTTTATAATCTCGATACCTTAATAAATTACCAATGGGACTCTTCGGACAAATGGGGGATATGTATAAGCTTCAGCGGGAAGCAAAAAAAATGAAAGCAGAACTTGCCAAAACGCACATTTCTGCAGAGGTTAATAGTGTGAAAGTCGTCGTCAACGGCGAACAAGAAATTCTATCTGTAGAATTCTTGGATGAATCTATTCTCTCTGATCAAAAAAAACTCAGTAAATCCATCATCGAAGCTATCAATAAAGCCATCAAAAAGGCACAAGCAGTTGCCGCCGAGAAAATGAAACCACTCATGGGAGGTTTGGGACTTGGAGGAGGACAATAAATCATGAAAAAACTCATACTCCTCGTTATTTTATTTGTAGGACTCTATTTTGGTGGTCGAATACTTCTTCACTGGGATCGTCCCAATTCTGATTCAGATGTAAGAGTCTCTTTTGAAATTCCCAGAGGGTCTAATCTGGATAAAATCTCAGAGATGCTGGATGAAAATGGTCTCATTCAAGACGCCTTTGTCTTTCGTCTCTATAGTCGGTGGAATAAATTGTCGGAAAGTTTTCAAGCTGGAGAATACGTACTCCAAAAAAACCTCACCTTCGCAGAAATCGCAGAAGTCCTCCAACACGGAAAAACCTCGGAAATTAGGATCACAATCCCCGAAGGATTCACTATCGCACAAATCGATGACTTACTTGCCAGAAAAAGCCTGATTAATGCAGGAGAGTTTTTGGATTGTACAAATTTCTGCGATCTGGGATTTCGAGTATCTTCTTTGGAGGGCTATCTTTTCCCTTCCACGTATTATGTCACTCCAAAAAACTTTTCTGCCAAATCCTTTATTACCAGGCTCTATAATACCTTCCAAAACCAAATCACTCCGCTAAAGAGAGATATCGCCCAAACCGGATATACCCTCGATCAAATCGTCATAATGGCCTCTATGATCGAGAGAGAAGCTATCACGCCCGAAGAAATGCCACAGATTGCTGATGTGCTTTGGAAACGATTAGATGAAGGAATTCCCTTGGGAGTCGATGCTACAACCCGATTTGCTCTGAATGAATGGAACCGTCCCCTTTATACCGAAGACTTTGAGACCGATTCTCCGTATAATACCAGACGTAAAAGAGGACTCCCTCCTACCGCTATTTCCAATCCTGGTATCGAAGCTATCAAAGCAGCCATTTACCCAGAAGCAAACCCTTATTATTATTACCTTCACGATAAAACCGGTCAGATTCATTTCTCAGAAAACCACGACCAGCATGTGCAGAAAAAAAATAAATATTTAAGGTAAGAAGAATACCTGTATATCTTGTATAGAATAATATCCGCATTAGAATGAATGCAAACGAGGAAATACATTGAGCATGAAAAAAACACTTCTCATTGGCAACTTTGGTGCAGGCAATATCGGAGATGAACTTATCCTCTCATCAGCTCTAGAGAATTATCCAAACTCAATTGTCATGACCAATGATGGAGAAAGCTCTAGCCAGTTCGTTGAAAAAAAAATCGAAACAGTGCCTTTTTTCCCCACTGGAATCAGAAGCGCAATTCGATTCCTTTTCTCATCCAGCTACCGCAAAAAATTATTTAATCTTCGTAATCAAATAGATCAAGTTATTTTTCCAGGCGGGGGACTTTTTGCTATCAGGTTTCGAGCGTGTTTTTTGTGGTGGCTTGTTTTTCTGTGGACTCAGAAAACTTTAAAAGACGCTCGTATTAGCTTTGAACATCAAGGCATCGATCAGAAGCTAGGGTGGGGGAGTCGGATTCTTACTCGATACGTCCTGAGTCGAGTAGGGAACATTTCTGTTCGGGACGAAGCTTCTCAAATAGCTGTAAAACAATTAATCGGAAAAAATGTGCAAAACCAAGGAGATCGAGTGAGTCGATTTTTATCCTCACATTTTCCACAAAGAAATTTTCAAAAAGAGAATTTAATACTTATAAACAGCCTATCTGAATGGAGTTTTTCCCACATACAAAAAAAACTCATCGAAAAACAAATATTTCATTCAAATAATGAGATAGAGTATATATTTATAGCCTTCCAAAAATCAGATACACAACACGTCCCTGAAGACTTTCCAGGGAAAGTAGCTTTTCCACAAACACAAACACAACTATTTAATCTTTTCCAAAAAGCCTCATTTGTCATAGGAGAAAGATTTCATTCAATCCTCCTAGGAGAATTTTTTTGTGGAGCAGAACGAACATTCACCCTTAGAAAACCATATTCAGAGAAAGTATGGTCTTTCATGAAACACAAAAACATTGAGAGTCTTTGATTTTTTCGTATACTTTTGTATATTTGCCAAGCTCTTAATACGGCGGACGTAGCTCAGTGGTAGAGCAACGGGTTGTGGTTCCGTTGGTCGTGGGTTCAATTCCCATCGTCCGCCCCAGAAATTGAATATGAAAGAGTGCTTGAGAAGTTTTATTCGTAGCTTTCCTCTGCTAGAATTCAGACAATGCAAAAAAAGTGGAAAGTCGGTATTGATGCTCGTATGTTCTCAGACTCTTTTACGGGTATTGGTCGCTATAATTTTGAACTTACTAGGAGGTTTTTTGAACGAAAAGACCTTCCGATCCAATGGGTCATTTTTATGAATGAGCCAGAGTTTTCGCAATTTGTCCCTTTCAATGCTGATGTGAAAAGTGTGTGTGTAGATGCTCCTCACTATTCTTTTTCCGAACAAACAAAATTTTTACGTATTCTCAATCATGAACAATGTGACTTAGTACATTTCACTCACTTCAATGTTCCACTTTTGTACAAAAAAAAGTTTATTACCACCATCCATGACACCACAATCTCCTTTTATCCTGGAAAAAAAATGAATACTTGGTGGCGCCGCAAAGCCTACGAAAAAGTAATGGAAAAAGCAGTCCAAGATTCAACCAAAATTATTTCCGTCTCTGAAAATACAAAAAAAGATCTCATAAAGCTTTTTCACGTTGATCACAATAAAATCACCAAAATATGGAACGGCATTGGAGATGAATTTTATGAAGGAGCAGATATAGCCAAACAAGCTGTGCGTGATAAATTTAATATAAGCGATACCTTTATCCTCTATACAGGTGTTTGGAGAGAACATAAAAACGTAGTTGGTTTAATCAAAGCTTTTTACCAGATACTGCAAAAAGCCAATCAAACCAACGGACCATCCTCATTAAAAAATTTAAATTTGGTCATGACCGGAAATCCAGACCCGCACTATCCAGAAGTCCAGGAAACGATTCAGAAGCTAAACTTAACCGAAAAAGTTCGTTTAGTAGGACTCGTCGAATTTGAAGACTTAGTAAATCTCTATTCTGCAGCCAATGCATACGTTTTTCCTAGTTTTTACGAAGGCTTTGGCATGCCACCATTAGAGGCTATGAAATGTAATACCCCAGTAGTTGCCTCTCGTATTTCATCTATTCCAGAGGTATGCGGAGAGGCTGTGCAATACTTTGATCCTCATAATATCGACGATATGGCAGAAAAAATTATAAACGTGCTAATAGATGAAAACTTGCAGAAAAAACTGATCAAAAAAGGACAGCAACAAGTAGCTCAATTTTCTTGGGATAAAGCTGCCGAAGAAACATTGAAAATCTATCTCTCTAGCCTAGAATAAAAAACGTGAAAAAAGTCTTTTTCTTTCCCTCATTTCTTCTTTGGAGTTTGCTATCTCCAGGAGGTTCTATTCAAGCACAATTTCAAGAGCTTCCCAAAATCCCTATAAAACTTCCAGCTGATTTTCGAGAAGCATTTCCAGATACAATTACCAAAATGTGTTCATCGACCATCGATTATAATTTGGACCGTACAGTCAAAGACGTAAGCGATGAATATCATAACACCCGAAACTGCTTAGCAAATTCCATTATTTCTCAATCCATCCATACGATTAATCAGGATATTCGAGCTATTGTCCATGAAAAAGCTGATGTGTTGCCAGAAGCAGGGGACTTATCACAAGAACAGTGTGATGAAGACCTTTTCCAAAATACCAGACAACAACAAGAAGCGAAAGGACTCCAGACACGTTGCGGAGAAACAAAACCTCATAGTTCAGTCTTAGCAGCCTTTTCTCCTTGTAGAGTTGCAGAGATGTGGCTGGCCGAATGGTGTGGATATGAAAAATATCTCTGGGGGAAGCAGAGAGATGATGTCTCATTTGGAAATGAGTTTGGTGCGGCAGCACTAAGCCCTGATGAGTGGCAGCAAATCTTTACACAAAAAAGAATCAGCTACCAACACGAAAGTGAGAAATCAAAACAAGCCCTCCAGGACACTCTCTGGTTCTACCAAAAATTCGAACACAATTACAGATTATGGGCTTGGTCCACGGTCATAAAAGAAAACTTGAAAGATATTCGAGACAAACTCGTCGAATTTCGTGATGTCATTGAAACCTATCCCACCAAGTTTATTAATGCTGCCAAGCCAGGATAAAGTATGAAAAAAATATATTTTTTATTATTTACTTTGACTCTATTTGTACCAGTATCTTACGCTGGAGTAGAACTCTATCCTCAAAAAATAAACAATTTTTCTCCTTTGGATTTTTCAGGTCTAGCAGATGTCTATAAAAAAATATATGAAGATGCCAATGAAGAAGATGAAGACGAAGTTCTTCGTAGAGTAACAGAATATCTGGGGCTTTTAGGAGAAGCTTTCACACAAGAAGAAATTGAGACATTTTGTAATATCAACGTTCCATTTATAGAGTTGTCAGATAAAGATTTAACTATTCCAGATATTCGTCCTCAAGATGATTTTCCAGATAAACGAAAAATTCAAGCTTCCACAAGAGGACAAGATCCGTTTCTCGAAACGGCAACCAAACTTCAGGAACTTTGTCGATACGAACGACTACTTCTAAGACTAGAAAATAATCTCAGTCGTCGAAATACCTTTCGCCATCTTTTTTCTGACGACAGTTTATCAAATTCTCCAATAGACACTATTACAATACTTCAAGAGATAGATAATCTCTTTTTTGGAGAAAAATTCGAAGATCAGAGACCAGATCCTCCAACTTTCCTTGAATACAAGCAAACCAACGCATTTATTTACACTCCGGAATTCTGGCAAGATCAAAGACCGGAAGCTGTAAACGAAGAAAAAGAAGGCGCTTTGGACAAAAAAGATTACGGTGATTTTGCTTTCTCAATCGTAGGAAATATCGCTGGTATTGATGATATTTTATCCAACTGGCTCACTCAATACTCTTTAGTTGATGGCGTGACGACCAAACAATTTCTGGAATTTCCCCAAAGCAGCGGTACCTCACAAAAAAGCTCGGGATCAGGAAGTTATCAAATAAAGTCCAATCAAGATACCACCGTCCCTGAAGTCGAATTAGTCGCTCAAGAAATCGTAGGACCAGAATATGAAGGTATTATCAATGATATTCTCAACGCTTCTTTATGCAACGAACTCACAGATTCTGATCGCAGAGAAGGGTTGGAGACAGGAGACAGAACTTTGGTATGCCAAAGAGAGAGAAAACAGCGTGTTCAGAATTTCATTGAAGATCAAAGAAATATTGAAAAAATCGTTGAAAATAAATCTTTTGGAGTAGATGGAACCAGCTATCTTGACTATACGTTTGCTCAATGGAATAACAATCTTGAATGGCTTCGTAGTCAAGCTCAGAAAATACGAGAAATTTATGATGACTTCATAACTCGCCCCCAAGCAGGATGAAAGAATTTTTATTTGGATTTATCACCTTACTAAACCCTTTTTCTTGGAAAGAGGCGGTAACACAAATCACTCCTCAACTCACAGCTTCTCAATACTCCATCCTAGATGTAGAACGAGATTTTTTCCAAAAATCATTAAAAAATCTCTCTGATGATCCCAACAAATGGGCGTTACAAGACATTACCAAAAGAGATTTTCGCACTCTTCACGAGACTTGGGAAAAAGAATACGAATTTTGGATTCTCAAAAATGCTTTTATCGATAATGAAGATATACCTGTCGAATCGGGACTTTTTATACTATCCGGAGATCACTCAGGCACATATCAAGATCACTTGGCTCAAAGTTTCCAATTAACCAAGAAAACATACGAAGAATTAGAAGAAACAGTAAACATGGCTTGTACTATCTGCAAAAACAAGCAACGCATTGCAATTCCATGTCCAGTATCATGTTATTAAAATTTATTTGCCCCACTGTGAAGTTTTCCCTAGAATAAAGCAGATATTTCTTTGTCTATGAGTAACGAATATAAAGCTGAACACATACAAGTCCTCGAAGGACTCGATCCAGTTCGAAAACGTCCTGGAATGTATATCGGATCTACCGACGAAAGGGGGCTTCACCACCTGATCTGGGAAGTTTTAGATAATTCCATCGACGAAGCCATGGCCGGACATTGCCAAAATATTGTGCTTCGTATCCATACAGACGGCTCTTTATCTGTTTCTGATGATGGTCGAGGAATTCCTGTCGAAAAACATAAACAAACCGGTATTTCTACCGTAGAAACCGTTCTTACCATCCTTCACGCTGGTGGAAAATTCGGTGGAGGGGGATATAAAGTCTCTGGAGGATTGCATGGAGTAGGAGTTTCAGTTGTAAATGCTCTTTCATCTCGTACCGAAGTAACCGTCGAACGAGAAGGCAAAAAACACTTTGTAGCCTTTGAAGCCGGAGAGCCCAAAGAACCACTCAAATCTATTGGAGATTCGAGTAAGACAGGTACTACCGTCCAATTTTGGCCAGACGGTAAAATTTTCGAAACCACAGATTTTCAGTTTGAAACTATCAAGAAAAGAATTCGCCAGCAAGCCTACCTTACGAAAGGAGTCACCATTACGCTCTTTGATGAGCGTGAAGGAAAAGAAAATGCTTGCCAATTCTACTTTGAAGGAGGTATTGCTTCATTTGTGCAACACATAAATGAAGGTCGTGAATCAATTGGTTCTATTATTACCTTTGAAGACGAAAAAGAAGATACGGCTGTTGAAATATCACTCCAATACACCCAGGAATTTAGAGAAAGCATCTTTACCTTTGCGAATAACATTCAAACTATTGAAGGTGGAACTCACTTGACTGGTTTCATGACTGCCCTCACAAGAACATTGAATAAATACGGAAGAGATAGTGGTTTTCT
Organism: bacterium; assembly: GCA_030429505.1. GTDB lineage: Bacteria > Patescibacteriota > Gracilibacteria > UBA4473 > UBA4473 > JAUIFI01. Next base: position 316,583 of record JAUIFI010000001.1, read on the forward strand.
GAAAGAGAAAGATCAAAATTTTACCAATGAAGATGTGAAAGAAGGACTGACAGCTATTATCTCCGTTAAAGTTCATGAACCTCAATTTGAAGGACAAACGAAATCAAAACTTGGAAATTCTCATGTCAGAGGAGCTGTCGACAAAATCGCCTCAGACAAATTACGAGAGTTTTTAGCCGAAAATCCCAACGATGCTAAAGCTATTGTCAGTAAATGTGCTCTCGCCACAAGAGCTAGATTAGCTGCTCGAGCAGCAAGGGATACCGTAATCCGTAAAGGAGCTCTTGATGGGATGAATCTCCCCGGTAAATTAGCGGATTGCTCTTCTAAAGATCCCAATAAATCAGAGCTCTTTATCGTAGAGGGGGATTCAGCTGGAGGATCAGCCAAACAAGGACGAGATCGTTACACTCAGGCTATCCTTCCTCTTCGAGGAAAAGTTCTCAATACAGAAGAGGCCAGACTTGATAAGATCCTTTCTAACAACGAAATCAAGAGCTTGGTTGTGGCTCTAGGAACAGCTATCGGCGAAACATTTGAAATTGAAAAACTCCGCTACCAAAAAGTTGTCATCATGACGGACGCTGATGTTGATGGGGCTCATATTCGAACGCTTCTTTTGACATTACTCTATCGACATTTCAAAGCACTTGTTCTCAATGGCAATATTTATATTGCCCAACCACCGCTCTATAAGCTCCAGAAAGGAAAACAAGTCTGGTATGCCATGACAGACAATGAAAAAGAAAAAATTCAAAAAGAATATGATGTAAAAGGTGATAATATTCAGCGATATAAAGGGCTAGGAGAAATGAACCCTGAACAACTTTGGGAAACTACCATGGACCCAAATACACGAACCCTTGCTCGAGTTACAGTTGAAGATGCTGAAAAGGCAGATCATATTTTCAAGGTACTAATGGGAAGCGATGTTCCTCCTCGCAAAAAGTTTATCCAAACCCACGCCGCAGACGTCAAAGACTTGGATATTTAAGACCATATGAAAAACAAAACATTTAATTCGTCGCTCAAGATTCTCTTGATGACGAATGCTTTTATTTTATTAGCTGGGGCAATGCTCGGACCTATTTACGCTTTATTTGTGAAAGAAATAGGAGGTGATTTACTAGACGCTAGTATTGCTGGAGCAGTCTTTGCCTTTGCAGCAGGAATTACTGTTGTTGTATCAGGAAAGTTCGGTGATTCTGTAAAAGAAAATAAGTTCATACTGCTGTTAGGGTATTTTCTAATGGGATTAGGTTTTTTGCTTTATATGTTTGTAGAGTCTCTAATAGTACTTCTACTTGTCCAAGTTATTATTGGTTTGGGAGAAGCAGTCTATGCACCTATTTTTGATGCTCTATACTCAAAACATTTAGATAGAGGAAAATATGCGACTGAATGGGGCGTTTGGGAATCTATGGACTACTTTACATCAGCTTTTGGAGCGATTGCTGGTGGTTTTTTTGTGACGTATTTCGGATTTAAAGCTATGTTTTTCCTAATGGCACTTCTTTGCTTTAGCTCTTGTATCTATATTTGGCTGGTTCGAAAACAATTGTAAGCTCTTTCTATCAGTTTACAGAAATATTTGAACGTGGATCATTTATGTAGTAAAAAATCAATCAACATCAAATACTTGCTCCAATATCCAGTCAATCCCTTTATAAACATATCTGCGCTTATCGTTAAAATCTCTTTTTACAAAAGAAATCATCGTCACTCCCGCTACATCTCGAATTCGTAAATTTTCTTCAAAAATACCACGAAGTGCTGGATCAAACTGAAACTTAATGTTCTTTTCTTCGCAAAAAGAGATGAGATTCAAAGTATGTTCAAACCCATCACACTGAATCAATGCTGTGATTTTCTCTCTCTCACAAACAGACTCTAACTTATTAAGCTTTCCCAAAAGTTGTGCTCCTTTTACTTTCTTCGCCAAGCCATAAGGATCAATTACGCCAATGATTTTATAAGGGGCAAACTTATTGGTCTTAATCGCTTGAATAATTTTTTCTGACACTCTATTTGCTCCTACGATTAGTGTGCGATACACATCTTTTTCTTTCTTCTTCTGAGAAGCCAAAATCTGACGAAAGATAGAATGGGTTAAAAGAAGCCATGCACTCGCAAATACAAATGCATACACTCCCAAGAGTCTCGAAAATAAAATTTCACGAGGGAAAAAATAAGTTACAATGAGTAATCCAATCGCGACAGCTCCTCCTAAAAAAATAAGAAGAACATCAAACCAAGCTCGCTCTCCGTGACGTGGTGGTAATCTATAATATTTTACCAACATCAAAAAAATGCTCCACGCTACAGTTGAAATCACGCTTAAGCTTGCGAAAACTGAAAAAGGAAAGTCAGAAGAAAACAAAAAACCCACTCGTACAAAATAAGCTAACAAGAAAGCTCCATAGATCCCAACTACATCAAGGGCAATATGACCTATTCGTAACCAAATCCAGTGTCGTGACATCGCGACTATATTCAATTATAACATAGAAAATGTCAATGCACACAAAAAAGCTTCTTACTAATTTTAAGTAAAAAGCTTTTTTAAAAAGTACACGAAACCCCTTGTCTAACTACCAGTAGCACTAGCAGTAGCATCAAGTTTAATAGTAGTATACCCAGTTGGAGTCGGAGCCGTAGAAGTATCACAGACAAAATTTGAAACAGCGTTTGTTAAGCCATTCAAGGCATCTACAGCATCTGCTGTTCCGTCAACTATAACATTTTCCGCATCTTCAGACCAAGTAGCTAAAAAGAATTCATTGTCAGAAGCTTGAGAACCAGTACCTGCATTATAACTATAAAAATAACAAAGATCTTCTCCAGTTGGAATAGTTACATCATTCTCTCTAAGAGCATCTTTGAGCTCAACGGCAGTAAGAACATACTTAGTGTTGCTCCATTCAGTAGCCTCTTTTGACTTAATAATATTAGCTGCTGTTGATACAAAAGCCTGTCTTCGAGCATCACGAGCTTTGCCGAAATACCCCTGAAAAGTTCCAGCCGCTATGAGCGACAAAATACCAATGATCACAATAACGACCAAGAGCTCAATAAGAGAGAATCCGAAATGTTTCTTTTTCATGTTTATTTTAATTACGTAAGAAAAAACAAAAAGTCTTTACAACAAGATTTTGATGATTGGAAGCCGAGAAATCAAATTTTTTGTTCAAAAATAAGTAGCCAATATTATTAAAATGTTTTTATATGTAAATATTAATGGGAGATTAATTTGAGTAAAAGGAGCGTACAAGCCTTATTGACAAAGTAAATCTTATCAAAGACAATTTACACGATATGAGATTTGATGTGCTAACTCTCTTTCCGGAAATGTTTAATAACTTTCTCTCCACTTCCATTATTGGAAGAGCTATAGAAAGTAATAAAATCGAAGTGAATTTGTTTAATATACGAGATTTTGCGACCAATAAACATAAAAAAGTAGATGATGTCCCCTTTGGGGGCGGGGCGGGAATGGTTATGATGTGTCAACCACTATTTGACAGTATTGAATACGTAAAAAATCTCAAAAAAGATAAAGCTCCAGTCATATTCCTTACTCCTAAAGGAGAAACGTTAGATCAGATCATGACAGAAGGGCTTGCTCAAACATATAGAAACAAAAGAATAATCCTCCTTTGTGGACATTATGAAGGCATTGATGAGAGAGTTCGAGAAAATCTTGTAGACAGAGAAATTTCAATCGGAAACTTCGTTCTCACTGGCGGAGAATTACCTGCACAAATACTCATCGATGCTATGAGTAGACTCATTCCAGGGGTCTTGGGAGAGCAAAAAAGTTCTGAGGAAGAAAGTTTTTCAGCACCATTAAATAGAGAATTAGAGTATCCTCATTACACAAGACCTGCTGTATTTCGCGACAAACCAGTTCCCGAAGTACTTCTTTCCGGTCACCATGCTGAAATAGACGCATGGCGAAAATCACAGACGAAGCCAGTTCGGAAAAAAATTTGAAAAACCTCTGTTTTTCTTCGATAATAAAAACACTAAAAACCAAAATGAAAACAAATACAGAAGAAAAAAGCTTAAATATATCATCCCTCTTTTCCCGATTTATTGTTGGGTTTGGAGCAGGCTTTGTAGGAATGATAGTTCTTGGTATTATCTTATTCTCCACTTGGAAAATCATTGGAGATGTTTTAATCCCCCCAGAGGGAGCTCCTGATCAATTGGGAGTAAAAGTCAATGAAGTCCAGACTCATCCACTCTTCCTTATTATTATAACTCTAGCTATTTTCCTCTCCACCCTAGCGGCAAACCTGACTTATGCTTTCCTCAGTACTGTAGTTCAAGAAGAATTTTCAAGACGTTCAACATCACTCACCCATGTATTCTTTGGAAATCTAACTTTACTTATCTTCTTTTTACCTCTCTATTTTTCAACTAACGTAGTGTTTGGAGCGCAGGGGATTGCTATTAGCAGTATTCTTCATATTGTCATTTCAGTGTTTTTTACCTTATCAGTCATCCAATCCATTCATCAATCAAAATATTTAATGGTAAACCTTTACGGAAATTTGTTTGGAATCATATTATTTACTTTTCTAGTAACAGTCTTTTCAGACATAGATACGATCACGCTCTTCTTTATATCATTTCCCTTCTTTATAGGAAGTATGGCTTTTGGAAATCGTGTTATTGAGCTTGTATATGCTTGGATATATAAAAATTATGGAACGGATTTTCTGAATGTCGATACGAATTTTGGAGATGACTACGGACTTCACGATGACACAAGTTTGAAAAATGACTTTGATATCTGAAAAAACTCAAAAAAAGTCCTAAAAAATTTGGCGCCTATTTTTAAACTTGTTAAACTTTAGGCACATAGTTAAATCATTTAATCAAAATACAATGAAAACAGCACGATTTACATCGTTTCTAGTAATAGTCGCATTAGCCTTTATAAGCTTAGAGACTCATGCATTCGCTCCTACTCCAGATTCAAACCCTGAGAGCTTTAATAACAAAGGAAAAATTATGCAGGCTTATAATCAAGCCGTCCTCCAACGGGTTATGAGAATCTACCGAGAAAAAATGCTCACCGGAGAGGATAAAAATGTTTTTAATCAAAGATCAAGACTCAACGAAGGAAAAAAAGATGCGCATGTAAATGATCAACCAAATGACATGGTGAGAGAAGGTCCTATGGATCCATACGGATATAGTGGATCATATTCACCAGCTTCGTATCATCGACCAAGTGCTAGACAAGTATATAGAGAAGCTGCTATTTGTTACTACATTGAACAAAGAAATGATTGTTATACTCGAGAAAGACTTCTTGAAAACCTTGTCTATGCTGATCATAGACATAAGGTCAGTACAGACTTCCTCAAAACCATCTTCTGGAAGCAACCCGTCGATACCATCGCTCTCGTTAGAGAAGAGCAAAAAAACCGATTTCAAAATAGATATGCTGATGTGGGAGCTGGAAATCAAAAAACAATACAAAGAAAAGCAGGAGATCGATTTACATCTCCCTACTTAAAGCTTCCAGATGAAGTAAAAGATTTAGATCTATAATTTGATAAATACTTTAGAAATAAGAAAGCCTCTCAAAAAAGAGGTTTTTTTATAACTCTCAAAACTTATTCTTTAATAGTTGGCAAAAACGCAAATGGATTTACAAACTTTCCTCCAGAAAAGACTTCAAAGTGTAGATGGGGTCCTGCTGTAAAAAAACCAGCTCCTAGCGTTCCAGGAGTGCCTCCTGTCTTTCCAATTAGTTTCCCTTTTTCAACTTGCTGCCCCTCATTCACAAAAATATCTGACACATGACCGTAAACTGTATAAAGGTCTTTATCGTGCTCTAAGACAAAATAAGAGTATCCATAACCATTATGAACAACCTTACGAACCATACCATCAGAAGGAGCAATGATATCAGTTCCTTGCGGAGCCACAAAATCAACGCCGTTATGATCCTTTCCAAACTCTTTTTTATATTCAGGATCTTGAAATCGAGCTGATACTTTAATCGGTATAGAGAGTGGAAAATCAAAAAGAGGAGTGAAATTTGCATCATTCTTTGATTCATCTGATTCTTGTAATTTTTCTTCTATGTTTCCCAAGGCTGAACGTAAATTTTGTAAATAGGCAAGACTTTCCGTATGTTCTCGACTCCAATTATCTATCTCTTTCTGAAGCTTTCCCTCTGAAAATTCAAGTCTGGCTCGCAATCGAGCTTTCCCATCAGCTAAATGTCTAATAATAGTATTATTATCCATCAAAGACATATTCAATTCTTGAATGCGATGAAAAAGAAGTGCCGCATGGCGTTCTTTGGCCTCTAGAGACTGCTGCGCTTTATCTAACGAACGAACCATCTGTTTTTTCTCCTTTTTTTTCTGATCTCGTACCCATTGTTCTTCTAGGAGATGACTCATAGTTTGTTTCGAAAAAAGCCATTTTAGGACTGATAAGTTCTGATCCTGGCTCAAACTTTCATCACGAACCGATTGAGTAATAACCGTTTCTTCTAGATCATCTTGAGCAATTCTGATCAAAGCCTTAAGTTCTGATTTTTCTTTAGTCAATTGTTCAAGTCTATCCTGCCAAGAACGCTGTTGTTCCGTTAATTTTTCTATCTTCTGTTGTTGTAGGCTTATATCCTCATCAAGTATCTTTAATTGATCTTCCAAAGATTGCTTTGTATTTTGGGCTTGCCATAACTCTTGCCGAGCAGTATCTAGAGAACTTTTAAAATTCGATAATTCAGCTTCTTCGACCATAATTTTTTGACGAATTTCCGTAAGATCCTTATCAGTAAGTTTATCTGGAATCTCAATATCTGGAATCTGAATGACAGGCTCTCTATCCTCAGGAATCATTTCTTTTTGAGACGCTTTTGGCTGAAAAAAGAAATCCAAAAATTTATTCACTTCATCGGCAAATCTGGCCTGTGTCAAAGAAGGAATGAGCAGAAAAATCCAAAAAAACTTTTTCATACACACAGATTGTACGCTAAAAAGAAATGGATATGAAGCCAATCAATCCCCATATATTCACACAAAAAATAATCAACCATTATCCAAAAGAAAAATGCCATCTCCATTGGGACGAAAAACGTCCTTGGACACTCCTCTTTGCCGTTATACTATCCGCTCAATGTACCGATAAAAGAGTAAATATGGTGACACCAAAGCTTTTTCAAGAATTTCCAGACCTTCCAAGTTTTGTCGCAAAACCCATAGAAGCATTGGAAAATATTATTAAACCGACCGGTTTTTATCGAAACAAAGCGAAAAATATAAAAAAATGTGCAGAAACGCTTTTACTAAAACATAATGGGAAAGTACCAGACGCTATGCACGATCTGATAAATCTTCAGGGAGTTGGCAGAAAAACCGCCAATGTTATCCTGTGGAATTTATTCAAAAAAAATATTGGATTCGTCGTTGATACCCACATCGGACGTATTAGTCGACGGGTTGGTCTCACCCGACACATCAATCCTGTAAAAGTCGAACAAGACCTTATGAAAAAAATTTCCCAAGACCAGTGGGGGAGTCTGTCTCATCGACTCATCCAGTTTGGACGAGATTTCTGTAAAGCTCCCATGCCAAAATGTTCATCGTGCTTTTTACAAGACATGTGCCCCAAAAGAGGAGTGAAAAAATGGAAGTATATCATAAAAAAATGAGAGATATCTACCTTTACGGGAGATGCCTCTCATTGATTTGAAAATCAACCACCATCGTTCAGATCATGACTGAGATGCTTGTGGAGCCTTGTAATCAAGGAAAAAATCGATCATCGCTTGTAGAAGCTTATGAGTACCCATGAAAGAAGGAAGTCCACCCCGCCGTAATCCTTCTTCGCCTCGCTTCGCCCAGTGTTTAACAAAGTCAAATTGGTATCCAGGATGGGTATAACCGTAATACGCTATTTCCTGAGGAATAGCGAAACAACGTATCATAGCAGGGTCTTGATTGTCCACAGGCAAAACTCCAAAAAACGGTCTTTCCGGATTTAGGTCCAGACAACAGACTTGGAAGGATCCATCATCCACAAACTTCTTCCAAGGAAAGAGTTCTTTGCCCCCAGTAAAAGAGAGCCACTTTTGATTTTCTGCATGTGCTGCAATAAAGGGAAGTTCCTCTTCTTCTGGCGGAATATCGAGTTTCCCTGACAAAAGAGGAGAGGTTTGCAGTCTTCGTACCAACCTCTTTTTTCCATACTCAATACACCTAGCACACCCAGCATCAGTATATCCAAGATTGACCGCAAAATAAGCCAGACCTTGCGGTAAGCTGAAAAATTGGACGGAGGACATGTTGTCATTCGTTAACAGTTTAACGTAGGGATTTTTATACTCTTCTGGTATCTGGGCAGGAGATTGAAAATACAAATTACTCACAAACCATTCAGATGGTACTTCAAATTCACGCCAATCCTGAATTTCTACTTCAGTCGGTTTGGGAACATAATTAGCATTCTGGCGATCAATAATTTTCGGCAGCTTCGTTTTGCTCGTCATCAGATTTCCTCCTGAATTGAAAAGAACAATATTTTGTCTGTGTTTGTTTGACTAATAACATTAAAAGATAATGCATCAAAAAAAGCAAACGAATCAACAGGATGTTAAAAAAGATAAATCTTTATTTCTTCTTCCGATTCATGGCCCGTCTCTGTTTTCGACTGAGCTGAGGTTCTGATCCTCGATTTTTCTGCATTGATGATCGTTGTTTTGTATTGTTTGCTTGTGACTGTCCTTGAAGTGTCGATAAGATCTGTTGAGCATTGGTAACAGCATCAGAATAGCTCGCTTTTACCATCGGAGTTGAGCGACGGTATTCCACTCGAAACAAATTTTGTACTACTGTTTGATTAATGGTCTTTAACAAAGTTTTAAACATTTCAAAAGCTTCACGTTTGTACTCCATAACCGGATCTTTTTGAGCATATCCGGACAAAGCCACTCTATCACGCAGATGCGTCATTTCATTAATGTGATTGAGCCACAACTCATCGATTGAACGAAGTACGACAAATTTTGTCATTCGATCAAGTAAACCTTCTTCATCTTCAGCTTCAACGGCTTTCTTTTTTTCTTCCCATCCATTCAAAAGATAATTCTGCAGATTCTCAGTCATATCATCCCTTTGAGTAAACCCTTCTAATTCATCAAGCGTTAAAGGACTTGTACTCGAAATATGAAGAGCATTCATACTTTCCAGTATTTCTGAACGATTCCATGCGCCATCATCTTCATCACTTGGAGCATGCACAAGAACAATGCCTGTTACTAATTCTTTAATCATTGCTTCAATATCTTCCAAAAGAGAATCAGCAAAAAGGATTTGACGTCTCCGTCCATACATTTTTTCTCTATGAATATTCATAACATCATCGTACTGTACGACATGTTTTCGAGAATCAAAGTGAAAACCTTCAATTTTCTTCTGAGCATTTTCTACCGAACGTGAAATTATTTTATTCTCAATTGCTTCATCCTCTGGCATATTGAGACGTTCCATCAACATCGACATTCGTTCTCCACCAAATCGACGCATTAAATCATCGGTCATCGAGATATAAAATTGAGAAAATCCTGGATCTCCTTGACGCCCCGCCCGTCCTCGCAACTGATTATCAATCCGTCTTGATTCATGTCGTTCTGTTCCCAAAATAGCAAGACCACCCACATCAATCACACCTTCGCCGAGTTTAATATCCGTTCCTCGCCCTGCCATATTTGTAGCAATCGTAACAGCTCCACGTTGACCAGCATTGGCGACAATATCAGCTTCTCGTTCATGCTGTTTGGCATTGAGCACTTCGTGGCGAATCCCTTCTTTTTTCAAAAGCTGTGACAACACCTCAGACTTATCAATATTAATTGTTCCGATAAGAACAGGTTGTCCTTTTTCATGCAATTGTTTAGCTTCTTTAGCTAAGGCCAAAAATTTTCCGCGTTCATTTTTGAAAATTTTATCTGGTAAATCCTGACGAGTAATAGGCTTATTCGTCGGAATTACAATCGTGTCGAGCTTATAAATCTTGGCAAACTCTTCGGCCTCAGTTTCTGCTGTTCCGGTCATACCAGCAAGTTTTTCATACAGCCGAAAATAATTTTGAAAGGTGATAGTCGCCAAAGTTTTTGATTCTCGTTGAATCTCTACAGACTCTTTTGCCTCTAAAGACTGATGAAGACCATCAGAGTAACGACGACCAGGCATGAGACGTCCGGTAAATTCATCGACAATAATGACCTGTCCATCTCTAACCACATAATCACGATCTTTTTCAAAAATAACCTTCGCCTTCAAAGCATTTTCAATGTGATGAACCTCATCAAATCCACTTTCTGTAAAAATATTATCAACCTTTAAAAGTTTTTCGAGTTTAGCCACTCCTTTTTCGCTCAAAGTTGCAGTTTTGAGTTTCAAATCAATATTATAGTCCTCATTTTCTACAAGCTGAGGAATTAAACGTGCATAATGACTATACTTTTCTGTCGATTCTTCCGCCGGAGCTGAAATGATCAAGGGAGTTCGAGCTTCATCGATTAAGATAGAATCCACTTCATCAACAATGGTATAATGCAAGTCTCGCTGTACTAAATCATCTTTATCCTGAGTCATATTATCCCGTAAATAATCAAACCCAAACTCATTATTCGTTCCATAAGTAATATCACACGAGTACGCTTCTCTCCGTTCAGTGTTTGTTTTTCCATTTATAATCACCCCAACACTCAGACCGCAAAATTCATATAAAGGACGCATCCATTCACTATCTCGTTGTGCCAAATAATCATTTACTGTTACTACATGCACCCCTTTTCCTGTTAAAGCGTTAAGTACTACTGGTAATGTACAGACCAATGTTTTTCCTTCACCAGTCTTCATTTCTGCTATTTTTCCCTGATGCAGCACCATACCACCGATAAGCTGAACATCATAAGGCACCATATTCCAAATTTGATCTTTTTCTCTTACCTCAAAAGACTTTCCTGCTAAACGTTTAGCTACAGTCTTTACCGCAGCAAAAACTTCTACTAAATATTCATCTACCTTAACTGGATCTTGAGAGAGGATATCACGCCATTCTGAAAACTTTGCCTTTAAATCCTCGTCACTCAAATTTTCAAACTGTGACTCATGGTGATGGATTTTATCTACCAAAGGCTGTAAGGACTTGAGTTGCTTTTCATTATAGCTACCAAATACAGACTGAAAGACTTTTTGAAGCATAGAGATGTTTTACAGAGGAAGCATGGAGCATACTACAGAAAAAAGGTATTTTGAAAAGAGAAATAATAATAGAGTGTATAAATGAAAGACCCAATAAAAATATCTTGAGAATTAGAAAAGCTAAAAAGAAAGTTAAGATTGTTTTTGCTTTTTTTTTCTTTGTATGTTAAAATAAACAGATGGATTTTGAAAAAGTAATCGCTTACGCTGAGGAAAAAGACGCATCAGATGTACATTTTTCCGTTGATATGCCCGTTTTTATACGTATCAACAAACAAATGATGCCTATGGGAGAAGAAAAGCTTAAAGTAGAAGACATTGAGGCTTTGGCTGACAAGTTACTCCATGAAAGACAAAAACAAATTCTTAAAGAACGAAGACAAGTGGACTTTTTAGCGGTAATGAAAAGTGGATTGCGTCTGAGAGGAAACGCTTTTTATCAACAATATGGACTGTCCATTTCATTCCGAGTCATTCCGAAAAAAATTCGAGAATTATCTGAAATTGGATTTCCACAATTTCTCTATGATCGCGTCATGAAAACCCAACAAGGTTTAATTTTAGTCGTTGGACCAACAGGACAAGGAAAGACTACTACGCTTGCCTCTATTCTTCAGGAGAGAATGCGAAACAAAACAGAGCATATTATTACAATCGAAGATCCAATCGAATATGTCCTTCCTAGTGGAAAAGGTATCGTACAACAACGAGAAGTTGGACGAGATGTTATAGATTTTACTTTTGGAATTGAGTCTTCACTCAGAGAGGATCCAGACGTTTTGATGGTCGGAGAAATGAGGAATTTGGAAACTATTTCTTCGGCTCTCACCATGGCAGAAACTGGGCATACAGTATTCTCTACACTTCATACAAATGATGGTCCTCAGACCATTACTCGTATCATCGACGTATTTCCGGCTGACAAACAAGATCAAATCAGATCGCAATTGGCCACAACATTAAAACTTATCGTTTCTCAAAGACTAGTTCCTACAACTGATGGAGAAGGTCTTGTTCTTGCCTACGAAGTTCTGACCAGTAATTACGCTATTCAAAACTACATCAGACAAAACAAAATCTTCCAGATTCCAAATGTTTTGCAGACTGACTCTTCAGGATACATGGTACAATTTGAACAATCTCTTGCAGGACTCGTAATTGAAGGAACAATTTCTAAGGATATTGCTTTAGAATATTCAGAAGATCCAGAACAACTCAGCGCTATACTTACCGCCAACGGATATAAAAGTGAGTAAAAAATAGCTTAAAAATATCCATATTACACGAAAGTTTCAATATGAATCTGTTGATCATTTAGCTCTGATCATGAATAATAAGGATAATGGGAAAGCCTTTTGTGAACCTTCATACTCACTCCTTTTATTCATTGCTTCACGCTTCAGCAAGTCCAAAAGACATTATAACAAAAGCTGCTTCTCTAGGCTGCCCGGCAGTAGCACTAACTGATAGTGGGGCAGGATACGGCTTAGTTGATTTCTACGAACAAGCTGAGAAGAATGGGAAAGTAAAACCTATCTTAGGGGCGGAAATGTTCATAGCCCAAGATTCTCGATTTGAACAACGTATGGGCATCGATGGACAAGAGGGGTATATTGTCGTTCTTGCAAGAAATAAACAAGGATATCAAAACCTACTTAAATTGGTTTCTCATGGTTACCTAGAAGGAATTTACTCCTATTCCAATCGTCCACGAATTGACTTTGAATTACTTGAAAAATACAAAGAAGGCTTAATTGTTTTAACCGGAGGAGTAAAAGGAAGTATAGGAAAAATATTCTTTGAAAGAGGGGAGTCTAAAGCTATCGAATATTTCAACCGTCTTCAAAATCTCTTTAAAGATAATCTGTATATCGAACTTATTGCAAATACCAGTCCAGATCAAAAGGAAGTAAATCAATTCAAATACCAATTAGCAAAAAACCATAATCAAAAAATGATTATCACTTCAGACGCTCATTTTACCACTGAAGAAAACGAAGAAGCTACAAACATTTTATATTGCATCAGTACAAGTCAAACACTCACAGACCATCATTTTAAATCACCTATCACAGGAAGTTTTTTTAAAAGTTTTGAAGAAATGTGTAAAGAACTTCATTATTTTGATGAATCCGTATTAGAAGAAGCTCGTCAAAACACCTTATCCATAGCCGAAACGATAGATTTTAAACTAGAGTTCAATCAAAATCTTCTTCCTCAATTTAAAGTACCAAACGGAGAAACGGAAGCAAGCCAACTCAGAAAGCTTTGTGAAGAAAATATTCCAAAGCGATATGGAAAGAGTTCTGTTTCGGAAATCAAAGAAAGGCTTGAGTATGAACTTTCTATTATTGGCAAAATGGGTTTTGAAGCCTATTTCCTTATCGTAGCTGACTTAATAAATTTTGCTCGCAAAAACGAGATCGCAGTCGGACCAGGGCGGGGAAGTGCAGCTGGTTCGATTGTGGCATACCTTCTTGGCATTACAAATATTGACCCCATCAAGTATGAACTTCTCTTCGAACGATTTCTCAATCCAGAAAGAATTTCTATGCCTGATATTGATATTGATTTTTCAGATGAAAGACGAGAAGAAGTCTTTCAATATGTCATAGAAAAATATGGAGCTGAAAAAGTTTCCAAAGTTTGTACTTTTGGAACTTTGAGTGCGAAAGCTGCCCTCAAAGATGTGGGAAGAGCATTAGGGGTTCCCTTTTCTGAAATGAATGCATTTACCAAAATTCTTCCCAACAAGCCAGGATTTATGCTGGAAAATGCTCCTAAAATCCCAGACTTCAAAACCCTCATTGACACGAAATCATATCTGAAAAAAGTCTTTAGCATTGCTCAAAAACTAGAAGGTTGCGTCCGCCATGTTTCCGTTCATGCTTGTGCAGTGATTATCGGTCGAGATGATCTGACTCAATCTACTCCTCTACAATGGGCACCTACTTCAGATCAAGTTAAAATCACACAATTTCCTTATCAACAACTTGAACATCTTGGACTTCTTAAAATGGACTTCTTAGGACTAAAAAACTTATCAGTCCTAGAAAAAACACTTGTTCACATAAAATCTACCACGAACCAAGACTTGGATTTAAACACAATTCCTATTGATGACACAAAAACATTCGAAATGCTTTCTCGAGGAGAAACTACGGGAGTATTTCAATTTGAATCATCAGGAATGCGTCGATACTTACGAGATCTTCGTCCGACTGAATTTGAAGATTTAGTCGCTATGAATGCTCTCTATCGTCCTGGTCCTATGGAGTACATCCCGATTTATATTCGTGGAAAGCATAATCCTAAAAAAGTTCGCTACGCTCACAAAATACTCAAACCGATTTTACAAAAAACTTACGGTATTGCTGTCTACCAAGAACAAGTCATGAAAATTGCACAAGTTTTCTCAGGATTCACTCTTGGAGAGGCTGATATTTTGAGGAAAGCCATCGGAAAAAAAATTATCTCCATACTCGGAGAACAAAGACAAAAATTTATCAATGGAGCCATCAAAAATGGTTTTGATGAAAAACTTGCTATCAAGATGTTTGATGAGGTGGTCGTTCCATTTGCTGGCTATGGGTTTAATCGATCTCATGCAGTCTGCTATGCCAGAATTGCGTACGAAACAGCTTATTTACGAGCCAACTACCCCGTAGAATTCATGTCCGCCATGATGACTACAGATCGCCATAACACCGACCGGATTGTTCTTGAAATGAATGAATGTCAAAACATGGGTATCGAAGTTCTCCCTCCATCTATTAATCAATCAGGCGCTTATTTTACTATTATCAGGCATCCAAACTCTCAAGAACAAACCTCTCTGAAAGATGTATCAGAACCCAAACAAAAAATTCGATTTGGTCTTATTGCCATAAAAGGTTTAGGGGAAGATCCCGTCAACCAAATTATCCAAGAACGCAAACAAAACGGCTCCTATAAATCGCTCCAGGACTTTGCCCGTCGAGTTCCAATCAAACTTCTCAACAAAAAGACACTTGAAGCCCTTGCTTTTTCTGGTGCCTTTGATGAGTTTGGCGATCGTAAAGCCATTGTTGATTCGTTAGATGACTTAGCAAAGTTTGCCAAAGAACACCAAACCAAGACTGAAGCCGGACAAATGGGGCTTTTTGGCGGGATAGACAGTGGTGCGATCGAATTTACCTTGAAAGATTCAGTAGCCGATAAAAAAGATATTCTTCAGTGGGAACGAGATAGCCTAGGACTTTTTGTATCAGATCATCCTCTCAAAGGACTTGGAGAATATTTCAAACGATACGGAAAACTCATTGGACAACTCTCTGAAGAAGAAGATAAAGAGCAAAAGAGGACCATCCATGGCATCGTAACATCTGTACGTAATATTATAACGAAAAAAGGAAAACCTATGGCTATTGTCGAAATAGAAGATACTTCTGGAAAAATAGAAGGAGCTATCTTTCCTCAGATATATGAAAAAATAAACAAAAGTGCGCTAGTTATCGACAGTTTTATCCGAGTGAGAGGCAAGATTGATGAAAGGAATGGAGAACTCACTATCATTATCGATGAAATCAAAGCAGGTAATCTCGATGATATTGTCCTGTCAGAAAAAAAACAGAAAGAACCTTTTCTAATAAACATTCCTGACAAAACTCCTCGAGAAAAAGTAGCCGCTTTAAAAGTATTTCTTCAGGAAAAAAAAGTAGGAAAAAAAGGATCACCTGTTGAGATTATGATTTCTGGCGAGAGAATTAAACTTCCTTTTATGATTGAAATAACAAAAAATATAAAAACAGATATTGATAAGCTTTTTCAGTAGCTCCAGGATCAACTGGCGAAATGAGAAGGTAGACAAGTCAGAATCACAAAGTATGATTATATCATGAAAGTCCTTATTTTAGCTGGAGGGTTTGCCACAAGACTTTGGCCTCTTACAGAAAAACGAGCAAAACCTTTACTACTTTTAAACGGAAAAACAATTCTGGCTCATATTTTGGAAAAAATTCCTGAATCATTTGAAATTTTCATTCTCACAAATAAGAGATTTGAAGCTGATTTTCATCAGGAAGTCAAAAAACTAACACGAAAAAACACTCAAGTTTTCTGCGAAGATGCCTTTTCTGATGGAGAAAAAATTGGAGCTCTCGGTTCAATTTCTGCTTTTGTAAAATCAGAAAATATCAAAGAAAATATACTTGTTTTTGCCGGAGATAATCTCTTACCAAATCTCAAAGTTGAACAGCTTTTTCCTGAAGAAGATACGGCAAAACTTGCCGTAAGAGAAGTAGAATCACTTCATGAAGCTCGAAAGTTTGGGGTAGTTGAAATTGAAACGAAACCAGTACAAAGCAAAACCTGCTTTCGCGTTAAAAATTTCGTAGAAAAACCTGAGAATCCTCCTTCAAAACTAGTAGCCACCGGTTTTTTAGGTATAGGAAGAGAGCTACTTCCCATCCTGCATAACTTTGCTCAAAAATCTCCTGATGCCTTGGGATCGATATTTACGGAGTTTCTTCATCATCAAAAAACCGTTTTAGCAGAAATGATATCCGGAAGCTGGTTTGACGTAGGAAGTTTTGAGACGTATTTAGCAGCTCATAGAAATCTGCAAAGAAAGCCAATTCATTTCGGAAAAAATATAAAGCAAAGCAGTAATCGTTTTTCTGGAAAAGTATTTATCGGAAATGGTTGTACCATTAAAAACTGTCGTATAACCGATAGTATTATTTATCCAGGAACACGTTTAGAAAATTGTCACATTTCTAATACCGTTATTGACGAAAGTTGTACCTTTACCGGACTCGATCTGAATCAAAAATTAATTCGTCGAAAAACACAATTAGAAAATTAAAAAATTATATCACATCAAAATAACGAATATCGCTTGAATAAAAGCCTTTTTTGATGTATAATGAAAAGATGAGGTCAAAATCCAAAAAGAAACCAGAAGAAGTCACAGAAAACCTCCATATGGTCCCTAATATTTTTTCCTGGGAAGCATATGATTACCATCCTCACACTCGCGGTTGGGTATGGATTTTTATTTTTTCTCTTATCGTTTTTGGGAGCGCTATAGCAGTGCTTCTTTGGGGAGGGCATTCAGGGAGTGATTGGTTTATGGCTTTCACTTTCTTTTTAGCAGCAGCAGCTTATTTTTGGACACATCGAAAAGGTGAGTCAATGCATCAAGTTCAGATATTTCCCAAAGCGCTTGTAGTTGATAACCAAATATACCCCCTCAAGGAGTTTGAAGGATATTGGTTTGTTTATAATGAAACTGCGTCAATCATCCATTTCCAAATCATAGATAAACGAAGAGACCGAAAACTCTCTTTACAAATGGGAAATCAAAAACCACAAACACTCAGGAAATATCTTGCTAAGACTAATCTACCAGAGCTTACCGAGAAAAAAGAAAGTTTGCTCGACCTTTGGATCAGAGCCTTAAAACTATAATTTCATGGGAGATCAAAAAAAAGTTTATCAATATCCAACAAACAATAGCGAAAAAAACCAAGAAGAAAGCAACTATGAAGTTGTAACAACGAGTATGGTTCAATCAAGCTTAGAAGAAGCAGAAACAGCTCAAGAATCCTTGGTTAAAATGAGGGAATTAAGAACTCAATTTTTAGAACGCAGAAGAATCAATACCCTTAATGAAGTTTTTACCGCCATACAAAATGATATTGATGAGACCATACAAAATAGTATCAACCTAGAACCAGAAAGCTTTCGTCTTTTCCTTCAACAATATATGTCTTCACAGACAGACCAAGAAAAAGAGCAATTATTCCAAAGTGATCTTTCTATCTGGCAGAATGACAAGGAATTTCAAGAAGACCTGAGAAAATTAGAAGAAGCAGTTGAAAAAAAGGTAGAAGAACACGTAGATCCAACTTTTTCGCAGATGGTGGGAAATAGTTTTAAATCAGGATGGCAAAATATAAAACAAAGCGGAGAAAATATTAAAACGGCTTATCAAGAAGCACCGAGTGAATTTGATCCAGATGGGGCTTGGCTCGGTCTGGTTGGGGGATATGCCTCTATTTTCAAAGACAATGTCACTCCCAAAACATTTTTCATAGCGGCAGGTATTACAGGAGCCTTAGGAGCTTTTCCTAAAGTAGCTGTTCCTGTTTTTACCGCTGCAGAAGAAGGGCTGAAATTAACTGGAAAATTCGGTCGCACTCTAGGAGGTGCTTGGTATAACTTTTGGATGTCTTTCTCTCGAGAAGACTATATCTGGGAAAATCCTAAACGTCTTTTTGATGGAAACAGAGAATCGACTCGAGGACAAATGCACTTAACTCAGAATTTTTATGAACTCGATCAGACCACAGAAAAGTTTGTACCAGATGAAATGAAAGGATGGTATCTGAAGTTAATAAAAGGAAAAGAGAAACTCACCCCTGCAGAAATAGCTCAAGCTGCAGAATTCTCAGCACAAGTTTTTGATTCAGACATAACTCTAGATCCTGAAGAGTACGATCATCTTTACTTTGAATACATAAGATCCGGAGAATGGAATCAAAAAACTGTCAATCAAATGAGACAAGCAATGATTACGGCTTATGTAGGGAGAACTATGGATCACTTTTTATCCACAGAAAATGAAGAAGAATATCAAAAGTTTGAAAAAGTATTTCTCGATACGAGAGCAAGTAATAAAGGAATGAGGGAGATGAGACAGTCAGGTATAAATGTACCAGTTTCTTTTACAGAAAAGAAACTTGAAAGCATGTTTCAAAATACTATTACCAAGGACTTTGCCAAAGTTGAACGCAAAGGAATTGGTGGTTTTTTAGAAGGGAATGGACTGGGAGACATTTTGGCAGTCTTTGCCATGATCGCAAGTGCAATAACAGGATTAACAGCAGCAACAACCTCTTGGAACAAATGGAGAAAAGAGCAAAAAGAAAAAAAAGAAGACAAAAATAAAGACATTATTTCCAGACATAACAAAAAGAAAATACATACCCTTTTAGACAAAAAGAAAAAAAATCCCAAGCATGTACGAGCTCTACTAGCCCTTTTAGTAGATAGCAAAGTCATAACTAAAAACGCTAAGAAAAAAGTTATGGCTCAATTTAATGCTCGAAGGTTATTCAATAAAGGGAGAAGTAAAAAAAACGCTGCTGCTCAAGATTTTTTTCACCATCTTTCTACTGGTCCTTTCAGAAATGCATTAAATGGAAGTATCGCTGGTGTTGCCAGCGCCTTTTGGAGTACTCTCAATCAGTCAGAATACTTCAGAGGTTTTGATCGAGCAGACATTGAACGTCCCTCGAAACTTGCTGCTAATTTTGAATCACTCAAACGCAGAATTCATAAAGAAAGTGCTGAAACTATTCATGTCACTACCAATCATGGATCATTTACCATTTCCAATATCAAAACCGGTTGGGGAACCGGATGGATCAATAGCTTGAACGACCTACGGCGGGAAGTGCCATCTCTATTTACCAAAGATAAATTTCTCTTTATTGGAACTATAGAAGGAGAACCTAATCCATCTAAATTGGTCTTTTCTCGAAAAAAATACGGACTTGGCAATACCTTTGCTCTCTATAAAGTAGACCTAAAAAATCAAACAAAAAATAAAGATGCTACAATGAAGGGAAGAAATCTCTTACGAGTATCCAAAAACTATAAAGTAACCGCTATGACCTTTGGAGCAGCTCCAGAAGATTTTGGTAATCAGACCACACCACCTCCAGCATAAAAAAATTTCCCTTCGATAAGAAAGAATAAAACCCTGTATTATTCATTAATTCAGCCTTGTTTTAGACTCTTTTTTGTGGTATAATAACGAGATTTAAGCATGCTATGAAAAGGTTTTTTTCTCTCAAAAATATTGGTCTTGCCTTCCTGTTTTTTGGATTACTTACTTGGATAGATCCGGGAACGATAGCGTTTGCTCAAGCTAATCCAACTCTCCAGTCATTTGCCAGCATATTGTCACATGTAATTCGTATGCTGACGTTTTTTACTTTGCTTTTTATTAATTTCGGAGGAGATTTACTGGGGGTCGAATACATTACTGGGGATATTCCTCTTGGAACGATCACAAACTTATGGATTGTTATCAGAAATATTACCAACGTCATATTTGTAGTTATTCTACTATTTTTGGTATTTTCTAATATGTTTTCCTTTGGAAGTAATAGTAATTGGACTATCAAGGAAAAACTTCCTCGGGTAATTATCGCTCTGATTGCAATTAATTTTTCTCTTTTAGCCTTTAAGGTTGTAATCGATGGTGTTAATGTTGGTACCAATGTGATTTTATCGATTCCCCAAAGCGTACTAGCTAATCAAGACCGAGATAGTATCAAAAAACTCCTTGAACAAGGAGTAGATGAAGATGGTGATCACTGCCATCCTCCGCACGATCCAAGTCAGCCAGACCCTTTTCCAGTAGGGCATACATATGCAGGGTTACCTAATAATCCCAACTGTAAAGAATTCTATAAACGTTTTAATGAGCTCCTTTGTCCTAGTGGGGATTATCTTTATGATGATCAATGTGTCGTGTATCTCAACCCGCCCACGACTATTCTTGCCAATAGCCAGGCAGCTCATAACTTGATGCTGGCTTTTGGTGTTTATTTGTACCGTCTTGAACAATTACCTGCCTTAGCTGCTCAAATCGGTTCTTGGAGTGGAGTTGTCACCAATGTACTCTTTTCGGGAATTATGACTCTGGCCTTTTTTGTATCACTCTTAGCTGTATTTATTGTTCTTATTTTTAGGGTTGTAGCCCTCTGGATTTTTATGGTTTTTTCTCCCTTGATAATTGCGGCAGCTATCATGGGAATAAGTAAGGGAGGGGAAGGTTCGAAAAAATTCATCACCTACCTTCTTATACCACTCAAAGTGGCAGCAGCATTTTCCGTAACCTTTATCATGATTTCTGCTATGGTGGGTTTTACACCTCCAGGGAGCCCGGTATTCGTGTTTTTAGGTCCACCTCTTAGTGGGTTTGGTAATGGTATGACAGGGATACTCTGGCAAATTGCCACTATTGGAATTTTCTGGAAACTGGCTTTCTGGGCAGTTGAAGGAACAGAAGCTAAATTCATAGTTGATAGCATCAAGGGGGGAGCGGAAAGACTTGGAACAGCTGTTGCTAGATATGCTACCATCGATCGTCCTGTTATTCCTTATGTCAGAAGAGATGGTACCACAGGAAGAGTGGGACTTAGTGCATTTATTGCTCCTCCACATGGGCAACAGGGTATTTTGGGACAAATTGCCAGTAAACTCGAGAGACAAGCCAGAGGGCATAATACGGAATTTTTCCGAGAGTTGGGTTTTTTGGAAGAAGCTATGGATAGAAATAGAGAATCTTTAGAGAGACTAAGAACACAAATGCGTTCAGCCAATGGACCAAATGCTGTAGGGCAAGCAACGAAGACAGCCTTACAGGAAGTTGGGATTGATGATCTTGGTACAGAAGTAGGGACACAACTCAAAGCAGCTATTAAGGAAAAACTAGATGCAGGAATTGTAAACTTAAATGCTGCTAATCAAGCTATTCTGGATAACTTTGGAAATGCTGGGGTGGTGATAACAGATACGCAATTAGCAAACTTAGTAAATGATCTTGCAGACAGAAATATTGCTACTAATGCTGACTTTACTCAAGAAGGAACAAACGAAGGAGCCGGAGCTGGGGCTCCACCACCAGCTCCACCAGCCCCTTATGCACATGCAAACACATTCGCTAATATTCCCGATTTGATTGCTGATATTCAAGATCCTGCAACAGGAAATACAGTTCAAAGGCAAGATTTAGGTAAAATGGCGCGAGATGCTGGAGTAAACATTGCAACACTTAAATCAGAACTTGCTTCTAATAACATTACAATACAAGCTTCAAATGATACAAACATAAACGTAGATGCTTCAGGAGGACCAGCTGCTACCAAAATTAATAGTGGAGACAATATTACTGCTGCCAACATTCTTGATCAAATCAAAACAGCCGAGCGATCCGTTGATTACAACAATACTGAGTGGGAACATATATATGAAGCAATTAAGGGGCAAACAGTAGCAGGAGAAATAATTGACCCATCAAAAGTAGGAGCAGATCGGGCTCCATACATAAGAAATTTATTTGTCACCAAGGGGTGGATACCAGCTTAATTTGTTCTTTCGACTGAAAATTTCAGAGCGTTTTTTGACAAAAAATATAAAAATATCATAGTAATATCAAACAAACTCAAAATACCTAGTATTTTTCGCTCTTTTCTGGTATAATGAAGGGATAAACATGAAGTTTTTTCTGAATCACCTACGAGCGTTCCAAAATGCCAAAGGAAACCAATTTCTTTGGCACAGTGATGATGATCCCGAGGAGCGAATGGAAGTTGGTGGAAGTTCGGAAAATTCAAGATCAAAAGAATCTAGTAGTGGGAAAAAAATAGAAGAAGTCCAGAAAGAAGTACAAGAAGCTATCGAAAGAGCACAAAGAACTCAGGGAAGAAATACTGAGGATTTGTATGACAAGCTCAAGAAAGAAACAGACAGTAGATTACAAACTGCTACAGAAAAATTTGAGAAGCTCTTTGAATCTGCAAAAGCCCAGATGATAGAAGAGCAGAAAGGAAAAGAACTTACTCCAGAACAAGAGCAAATACTTCAGGAATTAGAAACGAGGTTTCGTGAAGCACACGAAATAGCCAGTGAAGTAGTCATCGGTATTTTAGAAACAGGAAAAAGTACAAACGAACAATACAAAAAAGTTTCTCAGAAGGTATCAGCGTTAAACAAACCGCTTTTAAAGGTATACCAAGAATTGTTAAAAAATGAAAATGACCAAGAAGCGATTGCCACAGCAATAAAAAAACTCTCCAACCTTTGGAATAAAAATAAAAGAGATCTCAGAAGTGGAATTCGAAACATAAAAGAGATTCTTGATTCTCAAAAACAATTTCATCCAAGATTTAACCAAATGTGGAGTGAAGAACTCTTGGGAGAAATTGATAATATAGAAGAATCTATTGTTAATCTTACATTAGCCGAAGAGAGGGAAGAAATAATTCCCACTAACTCAAAAGATATAAAAAACTTGTATCGAAGTTTATTGAATCTCCAAAATCGAAGTGACTTCCTTGGTGGAGGGTTTAATTACCTTCGTGAAAAAATACTTCAAAAACTTGATGATTTTACTAAAAAAATAAGTCAGCAAGTAGGGGATATGCCCGAGGTCGGAAATGCACCAGATCATATAAGCCTTAGTATAGTTCCGGCAACTCCCTCAACAACATTTGCCAGTTTAGCAAATGAAAGCTTGGATCAGCAGGAGCAAGAATTGGATGAAATAAAAGAGGATTTTCAAAAAAACTATCAAGAGGTAGCTCCATTTCTTCCTTTGATAGTAAAAGATTTAGATCAAGCCATAAAAGCTTATCGAAGAATAGGAATTCAAGAATTAGGAGGGAGGAGGCAACGAGCGATAGAACAAAAATTAAAAGAAATATATGTAATAGACGACCCCTATCTTTTGAATGATAATTTGCCAAAAGTTTTTCAGGCATGGCAACAAATAGATCAAGAGTTTAAAGATGGAGAAGAGCATATAGAAGATATAGATTTCTATAAAGAACACCTTCGGGACTTGAAGGCTTTTAAAAATACACTTGTTGAAGCTGGAGAGGATTTAAAAGCAAGAGAAGAAGCTCTAGAAGCTGAAGCTAGAAAAGGGATGCAAGAGATTGAGAAAGGAAAGGGAAAAAATGAACAAACTTCTACTCATACAGCAGCCGGAATTACCCCGGCAGTTATCGGTACGGGGGGGGCGGAAGTAAGAGGAACTCCGGAGGGAGGAAGAGACGAAAGTGAAGAAAATGAAAATCAAGAAGAAGATCCGGAAGGACAAGATAATCTTGAGCATGAAGAACAGGAAGGTGGCGAACAAGCACCAGTCCAGAATAATCAAAATAACGGTAATAATGATCAACCCGCAGTTGAGGAGGCTAACGAAGACCAAGAAAATAACGAGCTAGAACCAGATCAGGAAGATGGAGCAGGTGGGAATGATCAAGAGCCAGTACCTCAAAATCCAGAAAATCAAAATGATGAAATTGCTCAGGCTGAGATTGAAGCAGGAAAACAAGAATTCCAGAGAGATTTTATCACCTATAAGGAAATTATTGAGCAAGTAGAAGAACACGTTGAAAAAGATTTACAAGCACTCGCCAATGGTCATTTAACCGAAGAAATCATTCAAGAAAAGTATGGAGTGGAAAGTTCTGAACAGATGAGACAGGTATGGGAAACTCAAGCTGGATTTAAACAGACTTTTACCGATATAAATCAAGAGTTTGAGGAAGGACGAGCTACTATGGAAAGACTTGGGCACTATAGAGGTCAACAAAGGCGAATGAAAAGGTATACAGAAAAAGCAGGAAGATTTTTAGAAGAGATGAGAGAATACGAACAACCTTCAAGAGAAGCGTTGAAAAATTTAGAATTTTTGGGAAACGAAGATGATCCCCCTGATCCAGAGAAGTTTAAAAAGAATTTTAAAGCCAAACAAAAACAATTTAAACAAAGGATAAAACGCTATAATCATCATATTAAAAAAGCTCAAAGACATTTAAATGAAGATAAAAATCTTAAAGACAAAGATTTCAAGGAAAAATATGGAGCCAGTAGAGAAGAAATCCATGGAAAACTTCAAGGACACCGGAATTTAAGAGAGGTATTTGATTCTGTTTGGAAACCTTTTAAAAAAGGAGATTTTGCTGATAAATGGCTCGAAAAATATAGGCAAAGTGAGACAGCTGCTTTGAGAGATTTTCGTGATTGGGGCGCAATTGCCAAAGCTTCTGATGAAATAGAGAAAAAAACAAAAGAACTTATGGGATGGAGTCAAGATTATGAGAACAAGAAAAAAAACATTGCAGAGAGAATAAAAGATCAACTCAAAACCTTTGATTTTAAATTTATCAGCATCAGTGGATTGATGTTGCTTGGAAAGCGTATTGGAGAGAAGTGGAAACGTGAGACAGAAGATCAGTTCAAAGCAGAATCAGAATCTCTTGGAAGCATTATACCCGGGAGTATTGGTCAAGAGTTTGAATTACTTGAAGGGAAACGTCATAGCGAAAACGTAAAAGAATTTGAAGGCTTATATGAGGGCAACGAAATCTGGCAAATATTCGACACCATGAAGAAATCAAAAGACAAAGATGAGATCATGGCATGTATTAATTTAGCGAATAAAAAAGGCGGTCTAAAGTGGGATAGTATTCCCATCTGGCAAGCACTCAATAACCTTAAAACTGGAGTACGTTTCAATGTTCCTCATGATATAGATCACCTTTCATATGCAGAAATTGCAGATAAAGCTAGACGAGCTATTACCCAGGCATGGTGGCCGGGAGTGTTTGAAGAATGGGATCGGAGTTTGGCCGGAAACCAAGAATCTATGGAAAAAAACTATGCCCGAAGCTTTGAGCGTGATATTGAAAATATTCCCGGAAAAATTGCAGAAATGTTACGTGATTGGAGAAGTGGAAATACAGACCAACTCCATCCAGCAAAATTCCTTTATTACATTAAAAATGGATTTAAACGGGGAAAATCAGCCGAAGATTTTGGAGTGAGATATTATTTTCTTATTCAAGGAGTCAGTGCTAAAAATCCTCAAGGTGACACACTCTTATCACAAGAGACCTTTAAAGAACTTACCAAGGGAGAATACTATGCAGAAATGCCACATACAGCCTTTTTTGTAGATAAAAAGTCAAAGAAAAAAGACGGGAAAATCGATCCAGTAGAAGGTATTGTGCGTCGATGGAATCTAAACGATTATCGTATTTGGGCACAAGAAATGGGAGATGCTGGCGGTACTTTTGACGTGAAACAAGAAGAATTAAAAAGAAGAATTCGTGATTTTTTCTATCAAAACATGAATATGTCAGAGAAAGGACGAGCACAAGCACGTTCAAATAGTAAGCAAGTAGATGGAGATGATGGTTACATGGATTTCTGCGCCTTTGATAAAGACAAAACCGAACTTGAATTGCAAACTACACCACAAGGTCCAAAGCGTCCTAAAGAATATTGGGAATCACAACTAAGGAGTTTTGACCCTTTTATAGAATCCATGTACGCTTATATGCAAGAAGGCGAGTCACGGTATGGAAATAGGCAATCATGGAGGGAAGAAAAAAATAACACCTTACGCTTTATCGGGGAAAGGTTGGAAAATGCTCTTATTGTTATCCATACAATTCAAGGAAACTATAGACCAAAAAAGCAAAGCTTAGTATCAGACAAACCTGTTAAAGGAAAAGAAGACCTCTATACATTTCTTAATCTTATGTTTGATTTAACGGCACAAGATCCAGATACCATTAGATATAGAGATATTGTGAGAAATCCAAATATTAAAAATAATCAAAACTTGCAATCTCTCAATGCAGATTTTTTAGGAGGACCCAAAAAAGTAGGAAGGCAATTTATCACAGCTGAGGGAGAGGGGAAAAAGAAATATTTTTCAAACCCAGCAATCATAGAAGCAACACTCAATGCCTATATGCAAAGAAAACAAGCGAGAGCATAAGTAGCTTGATTTTAGTTGTTTTTTCCGTTCTAAAAAGTCATAATCGTATCTGTAAAAGCCAACAATAGAAAGCTTTATACGGATGTTTTTCTTCATACAAAAATCAAACAAAAAAAAATCATTCCTCATATGGTTGATTTTGGTACTCATCTTTTTTTCCGTAAGCACGCAAGCTTTTTTTGATTTTTTCGATGATAATCTTCCCCACACTCCCGAAGTCAAGCGCACTCCTGTGGTTTCCCTGCTTGTCGAAGAAAGTTTGCTGGACAATAAAGACCTAAAAGAACGCATCGGGCAATACGCACTCAATGTCCAAAAAAAAATAAACGGACAAGTCGTACAACTACCAGTTCCAAAAGATGCATCTCCTCTCGATATTTTTGAGGGAAATGCTCATTTGTATTTCTCAGGGTTCAATGCTGATGGAAAATCACAATTAGTTGGAACAGTTCTTATTGGAGATATCCCACTTCCTATCGTAGAAAAAAATGGGGCACTTTGGCCTACCATCTTTCCTTATACTGATATAGAAAGACCTTCATATCTTTGGAATGAAGCCAGTCAGCGGTTTATTTATAATCCCAAAGGAGACCACGAGCCAGAAATTTGGCACGGACATATTTACTCCGACACCAATGGGGGAAAAAATATTACTGATCAAGAAGAGGCGGATGAGTTGAGAGATAAAGAACTCATTGCTTACTTTGATCAAAACCACCTAGTACATACTGGCACTACAACCTATGGAAAAAGAGTTTTATTTGTAGACCTCCTCCTTCAGAAAGAAGGACTCAATACCACCCTTAGATCTTACTATAATACTTGGGTAAACAATATCGAAGATATTCTCTATTCAAGGTTCAATAAACATTGGGCTCAATCAATCTTGGCAACAGAAAATTTAGAAAATACAGTTCCTTGGGGGCTTTTATCCGAATCTGCTAAACCTAAAAGTATTCCTAATAACTCAGAAAAAACATCAGGATTGCCGGATATTCAAAGCAAGCTCCTGATTGAAAAATTTATCAGACCTTATAGTAGTGCTTGGGCAGATTATTTAGATATTCTTTATGAAAGGATCAAAAAAGCTGGTCGTTGGGATGCTACTCAGATTGATACCACCATTTCATTGGTGACTCGTAAAGATATGGCTTCGGCAATCCTTCTCAAGGGGATGAATGACACCTTGGAAGCAAAGCTGAATGAACTTCTCTCTTCAAACAACGTTGCCGCAAGTATCTCTGTTCCTAAAATTACCGATGACTATTTTACCGGAGGAGCTCAACTAGAAGGACAAACTTTGTATTGGAATGGTGTAGACAGAACAAATCTTACTACCGAAAATTGTTCACTTCTTCGTGGTGTTACTAAAGACAACACTCATCCTTATGCCCAACTCGTAGAGACCAATAGAACATTTAATATTGATACGGTAGATTCTTGCGCTTCAGGATACGCAGGTTGTTGTGCCGATAACCTGGAAATTGACTCATCGACTCTTCGATATTCTATAAAAACGTCTGGATCTCCCCCAAATATTGTCTCAGCTTGCTCAGTCACACAGGCAACTTTACCAATATTTGATCTAGCTGGAACACGAGAAGTCACATCTGGAAATCAAGGAGCTTCTGGATGTATTGACATAATAAATACGGATAACGAAGATCCAGATAGAACACACCGTTTTGACTCTCTTATGATTCATAATGAGCCGAGAGTTACCACTATCGATACTCAAGTACAATCTATGAAAACCATCGCCATACCGGTCGATGATCCTCGTGGGTTTTCATTTTATGATCACTCGAAGACATTCTACCGTCTTAGTTATTTCAATCTATTTGATATGAGAGATTATTTCAAATCAAGCTCGGATGTTACGAGACAGACCCTGCTGAAGCAAGAAATTCTCAACCAACTCGGAACCAAAATTCAAGAAATCAATACCATTATAAATACTGCCAATACTGCCAGCAATGCCAGACTTGCCGCAGATAGACTTCTCAATTGGCCTGGTAGCCCAGCTGGTGGAACCTGTAGCTATAGTCAAATAGAAACCAATCCCGATAGCTTTACTACAAAAATCGAATGGACAGAAACTTGTGTCGCTCCTATAAGCTCGGAAAAAATTGTTCGATACTATGAGACTGCTACAACTCTCTCTGAAGACGTTTTGAAAAATCTTATCCAGTCACTCGATATTGATAAAGTGACCGAAAGTATCGTGTGGCTCGACAAAGATTTAAGTAACAAAAATAGAACTGTGCTTGAGAAGGCCTTAAGCACAACCTCTGTTTTTCAAGATTTCTTCTTTGATGCCAGTTTCAATGGCTATGAATTTGTCGAAATTATTGGAGAAAAAGCCGAAGACAAAATCCAAGAAAACAAGGGCATCCTCTCTACCTTTGAACAAGGAGAAAGCGAAGATGGAGATTATGAATTATCAAAAAGAGAATCAAACAAGTTTCAAACGAAAGAGAAAAAAAGAAATACATTTTTAGGGTTTGATTTTAAAAAAATATTTGTCAAGACTGATGAAAATACTCCAGACAAAAAAATTATCCATGAAGACGTCAATGGAGAAACAAAAATCACAACAAAAAATAATGCAGCATCTAGTGAAAGTTTTGTACGATCTATCCAAGTCATTCCTTCAGAAATTAAGCAATCTTCAACCGATTTAACACCCATTGATGTCGAAATAACTCTCAAAGATAAAAACGACCATTTTCTATCATCAGACTTTTCTTCACAAGTAACACTCCAGTTTTCCAGCAATGATGCCAGCCGTTTTTTTACAATTCTCCCCGCAAAAACTCAAACTGTAACCAAAGGAAAAGCTACTTTTCAAATTCTTCCCAAAGGCGAAACATTTGGAGGCAAACTGACACTATCCGCGACAGTAGGAAAAAGATCCTCAGACCCAGTTCCAATTACCTTAACACCATTTTCACTATTGACAAATATTTCAAGAAAAGAAATTCCTGTAAAAAATAGTGAAGGATCACTCATAACTGTAAAAGTTCAAGATCAAAACCAAAATCTTTCTAGGGTAAAGGATAATACCTTAATACGATTTACATCCGATTGGGGGAATTTCTCAAAAAATGGTTATACTCGAATTCAAGATGGAAAAGCTTCTATCCAATTTTATCCTGGAACAAAGGCTGGTCAGGCAAAAATCAGAATCGAAACACTAGATGAAACTGTAGCTCCGCAATTTGAAAATCTCATCATTCTTCCTGAAAAGCCTCTTCGTCTTACCATAAAAACAGCTTCTAATTTTCTTATTCCAGAAGGAGATTTTATTCCAGTTGAGGCTATTCTTACTGATCTATACGGTAACAAAGTTTCAACAGAAATATACGAATTTATCTGGAAGACAGAAAATGCAAACACAAAACCACTGCTTAACAAAGATTCATCAACCCTTCTCATCCAACCATCTGGTACTAATTTAGACGTGTTAGCAGAAGTATATGTCAAAAGTATCCCTTCACTTCGAGCTGAAAAAAGGTTTCCTACCACCATCAATCCGAAGATAGATATCCAAGCCTCAAGTACAGAAATTCTAGCCGGATCTGACGCCCCAATTTCATTATTGTTGACTACAAAAACCAGTCAAAATCAAAAAATAAACACTAATTTTACTGCAGATATATTTATATCTCCAGCAGATTTAGGAGAAATTGTACCCTCCATTACATTCGAAAATGGACAAGCACTTTTAGAATTTTTCCCCGGAACCAAAAGTCGACAAGGGCAAATACAAATCCAAATTCCCGGGTTTGAAAAAACCATATTTGACTTAGAAATATTGCCCGAAAAAGCTGAAAAAATAAATTTGTCCGTCGATAAAAATACCATCAATAGAACCGATGAAACAGATTTGAATCTTACCATCGAAATTGTTGATCAGTTTGGAAACATTGCCACAGATTTTAAAGGAGAAGTAGCACTCGCTTTTAATGAGGCTGAAATTAGAACTGAAAGTCAAAATGACGTATTAGTCACACTAGGTGTCTTTGGGGAAGTGAGTAATCAAAAAGCCTATATAGATGAAAATATTAATACTACTGTAGGGAGTCAAGCTTCAGACAAAGATCTACTTACCATTAGCGGAGGGAATCTGGTGCGACCTGAAAAAGGGAAGAAAACTGTCGAAGTAACATCATCGACCAAAACAGGACAAGTCTTTCTCACGGCTAAGTCAGAAGGACTAATCCCAGGGGTCGTAGAATTTGAAGTCATCGATTACTTGACTGTATCCGATATAGAGACACTCAATCCAAAATCACTCTTAACCCTTTTTCTCAACTTTGAAGCAGGGGATAAGTCTACTGAAAAAAGCTTTGCCAATCGTTATCTCATGTCAGGAAATTCACAAGCCGTTGGTGCGCTCCTCAATGATCCAGATCCTTTTGCAAGAAAAGGCTTTATCGACACCAGTGGTGAAGTTTCAAAAGATTTAAAAATACATATCGAACCAGGACCTTTTCTGGAAATGAAACTACAAAATTCTGATAAAATTCAAACTACCACTCGACTTAATGTCGTTCCCAACGCTCCTCTTGCCCTCGTTACAGAAAAGCAAAATAAACCTGGAGTTTATTTTCTCATTGATCCTAAACAAAAAGATGATTTTACTAAAAAAGAAAACACTATTCTTTTTCAAGAGAAACCACTAATAACCCTGCAATCTAACGGTGGTATAACATTAGAAATCAGTAAGATTGAGCTCAAACCAACTCCTATTCATTCTCTCTTTGAATGGGATGTATTGATAGATGAAAAAACCCAAGCAAAATTTCTTATTATTCCTAGTTTTTCCACTATTACCGCCATTGATGATATCACAGAGAGTGGAACGAGACCTGGTATTTGGGTTCAGTCCCTTTCTTCTGAATATCAAATTGTTCCTGGATTGACTGGGAAAAGTACGAATGAGGATTTAGGCGTCTTTTTTGTTTCTACCACGACCAAAGAAGATACCGAGCGTTTACTTGGCTCACCACGTCACTCTATTGAAGATATACAAATAAATGAGGATTTGGTTTGGGAGGGACTTTGGAAGCCAGGTACATTTTTGGGAGCTGGAAATTCTATCGGACAGTCAAATCTATGGGGAAGTAGTGATGCTTTTATTCTTCTAGGAGATCCATCACTCAATATCGCAAATGATAACACTCGTTCTTCAATTGGTATTCAGCCAGATATCGGGAAACAAATCTGGAAAAGTCCAGTAGGAAACATTGATCAGATCTTAGTACTAGACATTAATGGCGACGGCAATGGCGATATCCTTAATCGAGTTGGCAAAGAAGTCTATGCTCTCTATCAAGACGATGAACAGCTCGATAATTTTCGTTCTATAGGTCCTATTCTCAGATTCTCCGATGGAGTTAAAACTTTGGCGAGTTTTGATAATGATTTCGATGGTTTTTGGGAACTCTTACAACTCAACGAAGCCGGACAAACTTTTATCCACAAAAATACCAATGGAACATTCCATCGACAAAGCATTGACCTAGGCATTCCCAACACAATTCTTCGCATTGAAGATGCAAAGCTTAATACAGATGAATTTCGAGACTTATTTGTACTAGATGACAAAAACTGCACCTGGAAAATACTCGGGCAAAAGAATGGATTCAATAAACCACAAAACTTAGCTTGCCTGAATCCTGATTTCGTAAAAATAGAAGAAACTTTTACGGTGGCTGATAATCAGGATCCCAATGATCCGTATTTTACTCCAACCAAATTCAGCCATCTCAATCACTGGCTGGTTTCCTTTAATGGCATTGAAAACGATTTGAAAGACGATCCTGACCAAATAAGATACCTGACTACTTTTGAAACAGAACGCACTCCTTTTGTACCTTTTTCCAAAAATAAACAAATCGATACAAACCTCAAAATTACCCAGATCCAAGAAAAAGAAGATCCCAAACTCCAAGAAGGAGATACTATAGATATAGAACTCGAAATTGAATCTCAACAGAAGTTAACCAATGTACAATTTATTCCTTCTAAATTTGAAGGTTTTGCATTTGTAGAAAACTCTCTTCAATGTGATGTTTGCACAAAACCCATAGCATTAAAACCTCGTACTCCCGAAGGACTCTGGTGGGCATGGGATATACAGATTCCTGCCAAAGAAAAAATAACCATCACGTGGAAGATGAAGGTATCAGACATCCCTCCTATTCGTTATTCCATAGATGATTATTACGGAAAAGATGATGTCGACGATATTGTTATTCCTTGGCAAACAAGTAACGACCAGCAAATTCTCAGGCTTCCTTCCAATAGCAATCCTGCGCATAACTTGGAAATAGAAAATATTCCGGTAGTAGCTCCTATAGACCAAACTTCATTTCTCGCTAGCCAAACCGACACGCAATTATCAAATGGAATTACCTCTGGTATTAAAGCTGACAGTGATTCGGATGGATATCCTAATCTGTATGATGGACCAGGTATTGGGGATGATATGGATTTCACAGTCAATGGCATATCCAATGCCATATCTGAACACATGAACACACTCAATAACGAAAAAGAAAGTACAGAATGTCCTCAAAATGATGGACTCCCACTTATTCCAGAAGTTTTCTTAGCACCTGGATTTACACCCACCTATACCCCCCCTATTACCGTTCCTGGAGGATTTGATGGAGGAACACCAGCTTTTTGGATACCACCATCACCCATTTCCAGCGTGCAAACTTCTGCTATGCGATTTTACGTCATGCCCTCAACTACAGGGAAGGTCTCTTTTGCGACCTGCTTTGGAAGTTATCCTTCGAGTATAGTTTCGCCCTTATGGAATGCAAATTGCTTTACTATGGCTCCACCAAATTTACCAAAAAAATGTATGGGACAAATAGCTCCCACTATAAAAAAGCTCAAAGAAAATCTTTTCTCATATAGTGATCAGCCTTGGAATCAAGGCAGTATGGAGCCAAAAGCTGATCCTACTATTACAAATCAGCAAATTTCCGGTGTTGACGTTATCAGTACATGGTTGCAAGATCAGTACCGAGAATTTGGAAATAGTTCGCTACCATCATTGAATGTTAAGTCACCAGATCTCAATCTTGAAAAATCAGATCAAGATCAAGATGTTATTCAGGCTTTATCTGAATCGCCATTTGTAAACCTTCAACAAGAGCAAAGATTAATTCCATATGCAAATGTCTCAGAAGAGTCACTAGAAAAAATGAAGAAAGATTATGCCGAATGGAACGATCATTTTCAATCATGGGAAAAAGACGGACAAGAAAAAATTAGTAGCTTTGAACAAGATATAAAAACTGCTGAAAGTGAAGGAAAAGATACGAGCAATGAAAGAGAAATTTTAGTGAATGCCAAAGCTCACTTAAAAGAAGGACAAAATACCGCCTTTGCCGTAGAGCAGAAAATGAAAACAGTTGAAAATTATAAAGATCAGCAAGATGTTCTACTTACCATTCCTTCACAAGTCACAGCTATCTTGGAAGAAGTCCTTCAACATGCCAACACCATGTCTGAATACTTCAAAAGCGTGAATGATTCCGTCACCAGTTCATTGAACGAATGGGAAACTTTTCGAGACACATCTGAACCCATTGTAAAATCGTGGGAAGCTGTGCCAGACACCTTAAAATCATTTATCAAGAGTTATCCAAGTTCACAAGTCGATCGAGGAAGTATGCAGGAATGGCTTCTTCGCATTTTTCTAAGCGGTGTGGAACTTCCTATTATCGGAGCTCCTAATCTCCCGAATGTAAATCTTGATATATCAGAAATGACTTTTGGCTTCGATATTATTGCTCCACAAATTCAGTTTGAACCGGTAGATATGGCGATTTTTGAAATACCACCAAAACTTGAGCCATTCCCTCGTTTGCCAGATATAAATGATTCTGAGTCCTTTACTCCTCATTCTTCAAACATCGGAGACACCCTCCTCACTACCACCATTAGTCAAGAATCAGCTATTCCCAACGTTGATAGTCCTCGAGCTTTCCCCACTCAAAAATCAGCCTTTCCCACTACATCAGTTGATTTTCAGCCCATGCCACCCGTCCAAAAACTACCAGAGATGCCCTCTATTGATTTCAACGTTCAAGTACCAGAATTAGAGCTTCCCTCAATTCCTGAAATTCCAAGTCCACCAGCTCCACCGAACGCTCCTGATGTTCCGAGTCCGACAGCTTCTCCAAATACTCCCAATATATCCGACATCCCAGACTCACCAAACACTCCTGACATTCCTGATGCTCCAAGTGTACCAGAAATGCCAAGTATTCCTGATGTCTTGAGTCCTATTGAAACCATTATGGAAATTCCAAAAGCTCTTCTCCCACTCATG
This sequence comes from bacterium, assembly GCA_030429505.1. Taxonomy (GTDB): domain Bacteria; phylum Patescibacteriota; class Gracilibacteria; order UBA4473; family UBA4473; genus JAUIFI01. The sequence continues at coordinate 351,756 of JAUIFI010000001.1, forward strand.
GGGCTACTGAAAACAGGTATCGCTCCAGTTCCCGAATGGTATCTAAAAGGATATACGACTCAGCTCACTAATCGTACTGACATTATGGGACTTGATTTTGCTCCGGGAGCCTTATCTCCAGTTCCCGCAAAAACGACCACTCCTCCAGAAATCAACATAAAAGTAGAGCATGATTTTGTTCCCGAACTGAAACAACTGAGTGACACGGTAAACATTTTAGAAGAAACATTTCGATGCGTTGTAGAAGGTATTCGTAGTTCGACAAAAGGCGACCAAGATTCTTCTGAGTGTTCAACTCAGGGAGAGCCTATCAGTCAAAAAAAATCTCGAAGTTTTGCCTTCCTTGAATTACTCAAACGAGGTCCCAACATTATTACTTCTCTTGGAACAGCCAAACTAAGAAACTGGCTCGCCACCAACGTTGCTATAGACGAAATTGCGCAAAGCCTTCCAAGCAATTTCAATGCCACCACCTTTGAAACAACACGAAATGCAACTCCGAAAAAAAATGACGGTATCTATTATTATGATGCAAATACAGACACCGCAGAACTCATTACTAAATTTCCTATGACACCACCAATGACAGCTACTTTTGCTGATCTCGGTACTGATGGAAATGAAGAAATTATCTATAGTTTAGGCGAAGAGCTCTACTTAAAGTATCGAGTTGTTCCCGATGCGAAAGTACGTGAAGACGAAGAAAAAGATGAATGGGAAGCTTTATTTGATGATTTTATCCAGTGGTCATTTGAAGAATGGAAAGAAAAATTCTCTCCCACCCAAAAACTCATCTCCGATACCAACGTTGACGGTTCAAATATAAATTTTGAACGTCTATCAGAAAATATATCCTATTTTGAATGGGTGCTATCAGAACGTCCTGATAATATTTTCGAAATAGGTGATAAAGCAGAAGACAGAAAGTCAAACCAGTGGCAACGCACAGCCTTCATTATTCGAGAAAAACCACCTCTCTACGAAATAAGACCCAAGACATCACAGGTGTCTACCATCAAAGGATCTCCCATCCTCTATGCTGCTCCCGAAGAAGAAGTACCCAAAATGTCCCAGTCAGACTGCGAAGATCCGGATATAATAAAGCCGTTCTATCCCACAGAATCTATTTTAGTTGGAGTAGGACGATCATCACGAATGGAAATTAGAGTCCCTCCTCGCGCTGGACAAGAAGAAGAATTTCGAGAAATCGTGCTTCGAAGTGGTGAAGAGACGGTAGTCGAATACGCAGAGATTTGCCTCACACGTGGGAAAATAAAACGCATCTCTACCCAAGATCAAGTCAAAGGAAATGCCAGAAAAGGTATCTATCTTCCCTCAGGTTCTCGTTTCGAACTTGGTCCCAAAGAACGCATTGATTTGACCATCTTTGATGGTACAACCATTACTATCGAAGGCAATGAAACTTATGAAATTTATTATTTTGAAACTCAAGAAGAGGCTATTGATCACTTTAAGTATTTACAAAGTGGAAATTACTATGGATTTCTCATGGCACAAAAAGGGGATCAAAAAAGCTATTTTCATCCATCATTTCTGCATGATCCGCAAACACAAGCCGATACGAGACCTCCAGAAATAAAAATATCAGGGGGAGTGACAATAGACACAACTCTTTTTCAAGAGATTCCTATTGACGCTTCAGCTACGATTGATAATGATCGAATACAACGTGTCTGGTGGGATACAGACTCTACAAAAGATAGTGATGGAGATGGGAATTTTACCAATGATGTAGATTTTCCTCTCGCCAATGAGTTAGAAAAATATACCCCCAGACAACTCCTCAAAATATCACTTCCAGGATACGAAAATCCCGGTAATTATATTATCACTCTCAATGTCGAAGATCCGGCTCAAAATCAAACTTCACAAGAAATAAAGATTCAAGCCAAAGTTCCATTACTCAAGCTCACAGAAAGCTCTATTCGAGATCAAAAAATCAAAGGAAACGTTGAAAGTGGAGAAAGCAATGTTCCTATTCATATCATGCGAAAACGGTCTGGGGAACCCTGGGAAACCCTCACCAAAAAACCAATTCTATCTCAACCCAATGGACACTTTGAGACATCACGTCTTGGGGTATCTGAAGGACTAAAAATATACGATTCAAATGAAAAACTCATCGCAGAAATTCTTCCAAATGGTCGTCCCATCATAAAAGATTCTCAATACGGCTTCATCATAGAATCCGCAACAGGAGAAAACCCTTTTCAAATCAAGATTCGTGATCGTCGAAATAATCCTATTGCTTTTGTTTCTTTTCAAAGAGAAAAACAAATTCCACTCAAAACAAAAGATACAAATCCCGATGATTCTTTTATCTTTCAAAAATCAAGCAGCCAAAAGCAAGCGTTCCAAGATGCCATTGCCCTCGTCGATGTATCGAAAAATAAAACGGTTGGTATTCTTGATCAAAGAGGGGACTTTTATGTTCTGCCACCTGAACGTATGTTTTTCCGGATAAAAAATGGAATGGATGGAACAACCCCACTAGTCTTCGAAATATTTTCTGCAGACAAAAAAAAGCGAGGAGAATTTTCTACCACCAGCGCTTCAAAAATATTTTTATATAAATAAAACGCGTATCATGGTTCACATAGAAGAGGTGGTGATACGCGTTTTAAGCTATGAGAGCAAGTCCATAAAAGAACAAGCTCAATTGCGCTGACGAAGACGCAAGCTCCCCGATATTGTTAAGGACATTTGTTTCGAGCGGTCCCACGCTCTATTTGTTTGTGTTTGAAAAAAGTGATTCGGCTCGTCATGCCGAGAAATGGGGAGATAATTTCGATCTTTACACACGATAAACATGGTAAAAACCGAAAAACTCCACATAGAAATATATCGAAGAACTGTTTATTGTAGCACATATAAAATGAAAATACAAGAAAGAAAAAAGAGTTTTTTGGAAAAGATAAAACGGAAAAATTAGATCTTTTGCTGCTCAGATGTTAGGAGAAACAATTTATAGTTTTTCAAATGAACTCATGGAAAAGGTGGCGGATGTGCTTTACGGAAGTAATGTGGAAAATGATCAATAGAAACTACTTCTCGTGATGTTCCTTATACTCCGCCGAACATTCCTCCAGAAACTTTATAGCATCCTTCGCTCCTTTTTTACCCAAAATTGTTATTTTCCCACCTTTTTTGCGCGATTTATAATTTGCCAAAAACCACTCTATATTTGCCAATAATTCTGAGTCAAGATCAGTAATATCCTTACAATCATGATAATCAGAATGCCCGGTAGGAACTGACAAAATCTTGTGATCGAACTCACCCGTATCATCCATCTCGATAATACCAACTATCCGTACCGGAACCATAATCCCCGGATGAAAAGATTCACTCGAAATAACAATGACATCCATCGGATCATTATCATATTTATTCCACGTTCTTGGGAAAAATCCATAATTTTGCGGATAATCGACAGGAGTGCGAAGCACCCGATCCACCACCATAGTACCAAGCTTATCATCGTATTCGTACTTAATACGCGAATTTTTGGGGATTTCAATGACCGCGTTATAAACGTCATCTTTATTGTGCAACGGAATGTCAGTAAAAAGATTCATGAGATATGGAAAAAATCTTTCTCATCTTACTAATGAAGAGAGAGAGGTGCAATATTTTTTTAAGCAAGAAGAGGTGTTATCCCGGGCAAATCTTTCCCTTCCAGAAATTCCAACATCGCGCCACCTCCGGTAGAGACATGCGAAAAACGTGATTCAGAGACTCCAAATGCATGTAGAGCTTTCAAAGTATCGCCCCCTCCCAAAACAGTCTTAGCGGATTTTTGTTCGGCAATGCATGTGAGTATAGCTCGAGTACCTTCCTCAAAAGCAGGCTTTTCAATCATACCCACCGGACCATTCCATAAAATACTACGAGCATTTCTCAGACCTTCGCAAAATTGTCGAATAGCTTTTGGTCCAATATCAAATATACTCATAGATTGAGATACTTTTTCAACATCAAAAACTTCCACCTGAGAACTCTCTTCATCTTCTGCACAAACGACATCAATCGGTAAATGAATATGAGTGTTATGCTCCTTGGCTATGTCAAAAATTTCCCGTGCCGTATCTATATACTCTTCTTCATAAAAACTCTTTCCTATCTCGTAACCCTGAGCCATTCGGAACGTATTCGCCAAAGCACCACCCAAAAACATATGCTCAGCAAATTGAGCAAAATGGGTCAAAACCGGAATTTTCGTCTTCAATTTTGCCCCGCCCATAACTATACAAAGCCCGGACATGGTTTCTTCTATCATGAAAGGGGAGAGTGCATCCACTTCTTTCGTTACCAAAAGCCCAGGATAAGCAGGGAGAAATGAAGGTAATCCAGTAATCGAAGCTTCCTCTCTATGCGCCACAGCAAAAGCATCCATGACAAATACCTCACCCCCTAAATGACTGAGCTTTTTTAAAAATTCGGGAGAATTATCTTTGTTTCCAGCCCAAAATCGCACATTCTCATGCATCTGTATACGTTCACTACCGACAGTAAAATCTTTTTGAAATTCTACTGTTTCGCCCAAAAGTCTTTCTAGTTCAGAAGCAAGGATATTCGTCGATAGATCATCAACTACTTGACCATTCGGACGTCCTAAATGTGTCAAAACGTGGATGCGCTTTACCTTATTTTCCAGAAGAAATTGAAACGTTGGTAAAGCTGCCATAATCCGAGTATTATCCACAATAGAACCACTTTTAACCGGTACATTAAAATCGACACGTATCACCACGATTTTATCGCGAACAACCTCAGGCGTAAGTTTTTTGAGCTTCACACACATTATTCTAAAAGAGCTTTTACGAAGAAGCAAAACAAAAATTTTCTTTGATTTTCTCTTTCCTTTTCCTAGACTAGGAGGGCATTTTTTAGCGACTTTTATGGAACTTGAAACCATCATCGGTCTTGAAATTCACGCCCAATTATCCACAAAATCAAAACTCTTTAGTCCATCAGACAATGATGCTTTTGAAGCAAAACCGAATACTCGTATTAACGCTATCGATATGGGGTTTCCTGGTATGCTTCCCGTACTCAATAAAGTTGCCTTACAAAAAGCCGCTCGTGCTGCAGTAGCTCTAGGTTGCAAGATACAAAATTTCTCAAAATTCGACCGAAAAAGTTATTTTTATCCAGACCTACCAAATGGATTTCAGGTATCTCAATATGATCAGCCACTGGCTCTCAATGGAAAAGTAGAATTTGAAAGAGATGGAAAAAAACACTCAGTCAAAATCACTCGAGTACACCTCGAAAACGATGCAGGGAAACTTACCCATACCAAAAATGCTACACTCTGCGACTATAATAGGTCAGGGACTCCACTTATTGAAATAGTAACAGATCCAGATCTTCGTTCTCCCGAAGAAGCACAAAGCTTAGCCAAAGAAATTCAGAAAATACTCCGCTTTGTCGACGCATCAAATGCAGACATGGAAAAAGGAATGATGCGTTTTGATGCTTCTATTTCACTCCGACCCAAAAATGAGAAAAAACTCTATCCTCGAACAGAGATCAAAAACCTCAATTCATTTGTTTCTCTGCTAAAGGCCCTCAAAAAAGAACAATCTAGGCAAAAAGAACTTTGGAAAAAAAATAAACCACAAGAAAACGAAATTACAGTAGGATGGCTAGATGACAGCGAGGAAATAAAAATTATGCGTGATAAAGAATCAGCGAACGACTACAGGTATATGCCAGAACCGGACATCCCTCCTATTACATTCTCAGACGAAGACATTGCAGACATTGAAAAAAATATTCCCGAACTTCCACTCGCGAAATACAAACGTTATCGGAAAGACTACAAACTCAACGAAAACGACGCCCTCAAACTTTCAGAAAGTATTATACTATCTTCTTTTTTTGAAGAAGCCGTCGCACAATCCAATGATACAAAAAAATCAGCCAGTCTTATCCTGTCCACAGTTCTAGCTGATAATAATTGGCAACAGACACATATCACTCCCGAACATATAGCTGACATTATAGCCCTTCTCGATAAAGGTATAATCTCATCTTCCGGAGCGAAAGAAGTAATCATCGCTGCCATGAAAAATGGAAAGTCTGCCAAAACATTACTCAAAGAACTCGGACTAGAACAAGTATCAAATACTGATGATTTGGAAGCTTGGGTAAATGAAGTGATGCAAAATAACGAGCAATCAGTCCAAGATTATAAAAATGGGAAAGAAAAAGCACTCCAATATTTAATGGGACAAGTCATGAAACTTTCCAAAGGAGCCGCTAACCCGAAAATGATCTCTGAAATGCTCAAGAAAAGGTTGTAATAAAAGGCTTTTTCTGGTATAATAGAAAGATAAGTAAGGCTATAAAAATATGAATTTTCTCCTCGAAAACGCCAAAGAAATTATGTACCTATGTTGGGGAGGTGGGTTTTTATTGTTGATATTATTCACCATCAGAAGTTTAATTATTGCAACCAGAATCTTACAAAAACTCGATGACCTATCAGACATTTTTATCGAATATATTCAGAAACCTCTCCAATTTGTCATCCAAATAAGCCAACTTCTCTCAAAGCTAAAAAAGTGGTTTAAAAAGTAAGGTTTAAATATTGTCTCAAGGAAAAAAAGGAATAAGGTAGACTCATGTTTCATATTCCAGCCTTAATAGGGGATTACCCTACAGCTTATTTTGTTTATGAGACCATTACCTGGTTTCTAATATTGGGAATACCATTCCTTATTCTTTTTGGATGGAAAAGGAATGTATTTATAAAAAAAATTTATATATTCCTAGCCATTACAGGAGCTTTGATATGGGGAACCGTCCTTTACGGGAGTTTTATCGAGCCGCAAAGACTCGTTGTTCGTGAATTTCATATAACTGACAATAAACTTCCATCACTTCGCTTGGCAGTTATCGCTGATATTCATGTCGGTCCTTACAAAGACGCTAAGTGGGTAAAAAAAGTCGTAGAAAGGCTAAACAAAATTGAAGATGTCGACGCCTTATTGATTCCCGGAGATTTTGTCTTTGGCGGAGCTGGAAAATATGTTTCAGAACTTAACTCGCTTAAAGATATTAAATTCACTTACAAATTTGCAACTCTCGGAAACCATGACCATGATATTATCGAGCCTCGAAATACAATACAAAGCTCTACCGTATCAGTAAAATTAAAAGAACTCGGGCTACAAGAACTAAAAAATAAAAGTTTTTTTTGGGAAGAAAAAGATATATGGATTATTGGCGTTGATGATAACGATTTAGGGTACCACGATGTAAAAAAAGCGTTTACTGGAGTTGATGATAAACCGAAGATTTTCCTAGCTCACTCGCCAGATATCCTAGATGAAATTGAGGAGCGATATAAAACAAACCTTGTTATTTCGGGACACACACATTGCGGACAAATCAGATTGCCTTCGCTAGGAGCATTACCATTCACTATCCCAACCAAAAACGGAAAAAAGCTTGAGCGTTATCTCTATAAAAAAAATGGACAAAAAATAATGATCACCTGTGGATTGGGAGAAACCGGACCTAGAGCTCGACTCTTTAATCCTCCAGAACTTGTCATCCTAAACATAAACTAATAGAATAATGTAGTAATAACTTTTTCAATATGACGTATTTACAAGTTCGTATTTCTGATGAAGAAAAAGAAGCTGCTCGTCAGGTTTTAGACGACATGGGACTCAGTTTGTCAGCCGCAGTTAAAATTTTTCTTCGAAAAACAGTTCAAGAACAAAAACTTCCTTTCGAAATATCAGCAAAACTCAATAAACCACTTTCCGTAAAAACAAAAGAAAAGACCAAAAAAGGAAAGTCAAAAGCATTTGTTTCGAAAAAGAAAGAAGTCCAAATGCCAAGTGAGAGCAGGTTTACTAATTTTGCCAGTCGGGAGATTGAATCTGATTAAAGAATAAAAAAAGTATTCATATTTTTTATTTTTAAAATATATATTAAATCCTTTAATAAAAAGAAAATAAAAGTTTTTGAATAAAATAAATATTCAAAAAAAGGGGGATCGGGAAGTGTTAATAATTATTCAAAACTTTGTTAACGATACCATCAGCAATCTTATTATCGTCTCTTTTTATATGACGAAAAGAAATAGTCCCAAAAGACATTTCTAAGTTTTTTGCTTTTTCAAAAAGTGGTTTGATATTTTTATTCTTCACTTTCCATTTCCCAGACATTTGTTCTACAAGCAATTTTGCATCTAAAAAGACTTCTAAATCGGTAATATTATGCTTTAAAGCCAATTCAAGCCCCAAAATAAGTCCAGAATACTCTCCAAAATTATTCGTCTGAATACCACAATACAATCCTTTTTGATCAATTTCTTGGTTTTGAGTATCAAAAAGCACAGCCCCTCCAGCACACTTTCCCGGATTACCACGACTACCACCATCACAGAAAAGCTTTCCTCGTACTACATCTTGATTTTTTAAAGGGCGATCAGATTGTGAAAAAAGGTTATCCATGACAGAATGCACGAATATTATCTTTCAAATCATCGAAAGACACGTTTTGAGTCTTCCCACTTTTACGTTCTACCCATTCAACCTCATTTTTTTCTAAAGTCCTTTCCGAAACAACAATACGAAGAGGAATTCCCATTAATTCATGATCAGCAAACTTCTGTCCAGGACCGATCTTTTTATCCTGACGATTATCATAGAAAACCTCAATACCAGAATTTTGAAGATCTTCATACAGTTTTTCTGCTCGAGTATAGACACTCTGATCTCTTCCAATCGGAGCCAAATATACTTGATAAGGAGACACACTTTTCGGCCATTGAATCCCTCGATCATCATGAAATACTTCCACCAATACACCCATAAGACGAGAAATTCCGATCCCATAACACCCCATAATCACCGGTATATTCTTTCCTTGCTCGTCAGTCGCAGTAAATCGAAAAGCATCTGAGAATTTAGTCGAAAGAGGAAAAATATTTCCAACTTCAATAGCATGAGATATTTCATATATTTCTCCAGTATCAGGGTTTATATCACCAGAGTTTGCCACTTTAATATCATAAAACTGTTTTGGTTCAGGAATATCACGACCAAAATTAGCATTGATCGTATGATAATCCGTACGATTTGCTCCAGTCTCAAAGTTCATACGTCCTTTACAAGACTCATCCATAATGGTCTCGACTTCATCTGGTAAATCAAGAATGCCTGCATAACCAACTTCTGCTTTGGTAACACGCTGAACTGTTTCACTCGATGCAAGTTTTAACATCTTACATCCTAAAACTTCTTTCAGCTTCAACTCGCTGATATTATATCCTCCCCGGACAGCCGCAGCCACGACTTTACCAGTATCTGTCTCAAAGAGCATAGTTTTGGTCGTCTTTTCCACAGGGATTTTCAAAAAATCAGCTAAAGCTTCTACACCCACGATCCCTTTACCTTCGACATCTTTTCGAGGAAGCATTTCAGTATCTTGATAACTCACAGCAGGAGCCTGAGAAGGTACTATTTCACGATTAAAATATTCTCCTGTCTTGGTATCATAAAACACCATATCTTCTCCAACCTCAGAAATCGTTTGAAACTCATGCGAAAATTTTGAAAAATCTCCACCAGAAGCCGCTGTGATGTGCGTAATATCTCCAATCCCTAGTCTCTTGTAGACAGTCATATACACTTCTTTCATCTTCTCGTAATACGCCTCAAAATCTTCCTGAGAAGTATGAAATGAATACGCATCCTTCATCCAAAACTCTCTTCCTCGCAGTAATCCTGACTTGGCTCGAGGTTCATTGCGAAACTTATCCTGAATTTGATATACACACATAGGAAAATCCTTATGCGAGCGACAAAAATATTGTACTAATGGCGTAACCGTTTCCTCATGAGTAGGAGCGAGAGCGACTTCTTTTCCGGAAGACATTTCCAACTTATACAAGACATCGACGCTATCCCAACGGCAAGTTCGCTCCCAGTTTTCTTTGGAAGCAAATGCTGGCATGAGAATTTCCATAGCCCCAACCCTATTCATTTCCTCTCGAACGATCGTTTTTATCTTTTCCAAAACCCTCAATCCCAAAGGAAGATAAGAATAAACTCCAGCCATTTCCTTGTGAATAAAACCCGCCCGTATCAAAAGTTCTGCGTTTTTTGATTCTTCCTGAGCTGGAAGCTCACGTTGAGTTTTGATAAAAAGTTGAGAGTATTTCATAAAAAAAATCGTTCAGATCATACTTATTTTTTAAGGAATTTTAAATAAAATAATCTTTCGCTTACAAGAAAGAAAGAGAAAGATTAAAAAATTTCACTACAAATCTCTCTTTCTCTTGGATTAAGAAATGGTAATTATCCCCTGATTGCAGGTAAAAAGAGAAAAGGAGGATTATCAAAAAATACATTCGTCACCAGAGTTCGGTCTTGGAGAGACAAAGTATAACTGTCATTCTGATCCAAGTATTTTTCCCCGAAGAAAAGACCGAACTCTTTCCCTGTGTTTCCCTATAATATGGGGATAGTTACCTAAGAAATTTTATTGTTATTGTAATTAATTTATGTTAGAATATAAAACATGGAATTTGAAGAAGAATTTTTTCTAGAGTCAGAAGATACTGAAAATAATATCAATCCAGAAAAACTGAGTTACCTACAGGACAAAAATATTCTGAATCTCGATGAATATACAAAAGTTCTAGAGCAAGTGAGTAGGTTAAACTCAGTAAGAGAGTTTATATCTCAAACTAATAGTGCAGAATTAAAAACACTTTTCTTTGCTAGCAATGACTACTTTTCCAGAGCTATTTTCATTGTATCCAAAATAGAAAGTGACTTAGATATAACAAAAAATCTTAAATACAAAGTTGACTTCAACCTTTATTTAGAAAGATCTAAATTACTCTTTAAGATTTTATCAAAGTTCTTACCATCTTGATTTTTATTTTACTTTCCGAAATCCAGCATCTTCAGCTTCCTTTTCAGTATTAAAACAAACTTCTTGCTTCAGGTTTTTATACCACCGGCTAGCTGGTGTGTGGTAGGTTTTGGTGGGATTGGATTTTGAGCCTGAGATATTGCCTTTAATCGGACAGGTTTGATCAAGTATAAGTTCTTTTTCTTTACCATCTTCTTTCTCAAGAATCTCATCCAAGCAATAGAGCCATGCACCTTTGGGGTCTTGCCAAACCTGCTCTTGAATTTGCTCAAAATCCTTGCGAAACTCAACATCTTTCTCAGACAACCAGAAGTTTCGAGCAAAACCATCCTCGATCATCTTTTGGTTCACAAATATTTCTTTTTGATTCCGAGAAGAGGGGATTGTGATATATCGCCACAGATGCCTTTGTTCATCAAATTCGGATACATCACGTTCCAGAAAGATCTGTTTATCTAAAACCAAAGATTCCAAGTAAGCCTTGCTATATTTACCAAAACAAGCAAAAGCTGGACGTTGGTCCTGAGGAGAGGGGACTTCTATACCCAATAAACGAACCTTGAGTCCATTATCTAAAACCAGACTTTGACCAGAAAATACTTCTTTCACTCTTCCTACAGACACAGGGGCAAGAAACTGACCATATTTCTTTCGAAATTGATCTCCCCACCAATTGCGAAGATTTATCGATTTATCCTGATTTTTACCACAATGAGACCAAATGCCGAGCTGTTCATCTCTCGCTATCTTTTCTGCCATTTCGTACCTTCGGAACAATGTTTTATTTTCAACTTCAGGTACAAAACTTCCATATCCTTCCTCCAATAAAAACTCTGCTAGATCGAGTGAACTTTCTATTTTTACTTGCTGAGGAAATACGCCGTATTCTGGAAGATCAAGAGAATGTTTTTTTATTTTTATATTTTTATGTTCCAGGAGTAAACGCAATAGTCTATGAGTCTTTCGTGCAATACATTTATAATTTTGACGCTCATCAAAAATACCCTGCGGTAAATCAATACCCATCAATCGAAATAAATTCTCATCATATAAACGAATGAAATTATTTTTAGTAACTTCTTTGACTGTTCCTTCTTCCCACTGATTTTGTGCGAATCCTATATTCATCAAAAAAAGGAAAAAACTTACAAAGGTGCAAAAAAAGAGAAAAATGCGTTTGGAAATCATACCCAAAAAGCATTTTGATAATTTCAATTGTGAAACTGAAATTTTCCGGTAAGATGACTTCACAGATTTTTAAAGATAGTAAATAGAATTCATGGCAACTCCTTTTAAAAAAAAATCAGGATCAAAAGTAGAGTTTACTCTTGATATACCAGAGAGTGCATTAAGAAAAGAAAAGAAAAAACTGATAGACCATTACCGAACGCACGTAAAAGCAAAAGGATTTCGAAAAGGACACGCCCCAGATGAAGTCGTGATCGCCCACATAAATCCACAAAAACTTTCCTACGAAGCGCTCAATGAAGCAATAAATACAGAATACAGGGGTTTTATAAACGAACATCAACTTCAACCTGTATCCGCCCCTCATATAGAATTTCCTCATCCGGACAAAAAACCAATTAAAATTCTTTGTACCGTCGAAGTTTTTCCCGAAGTGAGTGTAGGATCTTATCAAAAGATAAAATCCGGAAAGGTTCAAGTAAAAGTGACAGATGAAGAAATACAAGCAGTCATTAAGAATATTATGGCCGATAAAGGAGTCTTTAAAATTGTAGATCGGAAATCTCAAAAAGATGATTTTCTCCAAGTAAACTTTGTAGGAAAAGACGAAAAAGGTTCGGAAATACCACAGACAAAAGGAGAGAAAGTTAATTTCATACTAGGTTCAGGGCAATTTTTAGAAGATCTCGAAAAAGCTTTTGAATCCATGAAGCCAAAAGAAGAAAAAAAGAATATCAAAGTAAAATTTCCTAAAAACTATCCAGCTGCAGATCTTCAAGGAAAAACCATTCGATTTGATATCATGCTTCATGAAGTTCGAGAACTCATACCCGAAGATTTAAAACCCAAGGATATTGAACAAATTACTGGGCAGAAAAAAAGCATTTCTGAGCTCAAAGAAGACATCCAAACTATCCTAGAGCAAAGAAAACAAGAAGAAGAGAAGAAAAAAATAATTGATGACTATAGTGAAAAATTAGCAAAAATAGTGAAGACAGATCTCCCCGAATCATGGATAACAAAAGAAGTTAATATGAGGTTGGAAGAAATACACAACTCTCCACAATATAAAAATAATCCAGAAGAATTTTGGAAGATGGTAGGAAAGACAGAGGAAAAAACCAAAAAAGAATTTAAAGAATCTGCTGAAAAGAATTTGAAAGTATTTTTAGGGCTATCTCACATTATAAAGCAAGAAAAGATAGAATTGAACAAAGATGAAGAGAAGAAAGCGCAAAGTATTCTTGAAAGAAAACAAGCCCAAAATAAGAATTCTAATTTTGATAGAGAATCTGAATACCAAAGAATTGCGCTCAATCTCAAAATTGACAAATACTTTGACACCCTTACACTTTAAAAGGATATACCTATGAAACAAATATACTACATTCTTGCAATCTCGTTTGCTTTAATGGGACTGATTCTTGCTTTGCAAAACATCGGAAGCACATCTTCTATTTGGATTTTCATGAGTAATAAAACTGGAAGTTTATTTATTCCATTTATTCTCCTGCTTGTACTAGGAGCAGCTTCAGGTTTATTTTTAGGACTTGCTTATTCCGCAAAAAAGAAAAGAGATATAGAAAATGAAAGTCTTGATATATAGCAGTACAAAGTAAATACATTGTATTTGTGCTTTGTTTTATTGTAATAGTGTTTTTCTTGTAATAGAGGCTTATTTAAAACTGATTTTCATAAAACACTATATCCGTTTTTTCAAAAATTTATTTTAGAAATAAAAAATAATTTTCCCTATGGAAATCAAGATAACTATAAAAATACAAAAACTTTTCTCCCTTCAAAAGAAAGCTTTGAAAATATATTATTTTGATCAAAATAATTGTTCTATTAGATAAAAAATTTGGTTCATGATCGTATTTTGGGATCATGGATACTCGCTTTTAAAGCAAAAAAACAAGAAAAAAGAAAAAAGTTTTGACATTTTATTTTGAATAAAGAATAATTTTTTTGAACTTACCATTCTGTACTAAAAAAATGCTCAAGAAGATATTCGGTTCTGGGGCTCGCGTAAAACTCCTTCAACAGTTCTTATTGAATCCGGATGAAGAGTTTTTTATTCGAGAACTTACCAGAATTTTAGATGAACAAATAAATTCTCTCCGAAGGGAGTTGGAAAACCTCGAAAAAATAGGGCTGCTCAAATCTTCTGAAAGAAATCGAAAAAAATACTACAAAGTAAACATCCACTTTCCTTTTTTACATGAACTTACTTCTATCATTAGAAAAAGTGATGACTCCAATAATGAGTTTCTTAAAAAGATGGCAAAGCTTGGAAATATAGATATCCTGATTCTGACAGGTGTTTTTATTGATGAAAAGAGTGATACCGATCTTTTTCTTGTTGGAGATGTGCAAAAACAAGATCTAGAGCATTTTCTTAATGAAAATTTCAAAGGAAACCCAATAAAATACTCTTTGATGAAAAAAGATGATTTTCTGTATCGAATTACACTAAAAGATAAGTTTGTAAAAAACATGTTTACCAATAGCGATAATCTTATTCTCAAAAACAAACTTAAAAAAGACACTACTCCTTTTTTTAGCTAAAAACAGAAAAAACTTGCACCATGTCAATTTATTCTTAAGATAGGAACATCTTGTTTTTACGTGATGAATCAGCTTATACAGAAAATTTCTCAAAAATACTGCAAAACGAAAGTTCCAGTCCTGAAGCCTGGCTATGAAGTTCGTGTCCATCAAAAAATTAAAGAAGGAAATAAAGAACGCGTTCAAGTATTCCAAGGCATGGTGATTAAAACTAATTCTGGACATGGTGTCAGTCACACCTTTACTGTGCGAAAAATATCCGAAGGTATTGGAGTCGAAAAAACTTTCCCTATTCACTCACCTAATATTGTAAAGGTTGATGTTCTCAGAGCTCATAAAGTTCGAAGATCAAAGCTCTACTTTTTAAGAAACTTGTCTGGAAAAGCACTCAGGCTCAAAGAAGTACCTTTGAAATTACAACATACTGAATTTGAAAAAAAAGAAGAAAGTAAGGCAGAATCAATCGAGCAAACGCAAGAAAAGCAATCCGAATCTAAGCCAGAAATAGCTTCAGACGAACAAGCAAAAACAACTGAAGAAGGAAATAACGAAAAAACTGTAGCAGAAAAAGATTCAGCAACTGAAACTAATAAAAAAGATTAGCGAGACTCTCGAATACTCTTTTGTATTTGATGGGCGATACGAAGTACGCGCTCTTCTTTAAAAGCAGGTCCCAAAATTTGTGCCCCAATCGGTAAGCCAGCTTCTTCAGTTTTGCCGACAGGAACAGAAATACCACAAATCCCTGCCAAATTAGCAGAAGAAGTAAACATATCCTCTAAGTACATCTGAATCGGATCGAGAACTTCACCAATTCGAAAAGCTGGAGTGGGAGACACAGGTGACAACAAAGCATCTACTTGAGTAAACACTTTATCAAAATCTTGTTTTATAAGAGTCCTCACTTTTTGTGCTTGTAAATAATATCCATCGACATGTCCGGTACTCAAGCAATATATACCGACCATTATACGGCGTTTCACCTCATCATCAAAGCCCTTGTTTCGAGTCTCAAAATAAATATCATCTAACGCTTCTCCTTTTTTACCGCTTCCAAAACGAATACCGTCATAGCGAGACATATTTGAAGAAATCTCTGAAGGCACAATAATGTAATAAGCTGGGATTGCGTACTTTATATGAGGGAGCGATACATCAACTAAGGTTACACCTAAATCTTCCAAAATAGCTTTGCTCGATTGGATAATTTCTAGCACATCCTTATTAATATCATTTTCAAAATACTCCTTAGGAAGACCAATTTTCATACCGGATAAATTTTGCTTAATCTCATTTACATAGTCTGGAACTGAATGGGGAGGTGTTGTTGAATCTTTGGAGTCCTGTCCTGCTATAGCTTGAAGTATCATAGCGCAATCCTGAGCTGTTTGAGCGATAGGCCCTACTGTGTCTAAGCTCGAAGCCATAGGTATAGTTCCCCAGCGAGACACCCGACCATACGATACCTTAAGACCCGTCACTCCACAAAAGTGTGCTGGTTGGCGCAAGGATCCTCCAGTATCAGTTCCAATAGAACCTGCACAAAAATGAGCCGCTACCGCAGCTGCTGATCCTCCTGAACTTCCTCCAGCTACTCGTGTAATATCATGGGGATTTTTAGTAACCCCAAAAGCTGACGTCTGAGTCGAAGCCCCCATTGTAAATTCATCAGTATTTGTTTTTCCCAAAAGAACTACCCCCGCATCTTTCAGTTTTTTCCACACAGTCGCATCATAAGGCGACACAAAATCCTTTAGAATATTTGAACTTGCAGTTGTTCGTACTTCTTTAGTACAAACAACATCTTTAAGCGTCATGGGCATTCCATCTAACGGCGAAAGGAGACTATCATTGGCTCTACGAGCATCACTGCTATCTGCCATTTCTCGAGCCAAGTCAAAAGTTTGAGTCACAAAACTATTAATCTCCTTGTCACGATTCTCAATCTCAGTGATAAAAGCATCCGTAATCTCACGGGAAGAAGCCTTTCCATCTCGGAAAAGTTCTGATAATTCAAAAAGAGATTTTGATACAAGGCTCATGAAAACAGGTATTTATAAAATCTTGGGAATTTTCAAGGAATTATTTTCAATTGAAAAAACAGAACACTCCAAGAGCTCTGCTTCTTTTCCAGAGACTTCAATCTCATCATTCCTCATTACATTTTGTAATCCCGTCACTTGAAAAGTAGGTTGAACTGATTTGGTATCAACCTCTTGAAGTTGACCTACAAACTCCAAAATACGAGAAATATCATGTGTAAATTTTTCTACTTCTTTTTCATCTCCTAAATGCAGTTTCGCAAGCTTGGCTAGATGTTTGAGTTCTGTTTTAGTAACCATCACAAAAGTAAAATATACACCCAGTATAAACACCCTTTATAAAATTCCAAACAAAACAAAAACCCTTGACTTATAATGAAAATTAAATTAAGAAATGCACAAGTTCTCTAGCAACGTACCGCATACGATGCGAAGAGAAATACTTAGTTCTTTTTCAAAATCAACTGGAGCTTGTATGGGTAACATGTATGAACCAACTACACAAATAGTTAAAACAGGAAGTACGTATATCCTGGCAATCGATTTAAGAGGTGTAAGGAATCTGTCTGAAGCACTTGACTTGCAAAAAAAAAGAGACGGAATTCCTTTTAGCCCCGTGGCTATAAACATCTTACAGAAAAGGGGAATTATCCTCTAATCAACCAAGAACCTCAGGTTCTTAATAGTCTAACTTTTTACTCATCCCTTTTTGAGAAATCCCAAATATGAACGACAACGCTTCAACCCATGCAATGTCAACTTCAATCCAATCTAAAATTGAAACCCTTAAATTGAAAATACGCAATTCTCGAACTCCTTACGATATAAGTCTAAGGGAATGTAAAGAACTCATTCCCTCAGATATAGACGCAAGAGAAAAACGCAGAATTGCCAAGGAGCTATCAACTATTTTTAGTGGAGTTCAACCAAGAATTGACTACCGTCTTAGTAGACAGGCTGTACTCTATTTAAGAAGAGTGGGGCTGGTAGGTCCAAACACCAAATGGCATTATGATGAAACACTCGCCATTGATACCAAGGGACATCTCATATCCAAGTAATCCAGTCCACACTTAATTTTAAAAAGAACATATTCGCTCGACAGTTATTTATATAATTAAAGATCTGTCGAGCATTTTTTTTTCTCAAAACATTAGTACACTAGGCTTCGTATGAAATTCTCCAAACTCTTTGTCGCGGGAACCTTTGATAATTTTCATATCGGACATCAGTTTTTTCTCTGGAATGCAAGCTCTATCTGTAAACGATTAATTATCATTATCTCCAGAGATATCAATGCTGAACGGATAAAAGGGAGAAAACCAAAACGGAAAGAAAACCTAAGACTAGAACGAATTCAAAAAGAAAATATTCCCAATGCTACTATTCGGCTGGGACGGTTAGATGGAGATTTTTTCCAAACCCTTCGAGAAGAAGCTCCTGATGCACTTCTTTTGGGATATGACCAAAAAGTAAAGAAAGATGCCTTCCAAAAACATTTTCCAAACCTTCACATTATGAGAGCAGAGGCTTATTTTCCCGAATACTTCAAAAGTTCAAAATTTTAGATACACTAAAGACATGGGAAAATGGTCGTATTTACTCAAAAGATCCTTTCGTGAAGGCTCTATACAAGTCTGGCGCAATAAATTCCTCTCTCTCACAACTATTTTACTCGGAGGTCTCATTGTATTTCTCCTAAATTTTGTGTTTGCTATTGAATTTTATGCCGATTATTCCTTGAAGAACCTTGAATCAAGAGCAGATTTTGTAGTACCACTAGAAAATAATTTCGATGCCTTTGAGCTCGACGCATTGCAAAATGAACTGACTGCTTTTGATCTCACCACAGAGATCCGAGAACAAACAGAAATGGAAGGTATTACTATTCCTCCTAGACTTAATATCCAGTTTCACAAACTCGATGAAATCAACAAAGCTTTTGAAGTACTCAAGAAAGTACGTTACGCATCTGTCATCGGTACTTGGGACAAAAGGGGAGAACGAGATTTTGTCCAAGTCATCGATACCCTCCTCAAATTTAGAAAAGGAGTTGAGACGACGAGTTTTTGGCTCATTATTCTTTTTTTGGGGGGAGGAGTTTTACTTATGATCAATACTTTTCGTATTATTCTTTTCAACAGAAAAAATGAAATATTCATTGCGAGACTTGTCGGCGCAGATATCAAATTTATCCAATTACCATTTTTGATCGAAGGCTTATTACTCGGAGCCGCTTCAAGTATTATAGGCATACTGACTTTTACCTTTATTCTCCGCGAGATAACCTTTCTGCCTGGAGGCGTTATATTTCTTCATTTTTGGAATACCATTTTTTCCTATGAAGTACTCTTGACGATTTTAGTTGGTATGGCAGGTGCTTGGATCGCTGCCCGAAAATATATGACTGGAAAATTCTCTCAATGAGCTATATTAAAACTCACGGAATTTTACTCAAGCAAACCTTACTTGCAAACGATGATGCTTTTTTAGAGTTCTTTACTCTAGAATTTGGAAAAATAGTAGTAAGTGTCAAAAAATTCAGTCGATCAATAAAAAAAAAGCGAGAAATAGACTTTTTTCGTTTACTAGAATTTGAAATATTCCAAGGAAGAAATACAAAATCTCTGAAAAATATCCAAACCATATCCATATACAATGTTTTTAGCAAAGATATTGATCTCAATACAATTGGTTTTGAATGGATAAGTCGTCTTCATAAAATTCTTCCAGAAGAAAAACCATTTTCCAATCTTTTTCAAATAATTATTCAACTGTGGACACATGTGCAAGAAGCAGATCTTATAAAAATAGATGCCTTTTTTCGGATAAAAATACTCACATATTCAGGAACATTCCCTCGTTTTGACCAAATAAGAAACGCTGGATTTTTTTCTCCAGAAAATTTCATATTTCAAGACAAACCTTTTCCATCAAGTCATCCTCTCTCCAATGAAGTGAGACAAGTCATAGAATTTTTACGCCGAAGTAATACAGAAGAATTTCTTCAGAAGGCAGACAAACTTCCAAAAAATAATTTTCAAGAAATAGAAAACATTCTGAATGAAATAGAAAATTTTCATCAATAAAACATATTTCTAATACACATCGACTAAAAAAAATTGACGTTTTTATCAAAAAGAGAAAAAATGACAAAGAAAATAATAAACATACACATGAAAAAAAGAGTGTTAATGACGCTAGTTGTTTTTCTATCAGGTATCGCATCCGTATCCGCAGCTTCTGTTATTGATTTTAGCGTGGTCAATATCTCCAAAGAAAATCAAGACGCAGAAATTACCGGAGCACATCCAGGAGATGTATTAAGATACGAACTTATTGTAGAGTCCGACAATGAAAGTGTACTAGACTTTATTCCACGAGTCGACGTTAGCGACGTAAAACAAAAAGCAAAGCTTATCGATATCGGACTTGGACTCGATGAAGGGAACGAACTCACATATCCTTCATTTACGAGAGATGCTCCATATTCAGAAGAATTCACCTTTTTTGCTCGAGTCAACGAAAAATGTCCACCACCAGAACAGCAAACTATTGAAGCTGAAGCACACGGAGAAATGACGAATGTTGCTATTCTTTGTGGACTAGCTCCTACTGGAGCTGATTATCAAAATATTCTTTTTGTCATACTAGGGGCATTTGCCATCTTCCTAGTGACAAAGTGGACACAAAAAAGACAAGCCTGAAAAAACACAATAGTAAGAACACATACATTCCTGAAACTCAAAAACAATAACAATAAATATCGTGTTTGAATATCACTATTAAGCTTTATCAGGCTTATCGTAACGAACCGTTGGCAAAAGACCCATAATCCGAGCTTTTTTGATAGCAGACGCAAGCTGTTTTTGCATTTTGAGAGAGACTCCTGTATGAAAACGGCTTTGAATCGATCTATAATAAGTAATGTATTGACTTAAAAGCTTCGGGTCTTTGTAGTCAATGTAAGTAATACCTGATCGGGCAAAAGGACAAATGTATTTTTTGGGTCGTGGAGGCATGGTGTAATAAAAAATTAGAGATCAATAGAAGAATCCTCAAGGATTTTATCGAGCTTCTTATCCAAATCATCTTTTTTGGGCGTAGCTACTTTTTTAGTGCTTTTCTTTTCTGATGATTTCACTTCTTCATCATTTTTTTCTACCGAAGGCTTTGAAGCAGTAGAAATTTTTCGTTTTGGCTTTTGATCGATTTCTGCAATCTTTCTTTCCTTTTCTAATGCTTCCCACTCTTTTTTTACATCTGCGTATTTACGAGGAACAGGTGCTTTTTTATCAACCTTCGTTACCAAAAATCGAACGATATGTTTATCGATATTAAGCTCTTTTTTTAATTCCTGAAGTGCTGCAGGAGACAAAGTAAATTGAAGCACAACGTAGTATCCCCACGTTTGTTTTTTAATAATGTAAGCAAATCCTCGAGCCCCCCAAAAATCCTCAAAAGTAACCTCCCCCTTTAAAGCTTTTATACGCTTAACGAGAGAATCCTGAGCTTGCTTTTCTGCGGCTTTCTCATCGAGAGAATTATCGATGATAGCCATGATTTCATATTTGGTTGTTTGTTCTGACATGCTTTCTGGACGGTTAAGAAGAAATTCTTCCGGCGTCTCCCATCAGGAGAGGCAAAGCCACGCTACTCTACATATCTACTGAAATTTGGCAAATGTTTTTTAGCATACTAGACAATAAAAACAGACTCCATTATAAAAACCTGAGATGAATAATGATGGATTTTGGCTGATCAACAAAGAAGTTGGATGGACGAGTTTTGATATCTGCGCCAAGTTACGAAAAAAATTAAATATCAAAAAAGTTGGGCATACTGGCACTCTTGATCCCTTTGCAACAGGATTACTCGTAGTAGCAACCGGAAAATGTACGAAACTCATTCCGTTCCTTGAAAAATCTCCTAAGACCTACGTAACTAAAATCTTCTTAGGAAAAACCTCAGAGACACTAGATCCCGAATCCGAAATAATTTCCTGTCATTCTGATTCAAAGTCTCTAAAAATACCATCAAAAAAAGAAATAGAACAAGTACTCAAAGAAAAATTTACCGGAAAAATCCAACAAATACCTCCCAAATACTCTGCATTAAAAGTAAACGGAAAACCAATGTATAAACTAGCCAGAGAAGGGAAAGAAATTGAAATAAAACCTCGAAAAACAGAAATTTTTAAAATACAAATCCTATCCTATAAATTCCCAGAACTAAAAATAGAGTTAAAAGTCTCAGCTGGATTTTACGTTCGAAGTCTGGCACGAGACTTAGGGAAAACTTTAGCGGGTTGTGGTATGTGCTTGGAACTTCAACGAACCAAAGTAGGAGAGTTGTCTATCCAAAATGCCGAAAAAATAGGTCATACCACTCAACCCATAGATCCTCGATACATACTAACTCACCTAGAACATCGTGAAATACCAACGGGCAGAGTTCAAGACTTCATTTCTGGTCGAGCCTTTCCTTTATCTGGAAGAGCAGGGGAGTCGATCTTGGTTTTATGTGGAAATAAAACGTGTGGCATCGGAGAAATCATTCACGGAAACTTACAACCAAGAGTTGTACTCTAAGACACTAAAAAAACATATAATTTACCAAACACATATTTTTTTAAATACAATTAATTCTCCATACAATATTTGACATATTTACTTTTAGTTTTATAAAAAAAGTGTCTTCAACTGAAGTTTATGATTTCATATAGAAAGAGTTTACTTCTCTGTCGACAGGGAAAAAAGCTCTTTAAAAAACAATGGAGAAAGTATGGATTTTCTACAATGGCTTATAGCTGCATATTTTATGATAGCTATCATTAGCGGCGTTATTGCTTTTTTTTCTGATGTATTTAAGAGAGAACGAGCAAGTTTGCTAACCTGTATTGCCTTTGGCTATTTAGGGATATCTTCGTATTTGCAATACATGACAAGCTTTTCAGACTCCATTGGCATAATACTGACTAGCATAAAAATGGCGATTCTCTTAAGTCTTATCATAATCGCATTTATTTTGGGAACACTGAAATTATTTCACCTAAAAGAATATAATATTTACATTACAACTTTTGTTTTTGCAGCAATGTGCGTATTCATAACTATGTTTGCTAACTTTGATTTACCACAAAAAGCAATAGGAGGGTTGTTGGTTTTAATGGTTCCAATATTTTTTTCAATATTACCTAACTGGATATATTCCAAGGGGGAGGGACCTCAAAAAGGTTATAGTATCAAAATAAAAAGAGATATACTTTTATTTATCCTCATTATTTTTGTGGAGTTTTTAACTGTTTTATTGTCGCCTGTTTTTATGTAGTCTTTTTTCTAAAAAACTTGGTATCTAGATATCTGATATCAAGTTTTTTTTTATCTCTTGTCTCCCTCCATGATAATCACAAATAAAAATCTCAGATTAAACAAACAAAACTTTCTGATTGTTGCATCTCTATTTTTTTACTTTATATATCTATTTTCCCACCCAATTCATCACAAATAAAAATCTCAGGCTCAAGTTCAATTCCATGCTTTTTAGAAACAATATTTTTCCATTTTCGAGCCAACTCCAAAATATCTTTCTGAGTAGCTTTTCCCTCTAGATTTACAATAAAATTAGCATGACGATCAGAGATCTGCGCATGACCAATTTGGTCACCCTTGGCTCCTGCTTCATCCAGTAATTTTCCAGCAAAAATCTCTCCAGGTTTAGGGTTTTTAAAAAAACTTCCCCCTGATCTTCCAGGTGGATATTTTTTCCATCGATCAGTCAATAATTCTTTCGTTTTTCGAAGCGCCGTTGCAGGAACTTCCGATTTACTTAATCTAAGCGTAGCTCTGACAACACACCAGTCAGGATTTTTCTTAAAAATACTCTCACGATATGAAAATTTACACTCTTCTTGAGAAAATTTCTGAAGCGCTCCTTTTTCATCAAAAAATTCCACACTCTCCACAAAATCCCCCGTTTCCAAACCAAAAGCTCCAGCATTTCCACGGATAAAACCACCAAAATTACCAGGAATCCCACTCAGATTACAAAGATCCCCAAAACCTTGTCTATTCGTTTCCTCCACAAATTGCTGCCAATTTTTTCCAGCGTCAACAGTTACCAAACCACCATTCCAGTCAACCAAACCAAATTCCAACACAAACACTCGACCACGAAAACCTTTGTCAGACAAAAGTAAGTTTGATCCTTTTCCAAGAAGGATTTTAGGAATATTCTTCTCAATCGTTTCCTTCCAGATAGGAAGAAACGCCTCTAAATTTTTTATCTTATAGAACTCATCAGCCTCTCCTCCCACACCATAAAAAGTGTGCTTAGCTAAAGATTCATTTTGAAAAATTTCTATATCCATACCTCCCGACTGTAACGATCAAAAAACAATTTTCAATACAAAAAACTTGCCTTCTCTCGCAAAAAACATAGTATAATCACCGTTGTGAAGCCAATTTGACTCAAAAGCGGCGGGGACACAACACCCTACTAACTACTTTTTCCCATGACTACCATCAAAGAACTCTTTCAAAACCTCGTCCACATCGGACACAAAACTGATAAATGGAACCCCAAAGTAAGACCATTTATTCACAGTAAAAAAAACGGAACTCATATTATTAACCTCGACAAAACCAAAGAAGCTCTAGAAAAAGTCCAAGCTTTTTTAAAAACTGTAAAAAGTAGAAATGGAAAGGTGCTTTTTGTCGGTACTAAACCACAAGTATCTCTTCCCCTTCAGGAAACTATGAAAGATACTTCTTTCTTCTATGTAGATCAAAGATGGTCTCCTGGACTACTTACTAATTTTGACGAAATTCGAAAACGAGCCGACTACTACCTTAACCTCAAACAACAATTTGAATCTGGAGAAATCAATAAATATACAAAAAAAGAAGTCGCTCAATTCAAAAAAGAACTCGAAAAACTCGACACCGCTTACCATGGTGTAGCTGAAATGCGAAAAAAACCTGATGTCGTTATAGTACTTGATGCTATCGGAAACCATCTTGCTATCAAAGAAGCAACACTCTCTCATATTCCAGTAATCGCTTTGATAGATACAAACGCAGATCCAGACAACATCGATTTTCCAATCCCAGCCAACGATGATTCAGTAAAATCTATTCGCTTTTTACTCAAAAGTATGATACAATGCCTTGAATAGTTTCTAACAAAACAAACTATGGTCGAGGAAAATAAAAATCAAAACGCTCCTGTTGAAGCAGCAGAAGAAACAAAAAACAAATCAGAAAAAGTGGCAACAGAGGAAACTACCATTGCTACCAAAAGAGAAAAAACACTCGCAGCACTAGGATATGTCAGTTTTCTTTGTGTTCTTCCATTAGCACTTGAACCAAAGTCAGAATTTTGCCGATTTCATGGAAAACAAGGACTTGTTCTCGTACTTCTCTTTTTTATTCTATCGTGGATCAGTATTTTTTCTCGTTTCGTAGCTGTGATGCTTTATATTGCTCAAATCATTGTTACCATCATTGCCTTCCTCAATGCAGTCAAAGGGAAAACATGGAAAATTCCAATGGTTGCCGATGTAGCAAAAAAATTAGAAATATAAGACCTATTTAAATATACAATACAAAAAAGGTGAATGTTTATTCAAACATTTGCCTTTCTTTAAAAATACACCTACAATCAGCCTCGATTTTTTATATTTTTATAATTTACTAATCAAGATGAGCGTTACACCTGCACAAATCAAAGAACTCAGACAAAGAACCGGCGTAGGCCTCATGGCTTGTCGAAAAGCCTTAGAAGAATCTAGTGGAGACATGGAACAAGCTATTGAACTCCTCAGAAAAAGAGGCGAAGCCAAAGCCACCTCCAAAGCCTACCGAGACACCGGAGAAGGTCGAGTTTCTATCCACGATTCAGCTATAGTAAAACTTCGTTGCGAGACAGATTTTGTAGCACGAAATGAGCAATTCATAGCATTTGTCGATGAACTAGCACAAAAATGTAACTCAGAAGGTGTAGACACTACCAAACAACATTTCGAATCCGTAAAAGCTGATAAAATACAATCTATCGGAGAAAACATAGTTCTTGATGGCATAGAGAAACTTGAAGGAAATATCATAGGAGGATATGTCCATTCCAACGGAAAACTTGGAGCTCTTGTAGTGCTCGAAGGAGGAACTGGAGATCAAGCCAAAGATGTCGCCATGCACGCAGTCGCAATGGATCCTCTGGTAGCCAATCCTGAAGACGTGGATCAGGATTTAATCAAAAAAGAAAAAGCTATTTACCGAGACCAGCTCGCTCAAGAAGGAAAACCAGAGCAAATCATGGACAAAATCATAGAAGGAAAGGTAAAGAAATTCTGTGCTGACAAAGCTCTGACCTCACAACCCTTCGTAAAAGATCCATCTCAAACCGTAGCGGATTATCTTGGAACGGCTAAAGTCGTACAGTTTGTACGGTATTCAATTTAGTTTTTGACAAAAAATTGTTAAATCCTAATTTATTCTCGTGCTAGAAAATTCAAACTATTTTTTTTATGCAAAGAACTAGGTTTGAGATTTTATAGTCGCAAATCTGGTCTTTAACAAAGAGGAAGGCAGTAATGAAAAACTTATCTAACTCAAAGGTAAGAGTTTCGAAAATTTATTTCGATATTGTGATAAATGGTGACATAAAAAAAATAAAATGTGCTGTAAAACATTTTTCTAATGACCTCCCTACAATTCAAACAGTATTGGAATACCTTAATCGCAGAAGGATAAAAAACAAATCAAAGATATCATACATTTCCATAAACATGGAATACAGCAGTAAAGTAAATAAATATTATTGTGCACATACGCATATACACAGAAGCTTTCATGTAATATGGGATAGGAAAGAAAAAAAATTAGTACAAGGAAAGCCAAAAAGACCTGGTCCTTTCTGGGAGAGTACCGTTGGAACTGTAACCAGTCAGCAGTTTTGAGGATAAACAACAAATTTGCCCACAAAGCACAGGGTGTATACAATCGCCCTGCGCTTTTTCCTATGAATAAAAACATATACCTTGATCACGCGGCAAGCACTGAAACATATCCAGAAGTAATCAACGCTTTGGAAAATTTGGCAAAAGAACACTTTGCAAACCCCAGCTCCATTCATACGCTCGGAAGAAAATCTCGAAGTATTATCGATGAAGCTCGAAATACCATTGAAAAGATATTCAACACTACTGCCAAAAACGTCATCTTCACCTCCAGTGGCACCGAAAGTATCCATCTAGCCATCATTGGTAGTTATCTAGCTCAAAAAAAACAAGGAAGAACCAAACAAAAAATTCTTATATCACCCTTATCACACGCCTGTATCTGGTCAACAATACAGTTTTTATCAGATTATTTTGGAGTACAAACAGAACTCATACCTCTCAACACACAAGGTTTTTTTGAGACAAAAAAAATGACTCCCGAATGGATCAATCAGTTTGACATTATCATCGCTGAACACGGAAATTCGGAAATAGGGCTCATTCAACCCATAAAAGAAATAGGGAGAATATTAGATCAACTAGAGGCAGCAAATAAACAACGGCCGATCTTAATTGCAGATTGCGCTGCATCAATTATCACCGAAGCAGTAAACACAGAAACACTCAAAGCTGATATTATCACCTTAGCTGGCAGTAAATTTGGGGCACTCAAAGGCACTGGAATCATTATCAAAAAAAATCACATTCCACTGACTCCAATGATACATGGTTCACAGGAAATGGGCTATCGAGGCGGAACGGAAAATATCTTAGGTATTTTTTCCTTGGGAAAAGCATTAGAAATTCATACAAAAAAAAGAGAGAAGCTGTGTAAACATTTCTTAAATCTCCATACCTTCCTTCGCCAGTATTTTGAAAAACATTTTCCTGGATGTCATATTACCACACCCACATTACATTTCCTCCCCCATACTTTTCATTTTGTACTACCCAAGGGAAAAGAAGGACATGATTTTGTCATAAAATGCGATTTAGAAGGACTATGCATTTCATCAGGTTCAGCATGTTCGAGTGGGAGTGTAGGTAGCTCACGAGTCTTAGAAAACCTTGGACTATCAAAAAATGAAGCCAAAAGGGGAGTGAGAATATCTCTTGGAAGAAATACAACGCTCAAAAATCTCCAAGAAGCTGTAAAAATATTCGATAAATATATCTAATTTTTATAAAAATATATTGATTTAAAGTGTTTATATTAAAAAATAATATATTAACGATGGAACTTCTTATCCAAATCGGCAAAAGAAAAGAAGACATGGTTTGGCCGTCCATGAGGACAAAGATTCCGCCATTTGGTCTTCAGAAAATCATCAAGGAGTTGTTGCATCTCTATTTTTTCAAGTTTGTCTCCATACATGACAGCTCCTCGACAGCTTTTGTATTCTAGTACTTTTCGCATCAATCGATCTATACTGTGTTCTCCCACCTGATTATTTGTAAAATATTCGAGAAGTTCCTGAAAAACACCGTCCAAATCTTCTGCTACCAAGATTTGAGGAATTGAATGCACTTCAAGAATCTGATCTTTGGGAAAAGTCACTTCAAAATGAAGTGTATGAAGAAATGTTTTATGCTCGTACAAAAGGGAAACTTCAGCTTCGCTCAACTCTATTTGATAAGGTGCCAAAAGCTTTTGAATAGTTTGCTTTCGAGCCTTATATTCATTCCAGAACTGCTCAAATCGTTGCCGCTCATGAAGAGCATGCTGATCAAAAAAAATCACACCTTGCTCACTTTCAGCCACTATATATCGACGTCCTACCTGTCCAACCAAAGTTAAACTCGTAATTTCATCTAATATATCTTTTGAAGGATTTTCTTGAGTAATAGACTGGAAAGAAGATGGAGAAAATTGGTATTCTCTAGATTTGTTTTGTTCAGAAAAAGAAGGAAAAAGACGGGATGAAACCTCCAGAGAATTCGATCGCGAAGGGAGCTTCCGCATTCCATCTTTAGGAAAAGTTACCACAGAAGAAGTATTTAACTCTGATACAGAATGTTTTTCGAGAGCCGCTATAACACCTCGTTGTACCAAAGAAAAAACTGCCTGAGGCTCAGAAAATTTGACTTCTTGTTTTCGCGGATGGACATTAACATCTACCAAAATCGGATCCATCTCCAAAAACAATAAAAATACTGGATGAAGATGTTTTTCAATTCCACAACTCTTCACATAAGCTTCTCTTATAGCATAATTAAGCTTAAAATCTTGAATAGGACGACCATTCACAAAAATATACTGATGATGCTTTGAACGAATACAATTTCCAGGAGATGACAAAAAACCATAGGCAGTAATCTCACTATTCTCAATATTTAATGGTATCATGTCACGAAAAAGCTCTTTAAGAACCTGCAATGCACGTGTTTTGGGTTCTGTAACCGATGAATAATCGAGCTTGTTTACACCATCTTTGATCAATCGAAAACCAATGGAGGGATAAGCTAAGGCTGCATGGAGTATTTCCTTTACGATAGCTCGGTACTCAGTCTCATCAGTTTTAAGGTAAGCTAATCGAGCCGGAGTCGAAAAAAAGAGATCCGTAATTCGAATACGAGTACCAACATTAGCAGAAACAGGTTCCACAGATTTCTTTTCACCTCCTTCTATCACAATTTTCGTTCCAGATGAAGCTTCTTTACTACGAGTAATAAGCTCAAATCGAGACACCGCGGCAATTGCTGCTAAAGCTTCTCCCCGAAAACCAAAGCTCTGTACAGCAAACAAATCATCAATGATCTGAATTTTGGAAGTCGCATGACGTAAAACACATTTTTCAGCATCTTCCGGAGACATTCCTATTCCATCATCAATAACTTCAAGAGTTTTTTTTCCTCCCGCCTCTATTCGCACTTCAATATTACGAGCTCCAGCATCAATAGAATTTTCCACGAGTTCCTTAATCACAGACGCAGGTCTTTCCACAACCTCACCGGCAGCAATCTGGTCAGAAACGTGAGAGGGGAGTACTTGAATCACCATGATAATTGCATTCTATGATGAAAACATAAGATGTAAACTGTTTTTTCCATTCGACATTTCGTGATTTTAAGAGTATAATGAAGAGATATAGTCTTATAAAAAATGACATTATTTCCCTCTCATCGCTTTCTTTTTCGAGAAATCCCTTCAGGAACTCCAGAAGATTACCCTCAGATTACTACGGCAAAAATGAGAGAGGAAAAATATGATTATTCATATGTAAATGAAGCAAAGTTTTTTATGATATATGGAAATAATCCTGAAAACATGAAACAAAGACTTGATTACCCAGTAAGAAGGATGATTTTTTACCACTCTATGCCGAATCTTTCAAACGAAAATTATCAAGAAAAAGACTGGTATATCGCTTCTAATGAGCAAAATAAACAAGTATTTAATTTTGTAGTCAATATCTTAAAACAAGATGGTCCCAATAAAGCCAAAGAATACATAGAAGACGTAAAGGATTTTATAGAAAAAGCAAAAAATGAATTGGAGAATTATCTTGAAGAATATAAAAAAGGGAAGAGGGAAAAGGCCGAATACTATATTGGAAAATTCTCACGTGATAAAAATGCCCAAGAAATGGTGCAAATTTTTGTTAATGTATTAGGAGAAGACATTACCAACCCTATTTTAAAAATATATGGACTCCCTGAATACAAAGTAACACCACTCTCTTCATCGAAAAATAAAAAATACTCTCTAATGGCAAAACTGCCAGAAGAAAAATAATCTCTTTCAGGCTATTTATCTGTAATTAATTCTGTCATAATAAAACTAAATGAGCACTCTTTTTATGGTTGCCACCCCTATTGGGAATTTAGGTGACATTACCTTTCGAGCAATTGAAATTCTGAAAAATGTCGACTTTATAATTGCCGAAGATACGAGACACGCTCAAATTTTGCTCAAAAAGTACAATATCACCACACCTCTATTATCCTTTCATGCCAAAAGTTCTGAAACAAAAGCAAAAGAATTAGCGGAAAAAATACAGAAAGGCAATTCATCCGCTTATATCTCAGATGCTGGAACGCCTTGTCTTTCTGATCCAGGAATAAAACTAGTACGAGAGGCGAGAAGCAAAGATGTAAAACTCGTCCCAATCCCTGGAGCATCAGCACTTACAACACTTATATCAATTGTCGGAATTCCCATAACACCTTTTATCTTTCACGGGTTTCTTCCACATAAAAAAGGTCGTCAAACCATCTTAAAACATTGTAAAGAGAGCGAGAACGTAAATATTTTTTACGAATCAGTTCATCGTTTTCCTCGATTATTAGAAGAACTCAAGCATATAATCGGTCCAGATAGACCAATTATTGTCGGAAGAGAACTAACTAAAATGCATGAAGAAGTGTTTCAAGGCACAGTATCAAGGGCACAAGGCTATTTTTCATCACAAAATACAAAAGGGGAGTTCATAGTATTGATTTCTTCTAAAAAGTATGATACAATAAAAGGATGGTAAAAAATCAAAAAAACGCTTCCAATGCCAAAGATGTGAGAAATCAAACTCCAATAGTCTCTGATGGAGCGCTTGCAACAGCTTCTGTTAAAAATTCTGAAATTCTTCCTCCTACCTCTGAAGCACAAGAGAATATAGGAGCTCTAAAGAAAGAAGTAGATAACTCCGCAGTAAATAATAGACTTGCTTCTCTTGAGGAGGATATTGCAAACAAGCGTAAAAAAGAAGTAACTGATATTTACGGAAGAAGAATAGAAGACCAAAATAGCACTGCCTAAAACACATCATGAAAAAAACAAACATTGTCTTTCTGGAAGTCGAGCCAGAAGACATTTTTGACGTTAAAAAAAATTTTCCAGAAGCTCACATAGAAACAAAAGTTTTGAATGAAGAGGAAATCATCAAAAAATATCCAGATGCTGAAATTTTATGTGTCTTTATTTATTCCAAGATTTCTAAAAAAGTCATCGATAATCTTTCAAAGCTGAAATGCATAGTAACCAGATCAGTCGGATACGATCATATAGATCTAAAAACTGCTCAAAAAAAAGGAATTCGAGTCTGCAATGTACCAGATTATGGATCACACGTTATTGCCGAACACGTTTTCGCACTCCTGCTATCATCAATTCGTTGCATCAGAGAAGGGGATGAACGCGTTGAAAAATGTTATTTTGATTTTCATGGTCTACGAGGAAAATCACTCAAAGGCAAAACTTTGGGCATTATCGGAACAGGGAAAATTGGTCGTAATGTCGCTCGTATAGCATCACTTGGCTTTCTCATGGACGTAATCATGTATGATGTCCATCTTGATCCAGAAATCACCCGTGAATATCACTGTAAATATGTAAAATTAGAAGAAATCTGGAAAAAAAGTGATATAATAAGCCTTCACATACCCTTGCTCGAATCAACAAAGCACATCGTAAACAACAAAACCATCCAAAAAATGAAAAATGGAGTCGTTTTGATAAATACTGCTCGAGGTGAACTTATCGAAACAAAAGCTCTTGTTAAAGCCCTTAAATCAGGAAAGATTTCTCATGTAGCTCTAGACGTCCTAGAACACGAACACAATATTAAAGAATCAAATGAGCTTATTCAGATCCCAAATGTTATTACCACTCCCCACATTGCCTTTTATGCTGACGAATCCATGAAGAAAATGTATTCCGAAGCCATACAATCAATCCAAGCTTTCTTGAAAGGGCAAGAATGTTCTCACCAAATTCAGGGAACATAAACACACTATAACAATAATACTGAGCTCAGATTATTCTTTTTACCGTAAAAATTTCCTCTTAAGCCTTTTTATCCGGATGATACTTGTCGATAACTTTTTGATTGAGCCGTTTAAGTTCCGATATTGGGAATGGACGAAGTAATTCCCATCCAAGTTCAAGCGATTCCAAAATCGTTCGTTCTTTTTCGAACCCTTGTCCGATAAATTCCTTTTCAAATGTATCAGCAAAAGCTAAATATGTTTTATCAATGTCAGATAACGAGCTTTCTCCTAACACCACAGCCAATTCACGCACATCTTTACCTCGAGCATAACAAGCAAAAAGCTGGTCTTTGAGTTTAGAATGATCATCTCGAGTTTTCCCTTCTCCCATACCAGATCCCGCTAAACGAGAAAGAGATTTAAGTACATCTACCGGAGGAGATATCTTTCGCTGATGTAAACCACGATCAAGTACAAACTGACCTTCAGTAATATACCCAGTCAAATCTGGAATCGGATGCGTAATATCATCCTCAGGCATAGATAAAATCGGCATCTGAGTAACAGATCCTTTTGCTCCTTTGATGCGCCCTGCTCGTTCATAAATAGTCGACAAATCCGTATACAAGTATCCAGGATATCCTCGTCTCCCTGGAACTTCCTTCCGCGCTGCTGAGACTTCACGCAAAGCTTCGGCATAGTTTGTCATATCAGTAAGAATAACCAACACATGCATATCTTTTTCAAAAGCCAAATATTCGGCAAAAGACAAAGCCATGCGAGGGACAGCAATCCTCTCAACTACTGGATCTGCGGCAGTATTAATAAAAAGTGCCGCCTTTTCAATGGCCCCAGTTCGCTCAAATTCTCGTTGAAAATACATAGCTTCTTCAAAAGTCACCCCCATAGCACCAAATACTACAGCAAAATCAGAACCATCATTTACTTTTGCCTGACGAGCGATTTGAGTAGCCAGTTCTGCATGAGGCAAACCAGATCCAGAAAAAACCGGTAGTTTTTGACCTCGTACCAAAGTATTCATAACATCCAAAGATGATACTCCTGTCTGAATAAAATCTGCTGGGAAAGTTCGAGAATAAGGATTTATTGCTTGTCCAGATATATCAATAACCTTCTCTGGCAAAACTTCAGGACTCCCATCAATCGGTTTTCCAGAACCATTAAAAATTCGCCCAAGCATCGATTGAGAAACTCCAAGTGTTGCCACTTTTCCAAGAAACTTTGCCTTAAGACCTTCGGTAGACAAACCCTGAGTCGATTCAAACATCTGAACAAGTGCCTTTGAGCCACGTGCTTCAAGTACTTTTCCCATTTTTCGCTCACCAGAAGCTGTTTTTACCTCCACAAGTTCTTCATATTTCACACCATCAACACCTTCTACTACGAGGATAGGACCCGCAATAGCCTCAATACGTTCATAAATTTTTTGCATAACAAAAAAACCTAAAAAATAATTTCCAGTAAATTCTAAAAGGGTTTGAGGAAATGTCAAAGGTTTTCGATTTTTATATTTTATATCCATCAAGAAAAAGACGTGTTGATTGTTTTTTCTTTTTACCAATAATACTGCCGATGCTAGAAGCCTATATCAAAACATTTCTCTGGGCGTGTACTCCATTACTCGAGCTTCGCTTTTCAATTCCAGCGGGAGTTGGGTTTTATGAACTATCTTTGATACAATCAACCATAATATCAATCATTGCAACAATACTGATAACTATTATCCTTGCCTTAATCCTTCCCAAAATCGTACTCTTTTGTGATCGTCACATTCCACTCTTTGATCGAATACTCAAAAAAATATTTGAAAAAACCAGAGCCAAACACTCACATCGTATAGAAATACTTGGAGAAGTAGCACTTCTCTTTTTTATAGCAGTACCACTTCCAGGAAGTGGAGCTTGGACTGGCGTAATTGCAGCTTATCTCTTTGGAGTTTCTACAAAAAAAACAATTCTCTTGGTGAGTGCGGGTGTTACTTTGAGTGGAATTATTGTAGCTATATTAACCTTTTTGGGTTTTGGTATTTGGGATATTGTTAACGGAGGCGAATAATATTTTCTTCTGTAAAATCCCAAATTTCAGAGGGAGGAGTAAAAGACAAAGATTCAAATCCTGGAAATATCATTATCTTATCACTCCATTGCTTTTGAATTTGATCTGATTCAAATATTGGTTCATCACCACTAATATTAGCAGAAGTAGCCGTAATAGGGTATTCAATGACCTCAGCAACTTCTAAAATAGTACTAATACGAAAAGCAACTTTCTCTAGTGGCCAAAAAGAAGAAGCGGGGAGCGAGTTTTTAGGCTTCAAAATCACAGTACGTGGTTTTTCAAAGAAAAAATCCTTCTCAAGACACGATGGAACTTCTGCAAAATCATGTAGCATATTCCAATCACGTACCATCAAAGAAAAATATTTACCGGCTACGCGTCGCTTACATTCAAACAATCTTTGCAATGTATCAGGATCATCAGCTCTGACTCCCAACCCAAAACTCGTATCTGTCGGATAAGCCCAAATCTCTCCGTATTGAAACATACTCAAAGTATACTTAACAATCTCTTTCAAGAAAGTAACCCTTAATAATTTATTTTTGGCGGAGAGAGAGGGATTCGAACCCTCGGTACCTTTGCAGGCACAACTCCTTAGC
The DNA here is from genome assembly GCA_030429505.1 of bacterium. Taxonomy (GTDB): domain Bacteria; phylum Patescibacteriota; class Gracilibacteria; order UBA4473; family UBA4473; genus JAUIFI01. The sequence goes on from JAUIFI010000001.1 coordinate 386,864, forward strand.
AGGGAGCCCCGTTCGACCACTCCGGCATCTCTCCGTCACAACTTATTTACGCTCTAAGAATCTTTTTACGAATGATGAATAAGGAACCTTTTCCTTTGCATCCACACCATTCCAAAGTACAGTAAAGAACCAGCTACAGCACTCATAGTAAAGTTTTTCCCGAGAGGGGTCAAATAAATAAGTCCTGCCAGTATCCCATTCATAAAAAGGATTCTAAATATATTGGAGAAAGAAAAGGGGAGTGTAAATCGCTTCAAAACATATCTGAAGAGCAAACCAAATACAAATAATTCACACACCACAGTCGATAAAGCTGCCGCCAAAAGACCATAGAGAGGGAGAAAAATAAGATTAAGCGCAACATTTGCTCCCAAAGCCAAACCATTCACAATCAGTAAATATCGTTGCTTATTTTGAGACACCAAAGCAAAAGAAAACAGTTGATTAAGATAAGCAAAAAGAACTGTAGGAATAAGAATAAGTAAAAGAGTATCAGATCCCAAAAAACCAGGTTTAGAAAGAAAATCTGAAGAACTCAAAAGCGACACAATATTCGAAGAAAAAGCAGAGATCCCAATAATTATGGGGAGAGAGAATAAAAGAAGCATTTCCATACCCCACACTAATGTTTTCGAGTGTTGTGTAAGGTTGTCTTCTTCAGAAGACATCTTGGGTAAAATTGCCTGACCAAAAAACACTCCCAAAACCAAAAAACTTTCCAGTACTCGAGTCGAGACTCCATATACCCCTACGGCAGAAGCCGTTAAAAGGAGGGAAATAATCACTACATCAACACGCAAATAAAGTGTCTGTAAGATTAAAGCGAGACCGTAGGGGAGAGCATTACGAAAAATATTTTTCCACCATTCAAAAGCAAATCCCAGCCGTATACGAATTTCTCTCGATACAAATACAATCACTGTTCCACAAAAAAGAAGATTTGAAATTACTCCTGCCAACAGCATAGTCAAAAACAAATTCGCTTCGCTCATACCAAAAATATCCATATTACGAGCAATAAAAAAGATAAATAAAGCCAACAAAACCTTCCCCAAAACCAGCCCTCCAGAAAAATATTGAATCTTCATTCGAGCCTGTAATACAGAACTCAACGTGCCCGCCACAATAGTCAAAGCCATCGAAAGCCCAGTAATCCAAATTCCCATTTTTATAAGCGGAGAGTAGGAGGGGATAAACTGAGCACTTATACCAGCCAATAATGTCACTCCCAAAATAAGGAGTAAGCGCATAGAAAAAATATTTGCCAAAATAAATTCTGTATCTTTCGGCTTTTTCGACATTTCTCTCACCGCAATTGCAAAAAGACCACTGTCAGCAATAATACCAAAAAAAGCCAGAAATTCATACACCGTCACATAATTCCCATAAAACTCTTTTCCAAAACTCGTCACAATTTTCACCACAACAAAACTCGCTATTACAGATAAAACTTTGCCCACAATCTGAGCAAAAGCATTGCCAAGTACCTTCTTTTGAGTAGCCATAGCTTAAGTATATAAGATGATAACAAAGTTTTAAAGTTCGTAGAGTTTTAACTATTTCGTTTTCAATGGAAGGTGATAGAGTGAGACCATATTTTATAGAAACCAACTTAATAAATTTAACTCCAGAAGTGAAAAATATTTTTTCAGGAACTATTGATATAGTTCAAAACAATTTAAATTGTGAAGTTATTTTCCAAATTTCAAATTAGGATCAGCAATATGAATAAAAACCTAAAAAAAGAACAAGAACTTATTGAAGAATGTTTTAAAAATCTCGGAACAAAAACAGATATTGGGAAAATCTATTATTTATGGCAAAAAATTCTGGCTTTTCAAAGTAATATTTTCATTCAATGTTTTTTTGATATTGATCACCTTCCTTCTTATCAAAGTGGAGGTTCAAAAAAAATATTAATCCAAAAAACATCAGAAAATGGATTTTTGGAACTCGATAGTGATGGCAAGCCTAAAAAAGAACATCTTTTTTTAGAACAAGTTTTAAACTTCACCTTTCGTGAACCCAAAAAACAAGAGGAATTAAAAAAAATCGGAACAAAAAAATACGCTGAATACTGCCAAAATCACAATCTCAAAAAAATGACATATGAAGAATTTATGGAAATAAATTGGGACTGGAATGCAATTAAGGAATTAGAAAGAGAGAGAAATAAAAAGGAGTATACAGAAAAAGATGTAATCAGGATTGTAGGCTATGTCCGACATTTTGTGGAACACCTCGATGAATTAGTACTAGAAACTGATGATCAAGCCCTTTTACAAGGATTTTGGGAAATGATCTTTGAGGAGTATCCGACACTTGAGACACTCAAGAGTGGAACACTTAAAATATCCCCTATTATTCGACTAAAAGAAGAATTGGAGAGTAATAAAAACGTGTTGGCAGCGCCAGGGGGAATCGAACCCCCGTTACCAGAATGAAAATCTGGCGTCCTAACCACTAGACGATGGCGCCTCAAGAAGACTTAAATAAAATAGCTATGGAAAAAAAGAGCGCCGACATTCTAAAGAAACTGGAAACATCGTCAAACTTTTTAAAAATATAAATAAAAAATAAGAAAAATAGATGGACTCTAATACCTTTTTTAAAAAAAAATCGCTCAAATCGAATATTTCGCATTAACCTTTTTATAGATTGATATACAGGAGGTAGTAGAGAATAATACCCTTATTTTAGATAACACAATATATCTTGGTTTAACCAAAACAAGGGGATCCATAAATTCTAAAAACATTCATCCTAAACTTATTTTGACTTTTAAAAAGAAAATCATAGTATTTAAGCACAAATTAGTAGTAAAAAAAGGATATGGCTATCAAAAGTGTAACAGCAACTCGCATGACTTTGTTAGGACTAAAAAACCAAACAAAAGTCGCCCAGCGAGGACATAAACTTCTCAAAGATAAACAAGATGGTCTTATGCAAGAGTTTCTAAAGATCATTCATAAAGCAAAAGAGCTAAGAAAAAAAGCAGAAAAATCGCTGATATCAGCAAATATTATGTTTTTGGAAGCACAGGCACACATGGAGAAAGCTGTGATTGAAAATACACTCGCAAACCCTTCTCAAACTATAACACTAGAAGTAAAAACAAAAAACGTTATGGCGACCCGCATCCCCTCCTTTCATTTAAAAACAAAAGGAAATGCCCTAGACTTCGGATATGTACAAACACGAGGAGAGTTAGATATAGCCATAAAAAACTTTGCAAAAGTATTTCAAATACTAATAGAACTTGCAGAAATTGAAAAATCAGCTGAAAATTTAGCCCTTGAAATCGAAAAAACCAGACGAAGAGTCAATGCGCTTGAACACAGGTTAATACCAGATCTAACCGACACACTCAAGTTTATAAAAATGAAACTAGACGAAGCCGAAAGATCTACCATTGTACAAGTTATGGCTATTAAAGCCATGATTGAAAAACAGGCTGTTTAATCCTTTCTATCCAATTTAATATCATCATGAAAAAACTATTCCTACCAGCTCTCTTTCTCATCTTAAGCACATCTCTATTCTCTGAAAATGTTTCTGCTCGAGAAATAAGTGATTATCTATATGAAAAAAATATCATTATTCCATTAGTACAAAAACAAACAACTATAGGCATAAACTTGGACGAAACTGTATTGAAACATACAAACCCTAAAAAATTTAGAGACATCAATATATTCGACAATGACAATAATACTGTTCCTTTCAGAATTTATTCTGAACCCGCCCAAAAAGTGGAGACACCCAAGGTAATAGAAGTGTCCTCAAATAAAAAAGGAAAACCTGAATACCTCGTAGATGGGGATATACTTACAACCTTTTCTTTTGACCCAAAAGAAGAAGGTCCTGTATCATTTACCCTTGACTTAGGAGAACCTATGCAAGTAACGCGAGTAAACATTTTCGAAGATCAGATAAAAAAACGAGTCAAACAAATTCAAATAACAGGAGGTTTAAGAAAAGACAAACTCAAAACTATTGTTTCAAAGCGTGCTTTTGACTGGCAATTTGATTTTAATTCTCCCACTATTCGGTTCTTACAAATAAGTCTGTGGGGAACAAGAGGTATAAACATAAGCAATACAAGAATATTTAGAAATACAAAAGCAAAAGTCTTTTTTGAGGCATTACCAGGAAAACGCTACAAAATACTTTACGGCAACCCAACCCTTGACTCCATCCTTTACACGGTATTAGACAAAGAAGAAAAAGCGCAAAAAGAAGTAACCCTAAGTAAACAAGATATAAACCCTCTCTTTCCGGAAGATTTTGATAAAGATGGCATCAATAATGATCTTGATAACTGTCCATTCGTTTCAAATCCTATGCAACGTGATTCTGACGAAGATCGCATAGGAAACGACTGTGACAACGCTCCCAAAAACAAAAATGCAAACCAGTATGACATTGATCAAGATGGTATTGGAGATGTTATCGACAACTGCAAACTTATCGCTAACCCAGACCAAAAAAATAAAGACAAAGATCAATACGGAGATGCTTGTGATAATGCCTTTGAAAACGAAACTTCAGGAAATAATATTAATATTACACCTGTATCTACTGGAAGCTTAATACTTCTCATCATAGTTTTACTCTTCATATTTCACCAAGCAAAGAAAGCCAAAAAAAAGAAAAAGTAAAAATATTTTGTTCAAAAAAAAGAAACTCAGTACACTAAACACACATGAAAAATAACAAAAAAACAATGTCCTCTATTACAGCGAATTATTTGATCCCAACCGTTATTGAAAAAACTGAAGGTGGGGAAAGAGCATTTGATATCTACTCACGACTCCTCAAAGAACGTATTATTTTCGTCGGAACAGCTATCGATGCCAGTATAGCAAACGTAATCATAGCTCAGCTCCTCTTTCTCGAATCAGAAGACAGCAAAAAAGACATCACTATGTATGTCAACTCTCCCGGAGGGTCGGTATCCGCAGGACTTGCCATCATCGATACGATGAATTTTGTAAAACCAAATGTTTCCACAGTATGCGTTGGGATTGCTGCTTCTATGGGAGCGATGATCCTCATGAGTGGAGAAAAAGGAAAGCGGTTTATTCTCCCGCACTCAGAAGTCATGATTCATCAACCATTAGGAGGCGTCGAAGGTCAAGCTTCAGATATCGCCATTCATGCCGAACATATCCTTGAAACCAAGGAAATTCTCTACAACATGATTCAAAAATGTACTGGACAAAACCGCGATCAAATAATAAAAGATTGCGATCGTGATAATTTTATCAAAGCTCTAGAAGCAACAAAATACGGAAAATACGGACTCGTAGATAAAGTTATCGAAAAAAGGTCTTAAGTCTCAAACAACCTTAAAAGAGCACTTCTATCATCATCAAGAGCTATTTTGTTTTTTCGAAGAACTCCGCATTTCGCACATCGAAAAATAATACTCTCCATGCTTCCTCTTTTGACATCAATAGCAGTAGGAATAAGTGCCCCGTGACACTTTTCTGCTCTGTCTCCAGGATTAATGTCTATATGCAAAGATTGTAGACACTTTCGACAGTGATCTCGGCAAGTACTTTCCGCTGGTGGATTATAATGATTACAAAAATTGCAAAGAAAGCCGTCATTGATTTTCACAAACCTTTTCATCACAATATCGCCGTGAATAAAACCTGTACCATCCTTGGAATTGATATACAACTCTTCTCTCGAGAAGAGCTTATAAAAACTGTAGAGGAAAAATTACGTCAAAACAAGTTCTGTCACATAGTAACCATCAATCCCGAAATGCTTGTTTATGCAGAAAAAAATAAAGATTTTAAAAACATACTAAAAAGCACCCTCAATATTTGTGACGGAAGTGGTATATCGATCCTTGGAAGTCTTTTATATCACCAAAAAATTCCTCGTATTCCTGGAGTAGAGTTAGCTGAAATCATATGTACTATTGCCTCACAGCAAAAAAAATCTGTCTTTTTTCTCGGAGGATTCGAGGTAGCAAAAAAATCAGCTCAATATATAAAAGCAAAAATCCCATCCCTCCAAATCGCAGGAACTTTTGACGGAGATATCAATACATTGAACGAAGTACAAAAAACAAATCCCGACATTGCTCTCGTAGCTTTTGGATCTCCTAAACAAGAATATTGGATTCAGGAAAAAGGCACTCAAATCCCCTCTCTTCAAATCGGCATTGGTGTCGGTGGAACCTTTGATTTTTGGAGTGGAAAGATCAAAAGATCTCCTCGATGGATGCAATTTCTTGGCATCGAATGGCTGTATCGATTATGCCAAGAACCTCAAAAACGCCTCAAACGCATCACAAATGCCGTCCTAATATTCCCCTCGCTAGTAATAAGAGAGAAAATAAAATTATAAAAACTCCCCCACTACAAAGATTTCCACACTGGACTCACAAAGAATGGTGTTTTGCCTTCAGTTTTCTTTATCTCTGCATAGGTGCCATCACTTTTATGTACGAGATGAATTTCTAAAACCTCTTTCCCACCATCAGTTCGCACAGTTCTTATTTCTCCATTATCACGAATTTCTAAGCCAGATTTATTACCTTCTTTATAGAAAAACCTCCCATCCTTAACAGCTACAGAGACAACAAGTACTCGTTTACCATCTTTAGTCGGCTTATATACATCTAATCGCTGATGTTCCTGAGGTTTAAGCTGTACCACATCTCCTTTTTTCAAAGATGGTTGTTCTCGTTCAAGTTGAAACTCTCTCCCTCGGTTAAGTTTTTTAATGACAATATCGTCACCACTTTTCCGAAATTCTAAACCTTTAAGATCTTTTGAACCATCGGCAACAATAGTAGAACCCGCATCAACCTTTCGATATTCAAAAACACTCGCTCCTTCAGGTTTATAACGAATCCAGTAATTATTATTACGAAAAATAACACTCACATTTAGACTTTCCCATCCTCCTAGAGCTCTTCGGCGGTTACGAACAGATATAATTATATCATGTTTATTTAAAGGAATAGTAGCTTCTTTCCCTTTACCTGACAAAGTTTCACTCACTCTAGTTTCTTTATACAAAGAACCTTCTTCTTTTGATTCTATCATCTTTTCTGAAGGAGCTTTCTTCTCCTTCTTTACAGAAGTTTGCTCCTTCGTTTGTGGCTTCGATGTCGGATTTCGTAAAGCTTCCATGACACCATCCCAATCCTGATTTCTGTAACGCTGAAGCAAATGATGTCCAATTCTCATAGAAGCAGTAGTCAAAAGGGTTTGCAAAACATTATCAGCTATATCTTCAGTAAAGAATTCAACTAACTTTTTATAAGAAAAACCACTCGCGAATAATTCATGCCCTAGCTGAATCGTAAATAAAGCCAAAGCCTCAGCACCTACAGCTCCCATGTACACCAAAGATGCTTTTAACTTTTTTCCAGCGACAGAAGTCGGATTCATAGCTTTAGATTTAGAAATAGAGTCAAAAATCTTAGAAACCATCGTACTATCAGAAGAGATTCTAAGATTTCTAGGAAGTGCCTTTATACCATTATGAACACTATAAAAAGTCCACATCGTTAAAGTACTCATAGCCGCTCTTTGAATCCAATCAGGAGAATCAAAGAACCATTCTTGTTCTATCAAAGCATCATGACAAGCCTCAAAAGCTACAGCATGAGGAGCAAAACGAACCCCTTGACCTATAAAACTACCAATCCTAGCAAATCTGGGAAAACTTGCTCTTACGCTCTTAGAAAGTACATTTGCAACCACTTCGGTTCCACGCCAAAGTTTGTTAATAGAAGATATTCGAAGAAATTGACGTAATATCAAAGAACTACCTTTCACAACACCTCCAGCTAGAACAAATTCAAGACCTCCTGTAATAACCTGAGCAAGAACATTCTCTCCGCTATCAGAAAGATCCCACCAAGCAAGACCCAAAGCGCCTTCATATTCTCCAAAAATTTTTCTCTCCATGTCAGTCCAGCCTTTTTCACCTTGTAAATTATGATCATAAATAAAATTGGCAATCATCTTATTTTTTGAGTTTTGGAAGTGAAATTTTTTCAAATCATCAACCATATCATCACGCATGGAAGCAGCCTCGCCAGAAATTTGCTTTTCTACATCCTCCATCATATTTTCACCTGGATTTTCTTCATACCATTGCTTTATTTTCTGATCCCGAAAAGCAATATAATACTGATAACGCTGTTCATGAGAAAACTGATCTTCAACATCTTCCTCTGCATCCTTCCGTAATTCAGACTCTTTTCTCTTGAATTCTTTCTGAAAATCTTCACGCCGAGAAACATCATCAAAATGTTGTCCTAAAATCTCCACACACAAAGCTTGTGCCTGAGTAGAATGTCCTCCCATATGTGAATCTCGAAGCATCTGAATAACATTTAATCCATAGTGCAAAACTTGTTCACTATTCTGTACATCTCTCAAAATGCCCCCCTCAAATTGATTTTGAGGAATCAGTCCAAAGAAGTGTGTTTCTTCTAATTCCAATAAATGTTTTTTAAAATTGGACATTCCATCTCGTTTACAAAATTCTTTCATAACATCATCAAGATTAGAAAAAACAGGATTATCGTTATCTCCATTATTTATTTTAGGAAACATCAATTGCAATTGAAGATTGGAAATATTCTCTTCAAATATACAAAGTTCATTCCAAAAAAGATCAAAATCAAACCCAAAAGGATTCGAACGATTTATAAGATAAGCAAACCCTGAAAGATAATCCTCACCTTCTCCATTCTTAATCACTGATTTCAAAGCCAATAAAAATGTAGTTAAAAATTCAAATTGTTTTAGCCGAGCTTCCTGGACAGAAGTAAGTTTTATCTCCTGCTCTTCAAGGTTCGTCGATAAAAGTGCATCAAACAAATCACTTTTTTGTTTATAAGAAAGTAATTTGATTCCTTCATCAGACTGAACTTGAGATTGAGACTCTTTATAGTAAAAGAAAGAAGAAAATTCTTTCCGATAATCTATCTTCTGATCCAAAGCATCCAAAGAACTCCACACCTCAGGATTATAAATATCAATAGAATCACGACGAGGAATCTCTTGCCAGATAAAACGTGTCAACTGCTCTTTCAATACCACATCTGATCGAAAAATATATTTCATAGTTTTAAATTAAGTCCAATTATCAACCTCCGCCAAAACAGCATCATGATCTTCACCCGCTTCAAACTGCGCCTCCTTTTGTCTTAAAGCTTCTTGTTTATCTAAACGATATTGCGCTTTTTCATATGCTTTTTTATGAGCTTCTTCAGGGTTAATAGGCTGTGAAGATCCATATTTTTGAGCAATTTCATCCAATTTATCTCGTTCACGTTTCAATATACTGTAAAGCTTTCCAAGCTGAGCTTCACTCATCACTTCAGATAAAGTAAACCAATACTGCTTCTCCTCATCATCCATTGCCTCGGAACGAAGGATGAGCATTACGAGTTCCTTTTTTTCATTGAGTAACTTATCCGGAATCCGGAAATCCTTAATAGTTTTTCCAGATTTGGTTTTTACGTCTTGCAAATTAAACAACTGACTCATGGTTGAACGACAAAGTTATGTAATAAAGTCTTAAATACTGCCATATCAGCAAATACTATTTCACCATTTTTACCATCTTCCCGTATCAAAATTGCCTTTAATTTTCCTTTATGCTTTACAATCGCAATGTCAGATATTTTGTTAAGTTCCTGTAAAATACTCAATTCTATAGGACTCCCCTTGAGAACTGTATCAGCACCAGATTCTCTTAGTTGAGAAAAGAAGGTATAAATAATTTGACGATGAGGTCCATTCATAGCCTCAACAACATCTTTGACCATCCTTTCGTTCTCTGATAAGTCATCATTTTTTGCAAATTTTTGAAAAAGTTCTTTTGCCTTCAATGTAATATTATTCCCTTCATCATCCTTTCCTACCCAGAAAAATAAAGTACTTCCATCTTCCTGCTCCAAATCTTCCCAAAATCTAACTTTCTCAACATCATCAAGATCACCCTTTGACCTTCTGTTTTTAATATCTCGAATGTTAGAATCTTCATGCTCAGGAACATATTCTTCACCAGAGTCCTCAGCCATCCTACGTCTTATTTCATTTACAAACGCTTCATTCCGAAACAACTCATTTAGATTTTCATTAAAATTATCAAAATCAACCCACAGACCATCAAGTTTTACCTTTAAGTCTCCTGAATCACTTCCAATAATACCTACATGAGGATTATTATTAATTTCAGGATCATCGTTTAAGAGAATCCGAATATCTGTTGGATATTGAGCGATATAATCAAGTGTTTTGTATGAAAGCGCCCCTTCTCCTTCAATTTCTCCAGAGTCCTTTGCCTCAATATATGCCAAATCAGAAAAAAGGATAATAAATCTTTCAATATGGTCAGGATGAGAAATAAGATCCCATATCTTTTTATAAGCTTGCGTGATCTCTTCATTCTGATCATTTTCGTCAGCAACAAATTCATTATTATCGTTGATATGTTCAAGAATATCAGCAAAAGTTATTTTGCTAAAGTCTGCCCCATAACTAAAGAGAATTTTCGTATTACTCTCCATAAGCGTAATAAGACTATTTTTATTAGTCTCTAAACGTGACTCTTGACGAGCATCAATCGCATCGGCAATAGCTTCATCATCCCACGGAATTACATCTGTAGATCCCTTAAAACTTAAATTTTCTCCATTAAGCCATAAATCATTTTGAGATTCATAAATCTCTAACAAAGTTTCAATCGTTAAATTTTTTCCAGCCGCTACTCCTAAAATATTATCCTGACCCCTCTCAGCAAAAATAGTTTCAAGAGCAGAAAGATTGTTTTCCAACTTATAATGAGGCCATTCTTCCAAAGAATCTATATCAGAAATAGACATAGTTTTCTGCGGAGCATTCTGATCCTCATTATAAATTTTCAATAAATTATCTCGTTGTCTTTCAAAACCTTCTTTTTCCCGACGAGTATACTCTTTCACCGGTTTTCCAAGAATAACCTCTAATTCATCTCGAATTTCAGATGTTCGTTCTTCCTCATCTCCAAAAACATCTTTGAAAAGCAACATTACTTTTTGAAATAGTTTTGTAATACGCTCCCAAGTAGAAATACCACTTTGAGGAAGCCATGCATAAAAGTCCAAAGCCATCTTTCCGGTAGCAAGAACATATTTTTTATATAATCTTTCCCAACTTGTATCGAGATATTCATCACCTACAGTTCTCATTTTTCGATCCAAAAACTTCATATCCTTTCCTTCTTTGAGGGTTAGCTCACGTAAACCATTCGCCTCTACAATTTCTTGATACAAAGCATCTGGATCAGTATCAAGACCACCAGCTATTTCCCGAAGTTTAGCTATATCAATAGTACTCGGAACCACCTCATCGACAGCCCCATCAATTAACTCATCCACCGATTTATCACCTAGTTCTTTTACACCCTGATTTCGACCTTTAGGAGTGAAAAGACCTGTTCCATGTTCGGCTAAAGCGCTTCTCAATAATTCCATTTGATCAGGTGGAAATACAATTGCTAAAATACCCCCCGTTGGAAATCGAGACATACCTTCCGTAAAAGATGAAAAATCTCCTTCAAACACTTTTTCTCCAACACCTACCATATCTCCGAGACCTTCAGTTCCCCACTGAACAGTTCTCTGATCAATTCCTACACCTTGCGAAGTACTCTCTACTTCACCCGAAGCTTTATCATACGCTTCTCCTACAGCTTTTGATTGCTTTCCAGCCTTATATTTCTCAATTGCCTGACGATTACCATAAGCCCATTCCGCCAGCTCAGCTTCAATAATAGATCTTACTTGAGATTTAATAGAATCCACACTCCCCTCCCCTGCTGCTTTCATTAAGTCAGGGTGTTTCTCTACTACTTGTGGATGTGCCAATAAATCTGTCAATTTTGGGGCCCCTACATCAGCCACTTTTTCAATTCTCTCGAGTTCTTCGTGAGAAGGTTCTACTTCAGAAATTCCCAGTTCTTGCTGTAAACTTCCAAAAAATTCATCAATACGAGCATGATCTATCGGTTTCGAATGGTCCTCCAAAAGCTTCGCAAAAGACTCCATCATAAATTGAGCATCTCCGACATCAAGGGATGTTTTTAACACAGTAAAAAACTCCGTCAAAAGCTCTCTCTCTGTCATATCAAAATCTTCTGATGGTTCAGCTAACCGTGCAATCGCTTTGTCTAAAACAGATCGAATACCAATACGCTCAAACACTATTTTCGAACAATCTTCCGCATACTGCTTTGGACTTTTTCTTCTTCCTGGAGCTTTTTGAGCAGAAATGTCATCAACAGTCTTTAAGTCTTTACCATTATTCCCATACCATTTTACAGCTGCAATTTTAATTGCATCTGCCACTGAATTGCCATCTTTAAGAGCTTCTTCATAATACTCAAGCAGCACAGTTCCTGCTATCTTATCTTGGTTTTCAGGAGTTGTAGGAGCATTAGCATCCCCCAAAATCCTTTTAGCCCAGATTTTCCAATACTTAGGCATGATTTGATATTTTCCAATTGCCTTATCCCCTTTTTTATGTTCACTGCTATGAGTAATTTCTTTTCCCTCAGCATTATAAGGGTCAGGATGGTTTGGAGTTTCTACTCCAGCAATACCTACAAGTAGATCTGGTAAAATAACTTCAGCTTTCAAATCCTCAATAGCTTCAGATGCAAAAGCTTGAAGATCAACCTCATTTTTAAGTGCTTCAAATTGAGAAGTGAGAAATTGACGGGTTTTATTCATGTCTTCAGAGTTATTAGGAGGATTGGTCATGAGAAAATATCATACAATTCACAAGATTATACCATAAAATATCTATTGCCACAAGTCTTTTGTCTGCTCATCAAACTCCTTCTCAAAAGATTCAAATTCTTTCTCTTCGTATTGTTTAATATTTTTATGAATAGCTCTGACCTCTTCTTTTGATTTAATATCACCACCAAAAACACCCTTTTTTCCATTCCCCTTTTTCTGCAAATATTTATTATGAAAAAATGTGTGACGAGACATATTTTAAGATAAATAAAAAACTATCTTACCATTATAACATATTTATGCACAAAAAGGCAACCAAGAAAATACTATCCTTTCATATAGCCTTATTGTTTTCATCCCATAAAAACGTACAATTAAGTTATATGAAAATCAGTAAAGAAGACGCACAAGCACAAATAAAAAAACTACAACAACAAATCTGGGAAGCCAATAACGCCTACTTTACCGAAAATAGAGAAATAATCCCTGAATCTGTCAGAGACCAACTCAAACAAAAATTAATCGCACTCGAAACCCAATTCCCAGAATTTATAGACGAACACTCCCCTACCCAAAGAGTCGGAGCAGCCCTATCGGAAAAGCTTCCCAAAACCAAACATAAAACTCGCCGTTACTCACTATCTGACAGCTTTTCATCAGAAGATTTAAGAGACTTTGATACACAAATAAAACGATTTCTCAAAAGAGATCAAATCGAATACTCCTGTGAACTTAAAATCGACGGCGTCAACATCACCCTCTGGTACGAAGAAGGAAAACTTATCAAAGCTCTGACTCGAGGCAATGGTATCGAAGGAGAAGATGTTACCCATGCTATTCGAACGTGCCAGAACCTCCCTCTCAAACTCCCCTTTCCCGTTACTATCGAAATTTCTGGAGAATGCTTTATAAGCAAAAAAGATTTTAAAGAAATCAATGAAAAAGAAGTCAATCTCACTTTTGCTAATCCCAGAAATCTTGCATCTGGCAGTATCCGGCAACTAAATCCTCGAGTAGCCGCCGATCGAAAACTAAACCTTTTCTTTTACGAACTTAGCTCATCTCAAAAACTCACTCCCATACCAACAACCCAAAAAGACATTTTCACTCTCTTCGATACACTTAATATCCCTCACGAAAGAGAATTTAAAATCTTTCCTGACATTGAACACGTCATTAAATTCTGTGAAAGCTGGTCAGAGAAAAAAAAACGAGACCAGCTCTGGTACGATATTGACGGTATTGTAATCAAAGTGAATGACTTATATTTACGTAAAAGACTCGGGTACACTGCCAAAGCTGCCAAATATGCTACCGCTTGGAAATTTCCAGCCGAAGAAAAATACACAAAACTCCTCGATATACACTTCCAAGTCGGACGAACCGGAGCAATCACTCCCGTAGGAATATTAGAACCAGTTCAAATCGCCGGATCCACCGTCAGTCGAGCGACTCTTCACAATCCAGACGAAATCAAACGCAAACAAGTAAAACTTGGTGATCACGTCATCGTCCGCAAAGCTGGAGACATCATTCCCGAAATTCTGGAACCTATTAAAAATCTTCGTGACAAAACAGAAAAAAACATCAATTTCCCCAAAAAATGTCCCGAATGCAAAAGCCCTCTAAACTTTGCAGAAACTATAGTTCGTTGTCTGAATGAAAAATGTCCCGCCAGACATAGAGAAAGCCTCTACTATTTTGCCAAATCACTCAAGATTGAAGGTCTTGGCAATAAAACCATTGATGGACTACTAGATCTTGAGCTTATTCACACTCCAGCGGATTTTTGGTCATTAAAACCTCTCGATCTAGCCAACCTTCCCAACTTCAAAGCCAAAAAAATTCATAATCTCCTCCAAGCACTTGAAGATAAAAAGAAAATAACACTCTCAGAAATATTCACGAGTCTTGGCATCCGTCATATCGGAGAAGAAAACGCCCGAGCAATCGCTCAGTTTTTGCAAAGTAAATGGGGAAAATTGTCATTTATTGATCTCAATAAAAAAACAAATGAGCTGTCCCTCGAAGAACTTATAAATGTAGATGGCATCGGTAAGCAAGTAGCCGATAGTTTTTGCACATTTTTTCAACAATCATCGACACAAAACCTCTGGAGTAATTTTTCTAAAAATGGTCTGGAGCTCATCTGGCCACAAATAAAAAACCAAAAGAGAACTCTAGAAAATAAAAAGTTCGTCATCACCGGAACATTTGAAAACTACAGCAGAGATGAACTTAAAAAAATTATTATCCAAAATGGTGGAAAAGTCCTCTCCGCCCTCTCAAAAAACACAGATATCCTTCTCGTCGGAGAAAAACCTGGATCAAAACTCAAAAAAGCCAAAGAATTGAAAATAAATATATGGAATGAAGAAATATTTTCAGGACAATGTGGAATAAAGATCGAGCATTCAACGCTTTTTTAAAAAAAGCGTACCAATATTAGATCTCTCTAACATCAGCACGCTTTTAACACATAAGTAGAGCATAAAGACGAATCATGCAACTTGGGACAAATATAAGTAATCTCGATCAAATATTTGACTTTGATTAGCACAGTAAGCTCGATGCTCTTGGTTAAAAGTCTTATCATGAAAATGACCTTCAAGCATCTTCTTTACAAACTCCCTACACGCTACTGGATTTTCTCCCCCAATCGCCTTTTGATAAAAGAAGAAAATTTCGCATGCATGTCGGATCCGATTTAGCTGGCGCAAATAAAAAGCTATTTCTTGCAATCTCTTTTGGGGAGATTGCCAATAGACATCATATTCAATACGAAATACACAATCATCAAAATGCACCCCCAAGACCGAAAGAACTGATCTTCGACACAAGGCTCGTTGTTCTCTGCAACCATTTTGCTTTCTGCAAAATTGCCGAATAGCGATAGCATGAAGAACAGAAATAACTTCCCCTTTAGTATCCTCTTGCGGTATACATACTACTACTGTCATAACAAATACTCCTTATTATCGCGAGTCCTTCCCACTCACGAAGTGTCCAAAACGAAAGTCGAAAATCTGATTAAATCATTCCTTCTTTAAACATACAAAGATGTTTGGAAGGAGCGATCAATCATTCTTCGACAATAATTTCAAATAACTTGTAAAAAGATTAAACTTTCATTAAAAATGAGTCAAGTTTAATTTTATTTAAAATTAATCAAGAAATTCGTCAACCCTCATTTCAATCGCCCAGAACTCATCATTTTCATCTTCAAACCGCTCAGCCATCTCATTCAATTTACGATAATAACGAACATCCTTGTAAAAACCTTTTGCAGATGCAGAAGGATAATTCCAAGCAACTCTAGCTCGATCAAAGTCTCCTTTATATTCCTTTTTTTTCTCCACTAAAAAGGTAATCAACTTGTCAATCTGAAAACGATAATCATGCCACTCGGAATTTGCACGATAAAAAGTCTCTGCATCCACTCGATGATGAGCACAGGTATTAAATTGTACCAACCCTAAAGAACAAGAATGTAAATAATCTTTAATAGGCATACCATACCGCTGAAAACGAAAACAATAATCCTCTGCCCCATTTCGAGCTCGACACCATTGATCACCTTTTCCGTCGACAGTCCATCTACTATTTTCTACTTGGATCTGATGAACAAGTTTATGCGCTTCTTCTATCGTAAGCCCTCTATCCAAAGCTTCATTTTGGGCATACACCATCTTTTCCACAATCTCAAATGGAACCTTGGGAGAATATAAGTAAGCCCTTCCTTTCTTCATCCCCAGACTTCGGAAAGCCTGGCGCTTCGCGCTCTCCCCATTCACACAATGATTCAATGCTCCGTCATGCGTCTGACATGAACGAACATCAATTCCAGAAGGAACTACATTCAAATTCCCTGCAAAAATCCTGTGACACTCAGCCTGCTGACAAAAAAGCGACACATCATCATCCATCCCCTCAAAATCAAATAATTGATCCTTCACATACTGACATCGAACCTGAAGTTTCTCTAGACAAGCTTTAGAAAAAGCACGTTCAGCCTCTCGAAACGACATTTCAGCCTTTTCATAAACATGAAGAGAATCATTATACGCTTCTTTATAATCACTATAATCAGAAAAAAAACGATCCAGAAAAGCAGCATGAGTCTTCAAGAAAAAAAACAAAATCACCACACTGAAAAACCCAAGAACAAGCCGAAAATATTGACGTTTTTTCATATTGAACACAATTTTGATTCTTTAAAAGAGTAAAAGAATACTTTTAAAAAAGCAAAAAAAAGAAGTTGTCATACATTGCATGACAACTTCATAAGTAGTTTTTAGGGACGTCCACGACGTGATATCGCTTGCTCCCCTATAGACCCAGCCCGCCTAGGCACAAACCGCTCAGAACTATCATCCACGTCAGGACGAGTGTCTCCTTTAGTACGCCTTCTTGAGGGACGTCTGTGACGCCCTTTATCAGGATTCTTGTTTGGTTTACGATACTTCATACAAAATCTCCTATTTTGTGAGTAAAATAAAATAAAACAAATATATCCTCTAACTCATTCCGGAAAGGCGAATAAAAAATAAATTCTATTTAAAATACTGTCAACAGAAAACATAAAAATGAAATCAATACAGAAGTTTTTTTGACGAAGATTGATTTTTATTTATAGTTCACCAAGAAGAACATTTGAAACCCCTACTGACCGAATGAAACAACAGATCATTACACGTTTCCTCATTATTTTCGCTATTGCGGTAATATCTATCGTATTGGCTTTGCCCTCTGGAAGCTTTGGAGATAGTTTTCTTGGTAAAAAACTGGAAAACTTTAAAATTACACTAGGACTAGATCTCGCAGGAGGAACGGAACTTGATTACAAGATAGACCTCTCTGAAGCAATGGCTCAAAATAGTGACAATGATTCAGAAAACGACGTTAACATAAACGCTATTGCTGAATCCGTTCGTGATGCCTTAGAAAAAAGAGTAAATCCTGCTGGAGTTGGTGAAATTATCGTAAAAAGATCTCAAATCAACGATGAAGAACATATCATCATCCAAATGCCTCCTAGTAGTAATGTTGCTCAAGCTAAGCAAGATGCCGAACAAGATAATCGCCTCGAATTTTTCGAAGAAAACCCCGATAAAGCAAAAAAAGCAAGGACCACCATCACAACTTATTTGGAAGATATTACACCTCAAAATTGGAATCAGAAAATCGAAGAACTAACACAGTTAGATAATGTTTTTCATAATACAGTATCAAAAGCACGCTTTAAAAGTGAAATAATCGACCAGGATCTAGCTGAGAAAATATTTGCTACCACTCCCAATAGTATCATAAGAGAAATCATTGAAACACAAACTGAAATCGAAACTACCATTGATGAAAACGGACAAATTCAACTCACTTCATTCCCCAAAGACATCCTCGCTATTGTCAAAGTCAACGAAAGTCTTGAAGAAGATCGAGAAAAAACCACTCCTCCAAAAGCCAAAGTTCGCCATATACTCTTTGCCTATCCTGAAGCAACCAGAGCTCCAGAAGACGTCCATTATCAAAATCAAGAAGAAGCAAAAGCTAAAGCAGAAGAAACACTCGAAAAATTGAAAAATGAAGGAACAGGAAATTTCGCCGACCTTGCAAAACAGCTCTCCACAGAACCCGCAGCCCAAGAAAGTGGTGGAGACTTAGGAGAGTTTGAACCCGGAAAAATGGTCGCTCAATTTGATGAAGCTGTCTTTAGCCGAGAAAAATCGGGTTTATTAGAAGAAGTCATAGAAACTCCTTTTGGCTTTCATGTGATTGAAGTTCTTTCAATTACACCGGAGGTTAAAGAAACAGTACGAGAAGAGAAAAGATCATACGAAATGATTGCTTGGGATATTAATGAAATAATTTGGACTCCTACTCCACTGGGAGGAGCTCAACTAGAAAACGCTATTGTTGGCTACAATGAAATCGGACAACCACTAGTAAACCTACTCTTCGATAGTGAAGGAGGTGATATGTTTGCCGAATTAACTGGTAATGTTGCCAGTCGAAAATGTAATGACAATCCTTGTCGATTAGGAATAAAGGTGGGTGGTAATTGGATAACACAACCCACAGTCCAGGAAAAAATAATTGGACGTAATGCTCAGATTACAGGACAGTTTACTTTTGAATCTGCCAAAAGACTTGCAGATGGACTTAATCTCGGAGCTATAGATGCCCCAGTCAATCTCAGTGGACAAACGACCATAACTCCGCAACTTGGTGAAGCTCAGCTTCAAAAAAGCTTGAAAGCAGGTTTTTATGGATTTTTAGCCACAATAATTTTTATGATTATTATGTATCGCTTTGCTGGTTTTATAGCTGGCATAGCCCTTTTACTCTATGCAACACTTTTTATAACCATTCTCAAAACTTGGCCAGAGAGCCTAGGTGGACCAATTGTTTTAAGCTTATCAGGAGTAGCCGGAATCGTGCTTTCTATTGGACTTGCAGTTGATGGAAATATACTAATTTTTGAACGGCTAAAAGAAGAGCTTTTCAAAGGTAAATCTCTTCGACAAGCTGTAGATTTAGGGTTTGAAAGAGCTTGGTCTGCCATCCGAGACTCTAATCTCACAACCCTGCTCACTTGCATCATTCTATTCTCAACTGGAAGCTCCATTATCAAAGGATTTGCCATCACACTTATCGTAGGAACAATTCTCTCTATGTTTACAGCACTGACTTTATCAAGAAATCTTCTGCGCTTTACACTTCTTTCAAATTCTGTATCAAAAACAAACTGGTTTGGAGTATCACAAAAAAAGCTCAACAATACAAAATCCAATATCCGTAAAAGACACTAATTCTTCCATCGTATGAATATCACTAAATACAGAAAATTTTGGTTCATCTTTTCACTCATTCTGACGAGCTTAAGCATTATATCGGTAATAATATTTCGCTTTAATCTAGGACTAGATTTCACTGGAGGAGCTCGCTGGAATGTACAATTTCAAGAAGATATTCAACGCACACAAGTAGAAAGTTTTTTCAACAACCTTCAAGAACTAAAACAAGCCCCTCAAATTCAAACTACCGAAAATGGAGATTTTCTTATTACTATAGAAGATTTGGAAGATGAAAAAATTCAAAACATAAGCGAAAAAATGAAAACCGAAATTGGAAACTTTGAAGATATTAGCTACCGAAAAGTTAATAGCTCTATTGGCGAAAGCTTTAAACGTAAATCTATGTACGCTGTCATCAGCGCAATCGTTGGAATTATTCTTTTTGTTGCTTTTTCTTTTCGAAAAATTCCACGCTCAATAAATCCATGGCGGTTTGGTATGAGTGCCATCATTGCCCTTCTTCATGACATACTTATTATCCTAGGAGTTTTTGTCATACTTGGATACTTTTTGGACATAGAACTCGATCTTTCATTCTTAACAGCCCTCCTTGCTACCCTAGGTTTCTCTGTCAACGATACTATCGTCATTCTTGATCGTGTTAGAGAAAATATTCGTACTCAAAAAGCATCGGAAACTTTTGAAGACTCCATAGAAAAATCAATCCAACAAACACTCAAACGATCTATAAATACCTCTCTCTCAACGCTTCTGCCACTCCTTTCTCTTCTTTTCTTTGGTGCTCAAGCAATCTTCTACTTCGTACTCGCACTCAGTATTGGTATTTTGATTGGAACTTATTCTTCTATCTTTTTAGTAGCTCCGCTACTCGTCAGCTGGAAAAACTGGGCCGACAAAAGAAACTAATCCTTCCTTATGCTTATCGACCTCAAAGATGTCTTTAATCCAAAAACAACCTTTGGGAAAGTTTTTAACGCTCTCATTATCTCACTGATTTTTATATCACTCTCTATTATTCCACTTCATTTAATCTATAAAACCGGAAAAGAGCTTGATATTCTCATATTTATTGAAAAAATAACCCTCACAATTTTTACACTTGAGTATGCACTTCGCATATTCTTTGCTAAAAAACCATTCAAATACATTTTCTCTACCTGGGGTATTATTGATTTTCTAGCTATTGCTCCATACATACTCTTTCAAATGGGACTAATCACAATATGGCCCGCGTTCTTCCTTTTACTTCGAACACTTCGATTACTTAAATTTGGTCGACTACCAACGATTGAAGCTGAAGGAATAGAAAACTACGAACACTTTTCAATTCTCAAGAACGAAAAACTCCAAAGAATCGTCCAAAAACATCCCATTGTATTTCTTATACATATATTATTTCCGCTACTAATAACTTCAGCAGGACTTTTTATTCTGTCATTTTTTAACTTTGAATTTTTATCAGTTATTATTATCGGAATAGTCTTTTTTCTTCCTGCCATTCTACTTTACATAAAAAGCTGGCTTGACTACAAATTTGACGTGATATTCATCACCAATAAAAGACTCATTATCCAAAGAAGAGAGCTTTTTGGTAGCACCTCTAATAACATTACATACGACTCCATATCAGACATCAATCAAGATAATAAAGGACTAATCAAAACGCTACTCAGAGTGGGCTCTATGACACTTGAAACCAGCGCTAGTGTCGCGAAAGTTAAGTTTCAATATATCCCACAATTTAAAGAAGTCTTACAGCTTATTAACCAAAACCAACAAAATTTTCTTAAAAACAAAGAAGACAACGAAGAAGAGTATGATAAATCTAAGTCTACTCAAAAATGAATTCTTCTGAAAACCCAATAAATTGGAGAAACTTACTCAAAGAAGAATTTAAAAAATCATATTTTCAAGAACTCCAAACATTTCTCTCAGAAGAAAGAAGAAACAAAAAGGTCATATACCCTCCTCGATCAGAAATTTTTCGAGCACTTGAATTATGTCCTTTCCAAAAAATAAAAGTCGTGATCATCGGACAAGACCCTTATCATGGACCTGGACAAGCCAATGGACTTTGTTTTTCAGTTCACAAAAATAAAACAATCCCTCCGTCTCTCCAAAATATATACAAAGAAATTCACAATGACCTTAATATCTCCATTCCTTCACATGGAGATATTTCTTCTTGGGCTGAACAAGGAGTACTTCTTCTCAACGCCACCCTCACCGTCCAAGCACATTCCCCTGCTTCGCATTCCAGAAAAGGTTGGGAGCATTTCACCGACCATATTATCGAGGAAATTTCCCAAAAAAAAGAACATATCGTATTTTTACTATGGGGAAGACACGCTCAAAACAAAGAACATTTAATAGACGATAAAAAACACTTTATTCTCAAAGCTCCACATCCATCACCCTTCTCAGCGAACTCAGGCTTCTTTGGATGTAAACACTTTTCTAAAACAAACCATCTTCTAACACTTACCGAACAAGAACCAATTAACTGGAGTATTAAGTAAGTAATCTTCCTCCCAAAACATAAGAACAAAAAATACTTATGAAGTATTTTATCATTCTCCCTTCATCCACAAAATATCCTCTCGTCCTCGCCACCACGTCAACTGTCGCTTCGCATAATTTCGGTTACGCTTCTGATTCAATGATAAAGCTTCTTCATAAGAAAGTTCTCCCTCCAAATATGCTCGAATTTCTTTATAGCCAAAGCTCATAAATGCAGATCGTGTAACATTATATCTTGAAAGAATATATTTTGTCTCCTCAACTAAACCATGTTCAAACTGCCACTGAGCTCTTTTATTAATCCGTTCATACAAAATTTCACGCTCCCACCACAGACCAATCTTAAGAAAAGGATAACGAGGAATATCTCTTTTCGTAGACTTTTCTCCTTTTTTATCAGTAAAAACATAATTTTCAGAAATCGCATCCAGCCACAACATCGTTCCACCACACAAAATTGGGATAGCCTTTTTCGAAAAAATCTCATCAAGCACTCGAAAAGCATACTGCTGAAAATCATACACCGAAAAATCTTGATCCGGAGTCACCAAATCCAAACCATGATGAGGGATTCCCTGCATTTCATCTCTAGAAATCTTTGAAGCAGAAACGTCAATACCTTGATATACCTGCCGAGAATCTACCGAAATTATTTCTGCCGATACTAGATACTTTGCGACTTCAATTGAAAAAGCTGTCTTTCCACTCCCTGTCGGTCCTAAAATTTCAATAACCCCATTCTTATGCCGTGCTAAAAAATCATCTATTTTCTCAAAAATTTCCCTTCTTGAATACAGTTTCATCAGGTAGTATCATAACAAATGTTATAAAAAACAAACACAAAAAGTGCGTTTTCAACACATTTCGATTCTTGAATCGAAATGTGAGAGGAGGAGTAGACAGAGACCATGGAGTCTCGAGTAAAATCGAGGGACGAAATGGCCGTCGTCTGCGACGACGAAGGCCCCATAGTTTAATGGAAAAACATCCCCCTCCTAAGGGGAAGCTGCTGGTTCGATCCCAGCTGGGGTCACCAGAAAAACCTTTTAAAGCATATTTGTAATAAAAATGTTTTTATGTTATAATGAAAAGATATAAGAAAAACTATGTCCCTCCCACAAATTATTTCACAGATAAAAAATCTTCTAAAAGAAAATGTCTTCATAACGGAAGAACAAAAGGAAAGTATTAAAAATCAGCTTGACACAATACCCCCCAAAAAACTCAACACAATTCTAAAAACACTACAAGAAGCAGCTATTGATCAAAAAAAAGTAATAACAGAAGTTATGAAAAAAAATCCTCATTTCTCAAAAGATGTTGAACACAAACTCAATCAAGAAGTGACAAAATTCCTCAACAAAAAAGAAGGTGAAAACAAAGGAAAAGAGGAAGAAGTCCTCGTATCTCTTGAAAAAGATATTGAAAACCTTTTCTAAAAAATGAAAAAATTACAACACACTCTTTTGTCAGGCTTTCAGACCAAAAATTCATTTATATGGAATATCTCCAATAATCCAGAAAATCAAAATACAAATGAAACAAACCCTGAGAGTTCTCCCGACAAACAACTTACCCCAGAAGAAAGAACTGAAATGTTTGAAGAAAGACTTCAGGCATGGGTTGCAGCTGAACATATAAGCCCCACAGTAGCAGATACCATAAAAACAGCCATTTATGAAAATATAGACTACGACACCCTATCAGAAGAAGTTAAAACATCCCTCGCCAACCTTCAAAATCTTGGATTTGAACTGACAAGAATCATAACAAACAGAACAGAAAAACACTATATGCCATTAGCGGAAATCAGAGATTTTGAACAAGATGAAGTAAACCAGTTTCTACGAGATAACCCCAAAAAATACATCCATCCCATTAATGGACTGACTTATATAAACGAATTTGGAGAAGAAAAAAATATTACCATTGGGGAACAAGTCGCTAAAGCAAGTCAAAAACTCCAGATAGATCTAACAACCCCTGAAGGACAAAGAGACTTTCAACGAGCCCTAGAAGAAGCTGCTCAAGGTGGACAAATAAACTCTATACCTATCTCAGAAATCAAACAACTTGGACAAGCTCTCCAATCTATTAAAGAAAATAATATTGCCAATGAAAACGAAATTCGGATTATCCAAAAAAGCCTCGCTACTATGAGCGATGAACTCAGAAAGAGTATAGGAAATAAAGATGATCTTTATGGAGGAAAAACAGACACAGCTCTCCAACAATTCTTCGCTATGGTCAACAAACGTTATGAACACATACAAGAGACACATATAAACTTTGTAAACGTACCGGAACTTCTAGAAAAACCAACTCCCCCAACCATAGACGAAAAGCACAAATGTGACAGGTATCTATGGGTTACAGATAACTCACCAAGCATGTTAGATGATATAGAAGATGTAGAAGAAGAAATTGCCATAACCAAAGAAATTCAAGATCTTAATCCCGAAGGACATCGAACAAAATTCGAAAGAGGAAGATTCTTAACAAGTAGTATTGAGGGAAGAAACCAACATGAAGCTATTATGAACAGTGTTGCATACAATGTGTCAAGAATAGTAGAAAATCCTGAAAAATACACAGGAGAAGAAATAACATTAATAGCTTCAACTGATGAGGGATTTCAAGATGGAAGTAGAGAAATATTTAATAAAATAGCAGATGATATAGCATTTCTGAAAAGGCATAACGTTCATCTATCAATAATCTTTCAAAGAAGAGATATGTCTATTCCTGAAGAACCCCTTGTACAAAATATATCTTTTGAAGAGCTAAGCAACTACTATTTGAATAATGAGCAAGAAGCACAAAACCTGTATGTGGAAGCCTTGGAAAGCATTTATGATAGACAAAATTTAACTCCAGAGGCAAAAAGAGGACTTTTAAGCCAAGCTCGAAGACAAGCAGATGGTCAAAGCTTAAGCATAAGACTTCCGAATCAAAGGCAAAGAAGAATTCCAAGAGAAACGCACCACGCATTTGACGTTCCAAGTGACTTAGGAGAAACAGTAGATATAAAAGCTGAAAAACAAAAAATAAAAGAATGCAAAAAAAGACTCATAAAATACAAAAAAGACCTAGCGATCTGGAACAAAAAAAGATTAGCATACGAAAATCAGCAATCAGAAATAGCCGAAAATTTACAAAAATAATCATCTTTTATAATGATTCAAAACAAAACAAATTTATCAAATAAAGTGCCATCTCAAGAGCTAGCGGAGAAAGCAAAAGAAGAAAATAAAGCTATTATCGCAGAAGCAAAAGACGATCTTAGTACAATAAAACCTTTATTAAAAGAATATAACGGACTTTCTACCGCTGATGTATTTCTTCAGTACGACCAAGTACTCATTCTCAGTCACTCCGGAGGCGAAATGAGTAAAAAAGATGCGGAAATACTCGCTCCCCACATAAGAAATGTAGTAAAAAACCAAATCAATCATCCCGAAGAAAAACGAACAGCCCTAGCTATGTATACTTTCGAAAGAGGAATTACACAAATTCAGTCATTTACCACAGATAGTCATACTATATCCCTCAATATAATAGGAAATCTTCACAACTTACCAACACAAACAACACAAGGCGTAGGAGAAGAAGTACTCAAGTCTATTAAAGCAGTATTAGAACAAGCACCATTTTCCAAAGAAGAAACTCCAAAACTTTTGAGAGTATACACCAATTCAGGGCTAGAACATTTAGACATAAGTTTATTAGAAGATGATGTAATAAGAAATGCAGAATCAAATGGCATAGAAATAGAAATAGTCATTACAAATTATACAAAATCACAGAAAGGAAGAATCTTTAACTTACAAGAGCTAAGAACATTCGTCAAAAGAATGAGCTCGGACCAAATACAAGAAACTTTTTACGAACCAAGCCTCGATGCGCCACAAAAATTAGGAACAGAAATTCCCATGGATCGCTACGAAACAAAAACTCCAAATGATAAAAAACCTTCCCACGAAAAAAATGAACTCGATAACCATTTTGACCCATTAGACCCTTTTGCAAACGAACCACAAAAAACCTAAGAAAAAAGCCTTCATTCCCCAAAAAACCTTAAAAGCAAATAATAGTTTGTTTTGTTTGCGAAACTATAGGTTTTTCTTATCATGAGAGAGTAGCCAGATATAAAATATGAATTTTTCAGAATACCTATCTCCATTAGGAAGACAAAAAACAAAATTTATCATTATCTTTCTCATACTAGGAGGACTTTTCTGGCAAATTATAACCCTTATTCCAGCAAAGGAAAAAATAACACTTTATTTTTCAGTAAAACCAACTGTTTCAGAAGAAATACCGGAAAATCTTTCTCTTGATCCCATAGAAAGCAGTATGAAAGTAGCTGAAGGGATTGCCGGCTGGGCCAAAAACCCAGCCTTTAGAAATGAAATACTACAACAAGCAGATGTATACATACCCCATTTTAAAAGGAAAATAACTGCAAAAAAACAAAATCGCATCAACGTATTCTGGACCATTAAATTAAACGAAAACGAAAGCAATTTTTCTGATAAAATAAAAAATGCACTCATACAAACCATCGAGAAATATTTTAACGAATGGAATACCAATCACGCTTTTCCCTTTGCTATAACCACTCCTACTACAGCATCAGAGCTTCAAACATTCCCCCTTTCCTGGCGCATCGCAGCAGTCATGATCACCAGCCTACTTTTGACTATATTCATTCTATATATCCATGAAGCACTCACGAAAAAAATAGCCTTTCCCAGTGAAGTAAAAAAAATATTTCCTGACTCCCCCACACTTGTCATCCCAGAAAAAGTTGGAAAACATGATTCACAATTACTCGAACAATTCCTCTCTACCTTCGAAAAACCAATCCTCATCTCAACCTTTTCTGTAGGAGAAAAAGCATTTCCAGTTTCCTCCTTAGAAGATTCAATAAATGGAGAAAGTGTTTCCATACTTCTCGTTCAACTCGGACAAACAACCATTACAGAACTTGAAAACATCAAAGCCATTATTGGAGAAGAAGTTGGAATAATTGTCTTCGAAAAATAGATACACACACACTTTAAGCCTCATTTAAAAGTGAAAGAAAAAAAAATTTGGCTAAACATTCAATTTATCCGATAATACAAGAGAAGATAATTTTAATCAGAGAAAAGCCATGATACTTCAATTTCAAACTAAAAACATTACCTTTTTTGAAGAAGATGAAGCGTATTTTCAAAAAAGGTTCCTCGACCTTGAAAAATTCCTAGGATCAGAAATAGGCGACGAAAATTCGGTCGAAACTAGAATTACTATCAAAAAAAGCAAACAACACTCGGGAAAAAGGTTTGAGGCCGCAGCAACCATTTTCGCTCCACATCATGGAAAATTTCACGCTCAAACAGAATCTGAAAATATAAAGAAATGTGCTGATGAGTTAAAAGACAAATTAAAAGAAGAAATAAAAAAAATTCACGAAAAGAAAGAAAGACGTATATAATCTACAAGATTCCTCTTCTTTCAAAAATAAAAATACAAAAACATGCCAGAAGAAAACACTCCTTCTCCCAATAACACTCTCTCTCCTTTAGAGGAGAAAAAAGACAATGTTCCTTCCAGAATCCCTCCAACCTCCAGTGGAAAACTTGGAACAAAGCTTACCAAAGAAGAAAGAGAAAAAATGTTTCGAGAAAGAAAGAAGACTCCATTTCTCGTAGCATTATTAAAGTACATAGCCCTCCTTCTTGTTGTTGGTGGGATAGGTACATATAGCTGGCTAAGCATAGAATTAGAACCAGAAAATAAATATCTTTCTTTGTTTAATCTTGGAGAAAATACATCTGTGCGGTATCAAAAATCTACCGAAGAACGGATGCAAAAAGAAGTAGAAAATGCCGAACTAGTTCACAATCTAGAAGAAATAAACCGAAAATTAGAAACTAAAGAATACTCCCTGAATACAGAAAAAATAAATAACATCAGAGCTAATCAACTCGTCTGGTTTGACGAAAAAAACGAAGAGGACGAAACCGTATATGGAATTTTGAATAGCCCTAGCCATATTCAACAATACCTCTCCTCTGAAGAATTTGAAGACCTAGTACTCAACGGAAGTAATGAATTTATTATCAAAAACATAAAGGCCAGTAGAAATGATCTTAAGTTTAGAGTCATCAGCTCCAACATATTCGGCAAAGTATTTTATCTCAATACTGAATTCATAAGAATGATGAATTCATTCTCATTCCTCAAAAACGGAGACATACGAAATTTCACCAGAAAACAAAACGAAGAAGAAGAAGACGTTATGGAATTCGCCATTAAGTTTGATATTCAATCTCCTGAAGAAACCGACTCATTCGATGAATACTTCACTGAATATGAGACATGGAAGCAAGGTCTCTAAAATATCTTTTCTCCCTCTATTTATGCAAACTCCTCAACAAATTTTTTCCAGAAAAGAACTTATGAGAAAAAATCCAATTACTTGGATTGTACTTCTAGCTTTAGCATTATTATTTCTAATGTTTATTATAAGTCCTCAATTTTTAGAGTGGCAAGAAAAAACAAGTGCTATAAAAACCAATCAAAGCAAAATATCACAACTCAAAGTGACAAATGAAGCTTTAAAAGAAGAAATTGCAATAAAAGAAATCGAGCTCGAAACCGTTGCTCGAGAAGTAATTGAGGAAGAAAAACAAACCTTCCCTGCCAATCTTAATACAGCAACTATCGCCAGAATTTTAGAAATATATGCCCTTCAATTAGAAAATCTGGACACAAGACTCTACGATTCACATTTTCAACTTCAAAATCTCGATTTTGGTAACACAAAGTCTTTTGAGGAAACAGGTATAAATGAAACCAGCGTATCCATCAAAGTATCAAGTGACTACCAAAACCTCAGAGAATTTGTCCTCTACCTTCAGACAGGAGAAATTTCCGACAGAGTAGAAAGAGGAAGAGAAAACAAACAAATTGCTACGAATGATTATACATTTCTCGAAAACAACCTTCTCCCAGTTATGAATATAGACTCTATTCAAATTAACCAACAACAAGCAGACGAAAGATTACTTGATATAGAGATTCAAGGTCGATTCTTCTCGCAATATCAAAGCAATGAATGAAACTGAAAAAAACTTAAAAAACGCAATCATTGCCGCTGATGTCCCCGCTATCATCGAAGCGGTTATGCAAATTTCTCTCGAAAAAAGAGCATCAGATATCCATATAGAACCTCACAAAAGTTTGGTCCAAGTTCGTCTTAGAGTTGATGGTGATTTACAAATACTTGTTGAATATCCCTTGAGCCTTCACCCAGGAATAGTTTCTCGAGTCAAGATAATGTCAAATCTAAAAATAGATGAATCAAGAATTCCACAAGATGGAAGAATAACTACTTTTGTAGGAAAGACAGAAGTTGATCTTCGAGTATCTACTCTTCCCACTCCCAATGGAGAAAAAGTAGTTATGAGAGTCCTCGATAAATCAAAAAAAATACCCGAAATCAAGTCACTTGGGATTGTTGGAGAAAATTATGAAAGGATCATGAAAGCTCTCAAACAACCCAACGGGATCATACTTACCACAGGACCAACTGGATCGGGAAAAACCACCACTCTATACTCAGCACTAAGTTTTTTAAACGCAACAGAAAAAAACATCCTCACCTTTGAAGATCCTATTGAAAATCAAATGGAAGGACTCAATCAAAGCCAGATGAGACCCGACATTGGGTACGCCTTTGCTACAGGTCTAAGAACCGCTCTCCGTCAAGACCCAGACATTATAATGGTAGGAGAGATACGAGATAAGGAAACAATTGATATTGCAATTGAAGCGAGCCTTACTGGACATCTAGTCCTCTCTACTATTCATACTAATTCAGCCGTTGATACCATCACTCGTATACTCAATATGAAAGTACCTGACTTTCTACTCAGTGCTTCAGTTAATCTCATTATAGCCCAAAGGCTTGCAAAAAAACTTTGTCCTGATTGCCGTCAACCCCATCCACCGAGCCAAAATGCTCTCAAAAGAATTCAGGAAGCCTTCACCATAGTTCCAGAATATGAAGGTTTCGATCTTTCAATTCTTAATGATCCAGTCATGTACATGCCCAGTGAACACGGCTGTCAATCTTGCCAAGGATTAGGATATAAAGGACGAATCGGAATTTTTGAAGTTCTTTTTATGAGCTTAGGAATAAAAGATGCTATAATGAAAGGGAACACAGCTACACAAATTCAAGAAATTGCACAAAAAGAAGGTATGGTAACCCTTGAACAAGATGGTCTTATAAAAGCTCTCAAAGGAGATACATCCTTTGAAGAAGTTTACAAACTTGTTAAAAATTAATCTCCCATGAGAATACCTCAAAACATAAACAAACAACCTCAAGAAGATGGAGAATTCAATGAAATTGTTCTCGACATCAAAGCAGAGAAAAAACAAAAACAAAAACAAAGAGAGCAAGGAAAAATAAATAATGCTCTCGACCTGTTTCGATACATCAACGACTGGCTGATTGACCAAAGTAAAATTAAACTTGAAGACAAACTCATATTCTTTCGATTATTAGGCGCTTGTGTAAATGCTGGCGTAAGTATTCCAGAAGCACTTATGATGATCAAAGACCAAACCAAAAATCAAAAATTACAACGCGTCATTCAAAACTTATTTGATCTTATCGAAGACGGAGAAAATCTAGCCAATGCTATGAGAAGAAACTCCGATATATTTGATGAAATATCATCCTCCATTATTGCAGCTGGTGAAAAATCAGGAAAACTAAGTGCTGTCATTAGCGAACTTGTTCAACAGTACGAACGAATTGATAGAATTCAAAAAAAAGTAAAATCTGTCATGACTTATCCCATAATAGTCATAAGCATTATCATTCTATTAACAGCAGTAGTTCTTATATTCATAGTACCGAAACTAATTGAAATATTCGGAAGCATTGAAAATCTGCCTCTTCCAACTCGAATTCTCCAAGGTATGAGTAATTTTGTCATCCACAAGTGGGAGATACTTTTGATACTTATTGTAGTTGTACTCAGCAGCTTTATGTATTGGAAAAAATCAAGAATCGGGAAAAGACAATGGGCCAACTTTATCCTTCATACACCTGTCATTAGTCCTATCATCAAAGGCATGGTTATCTCTAGAATAACAAGAGTATTTGGTTTTCTCATAACCTCAGGTGTTCCGATTATCGACGGACTAAAAATAACTGCTGCCACCGCTAATAACCCTCTCTACGAAGAAAAGCTCTTACTTGCCTCTGATGATCTTACAAAAGGAATCACCATTGCCGAAAACATCTCTGACAACGAAAAAATGTTTCCAAAAATGCTTGTCAACATGGTATCCGTCGGAGAAAAAACAGCTTCACTTGAGGTTATCATGAGTAAAATTGCCGACTTTTACGAAGAAGAAATAGACCGAAAGATCGGCACTCTATCCAAAGCGATAGAACCAATTATATTGATATTTATAGCACTAGCTGCCGTATTTTTCATTATGGCCATATATCTACCTATTCTTAAAATCAACGACGCTATTATTGGTTAAGTTGAAAAACCCTCCTGTCCCGTTAAAATGCAGCCATACACATGGAAGATTTTTTACTTGAATATGGTTTGTATGCATTCATAGGCATACTCTTTCTCGATGATCTAGGATTTCCACTTCCAGCGAGTACAGTCCTATTTGCATCTTCAGTTTATGCCCATAGTCACAATGAATTCGACATTACCTCTATGCTCATAACAGCAATTATTATTCCTCCTATTTCGAATCAAATTATGTTTCTTTTAGGAAAACATGGTGGCAAACGATGGTTAGAAACACATGGCTATAAAGTCTTTCTTCCAGAAAGACGGATGAAAAAAGCAAAAGAGTTTCTTAAAAGATATGGTGAAAAAATAATATTTCTCTTATCTTGTGCCACCAGCGTCAGACCATTTAGTGCGCTGATCGCTGGATCACTCAGTATGAATCATTTAAGATTTACCATCTTCAATATTCTGGGAGTTTTTGTATGGGCTGTCGCTAACGTCAGTGCTGGATATATACTGGGAGAAAAAATCTGGACATTTCTCAGGGGTTACTGGTACTTCCCCGTTCTCGCAATAATTATCTACAGCCTAATCCACATTCTATACCTTTTTATTAAACGAAAAAAAATACAACTTGAAAAAAAAAATCATGAAAAACATTGATAAAGGTCTTTTTTCCGCCGCGCTAATTTTAACCATCTTTGGACTCATTATGATTAGCTCAATATCAATTGCTGGAAGCTTCGATGTTACCGGAAAAAACGACTTCTACTTCTGGCGACACTTTTGGTATATCATTGTTGGCATCCCCATTTTTCTTATCAGCCTCAAATTTCCTATACAAAACCTCAAAAAACTCTCCCCTTTCCTCTTTATAGGATCAATCGCTATTTTGATCTTAACCCTAGTAATTGGAGAAAGTTACGGAACCGCTGCTAAGCTCTGGCTTAGACTTGGTCCGATCTCCTTTCAGCCAGTAGAAATAGTTAAACTAGCCGTCATAATCTTTCTTTCTGCATTGTTTTCAAGTGGAAAAAACAATTCTTATACACTCCAAGGAGGTTTTATACCATTTTCTATTATTCTTGGCATACCAGCAATCCTACTAATCATACAATCAGACTTTGGATCACTTCTTGTTTTAGTCCTTAGTGCAGCTGCAGTATATTTTGCTGCTGGAGCTAACTTCAAACACTTTTTTGGAGGAATAGGATTATGCACTATCGCCGCAAGCATATTTACGATCACTACTCCCTACATACTTCACCGAGTCAAAGTCTTCTTCAATCCCGATCTTGATCCTCTCAATACAGGATTTCAAGTCAAGCAAGCCCTCATTGCAATAGGTTCAGGAGGCTTTTTTGGAAGAGGGTTTCAAAACTCCATTCAAAAATTTGACTATCTACCGGAAGTTCAATCAGACACTATATTCGCAGCCATTTCAGAAGAAATGGGATTCATAAGAGTCATTGTATTAATCGGTCTCTACCTTTTCATAGCCTATCGAGGATTTTCTATCGCCCAAAATACATCAGAAAATTTTTCCCGTTATCTCGCTGTCGGTATTACGACATGGTTCATCGGACAAGCATTCATCAATATTGGAGTAAACCTTGCTCTCCTTCCTAATACCGGAATTACACTTCCACTCCTATCGTATGGAGGAACATCACTGATAATGACTTTTGTGTCACTCGCTATATTGCTCCATATTTCAGGGGAAATTCAGCCTAAGAAATCTCGTCGCTACCAGTGGTAAATTGACTAAATCGAAAATTCAATGAACATAAAAAAAAGAGTTTTACTTATCGGTGGTGGTACTGGTGGACACATTTTACCACTCAAAAATCTAACTACAGAGCTGATAAAGAAAGGAGCCGATGTAGAAATAGTCGTTGCAGATAACCCGCTAGATCACACTATCATTACGGAAAATTTCCCAGGCATAACCACTCACTTTCTCCGCACCGGAAAAATTCGTCGCTACCTCTCACTACAAAACATTATCGATAGCTTCCGCATAGCCAGCAGTGTATTCACCGCACGAAAAATACTAAAGACATTACAGCCTGATGTACTTTTTTTCAAAGGAGGATTTGTCGGATTTCCCTTTTTAATAGCCATAAAATATCTCATGAATTTTCAAGGGAAAATATTTTCTCATGAGTCAGACATATCCTCAGGAGCACTTACCAAAATGCTAAGTAAACACGCTGATGAAGTTTTTCAAAGTTTTTCCCTCACAAACCCCATGCCACTCTTCTACACTCCTGAAAAAGTTATTAAAACATCTTCATCCCAAAAGAAATCGCCCCTTCCCAAAATATTCATCACCGGAGGCTCACAAGGCGCTGAATTTATCAATCAATTAATAATACAAAGTATTGACAAAGTAATCGAAAAATACAATATAACCCTCATCACCGGACCTAATAAAAAAATAAAATTCTCCCACAAAAATTTCAAACAATACGAATTTTTACCAGCCATAAACATTTCACAAAAAATATTAGAATCAGATCTCATTATTGCTCGTGGTGGAGCAACCTCTCTTTTCGAAATCATAGCAAGCCGCAAACCTAGCATTATTATCCCCCTCCCTTCCGTCGCCCGAAACCATCAAATGCTCAATGCTCAATTCTTTGCGAAACAAGATTTGTGTAAAATCTTAGAACAAAATCATCAGACAAAAACAAAACTTCTCTCACTCATAGAAAAAACTCTCCACAACAAAACCATGAAAAAAAATCTCGCAAAATCAAACATAAAAAACAACGCAAATATCATTGCTCAAAAAATAATGAAATAAGAATATTTACAACCCCCTCCAAATACCTACAATCAAAACACATTATTAGCCATTAACTGTTAACTTATTTTTCATGTCCGCTTTGTTCCTCAAATATCGACCTCAAACCTTCGAAGACATTGTTGGACAAACATCAGTAATGAAAACGTTACAAAACGCTCTTAAAAAGAAAACGCCTGCTCATGCCTATCTCTTCTCCGGTAGTCGAGGAACTGGAAAGACTTCCGCTGCTCGTATCTTCGCCAAAGGCTTAGTATGCCAAGATATAACCGATACAAAAAAACAACAAGAACTTTGTGATCAAATCACCCGAGGACAACTCGTCGACGTCATCGAAATCGATGGCGCTTCAAATCGGGGAATTGATGAGATTCGAGAATTAAGAGAAAAAATCATGTTCTCACCCAATGTCGCAGATAAGAAAATCTATATCATCGACGAAGTTCACATGCTCACCACCCCAGCCTTCAATGCATTGCTTAAAACCTTAGAAGAACCCCCATCTCACGCCTATTTTATCCTCGCTACCACCGAAATAGAAAAACTCCCTGACACCATCATATCTCGATGTCAAACCTTTATCTTTGGTCGATTCTCCATTGATCAGCTTGTAGAAAGGTTATCCTTTATCTGCCAAGAAGAAAAATTCACTGCCGAAGACAAAGCCCTTCACCTGATTGCTAAAAAGTCAGAAGGCGGTATGCGTGACGCCATATCCCTACTTGAGCAAATCGCCGCTGAAACTGATGGCAAAATAACAGAAAGTTCCGTCACCAACTCTTTAGGAATGGCCACGACTGAAACTCTCGAAAACTTCTTTGAAGCCCTCGAGAAAAAAAACAAAAGGAAAGGATTTGAAATTATAAAAAATCTTACTGTATCTGGAAGTGATTTTCGAACATTCGGACACGATTTTTTACTCTTCCTCAGAGAAAAAATGCACACACACATTACAGACAACACAAAACTCAATGCTCTCCTCCCTATGATAGAAGAAATAGAAAAAGCCATTAGTCGACTCAAAACCACCCCTATTATCGAACTTCCTTTCGAAATAGCCGTTATAAATCTTACCAAAGAAAACATTGCAAATTCTATCTCCAATAAACAAGAAAATAAAATCACCTCAGCACCAGATTCTGTTCAAAAAACAAAAGAAATATCCACTCTTGAAGAAGAAATACAAATCAAAAAAGATGAAGATGGATTCACATTTGAAGATACCCCCAAACCAACACGCACGCAACAACCAATCACCACTCAAGAAGCAGCCCCACAAATCATATCAAACAACAAAGAATCACTTTCTCACAACCATATCAAAACAAAGATGACAGAAATCTCTGAAAAAGCAGATATTCCCAGTTTTAGAAAGAGATCATTTCTTACCGCAAATCCCATAGTATCAGGCAACACTATTACCTTTGAAATCAGTGATGATTTTCACCTACAAAAACTCGAAGAAAGCAGTGATACCAAACCAAAAATCACTCAAGCCATTACTGATATATTTCAACAAAAAATTGAAGTCAATTTTCAAAAAACTGGCACACTTGCACCCAAGAAATCAGAAAAAAAAGAAGAATTCGCCAGCCCGAATGATTTTTCAGAATATTTTCAGTAATTCGGAAAAACTAGAGCAAACTCACTGGATCAATATCAATAGTAATGCCCTTCGGAAAAGACATACCAGACAAAACCTTCAATAAATTCTCTTTACTTTTCCCTCGCAGAAATACATGAAAATGATATTTCCCATGAGCACGAGGGAAAAAAGCCGGAGCAAAAGAAATTTGATCTTCTCTAATGACTTTGTCATTACAAAATTGTTTAAAAAAACCATGAGAAACCTCAAAAGCCTTCTTTTTATCGGCATCAGAAAAAGTAATTTTTACCAAAGACGAAAAAGGTGGCATCCCCATCTTCTGACGCACTAACAATTGATGTCGAATAAAATCTTCTGTCTGGTAATTCTTCACAAAATCAAAAATAGGATCACGAGGTTGAAAGGTCTGCAAAATAATCTTCCCCGGGTACTGACGCCTACCAGCACGTCCCGAGACTTGTGTCAAAAGCTGAAATACCCGCTCCTCAGAACGAAAATCAGGTAAATTGAGACCTACATCTGCCAAAATCACCCCCACCAAATGCACTCGCTCAAAATCCAATCCCTTGGCAATCATTTGCGTTCCCAAAAGCACATCAGCCTCATAATTATGAAAACGAGATAAAACCCTCTCAAAATCATACTTCCCGGTCATCGAGTCAGAGTCTGCCCGCAAAACACGAATCCCAGGAAAAAATTCCTGCAAAACCTTCTCCACCATCTGAGTCCCCCAACCTCGAAAAAGAAAATACGAATCCTGACACTTCGGACACTTTTCCGGAAAGTGCTCCAGATGACCGCACACGTGGCACACAAATTTCTGAACTCCCCCTTGTTGATGCATTTTCATCAAATACGAACATGACGGACATTCAAAGGTATGCCCACACGACTTACAAAAAGTTGCTCCATGATATCCACGTTTATTGAGAAATAAAATAACTTGTTTTTTAGACTGCAACACATGACGGATTTCTTCCTGTAAATGCTCAGAAAAAGGAGTTGTATTTCCCTTCTTCGCCTCATTTGCCAAATCTATCACTTCAATACTAGGAAGTTGAACCTGATGAACCCTCTCAAGCATATCAACCCTATGCCACCTTTCTTGATCTACTTGATAAAAACTTTCTGCACGAGGAGTTGCGCTTCCAAACACTAACTTAGATTCAAATTTTTCTGCAAGAATCTGTACCACATCATGCGTCCAAATCCGAGGAGCAGAATTATTCTTAAACGTCCACTCATGCTCTTCATCAAGAATTATGAGCTGAGGATTCTGTAATGGAACAAATACAGCCGAACGAGTTCCAATCAAAATCTTCCCCTCACCACTTCTCATACGCTCCCACGCCTGAACCTTTTCTCCTTCAGAAAGCTTAGAATGCCAGACCGCCAATAAATCACCAAAAACACCATAAAATTCAGCAATAAGCTGAGAAGTCAAAGCAATCTCAGGAAGCAAAAACAATACCTGACTCTCCGGTAACTTATCGAGCAAACGCTGAGCTAACTTTTTGTAAACCTCCGTCTTTCCACTTCCCGTAACCCCAAAAAGCAATACTGGTTTTGATGAAGATTCAATGTTATCCAACACTTGTTGCTGTAAAGAAGTCAAAAAAAAGCTCGGACGAACCTTCTGGTTTTTTTGCCATAAAGACAAAACACTCCCCTGCTCTCTTTCCACAATCCCCCTTTCAAGCAAAGTTTTCAAAGTTCCTCTAGAAACACATCTCTCCAATTCCAAAGCCAACAAGCGCCCTCCTGATTTTTGTAACATTTCCACAGCCAAGCGTTGTTTCGATCCTGACAACTTTATACTTTCATCACGGAGAACATAGAAAGAAGTTCTTTTTTCAGGAGAACGAATCATCATAAATTTTTGAGGAACCATCAAAGACAAGACTTTTTCTAAAGAAGTCACATATTGAGAAGATATTACTTGTGCCATACTTATATACTCTTTAGGAATAAACACACGATTCCAAACCTCTAAAACTGGTTGTGTTAAAAAATCAGGTTTTGTTTGAGTAATACAAACAACAACCCCTACTCGTCTTTTTCCACGAAATCGAACCACAACTCTTGATCCAAAATCAACACATAAGTCTGTATGCCACGAAAAAAGCCCCCTTACACCTCGAATCCAAACAGTACAATACTGAAGTATTTTATTATTGTTCATAAAGTATTAACATTGTATTTTTCTACAAAATTTTTTACAGTATATTCAGAATAATAGAATGAAAGAAAGAACCCTTCAAATTCTCGACACACTTATTCGAGAGTTTATCGAAAAAGCTCAGCCAGTAGCATCTAAAAACCTACTTGAATTAGGACATTTTGATATATCATCTGCCACCGTAAGAAACGAGTTTTCAATTCTAGAAGAAGTAGGACTTATCGAATCACCTCACATTTCCGCCGGAAAAATACCCACCCCAAAAGGCTACCGATTTTTTGTCAATGAACTTCTTCAAGAAGATAAAACCGAAGGTCTGGTAAATAATATCTTTGCAGAATATATAGCCAATTATAAACTCTCAAAATCTAAAGAAAACATCTTTGATATCCTCAGTATTGTAGCTCAACTCTCAGGTAATGTTGCTTTTACTATCATCGAAAATGATAAAACGCTCTATCTCGGACTTTCCAATGTGTTGCGCAGTCCAGAATTCAGAAGAGATCCTGACAAAGCTGCTCAAATCGTAGAAGTACTCGAAGGTCGAGAACGATTTCAGCATATGGTAAGATCACTTAATCTACCACTCAATGATGTCAAGATATTTATTGGAGAAGAAAACATGCTCAAAGAAATTTCCAGCTGTGCCCTACTTATCACCCGATTTGAAACTCAAAACATTCAAGGTAGTTTTGGAATTCTAGGTCCTATGCGTATGCGCTACGGCTTCAACAAAGCATTACTTAAAAATGCTCTGAAAATGATAAATTAAACTTGATTAACCTCATTCAAGTAAGGAACAGCCAACAAACATTACCGAAGAAGGTAACGTCGGAACAAAATTCACAAACGTTTTTCGAGGAGACTGAAACTTACGACTTCATCAATACAAAGACTTTTGAATGGTTTCTATTCAAAGGTTTTCTTTTTCTAAGAATCGATCTTAATCGCCATCGGATGATCACGAAGTTTTTCCAAAACCTTACCTTCGATCTGACGAATTCGTTCTCGTGTGACATTAAATTCCTTTCCAACTTCCTCCAATGTATGCGGCACCCCATTATCCAAACCAAAACGCATTTTAATAATCTTCTGCTCTCTGGCTGATAAATACTCAAGGAGCTCATCGATATTTTCTTTGATAATATTTCTATGTGCCGTATCAAACGGAGAAATAGCCGATTCATCCTGAATAAAATCAAGTAGCTTGGAATCCTCTTCCGTTCCAATCGGAGCCTCCAGAGAGACAATATCTTGAGAGATTTTAAGGATATAATTGATCTTTTTGATATCCAAATCCATCTCGACCGCCAGTTCTTCTGGCGTCGGTTCACGACCCAATTCTTGCTGAAGCCTTCTCTGCGTATAACGCAGTTTATTAATAGTCTCCACCATATGCACCGGAATTCGAATAGTCCGCGCTTGATCCGCAATTGCTCGAGTAATAGCCTGACGAATCCACCATGTCGCATACGTTGAAAATTTAAATCCTTTTCGATAATCAAATTTTTCTACCGCTCGCAATAAACCAAAGTTACCTTCCTGCATAAGATCCAAGAAAGGCAAACCTCGTCCAATATAACGTTTAGCAATAGAAACTACTAGCCGTAAATTTGATTCAGCTAGTTTTTGCTTAGCCGCTAAATCACCTTTTTCTATACGTTTTGCCAGATCAACTTCCTCCTCACGAGTCAAAAGAGGAATTCTTCCAATCTCATTCAGATACATTCGTACAGAATCATTAGAGATTTCAGATAAATCAACTGATTTAGCATCATCATAACTATCATCCCTAGAAGAATCATCACCACTTCCACCCTCTCCTTCATCATCTGCCTTATCCACCACCTCTACCAAAAGATCTTTCGGTTCTCCTTCAACTTCTTTTTCAATCTCTTTAGCATGTTTTTCTTTCCAAATCTTTTCCTCTCGAACATCAATAATCTCAATATCTAAATCCAAGAAGAGCTCATAAAGATCATCCAAAAGCATTAAGTTTTCATCAATATTTGGAAGAACCTTCATAAGCTCTTGTTCGGTAATAAATCGCTGATCTCGACCTTTTTGTATCAAAGTTTGAACTTCAGGAGGAAACTTTTGAATACGCTGTTGAAATTTACCGAAAGAAGGGTCTTTTTTTGCCATAAAGAAGAAAAAATAAAAGGATTATCTAAAACTGAGTCAAAAACTCTTTTTTATGAGAGAATAAAAGGCGAATATCATCGATTCCATATCGAAGCATAGCGAGTCTAGTCAAACCAAAACCAAAAGCAAATCCACTATACACATCTGGATCAACATCGCAATTTTTCAATACATTTGGATGAACCATACCAGCTCCCATAAACTCAAGCCATCGAGACCTTTTTCGTCCGGATTTATCAATAAACTCAAACCAAATATCGACCTCCAACCCTGGCTCCACAAACGGAAAATACCCGGGACGAAAACGAATTTTTATTTTTTTCTCAAAAAGTCTTTGTAGCATAGTTTCAATCGTCCCTTTCAAATGAGCTAAAGAAATACCTTTATCGACGAGCAACCCTTCCACTTGGTAAAAAGTTGCATCATGCGTCATATCAACCGCCTCATTACGATATACTCTCCCAGGAACAATAATTCGAACCGGAGCACCATCTCGTAACATCGATCGAATTTGAATATTCGAAGTATGGGTTCGCAAAACAACATTATGCTTAGAATCACTTGCATCTGAACCAATCCAAAAAGTATCCTGCATATCTCGAGCCGGATGAGTGGATGGAATATTCAGTGCATCAAAATTATTCCATTCAGTCTCCACTTCAGGACCATCAGCCACTTCAAATCCCATAGAAGTAAATATAGTCTCAATACGACGCTGGAGCAAAGCAACAGGATGTATATTTCCATTCTGAAGATTATACGCCTTTGTCACATCAATCCAATCTGACTGCAACTGCTTCTCCAAAGCCTCTGACTCAAAAGCCGTTTTCTTTAAATACAAAACCTGAGTAAGTTCTGTACGAATCGACTGAAGTTTCGGTCCAATCTTCTTTTTGTCCTCAGCAGACAAAGATTTAAGTTCCTTCAAAAAAGATGTTAAATCGCCCTTCTTCCCTAAAAAATCCTTCTCAAAAGCAAGTAATTTCTCCAAGACATCACAACGTCCCAACACTTCTCGTGCTTTTTTTTCAAAATGACACATCCGATCAAAAAGACTTTTCACGAGCAAAAAAAGGTCAAAAAACTTGATCTTCCACTAAAATTCCTGTAAAGTATCAAGAAGACTTTAAAAAAAGTCAAGCTTTTTCCACTTAAAAAATGTTTAACTTTCTCAATTCAGATTCCAATACAAAAGACCAAGGACAAGGAGATTCAAAAGCTTCTGATCCAACAAAAACAAATCCGCAAACAGAAGGAAAAAGTGATCCTCAAGACACACAAGGCAATACATCAAATACAACTTCCAACCCTGTATCTGGACAAACAACAGATCCAACAACAAATTCTACCTCTACTCCAGTAACTCAAACAAACAGTGATCCCAACCCCCTTCCCAAAATCCCAACCCCACCTCTTCTACAACCTCAACAAAAAACAGAAAATAACACCCAAGAAGAAAGCCAAGAAAAAATAGCACAACCAACAACTGTTCAAAACCCAGCCCTCAAAATCCCATCAACAACAAAAGACGATAATAAAAGCATAAAAGCGGAATCTCCAACGCAAAACACGCCAACAAACACAAACCAAACTCCATCAAAATCAACAGAACAAAATATTCCCAAAGCCATTGAACCAGAAACAAATCTTCCTAAATCAATAACACCAGTAAAAAAAGAAATACTTGTAACAGAACAAAAAGTAACTCCTACATCTACCATTCCCAAAAAAGAATTGCCAGCCATGCCAGTTTTTCAAAAAGACGAGAAAAAGGAAGATTCAATATCTCATGCCCCACCTCTAAACGATGAATTATCAAAAAAAATCACAAAAGATGCCAACCTTTCACCAGCCTTTATGAATAGTGATCAAGGACCAACGAAAAAAGTACCTAGTCCTATCATACCGCCAAAAACACAAGAAAAAGTATCTCCAGAAAAACCACCGACTCCCTTTCCAGAAAGAACAAACAGTACTATGACTTCTACAAAAACTACACAAAACACCGATCAAGAAACCCCTGAAGAAATTATCAAAAAACTGAATACAAGTATTGAAAGCGCTCAAAAAGCAGATCAAGAAGCTATAAGTGCTCTCCAAAAGGAGATGAAAGATTTAGAAGAACAACGACAATCAAAAGATAAAGAAATTCAAGAAATTAAGAAATCTGCAAAAGAGCGAAACCAAAAAAATTACGATATGCTCAACAAGATGCTAAATCTCGTACAAGGAAGTGGACAACATGCTCACAAAAAAACCGCCTAAAAAACAAAAAACCGCCTTTCAGCGGTTTCTTGCAAACAACAAATAAATTCAAAAACTATTGAACAGCTTCTTTGAGGTTTTTTCCAGCCTTGAAGGTAGGAACTTTTCGTGCTGGGATTTTGATTTTTTGTGAAGGATTTTGTGGATTCACACCAGTACGAGCAGCTCGGTGAGAAACTTTAAAAGTTCCAAATCCAGTCAAAGTAACACTTCCTCCTTTCTTAAGCTGTTTAGTGATAGCTTCCAAAAGAGCATCCAAACAATCAGAAGCACATCTTTTAGTAGTACCAGCAGCTGAAGCCATTGAAGCAACGAGATCGCCTTTCGAAGTAGAATTAGCCATTGTAAATGTGGGTTAGAAAATACAATATAAAAGCTAACCTAATTGTAAGAACTCTATTTTCCCTTTGGCAAGCCTTTTTACGGAAAATCGTATTGCAAATAAATAATATCATGATAAAGCAGTAATTAACTCTAAGATTCTTTACTTATGACAAAAAACAAGATATAATGAGAAGAACATCCTATCTATGGAACAAAACATCATTGGCGCCGAAGTTCAAAACAAAGAAAAAGACGCAGTTGCGCAGTGGGCCACTGAAGCTCAAAATAGACTGGCTCTAGACATTATGGGAAAGCAAATAGAAGACAAAAAGAACATTCGTGAAATTCAAGAAGGAGACACCGTATCAGCTATTGCCCTCGCCTTTCATAAAAAAGGTGAGCTCCCTTCTTTTAGTTACAAAAATACACACGTACAATACGAAGCCGGACTTATCTCCCAAGCTCATATTGATAGTTGGAACCAAAAAACTGAAAAGCAAGCCTGGAAAATCCCTTCCTCCATAGCACAAAAAATAATCTCAGGAAAACCTATTCCCCTTGCCCAAGCGAACGTATGTATCCCTGGGCACTTCGCTTGGATAGAACAAGGTATTGTTGTTATAAAACAACAAATAAAAGGAATAAATATGCACGAACAAAAAAGAAACCACGCTCCCTCAAGCTACAAACCCACGGCATATGCATTCAATACTGAACCTAAAGAAGTAAAGACAGAAAAAGAACCGGAAAAAATTTCAAACGATGATCTAAGAGATGCCCCAGTTCCCATCACACAAAATAATCCTACTGCCGGAAAAGAAAAACCTAAAAAATCCTTTATAAAGATAGAAAAGGCAGAGCTAAAATCAGAAAAAATTCCAGCTTCTCTATTTATAGCAGAAGCAAACCAAATGGTAGTACAAAAAATTCCCTATAAATGGGGTCAAGAACTTTCAAACGGAGAGACGGGAGTAGATTGCTCAGGTCTGATTATAGCCATAGCGAACAAACATAATCACAATATTGGTCGTCCAACAGCCGCTATGCTCAAAAAACAATCAGCCCCCATACCCCTCACAAAAGGAAAACCTGGACATCTTCTGTTTTGGAAAAGAAAAGATGGCGGACAACACGTTATGATCATTGAGAAAAATTTAGGTCTTAATAATCAAGGCAAACAAGAATACGCAGTCATTGAAGCTAGAAAAACAGGAACCCCTGTTTCGAAAAGAACTCGAATAATTTCAACAGATAATTATCGATATACTGTCGGAGAACTACCCTTCGTTGAACCTATAGGCTAAAAATCATTAAGAAAAATAGCAAAAAAACCCAAAAGTCATTGAAAAAAAAGCTTTTTTGAGGTATAATAACAAGATAAATATGGCTCAATGACTGAAAATTCTTCACCTCAAATCGATCCGAACGCTCCCAAACCTGAAAAAACAAAGGTAACCGTAACAAATGAACAAGAACCGGGAACCAAAGAATACACTTTTGCGGAAAAACTTAGACAAAAGTGGGAAGGGTTATTCGCCTCAAAAAAACCTGAAAAAAACACCGAAGAAAAAGAAAAAAAACTTCAAGACACCATTGGAGATGAAGATAAATTTTTTGATAACTTTGATCCCAAAAAAGATAAAAGAAAACTAACAAATAAGATGCGAAAACGCATCATAGATGCAGAAAAGGTTTATCAAGAAGGCGTAATATCAGCCAAAGACCTCATTGCTCCCACCTCACTCGAAATAAGCTACACCGATCTCAAACTAAACGGGATGTTTGTCAAAAGCTTCTTTGTATTCAACTACCCAAGATATC
Organism: bacterium; assembly: GCA_030429505.1. GTDB lineage: Bacteria > Patescibacteriota > Gracilibacteria > UBA4473 > UBA4473 > JAUIFI01. Next base: position 431,668 of record JAUIFI010000001.1, read on the forward strand.
TAGAATCAAACTGGATGAACCAAATCATCAATTTTGATGCAACCCTCGATATTTCAATCTTTGTCTACCCTACCAATGCCGCCAAGATCATGAAAATATTACGAAAAAAAGTCGCTGAAATGCTATCAACCAAGCATCTCAATGAAAAACGAGGTGTAGTCAATGATACTGCCGTTGATACTGCCCTGGAAGATGCTGAACAACTACGAGTTGATCTACAAAGAGGTACCGAAAGATTCTTTCAAGTCGGTATCTACTTCACAGTCTACGCTGAAACAAAGGAAAAACTTAATAAAATCAGCAAACAACTCGAAACCATACTCGGTGGACAACTCGTCATGACTCGAAGTGCTGACTTTCGAACTGAAAGAGCATTTGAGACCACAACTCCTCAAGGATTAGATTTGGTCGAAGTCACTAGAAATATGAATACCTCTCCCTTATCGACTACCTTTCCTTTTGTATCTAGCGACCTCACCTCAAACGAAGGAATTTTATACGGTATTAATCGACACAACAATTCACTCATAATTTTTGATCGATTCAATCTGGAAAATGCTAACCAAGTCGTCTTTGCGAAATCAGGTGCCGGAAAATCATATGCCGTCAAACTAGAAATTCTCCGTTCTCTCATGATGGGAACAGATGTCATTATCCTCGATCCAGAAAACGAGTATGAAACACTCAGCAAAAAAGTCGGAGGTAGTTACGTGAATATTTCTCTCACCTCTGAACAAAGAATCAACCCCTTTGATCTTCCCCTCCCTGTCAACGGTGGTGATGAGAAGCCTGGAGAACTGTTACGAGAAAATATTATCAACCTTTTAGGTCTGATGAATGTCATGCTCGGAAAACTCACCCCCGAAGAAGAAGCCCTTATGGACAAAGCATTAATTCAGACATACGAATTGAAAGGCATTACGAAAGATACCGAAAACCCATCAGAATACGAAATGCCAGTCATGAAAGATCTAGAAAATGTTCTCAGCACTATGGAAGGTGGAAAAAGCCTAAGTATCAGACTTGAAAAATTCACCGAAGGAACTTTTTCAGGACTCTTCTCCGATCAGACCAATGTCGATCTTGGAACAGGACTTATCGTCTTTTGTATCCGCGACCTAGAAGAACAACTTCGTCCTATCTCCATGTACATCCTACTCCATTTCATATGGAATAAAATCCGCTCAGAACTCAAAAAACGCATGCTTGTCATCGACGAGGCCTGGCACATGGTTCAATACGAAGATTCAGGAAGATTTCTTCACAATCTCACTAAACGAGCACGAAAATACTACCTAGGAATTACCACCATCACCCAAGACGTCGAAGACTTCTTGGAAAGTAAATGGGGAAAACCCATCATTACCAATTCCTCGATGCAGCTTCTATTACGGCAAGCTCCCGTCGCTATGGAGAGGCTACAGAATGTCTTTAATCTCACAGACGGTGAAAAATATCTTCTTCTCAACTCTGGCGTTGGACAAGGACTATTTTTTGCCGGAAACCAACATGTTGCTATTCAGATCATCGCCAGCTTTGGCGAACACAAAATCATCACTACAAATCCGGAAGAACTTATTGCTATCAAGCAAGCAGAAAAACAAAAAGTCAAAACAAAATAAACATCTCTGTCATTCTGGGCAAAATCAAAAAATATTATTCATCAGACAGAGTGAACTATTTTTTAATATTTTTAAAAAATATTAATCCATAAATTAAAGCAATCGAAACTTCACTACCTTCAAAGGTGTCTGTGATGTTACCTCCATCTTGTAATACCCTTTATACGTCGCAAACATTTCTTCATCAGAAGTAAATGACTCATGCCCTTCGATATCCTCATAGGTAAGATGAGCAAATAACGTTTCCTTTACCCACAAAATCTCTGCCTGAGCAAATTCTTTTCCATCAACACTACAAAGGGAGAGCTTATCACTTACCGTTAGATTTTTGCTATCATTAATCCTCCACGTGGTATCTTTCTCTTTCCTCAAGATGAGTTTCGGCAAAGGCTCAGAAAATTTTAATTGCTTCATGCGAACATTTTAGCGAAGTTCTAAAAATAAATCACTTAAAAAACCACCTTTGACACAAATCAAAAAATCCATTAAATATGACTGGATATTTTTTTGATTTCACATTTTTATGGATATTCGAAACATTGCCATCATTGCCCATGTTGACCACGGAAAAACGACACTCGTCGATGCACTTCTCAGAGCTGGTGGAGCTTTTTCTGATCATGAAACCATCGAAGAACGTGTCATGGATAGCAATGCCCAAGAAAAAGAACGCGGCATCACCATTTACGCCAAAAACGCTGCCATCGCCTACAAAGACACAAAAATAAACATCGTCGACACCCCTGGACATGCCGATTTTGGCAGCGAAGTCGAAAGAGTACTCAGTACCGTCGATGCTACAGTTCTTATCGTTGATGCCTACGAAGGTCCTATGCCTCAAACCAAATTTGTTTTACAAAAATCACTTCAACTTGGAAAAAAAGTCATTGTTGTCATCAACAAAATCGACAAACCAGCCGCACGACCAGATTGGGTTATTGATCAAGTATTCGATCTCTTTGTAAAACTTGGTGCCACAGACGAACAACTCGACTTTCCCTATCTCTATACTATTGCAAAAAATGGAATCGCCATACGAGAATTATCTGATGAAAAAAAAGACATTACTCCTCTCCTAGACTTCATTCTCGAACACGTCTCAATTGCTCCACAAGACACAGATAAACCATTTCGAATGCAACCAGCTACGCTCGCATACGACAACTTCCTCGGAAGACTCGCTATAGGACGAGTCTATGAAGGCGTAGTAAAGACAAACCAAACCGTCACAGTTCTCACCCCTGAAGGAAAAAAAAGACAAGGAAAAATCAGCAAACTCTTTACCTTCCAAGGACTAAAAAAAGTCGAAACCAATGAAGTCCACGCCGGAGATATAGTAGCTATTGCCGGAATCTCTGACATTTTTGTGGGAGAAACCATTACTACCAAAGATACTATAGAACCATTACCAGCAATCCATGTCGACCCACCATCGCTCGGAATGTACTTTATGGTCAACGACTCCCCTTTTGCTGGTACGGAAGGCAAACTCGTCACCAGCCGACACATCCGAGATAGACTCGAAAAAGAACTCGAAACAAATGTTGGACTTCGTATAGAATTTTCAGAAAACGCAGATCATTTCAAAGTACTCGGACGTGGAGAAATGCATTTAGCCGTCCTTATTGAAACTATGAGAAGAGAAGGATTTGAACTTCAAGTCTCACAACCTGAAGTAATTTTTCAAGATATCGATGGAAAAATTAATGAGCCAATGGAAAACGTAGTCATCAATGTACCTGAAAATATATCAGGAAAAATCATTGAACTCATGTCTTCTCGAAAAGGAGAGCTGTCCAACATGACAACCAATCAAGGCACTACCAGTCTTGAATTCACCATGCCCGCAAGAGGATTACTTGGCATCCGTTCAAACTTCATCATTCTAACCAAAGGAGAAGGAACTCTCTACAGCTCATTTTCTCACTTTGCTCCTCAAGTCGGTCCAATAGAGAAAAGACAAGTTGGATCTCTCATATCAGGAGAAAGTGGAGAAGCAGTCGCCTACTCACTCTGGAATCTACAGGAACGTGGACCTCTTTTTATTCATCCTGGCACAAAAGTCTACGAAGGTATGATTATTGGTGAGCACAACCAAGGCTCAGATCTCACTGTCAATCCTCTTAAAGGCAAAAAGCTTACCAACGTCAGAGCATCAGGCACAGACGATGCTATAAATCTCATTCCACCAATACAGATGACACTAGAAAAAGCTCTTGAATACATCAAAGAAGACGAATACGTCGAAATTACCCCACAAAACATTCGACTCCGAAAAAAGTTTTTAACCGAAGTCGAAAGAAAACGAAATAAAAAGTAAACGAAACAATTCTGATCTTTAACTTTTAACAAGTTGTTCCGTATACCCAAGATTCACCAACTCCTCATACGCCTGCCAAATATCTGAAGGAATATCCTGCGAAATCTGAAATCCCTCTTCCGCATAGACCTGAATACGTTCTACAATACCAACCATAAGGTGCACCATCATGTCAAAAGGAAGTTTATCATTTGGATAATCCTCAAAAGATATCTGAGGAGAAGTAACAACAAGTTCAGTATTACGATCTGGCCATTGCTTTATAAAAGCTGCATAACTCCGTCTCTCCATATAAGGTGTATGAACCAAAAGAGCTCGATGAATACGTATGTCTTTTCGTTTAAAAACGCCATATGTAAAAGCAATATTTTCTCCCGTATGAGCTGATTGATTTTCAATCATAATATCTTCCCGAGGAACTCCCATTTCCATTGCAATTTTGGCAAACGTATCTGCCTCAGTCCTTCGCCAAATACCCTTCGTCAAATTTCCTAATCCCCCAGAAAAAAGAATAAAAGGTCCCAAACCATCTAAATACAACTGAGCCGCTCTCTCTGCCACTCGTATATCATTATTACCAAAAACTAAAATACCATCCGATTTTTCTAAGGGGTGATCCAGCTTCAGGTAATCCCAGAGTTTTTGAGCAAGGTTTCTGACTTTCGGATCAATACTCACATGTTCATTATCCCCCGATATTAAAAATGAAACAAATATATTTTTCAAAATAAAAATAATTGCCAAATTTCCTCCTCTTCGTATAGTTCTGATGGTTTAAAATAAACAAAAAAACATGAACCAAAAACATATCGCAACCATTACCATCACAGCCGTCATTGCCATCTGTCTGACGATTTTAGGTGTGACCTACAACCTCAGAAACACCGGAATTTCCATTAAAAACACCGGTAATACTTCCGGATCAATTCAAAACTCTATTAGTGTTTCCGGAGAAGGGAAAGTCACAGCTAGTCCTGACATAGTACGAATTCAAGCAGGAATATCTGAAATCGCCCCCACAACGAAAAAAGCACAAACCGCAGCAAACGAAAAAATCAAAACAATCCTCTCCACACTTGAACAATATGATATCAATAAAAAAGACATTCAAACAACGAATCTATCCTTTTATCCCGAATATGACTGGCAACCAAGCGGCAGAAAACTCCTCGGACAAAAAGTACAACAAACACTCAATGTCATCATTCGGAATATCAATGGAAAACCTGACCGAGTGACAAATATCCTCGATGCGTTAGGAGAGGTAAACGGACTCGAACTCAATTCCGTTCAGTTTGACATCGATGACCGGACAGAACTTTTCACCAAAGCTCGCAAAGAAGCATTTTCCAAAGCCAAACAAAAAGCAGAAGAGCTTGCGGGTCTTGGAGAAGTAAAACTCCTTCCTCCTATCACGATTTCCGAAAATACCATCAACTACCAACCTCCAATGGTACGAAATTTCGCCATGGCTGAAGGTGGTATGGGAGGAGGTGGAGATTCATCACTCCCTTCAGGAGAGTTGGAAATTACAGCTACAATATCAGTCGTGTTTGGAATAGAATAAAAAGAAAATATTCGCCATGAAAATTATTCGTGATGACCCACTAATCGTAAGTCTACAAAAAATAATTCGAACTGCGGTGAAAATTCTGTCTGTTTTAATGACATTTGTCATTCTCTGGGGAGTTGCCGACGTAATATGGCTCATTTACCAAAGGCTTTCAGAAACTCCCACATTCCTTCTCAGTATTAGTGATATTTTAGAAACCTTTGGAGCCTTCATGGCAGTATTGATAGCAATTGAAATTTTTATCAACATTACTGTTTACCTTCGAGAAGAAACCATTCACGTAAAAATTGTTATCGCTACAGCTTTAGTAGCCATTGCCCGAAAAGTCATTGTACTCGATTTTGAAAAAATTACATCAGACTATATCTGGGCTACAGCAGGAGTTATTCTCTCACTTGTAATTGGATACTGGCTTATTTCACTTAAAGGAAAAGACATTCTATCAGAAGAAGAAAAAACAGAAATAAAAAAGAAATAAAAGTCTCTTATTATACAAGTCGCTTTAATTTTTTATAGCAAGTAGCAAAGAGGAAGAAATCACTTCGTGACTTCTTCATGCTTTTGGAATACAAGATTTATCACTTTATTTCTCGTATCAAATCCTGAACATATTCGGGTTCTCATCATTGTCTATTATAAAAAACTTCTCGACCACAAGGGTCGATAAATTTTCTATGGCGGAGAGGGAGGGATTCGAACCCTCGGTGACGTTGCCGCCACGTCGGTTTTCAAGACCGGTGCATTCGACCACTCTGCCACCTCTCCGCTACCATACAATTCTCTAAAAAGAGCCTTCGCATTCTATTCAAACGAAAGCGTTTCGCAAGTTACTTCTCAAAGAAAAACATTGATTTTCCTAAAAAGTCTTCTTATAATCTGCCCGCTCTTTTGTTGTTCACATTATTCGGGCGATTAGCTCAGTTGGCTAGAGCATCTCGTTTACACCGAGGAGGTCGCGGGTTCGAATCCCTCATCGCCCACCAAAAAAATGATCGAAATCGAACAAAAATTTCTTTTGACAACAAAACAACAAGAAAAACTTGTAAGAGACGCAATATTTATCAGTGAAACGCAATTTACTGATAGTTATTTTGACGATGACAATTACTCTCTCACAACCCAAGATAAATGGTTACGAACAAGAAACGAACTCTTTGAACTCAAAAAAGGATTCACACCCCCTAGACAAACAATAACTCAATACAAAGAACTGAATACAGAAGAAGCTATAGCCCAAGAACTTAGACTTCCTACTAATATTCCCCTCTCCCAAATACTTAAAAAAAATCAATACACAATATTCTGTACATGCCACACGAACCGAAAAAAATACCAGAAAGACGGATTCAGCATTGATATAGACACAATCAACTATCCAGAAACTTCATGGCAATACAATATAGTCGAAATAGAACTAATCGTAAAAACACAAGAAGAAGTCGAAGAAGCCATCAAAAAAACACTCACCTTTACTCAAGAATATAACTTAACTTCTCAAACAGTCCGAGGAAAAGTTGATGAATATCTCTATAGGGAAAAACCTACACACTACCAAAAACTTGTAGAAGCTAGCATTATAAAGAACAACCAAACATTCAAGAATATTGAATTTCAATAAGCTACCATTTCTTAACTCCTAACTATTTTTCGCCCTTCTTTCTCCGCCGATTCAAGATCCACAAAAAGATTCCCACCGCCAAAAACCCTATCGCATCAATCATTCGTTCTTGCTGTTGACGACGATATCGATCTTTTTCAGTTTGAGTAGTTTTCTCAATACACTCATCAATCTCCTCTTGTGTTAGCTTCTGAGCTTCCTCTTCAGAATTCTTTGTCGGAACAGCAATGGGCGAACGACCATCAACATATCCCAATTTCCCAGTACACTGCTCCTCAGCATTAAAATAACTATTCGTCTCAAATCCAAATACATAAACCTTCAAAACAGTATTGATAATCATCACCCCACCAATAGCTGTCAAAACAATCCCCACAATAACACCTGCCAAATTCGGCAATTCTCGAAGCCAATGAAATTTTTTTTCCATCGAGAAAAGTATAAAGACTCTACCAAACCAACGCAAGTAAGAAAAATATTGTTACCAACTATTGCGGAGGTTGAACCTTAATACCCACCCCCATAGTAGAATTGATAGTAATATTTTTAAAATAAATCCCTTTCGAAGTACTCGGCTTCATTTCCTTGAGAGCATTCATCATAGCTTCCAGATTCTCAACCAATTTTTTTTCATCAAAACTCAATTTTCCAAAAACCGTATGAACAATCCCTGCTTTATCATTTCGAAATTCCAAGCGTCCTGCTACTAATTCTTTTACTGTTCTTTCAATATCTGGTGTCACAGTTCCTGCCTTGGGACTTGGCATCAGCCCTTTGGGACCAAGGACACGAGCAATTTTAGCCAAATCTTTCATCATATCAGGTGTAGCCACCGCTGTATTAAAATCAGTCCACCCTTTCGCTACTTTTTCAATTAAGTCTCCTCCCCCTGCCTCAACTGCTCCAGCACCTTTCGCAACCTTAATTTTATCATCAGTACAAAAAACAACCACTCGAACCTTCTTTCCGGTTCCATGTGGAAGACTAATAGTAGAACGAATTTGCTGATCCGCATGAGTCGGATTAATCCCTAAAGTAAAGTGAACCTCAACCGTAGGATCAAATTTAACTGTTGACAGCTTTTTCATTAAACTTACAGCCTCAGAAGGAGTGTAGAGTTTTGTACGATCAATCTGATCATACGCGTTACGAATCGATTTCGATGTTTTCATAAGAAGAAAAGTAAGTGGTACAAGTGGATGTTTTTTGAGTGGACACCCTCCCACGATCTAAAAAAAAGAGCAATATTATACTTCTGGTTGCAAACCCATTTGACGAGCAGTTCCTGCAATAATCTTAACCGCTGCATCCATATCATTCGCATTCAAATCTGGCATCTTTTGCTCAGCCACTTTTTCGAGTTGAGCACGAGAAATTGTACCGATTTTTTCGGTATTTGGTTTCCCAGATCCTTTGGGAATCCCTAATTCTTTCTTGATAAGTACAGATGCCGGTGGGGTTTTAAATTCTAATTCAAAACTTTTGTCTTCAAACACATAGCAAACGACAGGAATCGTAAGTCCTTCCGCTTTTTTATCAGCCGTCTTATCATTGAATTCAGAACAAAACGCCTGAATATTAACCCCATGCTGACCTAAAACCGGACCTACCGGAGGCGCAGGAGTCGCAGCTCCAGCCTTAAGTTGAATCTTAAATTTCGATGTAAACGGCTTCTTAGGAGGCATAATTCAATAATTTACTGTTTCAAAACGAACTATATTTTCTTCACAACTTGATTAAAGTCAAGCTCAACTGGAGTTTCTCGGTCAAAAATAGAAACCATAACCGTTACTTTACCTTTTGCTTTATTCACTTCAGAAATCAAACCTTCATAATTCACAAACGGCCCTTCTTTGATAGTCACCAAGTCATTAATCTCGAGTTTAATCTCAGTAGTAGGCTCAGCGGCACCAATTCGGCGCTTAATCACACCAAATTCTTCTGGTAAAACTGGAACTGGTGTATTTCCAGAGCCCACAAACCCCGTTACATTTGGAGTATTACGAACTACAAACCAAGACGCATCAGTCACAATCATATTAACCAATACATAACCTGGAAATAAATTCTTTTCTACCACTTGTTGCTTTCCAGCTTTAACTACTGCTACTTTTTCCTTAGGAACAATGACCTCAAAAATATACTCCTGCATACCCATAGACTCAATACGCTGTTCTATAGCTTTTTTTACTGCATCCTCATACCCAGAGTATGTATGAATGACATACCAATTACGCCCCAAAGAAGGATCTTGTCGTACCATAATCTACGCGTTCAAAAGATAAAGAAAACCTTGGTTTAAAAAATTATCAGCCACACCAAGGAAAACACCAACCAAAGCCATTACAACAATCACCGTAATCATAGAATGCACAGCCTGCTTCCGAGTAGGCCATGTAACATTATGAAGTTCTGCTATATGGTGCTTCAAAAAATTTTTCATCTAAAACCCAATCACATTAAAAATCTATGATGACATTCTTTTCGAAATAACAAATTTTGTCAACCAATTTAAAATTGATTTTTCAAAGTCATTTCTTATGATGCACGCACCTATATATTCATGTCACAAATAATAAAAAAGATATCTGTACTCTTTTTCTGTGGCATGGGATTACTCTATGGAGGGTGTGAAATAAAGACGAATTCTAACGAGAAACCAATTCTCTCTGAAAAACTAATCCTCTGGACAGCAGATATACCTGATTTTTGGAAAGCTGTTGGCAAGGAATTTCAATCCAATCAGTTAAACCAAAACATAGAAGTTCAAGTGATAGATTTTCCTGATCAAGAAAGCCTTCATGAAAAATTGCTTGATAGCATCTTAGAAAACCATGGACCAGATATCATCTATACAAATGATACATGGATTCAACAAAACCATAACAAACTCACTCCTCTTACAGAAAAATCAGCCCTATCTATTCCAACATTCAAAAATACATTTTTACCCATAGCAGAAACTCTTATAAAAAAAGAAAAAATATGGGGAGTGCCTATAAGTATAAAAACCTTAGGATTATATTACAACCGAGAACATCAGACAGAAATATTAGAACAAGAGGCATATACAGCCTTCAAAACCTGGAAGGATTTTACAGAAAGTACTACAAAACTCTCTCGTCAAGACAAATCATTTGAAAGATTTTCCCTCTCAGGTACGGCATTAGGAAGAGTTGATAATATTACACATGGAGTTGAGATTTTCCAAAACATGCTTCTTCAGAATACCAAAGATTTCTTCTCAAAAGCCGAAGATAAATTCTCATTTGCCGACGATACAACAGAGAAAGGGAAAAAAATAAATCCAGGGGAAAAGACCCTTTTATTTTTCAAACAATTTTCCAATCCCCTCTCTCCTCACTACAGTTGGAATGAATTCATTACGAACCACAACCCTCAAAAAGATTTATACGCCTTTGCCACCGGTAAAGTATCAACTATGTTCGGATTCCCTCAAGATAGAAAAGCAATAGAAAACATAATCAAAAATCAGAACCAAAAGACAATATCTATCAATAATGTTATGGTAGCTCCATTTCCTCAATGGGATGAAAAAAATCCTAAAATATGGGGATATGTACAAGCCCTCGCTGTACCTCGTTCAACCCAAAATCATGAATTAGCTTGGCAATTTTTAACCTTTGCTATAAAACCGGAAACCGCTCGTGGGTTTTTCAATACAACCCAGCTTCCCACAGCTCACAAAGAGTTATCATTAGAACAAGAAGCAAACAGAAATCTCAAACCTTTTGTTAAACAAGCTCGCTTTGCTGAAAGCAAAAATTTCCCTCTCAAAGCAGCAAAAATAAACCAAGCTTTTAGAGAAACATTAGAATCACCCGAGACAAACCTTAAAAATACACAAAAAACACTCAACACTATCCTTCAGGCAAAAAAAATATTAGAAAAAAAGCTCCCCTCCCCCCCTTCTCAATGATGATACAAAAACAAAAATACAAAAAACTATGGAACTCCTACTTGAAAACGCTAGGAACGACTCTTTTTATTCTCACTTTTTGGACCCCCTTCGGAATAAATTTAGGAGGAAATCCTACATTTCTTGGTCCATTTATTGAGGAACTCCATGTCATAATTCCATTTTCAAGTGTAGGTATAATTCTCACTTTCATAAGTTTATTCATCGAAAAAAAACTACAAATTTTTTCTCCTAAACATCTCTATACACTTATTTTTCTCATCATTGGAGCAATCCCTGTATTCTTTTCACTCCACCCTACACAATCACTCCTATTTCTCAGTATTTGGGGAATTGGATTTCTAGCAACCACACTAGAAAATACATTTTTCATACAAGGAAAAACAAGATACCTGTGGTTAATAAGTATTGTAGTTGGGAGTACAATCAATATTCTTTTTCCAGAAGCAAATATCTCGTCCCAATTACTTGGGATTGCCAGTTTACTAGGAATTATATTTGCCATGAAGGAAGATTTTTTTCGCTTTCGAACACTAATACTCCTCATTTACATCTGGATCATATTCTCTACTCAAAATATCGGCATGATTATCTTTACCTTAATGCTTTTCCTCATGCCAAAAGTATGGATTCCCAGAAATCAAAGACAACAAGGGGCAAAGCAAATACTGTTCTCTATTCTATTTCTACTGTTTCTAATCATAGGAGGATACATAGCTAATCATTTCTCAACACCATGGACTATAGACATGATTCCCAATTTTTGGAAAAGCATAAAGCAGATTCTATTTGGTATAGGAGAAGGACAATACATAGTAGCTATGCATAACTTCTCAAACACGCTTCTCATACCACAAAACATAATTCCCCCATCCAGCAGTCTAATATATACACTCTCAGAAAAAGGTATTATTGGAATCACAAGCCTTATAAGCCTTATACTCGGCTCAATTCACTGGTTTCAAAAAAAAGAAATTACATTTCCTCTCATCATCTTCACAGCCTTAGCTCTAACATCAACACTAACCGCAACAGAAAATGGAATCCTCTTTCTCATGACCTTTTTATTCATACAAACACCAAACAAGAGAAAAAACCTTGTCAAAAACTAGCACACAGAATCAACTTCTAAGAAGCCACCCAAAATTTACATATTTTTGAAAAATCTCTAACGATGCTTATCAATCATCTCTAGAATATGTTCTTTTGATTGCACCCCCATAGCTTCGTCAACCACCTCTCCAGCCTTAAAAATTTTAATCGTTGGAATAGACATCACACCATACTCACCCGCAATTTCAGAGGCTTCATCAACATCAAGCTTATAAACCTGTGCATCCTTTCCTACTTCCTGAGCAACTTCATCGATAACAGGAGCCAATGCCTGACAAGGACCGCACCAAGAAGCAAAAAAATCCACGAGAACTACATCGGAAGATTGCAAAACTTTTGCTTTAAAATCGTTCGTTGACAAGACCTGTACCATAAGAAAAATAATTAAAATGTAGGAACAGCTGCATTGTACTTGGAGGAGAAGGAGAGTCAAAGCAAATTTTTTATTGAACTTGTTTCAACATTTTTAAAAAACCAGAACATTCACGTGCCTGATCAGAATCTGGATGAAGCTGAATAACCTTTTGGAAAGCATTCTCTGCCTTCATAAAGTCTGAATTATTCATATAACACACCCCCAGATCACAAAGAATATTGGGATCAGTAGGTTTAAGCATCTGAGAGCGTTCCAACAAAGACACTCCCTGTCCTTTTCGATTTTCATTATATAAAGACCAACCCAAACACCGCAAAATCTCAGCATTATTCGGAAACAATTCATCAGCTCTCTGCAAACAAATAACTGACTTCCCCCAACGATGCTCCAAAGAATGCAAAAAACCAAGTAAATAATGAGCATTCGCTGAGTCAGGATTAATCTTTACCGCATATTCTAAAGCTTTCCGAGATTTAGCAAGCTCTCGTAAAGATAAATAATTATCTCCCAGCTCTTCATACGTCTCTACACATAAAGGATCATGAAGAATAATTTGTTGAAGTAATTCAATCGCTTCTTCAAAAGCACCATCAAGTTTTAAACACTCAGCTTTCTCAAGAGTTTGTTGGAGAAAAGGATCTTGTTGATTCATGGAAAAAAAATAAAATAAATCCTCCCATTATATCCTATTTATTGAAGTTTTTCAAGCGTTATCACTATTAAAAAAACAGAGCGATCTTCCGAAGCCCCTGTCTTAAAACATTTTCATGAAGTAAACATAAAAAGAGTAGAGAAAATATAGGTCAATAAAACCCCTTCAATACTTCCTTTACTGCTTTTTCATCCTTCTTTAAAGCATAATGAATAGTAGCTCGAAGTAATCCCAATTTATCTCCGGTATCAAAACGAGTGCCTTCTAAAACTTTCCCTTTCAAATCTCCACCCCTATTAATATAGGCTGTAAAAGCATCAGCCAAGCGAAGTTCTCCATCTTGACCAGGAGAAGTCTGAGCCAAAATCTGCAAAATTGCCGGAGTAATCACATATTTCCCCACCACTCCCAAGTCTGATGGAGCATCTTTAGGATCTGGCTTTTCTACAAAAGCTTCAATACTGTTACTATCATTCAACTTTGCAATTCCATATTTTTTTGTTTGAGATCGATCAATTTTTTCCAAAAAAGCTACTGGTTTACCAGTCGCTTCATACACATCAATAAGCTGTTGAACAGCATTTCTTCCTCCTTCATTATCCACCAAGTCATCACCAAAAAGCACCACCACACTTTCATTTTCTCCAATAAGATCCTTAGCGCATAAAATCGCATGACCATCACCCAAAGGTTCTGGTTGACGCACATACACAAAATTTGCCAAGTGGGTAATACTACGAACCATTTTCAAAGCCTCTGTCTTTCCACGTCCCTCCAAAGCAAATTCCAACTCAAAATTGGAATCGAAATGATTTTCTAAAGCTCGCTTTTCCCGACCAGTAATAATAATAATATCCTCAATTCCCGCCTCAACCGCTTCTCTGACAATAAATTCAATCACCGGCGTATCAAACACCGGCAACATTTCCTTTGGTTGAGCTTTTGTCGCTGGTAAAAAACGAGTCCCCAAGCCCGCTACAGGCAAAATAGCTTTTTTTATTTTCATGAGAAAAAAGAAAAGAAACAAAGAAAGTATACTCTTTTGATGAAAAAAATCGAGATTGAAGCTAATTTTTCTTACAAAGAAAGTTGAGATAACTCTTTTTATGTGTTATAATAAAAAGATTAGTTAGAAGTCACAATGAAACAAATCATTCATTTTTACCCGATCAAATCTCACAAACAATTTATCTTTCAAGAAAGAATCCCTGATGGTATAGAAAACGCGAGTATAGAAATATCAGAAAGAGAAAAAAATGATATCACAGAAAAAATGCTCGCTAATACAGATAAAATTCAAAGGCTCGCAAACGCCACTGATGTCTGGAAAGAACAAAAACACATTGAAAGAGGCGGAGTTCCTCGTCAGTCTTTTCAAGAAAAAGTAATCATCCTCCAGTCCTACATCCAAAGTCTCGGACTTCCTGTAGATCTTCCTTACAGAAATGGACTCGCTATATATGGTCCGATAACGACCAAATCCTTAATAAAAGTTCAATTAACTATTGGAAATTTTTACACAGGGAATATAGATGGAAGATTTGGAGATCTATCCTATAAAGGCTCATTAAAATATATCCAAAACCAAAGAGAAATAGGAAATGTAAGAGAAGAAACTCAGCCGAAAACAAGGCAGTTTAATCAAGAAGTAAAGGCTGAATCTGCTCAAACACTCAATATTCCGATAGAGACAATCTCACAAAACCAAGAATTTTTCAATCAGGAAAAAAAGCTTTTTTTTGAGAGACAGTCTGAAATGCTACACACAATAGAAAAAACTTTAGAAGTGGCCAGGCAAAGCACCACTAATCTCCAAGTTCCAATATATCCAAACGCTCCAGAGTCTGGTACATATTACAACCAACTTGCGCAACAACTAGAACAAATTAGAAAAAGCTACAGTCTACAAATACTTGTCCGAAACGAAAGCTACTCAATACAAGAGTTCAACAACAAGTGTACCAAAACAAGAATAGCCATCACTCAAGAAATGTATCAAAATTTACCTGGAGGGCAAGGATCAGTTTTTATGAAACGCATGCCTTCATCAAGAAAAAATGATATCAAAAATGTAACCAGAGCTCTCGATAGAAAAGTCGGTGAAATAACAAAAAATCGAGAAACAAAAAAACAATATATCCAAAGTACGTTATTATCTACAATTAACATACAACGAATTCCATCCGATAGAGAAATTGACGGCATCAAATTGGTACAATTCATAACTGATCATAACGTTAAAACCCACTATGACTTGATCTGGGCAATATCCGAGTATTACAATAGTTTATCTCCAAGTACTGCTTTAGAAGTTGATATTTTTTTCGCAATTAGTTTTCATGAATCACGCTTTGATCCTTGTGCTGTATCAAAGGGATATTGCTTAGGAGTCGGACAAGGATCAAGTTTCTTTCATGGAATTCGAAGCAATATGAAAGGACGAGAAATTAATCCTTTTAATCCAACAGAATCATTTACCAGAATGGGATCTTTCCTACACGATCGAACAAAAGGAACCAAAAACATGTCTATTGAAAAACGTGGAGAATATGTAATAAAAGAATACGGAAACCAATCACAACACAACTACAAAAATAAAGTGAAAACAGAGTACGCTACCTTTTTAGAACTTCTCAAAGAAGTTGATCCTACATTAGTAATGAACGGAAAACTAGTGCGTCCAACACATTTAAGATAATAATCACAAAACAGAGCAAACGTAGTCCAAAAATCGTTTTTGAAACATTATTTCATCAAAAGATTTTCCATGTAAAGATATTGTTCGTCGATCAAAACTTTTCTCGTGTTTAAGAAAATCATCAATTCCCCTCTGAAGACCTTGAATTGTCTGAGTATTAAACGCAACTCCCATCCCTTTTATAACAGATTCTCGAGCGCCTCCTTGGTTATAATAAATAATTGGAACTCCAGCACTCATCGCCTCCACTGGAGTTAAACCAAAATCCTCTTCTACTGGAAACATAAATGCTCTCGCTCCTGCAAATAAATCAGGTATTTTTTTATAGTCAACAAACCCTAAAAATTCAATATTATCAGCTTTCAAAGCTTCTGCACGTCTTTGACATTTAGCCAAGTCAGGACCGATCCCTCCAAGCTTCAAAGGGAGTCCATTTTTAGCGAATGTTTCTACCAATAAATCAAACCGTTTGTAAGGAATAAAACGCCCCACAGCCAGAAAATAAGAATCTTTATAAGACCAAGTACTATGATTTTCAAAAGCCTTTACAAAAGGTTTAGTCTGTACTCCCGGATAAATCGTTACTGAATCTCGATGATAATACTGATTAATACGCTTTCCGACAAAATCGGAGTTTGCCACAAAAAAATCTACGAACTTCACCGCCTCCAAGTCACGCTTCATCAAAAAATAAAGAATAAAAGGTAAAATCAACCGAGCAGGTCTTATCCACCATGGTAAAGGGTAATCATGGATATACTCTGCTCTCGCGTGATACAAAAACCGAACAGGTGTATGACAATAACATATATGAATCTGTCTTGACCGAACCTTTCTGACACATTTTGAAAAACCAGAACTTGAAGAAGAAATAATTACATCATACTCAGACATATCAAAACTCCGAAAAGCCCTGGGAAAAAAAGGAACTAGAAACTGATGCTTATTTCGAATAGATTTTGGCAGTTTTTGCAAAAAAGATGTATGCACAACTCTATTTTTAAATTCGGAAAAAAGGACCGGATTATAAACAGAAGTAAAAATATCAGCATTCGGAAAAAGTCGTGACAATGCAATAACCACATGCTCAGCACCCCCTCGAGACGTAAGCCAATCAGCCACAATCGCAATTTTTTTTCCTTCTAAGGACTTTTCCATATATCAGCATTGTGACATAAAGTGTTATCCAGAAAAAGCTTCTTCTTATAAATAACTACACAAGTTTTTGTATCACATTCAAATAGTCTTGTGAAAAATATTCACTAAATTGCTCCTTCTTTACCCAGAGAGAATCTTCTAATTCTTTTTGATCTAACCTCACTTCGCCCTCCAAAAAATCAGCTATAAAAAACTGTACTTTAGCTCCCACAAAACCCTCTTCATGACAATCAAAATCTGAAGGGAAAAAATACCGATACCCCCCTATCGATCGATCATCCAAAAGCTTTATTTTTAATGTTTTTCCACACTCTTCTTGCAACTCTCGCAAAGCAGCCGACGCACTTGACTCATCCTTCTCAACACCTCCTTGTGGAAACTGCCAAGCATGATCCTTCCGAGGTTTTTTCACAATAAGAAAAAATTCTCCTTTACGTACTACTATAGCAGATACCAAACGTAGTTTTCCTTTCCAGTCAGCAAAAAACAATCTCAAACTAGACCACATTCATGATCTCATAGACATAAATTCCTCCTGGAGCTTGAACCGATACTTTTTCTTTTGTCTTTTTCCCCAGAATAGCTTCTCCTACAGGAGACTCATTAGAAAGTTTATGCATCATAGGATCCGCTTCCGTAGAACCGACGATAGTATACTCATTTTCATCCCCTGTTTTTTCTAAACGAAGAGTGACTGTTGACCCAATTTTTACCGTATCACTCCCTCCTTTCGATTTTTCAATAATCTCTGCATATTTAATCTGCTCCTCCAACTCACTAATCCGAAACTCCACAAAACTCTGCTCATTTTTAGCTTCATCGTATTCAGAATTTTCTGATAAATCCCCATAAGAAATAGCTTCTGCCAAACGCGCTGCTACCTCCTTTCGACGAACTTCCTTCAAATGCTTCAACTCTTCTTGAAGTTTTTGAAAACCCTTTTTGGTCACCAAAACCTTTTTGTTATCAGCCGTATTATCAGACTTCTTTGCCATAGTGAAAAGATAAAATCACCCTAAACTGTATTGATTACGAACAAAAAATCAAGTCTTCCTAAAAAATACCACTAAGCAGCCATTTTTCGAGATTGAACAAATTTCATTAAATCTTTCTGCCCCGGAGTCAAAGCTATATTAATAGCCGCCTGAGCAATAACTCCATCCGGCACAAAATGATCAAAAGCAGCAAAAGCAACTTCTTGAGTCAAAGCCATTCGATTATTCTTCATCACCTTCAAAGCAAGTTCCCCTCCCTTTTTAACACCTTCCTTCAGCACATTTTTCTCCACAAGCTGCCCAGTAACTTTTTCAACCTCCTCAATCGCTTCTGATCGTCCAACTTTTGCCAAGAAACGTCTCCCTGCTGCCACAATCCCCCCTCTTGCCGCAACTCCTGCAACTGCTCCAGCTCCAAAGGTAACAAATCCACTCACAACTCCAGCTATAAAAACACCATCTCCCACAGCATTTATTCCAAAATCAGCCACCTGCTTCCACAAAGCATCTCCATTATCAATTCCCTTATATAAACGATCATAGAAAAGACGCTTTCCACTTTTCCAAGATCCGAACAACATTGCCGCTTCCCAATCACTAGAACTTGCAATTGTTTCTGGAAAATCTCCAAGAGTTCCTTTTTCTCTCGCCTCATTAACATAGTGTGTAGAAGCTCCTACTACATAATTACCTACAACGTTTCCATTCCCAGGAACCTTCTGAAGTACAACGCCGATCTTCTTCAGCTTCGAAACCGATCGAGCTGTTTCAATTGGATATTGAGCACAAAGCCTAAGAACAGGAGTAAGATTTTCTGCCGTCTCTGAAACCAAAGTCCGAGGCGCTACCATGCGCCCAAATTTAAAAGTTTTCTTAAACTTACCTTTCGCTATTTTGATAGAATCATCAATCGCTTGCATTGCAGCCGGATTTTCTCGAAGCTCATCACGCACATGATCAACATCCCCTGCTATCTTCTTTCCAGTCTCAACAGTTTTTTTAGCTTTTTTTGCAACTTTAACTCCTTCTTGTGTTAGCTCCGGAAAATACATTATTTCAGGATTCTTCTTAATCAAAGAGTAAAAAGGAGAACGACGAACCAAAACATCAAAAAAAGAAGAAAGTCCCCCGTATCGGAGACTTTTCCACAATACAGACCCCATAGATCGAGCTTTTCTGTTTCCATGCTCATCCTCTTGAGTCCAAAATTCAATTTCACTTAAAACTCTTCCAGAAAGCTGACCATCACCCTTAATTTGCACTCGCACACCAGTCTTGTCCTCGATATTCTCTACAGCCTTCAAAGTTTCACGAATAGCTTTATCATCACTTGCAATTTTAAGCCCCTCATTCACAAGTTTTGAATCCATAACTTCAACAGATTGTTCACGAGTTCTTGAGCTTCCAGTCACCGTTTCAATTAACCCTGCCAAAAATCCTTTTGTATTTTCGCTATTATCAAACAGAATTTCATTCTGTAATTCTTGAGCTGTCTTTTGCTTTGGAGCCATGAAATAAAAAGTTACCTTATCTTTCCATTATAACACAAAAACAAAAAGAACACAAGAAATATTTATTCATAAAACCATTCCTTCACTAATTCCATTTCAACACAGAAAAGCTTATCCCATCTCAAACGCACCAAAAACTTCATCTACATCATCTACATCTTCAACAGACTCTACAAACTTCTCCAATTTTTCAAGTATATCCTTCTCAGCAATAATTTTAGGATCTTTAGCTCGATACTGCGGTTCTGATTTTACGATCTCAATTCCTGCCGTTTCCAAAGCACTTCGGACCTTAGCCAAAGCAGAAAAATCTGTTATTACCTCAGACTCATCCTCTCCATATAAAAAATCATTTGCCCCCACCTCTACAACCATTTCAAAAAGCTCATCCTCAGGCTTTCCTCCATTTCTAATCAATACAATCCCCACATGGTCAAACAAAAACCGTACTGATCCAGAACTTCCAAAGTTTCCTCCATTTTTCGTAAAAGCTGTCCTCACTTCTGGTAATGTTCGATTCTGATTATCAGTTAAGGCCGTTACCAAAAAAGCAATTCCTTCAGGTCCAAAACCTTCATACACCACTTCGGAAAACTGAGATGCATTTTTATCTGCTCCAGAAAGTTTTTTTAAAATACGATCAATATTATCATTCGGCACATTATCCGCCTTGGCATTCTGTATAGCCACTCGCAATGAGGCATTTGTCTCAGGATTAGGATCCGAACGACCAACTACCGACAAAATTTTAGAATGTTTTGTCAAAACCTTCCCGCGCTTCGCATCGGTAATAGCCTTTTTGTGTCGAATCGAATGCCACTTGGAATGTCCAGACATAAAGAAAAAACAAAGTCAGCCGCAGTATAAAGATTATCAAAGCTCTTTCAAGACTCCAACAATTATTATTTATCGACTAATAATACCTCCCCTTCTTTCAAATTTCCCAATTCAAACCGATCAATTCGAATTCTCAACAAATCCAACACTTGCATTCCCAATGCCTCACACATTCGACGAATTTGACGTTTCCGACCTTCTTGAAGGATTATTTTAAATTTCTTCTCTGTCAGCTTGCTTACTTGACACTTACGAGTCATCTTTCCATCAATTTTAACTCCTTGAGATAATTTTCGAAGCATCAAATTTGTCAATACTTTGTCCACAGAAACAATATATTCTTTTTCATGATCAAACTTAGGATGAGTCAATTGATATGCAATGTCACCATCATTGGTCAAAAGCACCAGCCCTCGAGAATCCTTATCCAACCTCCCCACCGGAAATACACGATCCTTCCCAAAATCAAAATCCACAAGTGTTTTTCTCCCCCGAACTCTAGCCAAAGTACATTCCACCCCTCTTGGTTTGTGAAAAAGAATGAAAATTGTAGGAGAAGAAGAAAGCTCTAATTTTTTTCCATCGAGTTCTATCAATTCATCTCCAATCACTCTTTGTCCCAAAATTGCCCTCCGCCCATTCACCTCAATACGTCCTTCTGTAATCCAAAGTTCAACCGTTCTCCGAGAAGCAATTCCTCTGGATGATAAGAATTTTTGCAAGCGAATCCCTTCTTCATTTTTAGCCTCAGACGGCATCTTTCCAAGAACGAAAGTACGAAAAAGCAATCAAAATCCCAAACAAAACCACAAAAAACACTGCCCAAGTAGATATTCCTGTGCTAGGAAGTATATAAGTAGAAAAAGTCATAATTTCACCTTCAACTTCATTACCAGAACCATCAATAACATCAATCCTTACTTCATAATGACTATTCATATCAACTTCCATCTCCAACGCATCCAAACTTGGTCCCAAAGAATAACCACTATCCCATACATCTCCTTTTTTTCGTGTGTACAGAACCTGATCTTGAATTCCTTGTCCAAAAGAATCTAGAACCCAATCAAGTTTCACAATCTGTTCATCATCAAGATGAGATAAATCAACCGCCACTCCCAAAGAATCTCCACTCATAGAGTTCTGAGAAGCTGACAAAAGAAAATCTTCATTTTCTTCCAACGCAGAGCCTACAGATTCTTCTACTTCAACAGAAGTCTCCAAAAACGATTCCACTTCAGGTTCCAAAGAAGACTCTCTCACCATATCTTCATTTTCTAATACATCAAAATCACTTCGAGCCTGAAATGATGCATGATCGGTAATCCCAGATGAAACAGGATTACCTTCTAAATCCTGTACAACTGACGTAGCCACCACCTCATACATTTTTTGTGGAAGTAAAGCTCCTTTCTGAATTACTAAAATCACATCAAGATCCTCATTGCGAAAATCTTGAATATAAATCTCTCGAAAAGAATCTCCTTCTTCAATAACAAACGCTCTATTTGGATCATCAAAAACAACTGGTTCAGAAAACCTTACCCTCACCTCTGTTGGAGAAATGTGAGATGCTTTCAGTACCTTTGGAAATTGATCTTCTCCCACACTCTGCTCTAGAGCACCTGAAACAGGTGTTACCATCACCTCTTCAGAATATGCATCGGACTCTATTCCTTGGTCATTAATAGCTTTTACAGATACATAATAAGGAATATTATTCAACAAATTTTTAACCTCAGCAGAAGTAAGACTTCCTTCTACCTGAAACTGATTATCATAAAAACTACTTCCGTTCCTTACAGACGTTGTTCCATAATAAACAGTATAACCCAAAACATTTTGGCGCACAGGCTGCCACTCAGCTATAAATGAAGTATCACCTGGACTCACCCGAAGACCAGTAACCTGTGAAGGAGGGTCAGTAAAAGCAAATCCCTCTAAAACAAAACCACTAACAACCAGAAAGAAAGCGAAGAAAGAGAATATTTTTTTCATGATCGAAAAAAGATAAGAAAAGAAGTAAAATCAATAAACATGTCTTCTTTTATAAAAAATACCCAAGAAAAAGAGGGCAATAAGCGCTAAACTCACCCAAATAACCCCCGGTCCTGTCTGAGTTAAAGCAGTAGAAAAAGGAAGCTCTATACCTCGAGACCGATTACCAGCTTTATCTACTGTTACCAAACGCACTTCATAATTCTGCTCGGGATCTATTTCGATTTCAATAGTATCAACCCCTTTACCTAAAGAATATCCATCATCCCATACTCCCAAACCTTGTCGAGTAAAAAGAACTTGATCAATGATATCTTCATCAACATCAAATGCGGGATCCCACGTCAAAACCCCAAAACCTTCTGAACGAAACGGAGACAAATCGATAGCCAAATTCGTAGCATCTCCCGGAGGTGTCGTATCTTTTTCTCGAGACGCAGAAGCATATAAAAGCTCTGAAACTTCTTCCTCTTCTCGCTCTTGTTTTATATCTTCCGGCAATTCCGGACCAAATTCAATGTCATTTTCTACAACCTGAGAAGGCTCTTCTTTCACAGAAACTTCCTCTGAAGCACCAGAAATATCTTTCGCTACAAATTCTACCATACTCGATTCATCAGTAGACAAAACCACCCCACCCTTGCTTTCCAAAGAAGAAGGAACAAAGCGATATACTTTCCCCGGAAAAAGAGCTTGTTCATCAAACATAAGAGAAAGTGTGTTACCAACCACAGTTACCTCACGTACTGGCACTTCCAATAAAGATTCCTTCTCTTCTAACACAAAAGAATCGTTTCCATTTTTAAGAACCACATCATCAGAAAAAGTTACTCGAACTTCTTGATCAGAAATTTGACGTATCTCCTGAACCTGGAAAGTCTCTTGAACACCAACTCCAGGAGTCGCTGTTACCTCAACAGAATAACTCTCTGACTCCCCTTCTTCATCATCAATAGCCGTCATTGCAAAATAATAAGGCACGCCATTTTCCAAATTACTAACCGTATAAAAAGTCTCCGTACTTCCAGTCAATACATCATCATCATACGAGTCAGTCTCAAGTTGAACAGAATTCGTCCCATAATAAACACGATATTGTGTCACAATTCCACCATCACTATCCAATGTTTCATCCCAACGCAACTCAACCTTACCATCACCCGGGATAGCCTGAACGTTTTGCACTTGATAAGGAGGTTGGGGAAAATGTTGCTGAGCAAAAACCGCCCCAATAATAAACAAATTTAAACATCCAAAGAACGAAAATCGAGACCAAAGAGAATTCATGTTTTTTTTCCCATTATGACAAAGCCAAAAGAAAAAATCTAATTTTCCATCACTATGGTAAAGAAAAAAAGAAAGGAAAACAAAAAAATTATTCAATAACTACTTCCCAAACACCTGAACAATATATACCTCACCTTTATTATTCTTCTGCATTCCAATTCCTACATGTTTCCATTTTCTCGTTAAAATATTCTTACGATGTGCTAGAGAGTTCTCAAGTCCCAGTAAAGCTTGTTTAAAATCCGAACCAAAACTCAAATTCTCACCAAACTCTCCTACCAAATTCATCTCTTCCAATCGAGAACGAAAAGTCTGCCCAGTAACACTAGTATGAGAAATAAAATTGTTTCGAGCCATTTCTTCTGCATACCTTTGAGCTACGATGTCTAAGTCTTTATCTGAGAATACAGGAGAAAGACCATGTCGCTCTCGCAATACATTAATCCAATAACGAACACCAGACACCGATTCATGACGAGCCAACGTCTGAACCCAAGTCCCTACTGGCAAAACCTGATTTTTCGAAAAATACAAAGCCCGCTTAAAAAGTGTATCCTTCTCCTTATCCAAAAGTTGAACTACATACGTTCCAAAATCAGCAGGCTCAAACGAAAAAGAAAAATGCCCTCCTCCATGTTGAATAAGAGAAAATTCATCAACCAAACCATCTGGCTTTTGCAAGAAAACAGTATCCTCCAAAACGATGGTATTATCTAAAATTTTCCCCTCTAACCGCACCTCATTTAGATCACGCAAAAAACGAGGGAAATCAAATACTGCTATATCTCGACTTTCGAAATCAGGAAACCCAGGAACCAAAATAAAATTCTCAAATCCCCCCTTCTCCCACCCACTCATTTGATTTTGCAATGTACCATCTTCCGACAAAGCCTGATAAATATCCAAAGCAAGAGTTTTATCATACTCAAACCCATCAAAGAAATTATAAGGCAAAGTTATTGTATCGAGATTATCTTCAATATAGAGAACCTTTTGGTTTTGCCCTTGAGAAAAAGTAATTTTTGTTACATGAGACTCTTTCAAAGAAGATGTCCAATCAAAGCTCACTTCTTCATCCTCAGGAATAACTCGCACATCCAACTCTACCTCTACCATCGCTTCCAAATCAGGAAAGAAACGCTTCTTCGTGTTTGAAACAACCTGAATCTCCCCAACCCTTGACCGCCTTTGATCATCAAAAATCAAACCTGCTTTATACGTTCCAGGATCGAGAAACATCACCGGAAAAGAGAAATTTTTTCCAGAAATTTTCCCAGAAAAATGAATCTGCTCAAAAGGAGCTGTTTCATCCTGAACTTTTTCTAAAAAGAAAATAGCATCACGATATCCATGATCCAAAGCTGTCCCAGCCAACAAGAAAACAGTCCCCTGTTTTATCTTTTGAGGGAGAGAACGCCTTAAATCTGCATGAGGAAAGAAATCAACAGGTAAATGAGAGATCGATTCATCAAAAAGAGGCTTTGTAACCAAAGAAACACCTTCTTCCATGTGTTCAGCCACAATCTCTGGAATCGGCAAAGATCTTCCTTGAGCAGAAAGCTTTGGACGAACTTGTTCCGGAATAGAAGGTGTTTCACGCAAAGGACCAGATACCATCTCAAATTCCACACCAATAACTCCCCGAGACAAAGGAGACAGAAGTTCAAATGCCTTTTTCGACAAATCAAGCACCCTCTCTTCATGATAAGGACCTCTATCATTCACCCGAACTATCACAGATTTATCTCCATGATATACCCTTAAATAAGTACCAAAAGGCAAAGTTCTATGAGCTGCTGTCAAATCCTCTGGATCATATAGCTCCCCATTCGCAGTTCCATTGCCAGATAAAGAATCATGATAATAACTTGCCTCTCCAGCTCCACGGAATCTATAGGGTTCTTTAAACCAACCCTCTTTCACCTTCAACGCACGATAAGTAAGTTCGGCAGCATCCCCCCGAACAATAACCTCCGCCGGATCCACCATTTCGTCTGGCAAAATATTAAACTCTTCCGCTGCCATAAAGAAGCGATCGTACCATTCTTCACCTGATTTTTCTTCTTCTACCGGAATATCAAAAAAGAACACCAACATCTTCACAAATTCAGCCCACGACACATTCCGTGACGGATAAAAATTTCCATCAGGAAAACCTTCAATATACCCCAAAGAATGAGCCGTTGTCAGGTAATTCTTATACCAAGCATCAGAAGGAACATCCGGAAAAGAAAGAGCATGATCTTGACGCAAAGGAGTTTTAGAACTTAAGGTTAAAATCTTCAACACTTCAGACCTAAAAATAGGACGAATAGCACCAAAAAATCGAGAATCATCTTTCTCAAAACCCTGAACAACACCTTGGGACTCCAAAAAATCAATCGCATAAAAATTAGGATGCGTTACGTCAATATCAACAAACCGTGCTTGAACAGAAGTCCAAAAGCCTAACAAAAACACCAGAAATAAAGAAAATCGAATATTCATTCATCAAACTCAGAAAACACATGTTTCCATTCGTCTTTCTTATAGTCAAAAATCTCATTCATCTGAAAAAAAAGTTGAATTTCTTTCTTAGCAGTTTCAGCAGAATCAGAAGAATGAATAATATTCTGAGGAACTCCAGAGGAAAAGTCTCCCCGTATAGACCCTAAATCATCGGCAGAAGTTCCAGCGATTTTTCGAACCATTTCTACAGCCCCAGGTCCTTCTAAAACAAAAACCACCACTGGACTTGATCTCATAAATTCAGACAACTCTGAAAAAAAATGCTTATCAACATGATGAGCATAATGCTCTCGCAATAAAGCTTCATCAAAACGCATCATTTTCATAGCAACAATCTTAATCCCTTTACGCTCAAAACGGCGAATAATCTCACCGACTAAGCCTCTCTGCAAAGCATCAGGCTTGGAAATAACCAATGTGCGTTCCATAAAAAATAAATATCAAAAATACACGAAATAGTGAAATTTTTTTTTAAAAAGGAAGATCCTCAGCAGACAATTCTCTCTCCGAAGAAGATTCATCTATATCTGAAAAATCAGAGTCACCAGTCTCATCAGACGAAAAACTTTTTCCATCCCCTTTTGGAGAAAGGATAATCATATCCTGAGCAACAATCTCCGTTCGAAAATGCTTCACTCCTGCATCATCTTCCCAATTTCGAGTTTGCAATCGTCCAGAAAAGTAAACTTTCGACCCCTTTTTCAGATATTGACTCACGATTTCTGCTAACTTCCCCCAGCACACAACATTATGATATTCAGCCTCATCATGACGACTACCATTAGAATCAGTCCAGTTACGATTCGTCGCCACTCCAACAGTTGTTACCATTTGGTTGTTTTTGGTAGTCTTGAGCTCCGGATCACGCGTTAGATTACCAATAATCTCAGCCCTATTCAATGAATTCATCAGTATGTAATTAAAAAAACACACACAAATTCTAGAATAAAAATCAGACTGCGCAACCTTTTTTTAAGAAGAAAATTTAACAATAAATTCCTCAAAAACAACCGTAGAACAAACCTTTTTCAGACAAAACACACAAAACTAGAGTTCATTATACTTATTAATTTATTTTTAATCCTAAAGCTACCGCTTCTCTCCCCAACTCAATTTATTCCGCAATGTCTTAAAATAATGAGACTCTTTCAAACGAATAAAACGAGCTGTACAATCTAAAGATTGTATATTCACCTCATCAGAAGAATGCAAGGAAGTATGAACTTGTCCATCAATCGTCATAGAGATAGTCCCCCCTCGTTCCTCAAAACGCACATGAATCACTTTGTCATGAGGCAATACAATAGGGCGATGACTAAGTGTGTGTGGAGCAATAGGTGTAACTAATATACTAGAAATCTCGGGAGAGATAATAGGTCCTCCTACTGACAAAGAATACGCTGTAGAGCCAGTCGGAGTAGCAAAAATCAAACCATCTGAACGATACATAGATAAAACTCTCCGAGCAACCTTCACATAAAAATGAGTTAGACGAGCCATTCCACCACTCCCAAAAGCTACTTCATTGAGAGCTTGTCCCTGAAATATTTTTTCTTTTTTCCCAGATTGATTTGTTCTCCAAGCCACAACCTTAAGCAACCTTCGCTCATCTACATGAAATTCTCCACGAAAAATACGATCAAAATCCTTCAAAGCATTTCCAGGAGATAATTCAGACAAAAAACCCAATGTTCCAAAATTAACTCCAACAAAAAAACCATCATCTTTATGTAAAGTCCGCGCCATCTTGAGAAGCATCCCATCACCACCAATGCCAATCTTCAAGTCATAAGGTTTCTGGTCATCTATCAGAGAAATAGATTGACCTAAAAGCGATACCGTCCTCACATCACCAGAAACAACCTTAACTCCATGCTTCTTAAAAAACTTCAAAAGTTCATTTAAAAATACTACCTCATCCTTTGCTTTTTCAGGCTTATGATGCGTATAAATTGCGATAGATTGAAATTTTTGTGAAAGTGAATCCATAATCCCACCCAGTATAGCAAATAAACACCAAAAAAAAGAAAGCTTATAAAAAAGCCATATTCAATCTATAATAAAGACAATGCAACCTAAAAAAATATTTTTCTTTGGTACTCCAGATATTGCTGTACCAACCTTACAGACACTCGCTAGCTTGGAAAATATTGAAGTGGTAGGAGTAGGAGTATTTCCTGACAAAAAGGTCGGACGTCACCACACTCTAACCCCATGTCCAGTAAAAAAAACCGCTCAAACACTCAACCTTCCTATCTTTGAAATCCAAGAAAAAAAAGATCTCATCCATATATTCAAAAATCAGACCTTTGATCTCGCCATTGTCATCGCCTTTGGAATGATCTTTCCCGAAAGTATACTCACAATTCCTCCATTTGGAGTCATTAACATTCACTTTTCGCTTCTCCCCAAACTGCGTGGAGCATCGCCCATCCAAAGTGCTATTTTAGAAGGAAAAAAAAAGTCTGGCATTACACTTCAACGCATGGTCAAAGCCCTCGATGCCGGAGATATTTTGTATCAACAACCATACAATATCCAACACCAAAAAACTTCCGAAATCTTTGCAAACTTTGCACAAATCACAGCAGAAATAATGCCTAAATTTTTAGAATCATATTTTTCAGGGAAAATAAAACCAATTCCCCAGAACGAATCCCATGCCACTTTTTGTAGCAAATTTGAAAAAAAAGATGGAGAAGTATTTCCAGAAAAAGAAACCGCTGAAGAAATCTATCGAAAATACTTAGCCTTTGACGTATTCCCGAAGATTTTTCTCAAAACAAAAGCCGGTAATACCAAGCTTACACAAATATCTCTTACAAAACATCCCGATAGTCTTGAACTTCAATGCAATCAAAATACAAAACTCTTCATTCTCGCAGCTCAACTTCCTAGTAAAAAGGCAATGCCAATTTCTGAAATTCTAAAAGGCCATCCAAACCTCTTCATCACAACAAAAAAATGAAGATATACAAATGTTTTCTGAAAACAATAGTAGTAGTTATACTAACGAATTTTGCTTCAACACAAGCTCAAAATTTTAATTTCACCATTGAAACCGATCCGAGTGTAATCACTCAAACTGACACCATCATCGTGAGCGATCCTATCACACCAGTTCGAGTCTATCTCAATAGCTCAAATCTCACCACCACAGATCAAACTGTCTGGGGAAATTTCTGGCTCAATGATCAACTTATTCAAGAAAATATAAAGATCTTTCTAGCAAAAGATACCAACGACAAAGTGTGGATTGATTCAGAACTAACAAATACTGGGCTTTATACCTACCGCATCCTAATCACCGCCGCACCATTACCTTCAGAACAAATTATTGCCGAACAAACCTTAACAGTCCACATTGAAAGAGATAGTGATAAAGATGGCATAATCGACCAAAATGACTCTGACCAAGACAATGATGGTATTTCAAATACAATAGAACGAAGTCAAGGGACTAATCCACTCAAATTTGATACCGATGAAGATGGCTATTCCGATCGTTGGGATGCTTTTCCCACAAATGAAAATGAATGGTTAGATATAAATAAAAACAATATTGGTGACAACAATGATCCCGATTTGCAACAAAACAATTCCCACCCCAAGACAAAAAGTCAACTCAGTCAACAATCCTCCCCTCCCCAAGCACCATTAAAACAAAACCCCCAAACTCCAGATATACTCATTGAACATTCACAAGAACAAAAAAGTCCAAAGGAAAATATTCATCCCCCCGCGCCTATTCCTTCAAAAGAAAAAATCCCCTCCTTCCCTTCCAAATCTATCTCAGAAAAATCACTATCAACAGAAAACCCTCTCAGCTCTTCTATTAAAAAAACCACTCAAACACTTTGGAGCTACATAATCCTTATATTATTAATAGTCATTATCCTATTAGGAATAAATCTCAAAGAACCCAACAAAGAACAAAAAAAGAAAAACAGACAATGAACCCTCTTGCTTAGCATATAAAAAAATGATACAATGAGAAGATGAAGTATAAAAAATAATGAAAAATCTAATACATTCTTACCATCCTACCCAAAAACAGTTCTATTTTCAGAACAATCTCCAAAACAACCTCGAAGCAACGAATGAAGAAGCACCTGAAGAGCTTTCTCCTATAGAAAAAGAAGGACAAGCAATTATCAACAAACTCAACCAAAAATACGGAGACATCATGATTACCCAAGACGAAGAAGGCGGAGAAAATTTATTATCTCACCAATTCATTATAAACGAAAAACAAGGTCCTCAGGTGTACGAATACTGGATTCCATCAGGAACAAATACAAAAGGATTCGTAACACTCACAGGACAACCTGATTCTGAATCAGTAAAAAAAGGACGATATGTACTCGTTATGGGAATGAAACTCAGGCACAAACATAAAACTATGGAAGAAATAGAAGCGTATCTCGAAAAAGAACAAAGAGAAAAAAAAGCATAGTAATCATACTCAAATTCATCCATAACTACAAAAAAAGCCATCACAAGGCAATGGCTTTTCTGAATTTATTTTAGAACAAATTCAATAATAGAAGGGCATATGGACAACATTCGTTGTTCATAAAAAGGAATCTTATAGTAAAGAGTCTGTGGTGTTCCTTGGGTTTTAAGAAATTCGATAGTCACCCTCAAGATACAATCATCACCAAGAACTCCATGCTCTACATACACATCTTCTACCGAAACATTACTTACCCCCTCAAATATTTTCACATCGCATGGATCAGAAAAACTCCACGACAATATATCAAACCTCGGAAAAAACAATCGAACTATAAAACCATGGGTAGAATGATGTAACCCCAAAGTACCTGGTTGATCTGATCCCGAGAAAGTAAGCTTAATTCCAAAATG
This sequence comes from bacterium, assembly GCA_030429505.1. Taxonomy (GTDB): domain Bacteria; phylum Patescibacteriota; class Gracilibacteria; order UBA4473; family UBA4473; genus JAUIFI01. Next base: position 462,743 of record JAUIFI010000001.1, read on the forward strand.
ATCAAGTTCTTTTTTCAACTTTTTAACGTTTTTCTCAAAAATTCTGACATCATCATCACACATAAAACCTCCTCATTTAAAATAAATACAAACGTCATTTAAAGAGCTGTAGCACATGTAAAGTACATGGATCAAGCCACAAATAATAAAATAAAAAATAAAAAGAAAATGTCAACAAAAACTTCATTGACACTCATGATATGAGAGTGCTAATATTCGCCGTGACACTTCTTAACCAAAGAAATCATGGCAAAAAATCTAAACCCTTTACACGATAACGTGATCATTAAACCGATCCAAGAAGAACAAACAACAGCCTCCGGAATCGTTATTCCCGATACTGCCTCCAAAGAAAAACCAATGCGTGGAAAAGTCCTCGCCGTAGGACCAGGAAAGTTAGATGAAAACGGAAAGAGACACCCCATCGATGTCAAAGTCGGAGATGTTGTAGTCTTTACCAAATACGCTCCCACTGAAATAAAAGTGAACAATGAAGAACTCTATATCATGGGATCCGACAGCCTACTCGCTATCGAAAAATAAAGTTTCCTTTCTATTTTAAATTATTTATTACTCATTAATCATCAAAAAAAATGTCTGCTAAAGATATCAAATACGGAGACGACGCCCGAGCTCAAATAGCATTGGGCGTCAAAAACCTCGCCAACGCCGTCCGAGTCACCATGGGACCAAAAGGACGAAACGTCATCTTAGAAAAAAGTTATGGCGCACCTACCATCACAAATGATGGTGTCACTATCGCCAAAGAAATCGAATTTGAAGATAAATATCAAAATATGGGTGCTCAACTCGTCAAAGAAGTAGCCACAAAAACAAACGATGTTGCTGGAGACGGAACCACCACCGCAACAATTCTCGCAGATGCTATCATCTCAGAAGGACTTAAAAACGTCGCTGCCGGAGCAAACCCCATCGCCATTCAATTGGGAATAGATGAAGCCGTAAAAATCATTAGAAAAGAACTTCAAAGCATGGCTGAACCCGTTGATTCCAACGAGAAAATAGAACAAGTCGCCACCATTTCAGCCCAAAATCCAGAAGTCGGACGTATCATCGCTGAAGTTTTCAGCCAAGTTGGAGCTGATGGTGTAGTCACAGTTGAAGAAGGACAAACTTTGGGACTCGAAAAAGAAGTTGTTGAAGGAATGCAATTTGATAATGGATATTTATCTCCCTACATGGTTACCAATCCTGACAATATGACCGCTATCATGGAAGATGCCAAAATCCTATTAACAGACAAAAAGATTTCTTCAATCCAAGAAATTCTTCCACTCCTCGAGCAAGTTGCTCAATCTGGAACAAAAAACCTCGTGATTATCGCTGAAGATATCGAATCAGAAGCTCTCGCAACCATTATCGTCAATAAACTCCGTGGAACTTTCAATATCCTCGGTGTCAAAGCTCCTGGGTTTGGAGATCGACGAAAAGCCATGCTCCAAGATATGGCAATTCTTACTGGTGGACGAGTCATTACCGAAGAGGTCGGACTCAAACTCGAAAACGCCGCTCTCGATGACCTCGGACACGCCAAAAAAATCATATCAACGAAAGATGCCACTACCATCGTCGACGGAGCTGGGCATAAAAATGATATCGATAATCGCGTCAAAGAAATCGAACGAGAAATCGACAACTCAAAATCTGATTACGATCGAGAAAAACTTGCCGAACGAAGAGCTAAACTCAAAGGCGGAGTCGCCGTCATCAAAGTCGGAGCCGCTACCGAAGTCGAACTCAAAGAGAAAAAACACCGTATCGAAGATGCTGTACTTGCAACCAAAGCCGCCTCACAAGAAGGCATCATCGCTGGAGGTGGAACTGCACTACTTCGAGCCTCACTCAAACTCAAAGATCACAAACTAAAAAACCCGGAAGAACAAGTCGGACTCGACATTGTTCGAAAAGCACTTGAAGCTCCCACCAGACAAATTTGTGAAAATGCCGGAGCTGAAGGGTCTGTTATCATAAATGAAATTCTGAATGCAAAAGATCCGCATACAGGATTTGACGCCAAAGAAGGTAAAATCAAAGATCTGCTCAAAGCTGGTATCATAGATCCTAAAAAAGTCACACGCTCAGCATTAGAAAATGCTGCATCAATAGCCGGAGTCTTTCTTACTACTGAAGCTGCAGTAACAGAAATTCCCAAAAAAGAAGAACCTACCCCCCCAATGCATGGAGGAGGTATGGGCGGTGGCATGATGGGTATGTAAAAAATAATAACACAACTACACTAAAAAAAGATTGGTCTAAATAACCGGTCTTTTTTTTAACCCTACTTATCGCAACATCTGCAATACCTGATCAATCGAATCTAAAGAAACATCACTTCCTCCCACACCACCAAGAAGACCGGAAGACAACCCTTCTATAAAACTACCAATAATCATCGGCAAAAAAAGAAGTGGAAAAATAACAATCAAAATCCACAGAACCGTACGAATAATACCCCACAATCGTTTACTTTTCTCGATCTCCAAATGCTCTTGCTGTATTTCTACCAAAGTCCTAAGTAATTCATTATTCTCACGGACTAACGCAAAACACTCGTCCGTTAAAACGTTTCGTTGATCCTTCATGCTTCAATAATAAAAGAAAATAAGCTTTTTTTACAACTGTTCTGAAATTCGTAACAACTGGTTATACTTTCCTACCCGCTCAGAACGAGACAAAGATCCAGTCTTCATCTGACCGGCACCCGTCCCCACTGCTAAGTCCGCAATAAAAGTATCCTCTGTCTCTCCTGAACGATGAGAAATGACTGTCGAAAAATTATGCTCATTTGCTAATTTCATCGTATCCAAAGTTTCCATCAAAGTCCCTATCTGATTCACCTTAATCAAAATCGAATTACATAAATGATTATTGATCGCCATCTGCAAACGACTCTTATTCGTTACCAAAAGATCATCTCCCACTAATTGCAACTTATCACCAAAACGCCTCTGCATCGAAGCAAAACCCTCAAAGTCATCCTCACTATGTGAGTCTTCAATCGAAGTAATAGAATAAGCTTCAAGTAACTCACCATAAAAATCAGTCAATTCTGAAGACGTCAATTTCCTATCATCAATCTCATATTTCCCATCTCGATAAAATTCGGACGCCGCCGCATCTATCGCCAGCTCTACCTGATTAGTCGTATATCCAGACTGCTCCACAGCCTCTAAAATAACATCAAAAGCCTCCTTTACACTCCCAAGTTTTGGAGCAAACCCTCCTTCATCCCCAACTCCTACGGACAAATGACGACCAACCAGAATTTTTTTCAACATATGAAATATTTCAGCCCCTGCCTGAAGATTACGAGAAAAATCATCAAACTTCGGCCACACCATAAATTCCTGAACAGCCAATCCCGAATCAGCATGCTTTCCACCATTAAGAATATTCATCATCGGACGAGGGAGACTTAGGTCTCCTCCAAAAATACTTTGAATATATTCAAACAAAGGCTGATCTTTCTGAACCGCTGCCAACCTAGCCGCAGCTAAAGAAATTCCCAAAATTGCATTCGCCCCAAACCGAGACTTATTTTCCGTTCCATCAAAGTCCAACATCGTCCGATCAATCGCCGCCTGCTCCTCTGGCAACATTCCCACAATCACCGGCGCTAAATCATCATTCACATGACCAACAGCCTTTCGTACACCTTTTCCTCCATAACGATTTTTATCACCATCACGCAATTCCAAAGCCTCATGCTTCCCCGTTGAAGCTCCCGAAGGCACTGCTGCACGAACTGTGTGAATACCATCAGACATCTCAACTTCTACCGTCGGATTACCACGAGAATCCAGTATCTCACGAGCAAAAATAGATTGTATAGGTTCCATAAAAAAAAGAGAATTTGAAATCAAAACCATTTTAACCGAAAATACAAATGTGAAAAAGATTTTAGCCACTTTCGTAATAATCATCTGTAGCTGGCACACACATCAAGCTTCAGCAAACCTTACCACAGCAGATGCAGTACAGGTCAAAGATGGTATCGTCACAAACACTACTGTTATTAGCGACTTTAGCGGACAAGTATTCTTGGAATTTACTGCTAACACACGCATTCTCAACGAAGAAGAAAAAAGTCTTTTTACTGGATCCATCCTACCTCCTGACACCATAGAAGCTCCTGATAGACCTCCAAGAGGACGAATGAGGACTTTACTCAGTTTTCAGCTTCTCGGAAGTAGCAATCAACCTTTACTTTTCTCCGACAAACTCGAAGTGACCAATTTCAAAAATATACTTAGACTCGAAGCGACAAATCCCGAAGAACTAGAAAGAACTCCTCTCGTCAAAGTATTCGCCCCTCTAAACGCTGATATCAAAAAAGCTTCTTTATGGGAATATATGGAAGACAAAAAAAGTTGGATCCCACTAGGAGGAACCATTGAAGAAAGTAGTGATCCTGAAGTAAATATATTTAAAGGATTCATAAAAAAAACCGGCACCTTTGCTATTTTCGATAACGATCCCGCTCCTGAAGCTATTGAGCCATTTCCATTAGACCAAATTCAACCCGCCGAACCAGATCCATTTGCCGATGCTTTCACCAACCCTGACAACATCATCAATGAAGCCGTACTCTTTGACGAAGAAGATTTTCTCAGCGCAGCCCAAACTGAAAGTTTTGAACCAACAGGCGCTGAACAAGAAATCATCATTGAACCATCAGAAAATACTGATCAATCCAACCCACTTCTTCCTACAGAATCACAAACCATTACTTCCGCAGAACAAAACCAAGCACTCATTGGCACTGATTTATCAGAAGAAGAAATCATCCCCCTCGAAAACATCGGCGAAAACGAAGGGGTTATTACAGGAGCCTCTGTCCTCCAAGAAGCCACTATCCCTGATGGGAGCATCCTTCCACGCACTGGAATATCCGAAGAAGAAACCAATCGTTCCACTTTTCCAATCACAATCCTGGTAACCCTTCTACTCCTTATCGCCAGCGGAATTTTTGCCTTCCGAAAAGAAAAACACTACTAAGGCAAAACACATTTTTCTTCACCAATTTTATTCACTTCAGAAAGAAGGAGGGCAATAAAGATACATAATAAAGACAAAAAACAATTCATTTGATTTTTCCAAATTTTTTTGCTACAATACCCCAATTCTTTTTTTACAAAAAAATGAAAAACAAACTCTCTGCTTTCGTTCACAGTGAAATATTCATCGAGTTCAGCCTCGGTCTTGTTCTTATTTTAGCCTTCAGTATCCTCGGATATTTCGCTCGAGAGTTTGCCATTGATCTCCAAACAAACTTTCTTTTCGGAATAAATTAAGTCTTACAAAAAGACATCAATTCAAACCAAATAATAAAAGAAGAAGTCAGGAGAGACTTCTTTTTTACTATTTCCATCTACAACTTAACTCCACCTAGTCATCAAAGATTTTTTCCATGTCTGAAATTCTCTCTGCTCAATCTTTACTCGAGTCTCACGCATCAAAGCATGATAAAAAGACAAGTTATGAATAGTCAATAAACGCTTGCCCAAATCCTCCCCCACCCGAAGTAAGTGATGTAAATATCCCCGAGAATATTTTTTCTCTGCACACACCTCACACGAACATTTCTCATCTAGAACGTTCTTATCCTCTCGAAAAGACGAATTCGTAATTTTCAAAACCCCATCCCACGTAAACACAGTCCCATGCCGAGCATTCCGCATTGGCATCACACAATCAAACATATCAATCCCCCGTGAAACAGCTTCCAGTAAATTAGTCGGCGTCCCCACCCCCATCAAATATCGAGGCTTTTTCTCTGGCATTTGAAGGCACATCTGATCCAGAACCGAATACATTTCTTGTTCACTTTCGCCAACCGCCAATCCTCCTAAAGCAAAACCATCAAAAGACAAACTCGTAATTTCCTCCAAACTCCGCTGACGAAGATCTTCAAAACACCCTCCCTGCACAATCCCAAATATCTGAGGTCTTTCAGTAGGAGAAACTGACAAAGAAAAACGAGCTTTATGAGCTTCTAAGCTTCTGATAGCCCAATCAGTAGTTCGCTCCACCGCCCGACGAATCGTATGCCACTTCGGGACATTGGGCGGACACTCATCAAACGCCATGACAATATCAGCCCCCAGATTATGCTGGATTTCAAGAGATTTTTCAGCATCCAAAAAAAACTTTTTTCCGTCAATATGAGAATGAAACCATACACCACTATCTGTCACTTTTTTCCGTCCCAGAGAAAAAACCTGAAACCCTCCACTATCCGTCAAAATCGGACCATCCCATCCTGAAAAATCATGCAGTCCTCCAAAATGAGCCACCACATCAGACCCAGGACGCAAATGTAAATGATATGTATTCGCGAGCATTACAGGAGCTCCCATTTTTTTCAAATCATCCATATCCACCCCAGCTTTGATCGCTCCACGAGTCGCCACTGATAAGAAAAAAGGCGTCTTTATCTTACCTCGACGAGTCTTGAGGATTCCTGCTCGCGCCTGTCCATCAACTACTTGTAATTCAAAATTCATATTCACTCTTCAATCCCCTTTTGAGCTATAGCAAAATCGTACCCTTTTTGAACCAAAAACTGAAGAATCTTTTGCTTTTTTTGAAAATCATCTCCATCCGGATTTCTCTTCCGAACCTCCGAATACTTCCTCTCAGCCAACACCTTCACCAGTTCCAATTGTTCCTTTTCGGAAAAACACTCTCGCAACTTTACTTGAATAATATCATCATCAACTCCTTTTTCTCTCAACTTATACCGGATCTTCAAAGGCCCTGACCTAGTCGTCAATTTCTGATACTGAATAAAAGCTTCACAAAACCGTTCATCTGACAACCATGATTGAGAAGAAAATTCCTCAACCATAGACTCTATCGCTCCTTTCTCAGAAGGAAATTTTTTGAGCAACTTACGACGAAATTCTTCCACCGACATCTCTCTCTTTGCCACCATCCGCAACGCCGTATCTCGTAAAGACACACCCATACATTAATGATAAAGAGTTCTCGTATCCTGTCGAATAATCGAGACAGAAACTACTGCACTACCACAGTCTCCCCCATCCCACGATTCATATCTACTTCTTTCGAAGAATAAAAATCAAACTGACCACTATCTAAAACAGCAGAAAACTCTCGAGTCTCACCCGGTACGATCTTTCCAAAATCCTGCACCCCTAGAATTCCAAAATTATGCGTCAAACGACCAGTATTAGTAACCTCAAAACGAATCTTCCCTTCAATCAAAGGCTCATTAATACCCTTGGAAACATCCATCTCCCATTCATACAAATATACCTTTACATAATCACTGTAAGGCAAAGAGCTTTTTGACGGAGAAAAAGATAAAGGCACTTTTTTCTTTTCAGGTACTCTCACCACTAAAGGTGATGCTAACGATGTTTCTGACACTTGAGATACATCTTTATCAGCCACAGCAACTTCTTTCTTGTCCTCATCATCATTCTTTTCCTTATCTTCATCATCAACCATAACTTCAACCTCAGAATCATCCTGATCCATAGAAGGAGCTTCTTCTGTGCTAACCTCCACAACAATTTCTTCCTCATTATTCTTTTCTTCTTCCGAAGAAATCTGTTCAGATCGATTTACCAAAAACCAACCCACAATAAGAATGACGATAAGGATAGCGATGCGCTTCATGAAAGAAATATTTAAAATCAAATAAACCTATAAAACAACTTTTCAAAGAATGCAAATCATTTTTTCACAAAATTTTAAAAAAAGCCCACTCGGCACAAAAGTGCAAAGCGGGCTTCGGGATAGTCCTGAGTCAGGACGTAAATGTTTTTATGAAAAATAAATATATTGTGGGAATAGTCCTTACTTTATAAAAGAAAAATAACCATATTTTTAACTCCCTCTTCCCTACTCTTTATCCTTCTTGTCTTTTTGATCTTTTTCCTCAAACTCCGCATCTTTGATCTCCTCTTCTCCAGACTTTTCGGACATCTCTTCTCCACGAGCAGCTTCGGGATCATGACCAGCTTTATGCATTTCCCCCCCTAACTTCATAAGCTTTTCAGACAAAGCTTCCCCGACTTTTTCCAAATCTTCCTTTGAAGACTTTTCATTTTCCAAAGCCTTTTTCGCATTCGGGATTTCTTCTTCTACAGCCTTAATCACATCCTTCAATTCATCTTTCTTGAGATCCTGAGCTTCCTTAACCGTTTTTTCTGCTTGATATACCAGAGAATCTACATGATTTCGAGCTGTGACAGATTCTTTTCGTTCTTTGTCTTTCTCAGCATTTTCCTCAGCCTCTTTTTTCATCTTTTCAATCTCATCATCACTCAAACCACTCGATCCCTCGATACGAATCGACTGTTCTTTATTCGTCGACTTATCCTTGGCTTTAACCGACAAAATCCCATTTGCATCAATATCAAACGTCACCTCGATCTGCGGCACTCCTCGCGGAGCCGGTGGAATTCCTTCAAGCACAAACCGCCCGAGCGATTTATTGTCCGCAGCCATTTCCCGTTCTCCCTGCAAAACATGAATATCAACCGCCGGCTGACTGTCGGCGTAGGTGGAAAATACTTGTGATTTCGAAGTCGGTATCGTCGTATTTCGCTCAATCATAGGCGTCCGAATGCCTCCTGCCGTCTCAATTCCAAGCGTTAAAGGCGTCACATCCAAAAGCAATACATCCTTCACATCCCCCTGCAAAACCCCTCCCTGAATAGCAGCTCCAAGCGCAACAACCTCATCAGGGTTTTGAGACTCATTTGGCTTTTTCCCAAAAAATTTCTCTACAGCCTTCGCCACCGCCGGCATCCGAGTCATGCCCCCAACCAAAATAACTTCATGAATATCTGAAGCTTTTAGCTTCGCATCATCGAGACATTTTTGACAAGGCTTCAAAGAACGTTCAATAAGATCAGAAACCAATTGATCCAACTTTGCTCGACTGAGTTTTTTTTGCAAATGAAGTGGTCCTCCTTCTCCCACCGTCACATACATCAAATTGATATCAGTTTCCTCAGTAGAAGATAACTCTTTTTTCGCCTTCTCAGCCTCCTCCTTAATTCTCTGCATCGCCATCGCATCTTTCCAAAGATCAACCCCAGTATCTTTTTTAAAATCATCAACCAACCACTTAATAATCGCTGAATCAAAGTTATCCCCTCCTAAATGCGTATCACCATTCGTCGCCAAAACCTCAAACGTACCATCATGAATTTCAAGAATAGAAACATCAAAAGTCCCTCCTCCCAGGTCATATACCACCACTTTATGCTCTTTATTATCTTTATCTAAACCGTAAGCCAGAGCCGCTGCCGTCGGCTCATTGATAATTCGTTCAACCTCCAAACCGGCAATCTTTCCAGCATCTTTCGTCGCCTTACGTTGCTCATTATTAAAATACGCTGGTACCGTAATAACAGCCTTTGTTACTTTTTGTCCAAGAAATTTCTCCGCATCAGCTTTTAATTTACCAAGTACCTTAGCCGAAATTTCAGCCGGCTGAACTTCCTTGTCATCAAACTTGATCAAAACCGCATCATTTTTACCCTTCGCAAACTCAAATGGCATTTCTTCACGCTCTTCTTTGACCTCATTCCATTTACGACCAATGAAACGTTTGGCTGAAAAAATAGTATTCTTCGTATTCGTGAGTGCCTGACGCTTCGCCGGAACCCCGACAAGCAATTGATTATCCTTCTGTGCTACGATTGAAGGAGTAGTTCTTTGTCCTTCGCTATTAGGAATCACAACGGGCTTTCCGCCCTCCATAACCGCTACACACGAATTCGTCGTTCCGAGATCTATTCCGATAATTTTTGACATAAGAAAAAAGTTAAAAACATATTTAGCAGTCATATTATAAGAGTGCTAAAAATCCTGTCAAATGGTTTTAAAAAAAGACCACCCCCTCATACGAGAGAGTGGTCAAAAACGACTTAGATATGTGCTGTCTTATTGAATCTTAGTGAACTTCCCTGCTCGTCCACTAAGAGTGTAAAAATACGGTCCCGAAGCGAAATGACTCAGATCGATTTGATGCGAAGTCGTTCCCAGCGGAATCCTCGCCTGATACATAACCACCCCATAAACATCACGCACCACCAACATTCCATCACCGTAAGTATCCTCAGGAAGAGGAATAGTCACAACCTCAGTAGCCGGATTGGGACGAGGCAGTTCCCGGTCACTAGAGTTTAACTCATGAATTCCCGTTGTCTCATCCCAGATGAGAAGTCTTAATCGATGTCCCCAAATATTATTGGCCGTGCCTGGATCAGGGATATACCGAAAGAATCCCCATCCCAATGTATCACCATGATTCAAAACCATTCCTTCAGGAGGAAATTCCATTGTATAGGTATTTCCTTCTGCGAATCGTGGAGGAACGCTATTGGACCCAAGTCGTCCAAGAAAAAATAGCGTCCCAGGAGATTCCGGACAATCTTCCCCCTCAAAGCGAAAGGTAATTATAGGAGCTGCCGTGCGATAATTGTCCGGAGGACTTACAGGTCTCGCTGACTCGCAAGATGAGTAAGTAAAACTCATCTCACCCGAAAACACTGATTCGGAAGAAGTTTCCGCTTCGGCAATCCACTCAATAGGTGTATTTTCGGGAATAATATCTGTTGAAACTTCAAAGGTCACCGTATCCGTTTCGCCAAAAAATGAATATTTCTCATCGCTCTCCGGTAAAAAAATATGCCCATAATACTGCCTCGCCTCCGGATATTTCCGGACAGCAAATTCTAGGGAAGTTAGTTCGTTTCGAAAGACCCAGCTATCTGCTGGCTTTATAACCCCAAGATCATCTTGTTGCGTTTCGTCCGAAGCTGGTTTGTCGATTTCGAGATTATATTTCTCAAAAAACATCATCCCCCCTTCGAATCTTACAAAGTTGAATTCTTCCTCATTGTCTACAAATTGTGCTTGAGTAACTTGGAACGCTCCAAAAAAGAACAGCATACAAAGAACAAGTTTCCGCATAGGAACCTCCTTTTAGTTAAAAAAACACTATCCAAGAATAAATATAAAATACGAACAAAAGACACTCCCGTATCCCCTCCTCGTATTCTATATTTATCTCTTATCTAAATCGTCATGAAAAAGAACACGCTTCAAGCCAACCAAAAATGACTGATGTCAGATATTGTCAAGCAAGAAACCAAAGATATTATGAAATAAAAATTAAAAAATGCAAACAATTTCATGAAGAAAAAAAAGAAGCATAAAAAAAACCTCACCGAAGTAAGGTTTTTGAGCTGTTATAATCATGTCATTGCTTAACAAATGTCTGAGAGAAATGCTGTCCGTTTTCTAGTTTAAGCACACAGACATATGTTCCCCCAGGTATATCCATGGGAAGAATAGGAAACGTGTAATCACCAGAGTGCTCGGCATAATCCGAACGATCATATACAGATCTCCCCGTAACATCCATTATAGACAAGTGGAATTGCCCGGGAGCAAACATGGAAAAAGTAACACTTGCACTTTCTGATACAGGATGAGGAGCTATACGTACCACATCAGGTATAAAATCATCCTCAACACCCGTTGCCAGCTTCCCCACAAGGAGAAGAATTCTATTTTGACTTAAATACGAGTTAAAAGGCGGATATAGAGCTCTCATAGAGAGGAACACAGTATCCCCCATTTTCACATCAAAGCGCCGAAGCACTTCAAGAGAAAGATTCCTTATACTTAAATCCTCTAATTGACGAGAATAACCCTCTCTTGCCCCATTCGAAAGATTATGAGTTAGAGTAATTACGATTCCTTGCAAAGAATCACAATCTTCTAAATCAAACTCTATAGGGATTTCTTCTCCAGAATCAATAACCATCTCATTTGGAGGATATGTCAGAAAAGGAGCAGATGGGCATGGATCTTGTGAAAAACTACAAACAGAAAACATAAAAAACATGCTCAAAAAAGCCATAAAATTACGCATAACAACTCCTACACCTTTAAGAACAAAAAATGAACGAATCTAGATAAGAACAAAAGGAAAACTTTTTTCCTTTCGATACGAAAAAGAACTATCCCTTTGACTTTTTATAAAATCAAAAGAACAAAAATATTGTGAAGTCAAAACAGAAAAAAATCAATAAATTCTTTGCCTTCTTGAAAAAAAAGTGATAGAATAAACAACTAAAAAACATTAAACACACATCAAAAATATGAATAAAAACCTCAAAGATCACGGCATGCAAAATGTTTCGGTCGAAAAAGAATTAAAGCACAATCAGTTCCGAGTGGCTATTTTTGGTTCAGCTCGAATCAAACCCAACGACAAAATTTTCACAGAAGTCATAGAACTTTCTAAAGAAATTGCCAAAAAAGATATAGACGTCGTCACTGGAGGTGGACCAGGTATTATGGAAGCCGCCAACCTCGGACACCAAATGGGAACGAATGGAAACTCAGACTCAATTGGTTTAACTATCGAACTTCCTTGGGAAAATGAAGGGAATAAGCATTTAGATAAACAAAAACACTTCGCCAAATTTTCAAGTCGACTCGACCATTTTATGGCACTTTCTAACGTTGTCGTCGTTATGCCAGGAGGAGTCGGAACATGTCTAGAATTTTTCTATACTTGGCAACTCATGCAAGTCAATCACATATGCAATACCCCCATAATCCTTCACGGAAAGATGTGGCATGATCTCATGAAATGGGTAGAAAAATATCCGATCAAAGATGGTCTAATCAGTCCTGAAGATGCCAATGGTATTTATTGTGTAAAAAACAATAAAGAAGCTATGAAAATAATTAACACAAGCCATAAAACTTACCTAGAACACGGCAAAAACTACTGTACCAACAATAAAAAGTACAAACTCGACTAAAAGCTGATTTATCCATACGTAACAAAAATAACTCGATCAGGAGACGATTTGTTTTCTTGTAGAAAAGATTGAACCGCCTCTCTCGCTACCTTTTCAGCCTTATCTTTCGGATAACCAAAAACTCCAGTACTAATCGCCGAAAAAGCAATTTCACGAATACCATGATGCACAGCTAGCTTTAGACTATTGATATACGCATTCGCTAAAAGCTCCGACTCCCCCTGATCCCCTCCTTTCCACACAGGACCAACAGTATGAATAATATATCGGGCAGGGAGATTAAATCCATCTGTGATAAAAGCCTCCCCCACCGGCAATCCATTCGGATATCCAGATCTCAGAACATCTTGGCAAGCTTTACGCAAAACCTCGCGCCCAGCCGCCACATGAATCGCCTGATCAACGCCCCCATCTCCCGAACACTGAGAATCCGTCGCATTGACCACCGCCTCCACCTCCAGAGACACGATATCACCCGTCACATATTCAATGTCCACCATATCCATACAATCACATCCATGATAGCATAAACATAGCATGAAAAAACGATTCGCCAAAAAATCCCTAGGGCAAAACTTTCTCCACTCTTCTGAAATTCGAGATAAAATTTTGGAAGCTGCTGGAGATATAACTGGAAAAAATATTCTTGAAATCGGACCAGGACTTGGCTTCTTAACCACTAAACTTCTAGCAAAAGGAGCAACTATCACCGCCGTAGAAATCGACCCTCGAGCCACTCAAATACTCCAAAAAGATTTTTCACATAAAGAAGATTTTAAACTCATAAAAGGAGACATTCTTCAGCAAAACTTAGATACAATATTTGAACAAAAAAAATACTCAATAATTGCAAACATCCCCTACAACATAACCGCTCCAATCCTTCGAAAAACACTTTCAGAAACAAAAAACAAACCAGAAATGGCCATTCTCATGGTACAAAAAGAAGTCGCCCAAAAAATAACCGATCAAAAGAAGCGATCTATCCTTTCTATATCCATCGAAATATTTGCAGAAAGTTCCATCGTATGCGAAGTCAATCGAGAATGTTTTTCTCCCATTCCCAAAGTTGACTCTGCTGTTATCAAACTAACAACTCGCACAAAACCGCTTATTACACCAGAACTAGAAAAAAAATTTTTTACAGTAGTAAATGCTGGCTTTACTCAAAAACGAAAAAAAATTAGTAATTATTTGGGAGGCTATTTCGGTATCTCTAGTCAACAACTCCTAGGATCTATAAATCCCAATGCACGAGCTGAAACTTTATCAATCGATGACTGGATCCTCATAACAAATAATTTCAAAAATCTCATAAAACACAAAAGCAAAAATAAATAGTAAAAAAAACAAAAATAAATACTATAAACCCGATCTCAGCAAAGCACATGAAAAAATTATTCGTCATCACCACACTCCTTATTTTAGCAGGTTGTAATAGTACAAATACACCACAAAAAGACTCAATTTCTTCCATCACCGGAATACAAAATATCGAGACACTTGCTCTCGGAGAAACATGCGGAGGAGAAATTAAGAAAAAATGTGCTCCAGATCTCGAATGTCAGCAAAACGAATACGACATATCCGGAATCTGTGTAAAATCAGTAGTAAACGATATCGACTGCCCAAAAACACAACTCCCAGTTTGTGGGTTAAAAGGCATTACCAAAAACGGCTACCTCAACGAATGCGAAGCTCGTAGACACGGTGCACAAATTTTATATGATGGATTTTGTAAACAAGATCTTACTATCCCAGAGAATTGTAAGGCACAAATGCTCGCTATCGGCAACTGTGAAAATATTTTCACTGGTTATCAATTCGACGGAAAAACTTGTGAAAAAGTAAGTAAAACCGCCTGTGATGCTGACATTCCTTTTGAGACAAAAGAATTATGCTTGGAGAAATGTAATCTCGATAGTTGATAAATAATTTTGTTATTATATAAATAATTAAACTGATTTATTCATAATTCAAAAGAGGAGAAATCCTATGTATACAAACACTAATCAGGGACTTGAAGCCTATAAAGAAAAGATCAGAGACATAAGAAGAAAGCACAGAAATCGCCCCACACACACAACGCCAACGTATGACGCAGAAATAGAAGATGTGTTAAGGCAAGGAAGTATAAGTCAGTTCATTCTCGGCATGGAAGCAGCACTCGGCATCACGAAAAAAGAAAAAGAAAGCATTCTAACAGAAATTATAGCTGCCGAAGCAACCCCTGTCTAGCCAATATTGGCTCCCCCGTATCAGCCCGACGATCAACATCGATTGTCGGGCTTTTTTTCAGAGATCCTTCGTCCCTCAGGATATCAAAACATAAAAAGCCTCTCGTATACTCGTTATCTCATCCAACAGTCTTTCAATTCTTAATTTTTAATTCGTAGTTTGCTCTCTTATTCATCAAGAACCGTAACATATCCCCTTATCAACCTCAAAAAAACTACCATTTCAAGAAAGTTTTTATGAGACAAATTTTTGATATAAACAACAAAAAATGCTACAATAAGAGGATAAGAATTAAAAAATGAACGAACTGAGTTGTATTACAATAGCTCTTTTGATCACCTTCCTCGGATCAGAGCTTGCTCATAAATTCAAATATCCAAGAGTTATAGGACAACTCGTTATAAGCTTCATCCTTGCTATTCCATTTATAAAAGAATTTTTTACCGAAGATTCAATTCGTATCATTCACACCTTGTCAGAACTAGGAGTTCTCTTTCTTCTTCTTCTTACAGGATTCAAGATTGACCTACATGAACTCAATGGAAACAAAAAAGATGCTTCTGTAATTGCTATATTTGCAGCAGTGATACCTTTTCTTTTGGGAATGGGACTCGCAAAATTCTTAGGATATTCCCTGACCACCGGATTTGTACTAGGGGCTTGTATGGCAGTGACAGCAGAAGGGACAAAAGTAGCAATACTGCTAGAAATGAAAAAAATAAAAACAAGGCTTGCCAATATTATGCTCGGCGCAGGGATTCTAGATGACATATTTGAAATTCTTTTTCTAGGAATCATTGTCATGATGGCACGAGGAGCAACGACGAACAACCATATTCTTCTCATTTTTTCAAAATTTCTTGCTTTCATACTCTTCATTTACGCAAGCTTCAAACTCGTCCCGCATCTCATCGCAAAACTCCGCAATCAGTCAACGAAAGTCCCTCTACTTAGAGCCATGATTATCATTGGGCTCTCCATTGCTGTCTTTTCTGAATTCGTCGGATTAGGCGCAGTATTAGGAGCTTTTATAGCCGGAATTATTTTACAAAAATCATTTTTCATTCCTGGAAACAGAGACCTTGAAGCAAAAAATCTAGAACTTTTTTCATTCGCTTTCATAGTCCCCTTCTTCTTTGTAAGCATAGGACTAAACTTTGACTATCAAGCTCTGATAAATAATCCTCTCCTGACTCTCTCCGTCCTAGGAATAGCTACTGGAGGGAAACTAATTGGAACATTTGCCGCAAAACCTTTTACCAATTTAACTTGGACACAACTCAATCTAACCGGATGGGGAATGAATTCTAGAGGAGTTATGGAACTTATTCTCGCTCAACTTGCTTTTTCTGCAGGGCTCATTAATGTCGATCTTTATTCAGCCATAGTTTTCATGGCAATTACCACAACCACCATCTTTCCATTTGCTTTCAGAAGAATCTTAAAAAAACATCCTGACGTTATGAATTGAAAAAAGACAGTTTTAGATCCCTTGTCTTTGATCATAAAATCAACATAATAAAAACATGGAATTCCATCGTCATTAAATTTCACTAAAACATAAGAGGACTCATTATGATTATGATTGTTTTTGGTGGAAATCATTCCTACCTACGTACTAGAAAGAGAAATTGAGTCCAGAAATCTCTCTAAAAAATAATTCAATATGCAACTTATTTTTAAAATCACTCTAGCGATTGTTATGAATACAGGTCTATTTTGGATAATAGACCAATACATATTTCAGGAAACTTTTCTCATCACCGGAGGAATCTACGGATACCTAGTAAGCGGTATGGTCTTTTCACTCATTAATACCCTTATTAAACCGATGTTGACCATAATAACCACTCCATTCAGAATCATCACCCTAGGACTTGCATCACTCGCAGTAAACGGATTTATACTCTTCATACTCCAAATTATTCTCAATGCCTTGAAACTCGAAAACATAACGTTCCTTATCACAGGACTACTCACCTATCTCATTGCTGGATTGATATTGGCCCTTGCCAATAGTCTTATAAAGCCATAGAAAAACTTGCGATTTTATCTCGCCTTACTATCATCCTACAGAAAAAAGAAAAATATGCTCCAAATAATTCTGCTTGTTATCGCAATCCTTTTTATCGTTGTCGTTCTGGTTCAACAAAAAAACTCAAATCTCGGGTCTATGATGGGGGGAGATGCCGGTGAAGAAATGGTACAAACCAGACGTGGTGTTGATAAAATTCTTCATAGACTAACAATCATACTTGCAATACTCTTACTTGGAGGGGGAATATATATGATGTTTCTAGCATAACTCTATGCGAAGACCAACGGCAAAATTTTCCCTGCGCAAAAAAGGAATACTACTTTCTATCATCCTTGGTTTGCTCATAACATTTGGTATTCTCTATCATCGTTTTTTCCAAACACACTCCAAACTCGTCCCCACCGAAGGGGGTATTTTTACCGAATCAACTATTGGCACTATCAAAAACCTAAATCCTTTATCTCCCCATACATCACTCTTTGACAAGGATCTTCACAAACTCATTTTCTCCGGACTACTCCGCTATAACCCCACTTCAGGAAAGATAGAAGATGGGCTCGCTCACTTACAAATTAAAGACAATCGATCCTATACCCTCTCTCTTAAAGACTCTGCTCGATTTCAAGACGGACAACCGGTTACCACCGATGACGTTCTTTTCACCTTTGAAAGCTTGATTAAAAACCCCCACTTTGAAAACAAATATCTCAAAGATGCCTTTGAATACACCTCAATTCAAGTAGTCGACGATCAAACCATTGAGTTTAAAATCCCTGAACCAAATTTCTTCTTTCCAGGACTCCTCACCACACCAATTCTTCCTGCCAAATATTTCAAAAATGCCTACATCGAAGAAATAACAGACCCCCAATTCAGCTTCAACCAAAAACCTATAGGTGCTGGACCCTACCGCCTTACAAACATTGTTTCCAACTTTGACGGGAGCTTCAGAGTATTTTTAGAAAAAAACAAATACTACTACACCAATCTCCCCAAGATAGAACAAATAGTATTTTACGTGCATCCATCATTTGAACATCTCAATCAATTCCATTCCTGGACTACTATTTTTTCTAATATTCCTCTCTCTCGCATCAAACAATTCCAAGAAAAACTAATACAAACCTTTCAGCTCTCAGAAGTCTACGAAAAAAGAGAATACCTTCTCCCAAGATTTACAGCACTCTTCTTCAATCTCGACACGCCCCTTCCTGCCAATCCTATTATCCGAAAAGCTCTCTCACAAAGCCTAGATAAAACCAAAATTATCGAAAACGAAACCTCATGGCAAGAGCTTGAATCATTCTTTCTCTTTGAAGGAATAAGTAATCAACATGATCAAAACGCAATAAACGCCAGACGAATATTACAAAATAATGGATTTCCTTACAAACAAGCAGAAGAACAAAGAATTATCCAAGATACCAAAGAGCCATTAACATTAAATTTTATTACCTCTACCGCCCCTCCCGTCTACTCAAGATTTGCCCAAAACATAACCCATCAATGGGAGAAAGAACTCAATCTAAAAATAAATCTTGAAATACTTCCCCCTGAAGAATTTCGACAACGAATGGCAAAAAGAGAATATGACATTATCTTGTTTGGACAAAATTTCTCACAAAACTTCGACTCACTCTCTCTATGGCATTCGGCTGAAAGTGGAAAATTCAACCTCTCAAACCTTACTAATGAAGACATAGATTTTCTTATTAATGAAGTCCGTACTACAGGTTCTCAAACAGATCTTTTCACACTCAGTGAAAAACTTACAAGTCTTATTCCAGCCATTCCTCTTGCTACCCCAAAATACAACCTTCTCATTTCCCAAGAACTAAAAAACTTCTCCAATACTTTTGGAGGGAATAACAGATCTCACGCTGATCGGTTTTTTGGCATCGAAACCTGGTATTTCAAAGAAGAAATAGATTGGGATCTCCCCCCAGACACCTCTAAATTAGGAACTTTTTTTCGATGGCTCTTTACTGGAACATAAAAAAAGATGAAAAAAATATCCACCCAAATTATCAAAAACTTAATTCTGGAAAATGAACGCCCCTCTCATCAATCAGAAAAAAATTTACTCGCCATCGACTACGGCATAAAACATTGTGGACTCGCTTTCTCTCCAGACGGCATATGTGTTATCCCACTACAAGTGATAGACACAGAAAGTCTGGCAGAAATCATCCAAGACCTTACAGGAGCAAAAAAATTTCAGACAATCATCTTCGGACTCCCTCTATTACCTGACGGAAGCGAAAATAAGCTTTGCCAAGAAATCCGAAAACAAGGACAAATACTTAAAAAGAATTATACAGTCAAATACATAAACGAACGCTTCTCTACAAAAAAAACAATCTCCTCTGACAACAACAGGAAAGACGATCTCGCCGCCATGAATATTTTAGAATTTTATCTTGCCCAAAAAGAGAAAAAGCCTACCATCAGCCCCCGATAAAAACACAAAAAAACAGTAAATTATTTATGCTACACTGTCCTTAAAAAAATCATGAAAGACTTTCCTGATAAATCTTTTATAGAAAAACTCGTTGACAGATCCCAAAAAGGAGATGAAAAAAGCTTCGAATACCTTTTTGATCTCTTTTTTGAAAAAATTCTTCAGTATGTATCCTTTCGTGTTGAAAAAGATGAAGCTGAAGACATAGTTTCGGACATATTTCTCAAAGTCGTTGAAAAACTCAATACCTACACACCCAATCCCAAAAGTAGCTTTAACGCATGGATTTTTCGCATCGCCCACAACACCGTAATCGATTTCTATCGTACTCAAAAAGAAATTTACGGACTGAGTGATCAGGAACAAGAAACCTATTTTCTTCAAATCCCAGACAAAAATCCTACCCCAGATGAAGCACTTCAAAGTAGCTTTGACCGCAAGAGAATCCATAAAGCACTCAAAAATCTTCCTTCTGCTCATAGAGAAATCATCGAACTCAAGTACCTCGAAGAATTCTCCAACCGCGAAATATCAGAAATCACCGGAAAAAGCGAAGGAAACATTCGCGTTATTCAACTGCGAGCGCTAAGAGAAGTACGCAAGTATTTAGAGGGAGAGTAAAATTACTTCTTTCTAATCATCTCAAACCCACAATACGGCACCAAAACCTTAGGAACTACCACACTTCCATCTTTTCGCTGAAAATTCTCCAATATCGCTACTAAAGGACGACTTGATACCGCCGTACCATTAAGTGAATGAGCATGAACGATTGATCCATCTTTTTGACGAACTCGAATATTGAGTCTGCGTGTCTGAAAATTCGTACAAATAGACGTTGAAGTCATCTCTCGATAGTTTCCCTGTCCTGGCAACCAAGCTTCCAAATCATATTTCTTCGCCGCAGAATTCCCTAAATCACCACAACACACATTCACCACTCGATAAGGCAAACCAAGTTGCTGCAACAAATTTTCTTCAATCCTCAAAAGCTCTTCATGCATCATCTCACTCTCCTCCGGACGACACAAAACAACCATTTCCACCTTTTCAAATTGATGAACCCGAAAAATACCCTTCATATCCTTTCCATACGTCCCCGCCTCTCGACGAAAACACGGTGAGTACGAAACAAATTTAGACGGTAAATCACCTTCATCCAAAACCTCATCCGCATGAAAACCCATCATCGGAACCTCACTCGTCCCGATCAAATACAAATCATCCTCCCCAGGATTGACGACATAGTTTTCATCCTTCGCAAAAAATCCTGTTCCCATCAGCGCCTCTTTCCTTGTCATAAAAGGAGGAATTGTCGCCGAAAACCCTTTTGCCACCACTTCTCGAAATGCCCACATCATAAGTGCCTGCTGCAGTACCGCCAGTTCATTTCGCAAATAATAAAAGCGACTCCCACTCACCTTGGCACTTCGCTCTGTATCAAGAAGTTCTAGGTTCTCTGCAATCTCCCAATGCTCTCTGGGTTGAAAAGAAAAAGAAGTTTTATCCCCTTCCTCTCGCAACACTACATTCTCTTCATCAGAAATTCCATCAGGCGCCGATTCAAAAGGAATATTGGGTAAATCATACATCAATGATTCGTACTGTTCCTCAACCAACTGCAATTCACCCTCCTGTGTTTTCTTTTTGTCTGATAAATTTTTCATGTCACTCAAAACCTGCTGCTTCTCTACTCCTGAAAGCTGAGCAATTTTCTTCGAAACAGCATTTTGCTCTGCCTTCATAGATTCAACCACCTGAAGTAAGTCACGACGACGTTGATCAATGTCTAATAATTGATCAATAACACCACCAGATACTCCTTTACGAGCTAAACCTTTCTTAAATACACCAGTTTTTTTGCGAATCTCTTTGATATCAAGCATATTTTAACTTTCTAAAAGACAGATCCATGGTAATAGAAAACACAAAAACCACAAAACACTTTTAATCCAAACGCCCAAAATATTACACATACAAATAAAAGCCCATACAAAAAAGATTTATAAGGAATATGAGTGGAAAATGTGTGCATGAATCATTTTTATTTTCAACCTGAACAAAAAAAGAAAACAGCATATCCCGAAAGGCAATAAGAAAAAGGAAAAAACAGTTGCAAAAACAAAAAATGTGTTCTAAAATTCGAGCATAAGTAGGAAATCTCTTTTCAGGAAAGGGGTAAGCCCAAAAAAAGTTTTCCACACAATGTGCACAAGTTTTGCACATTAACACAAAAACAGAACAAAAAATGACAGGTACAAAGCCAAATCACACCCCAGTTCTTGAAAAAGAAATTCTTGCTTTGTTACTTTTTGAAAATGTTGAGTCAGTTTTTGATGGAACCCTAGGTTTAGGAGGACATGCTGAAAGCATTTTGAAAAAATTCCCAAAAGTAAAACAATACATTGCCTGCGACCTAGATAGCCAGCACATCGCCTTTGCACGGAAAAGACTGACCAAATGGAAAAATAAAGTGGTATTTCATCACGCCAATTTTTCTGAACTCAAGATCATTCTCAACGAAAATAATCCCCCTCATCCACTCATTATTCTCCTAGACTTGGGACTATGTTCACATCATGTAGATAACCCAGAAAAAGGCTTTAGTTTTCAACAAGACAGCCCACTCACCATGAGTTTCGATACAAACAATCGTAAAAATGCCGCGCAGATCATCAACAATGCCAGCGAACAAGAATTAATGGTCATTTTGAAAAATTTCGGAGAAGAACCACACGCCAAAAAACTCTCCCAAGCCATCAGCAAAGCCAGAAAAAACAAACCTCTCGAAACAACATTTGACCTCCGAAAAGTCATCGAAGATCACACGCACCCCAAAGATCGTAATAAGACTCTGATGAGAGTATTTCAGGCTTTCAGAATTGCCGTCAATGATGAACTTAAATCTCTCAAGCACGCATTAACATCAGCATTAGAAATAATGAAAAAAGGTGACCGCATGGGTGTCATATCCTATCACGCCCTCGAAGATCGAATCGTAAAAAACTTTGTACAAACTCACAGCAAGCCTAAAACCATTGCTACTGCTAAGTCACTCCATACTCCAATTAGTCTAGCCACTATCCAAAAGATCAATAGAAAACCAATCACTCCTTCTACAGAAGAAGTACAAATAAATCCTCGCGCTCGTAGCGCAAAATTAAGAATATTTGAAAAAACGACATGAATGTTACACATCATCAAACCACAGAATCTCCATCGTCCAGCAAAAAACAAAGTACAGCCGGACAATATATGTTATGGTTTATTCGTTGTGGCATCATATGTGCAATCATTTTAGCCATTATCTATCTTTCTCTCCTCAATGCTCTCGCTACTCAAGGCTTTGCTCTTCAAGAAATTAAAGCAGACCGACTTCTCATACAGAAAGAACTCGAAAAATGGGAAATTGCCGTCTCAAATCCCGTCAGCTTATACGCACTCCAGTCCTCTGAACAAGTTCAAAATATGGAAGAGGTCAAAGAAAAAGAATACATTCACATTCAACAAGGTCAGCTTGCCATGCAACAGCCATAGTCTCGTGTATCTCAAAGTCTTACTCATCATTTTTGTCTTGCTGAGTACAGGATGTCAAAATCCCTCATTACCCTCTCACCCCCAAGACATTCAAACTTTTATTCCTATTCCAGAAGAGTCTACAAAAAAGACATATGGTATTTTTTCATTTAATTTTTCTCAAAAAAATTTTCCAGATGAATGTCAATGGCACACTTTTACACGCGTAGTCGATGGAGACACTATCATTGTAGATAAGAATATATATGTCCGATTTATCGGCATCGATACCCCTGAAACTAAACATCCTGATAAAAAAGTATCCCCCCTTGGGCTAAAATCTTCCCAAAAAACAAAAGAACTAATTGGAGAAAGTAAAAAAGTCTGTCTCATCCAAGATTCAGTCGGAGATACGATCGACAAATATCAAAGACAACTTGCCTATATATTCGACGAAAATGGTACTGACATCAACGCTGAGCTTTTGAAGACGGGTTGGGCGAAGGGGTATTTTTCGTTCCCGTTTGATCGGAAGGCTGAGTTCGAGTATTACCAGCAACAAGCGAAAAAGGCACATTTCGGGATTTGGTCTCAGTAGGAGAATGTCGCCGCCTTTCAATTTCAAAGGGCACTTCCTCTAAGGGAGCTTTCGGAGAATCTTCCGTAGCTTTCACCACAGCCTCAGACATTTCTATTATCTCACTACCCTGACGCAATCGGTACCAAAACCACCAAAAACACAAAACACCCAATAAAAATAAAATTACTGGGAACACATTTCCTAAGGAGAAAAAATTCATAAAGCTTTTTCCCGTCTTCTTTCCTTGTTCTGCCAACCACAACTCTTCCCACAACTCCGGCAAAGACTGAGAAGCTAAGGGGCTTGATAAAGCTTTATCCTGCAAATATAAAGGCTCCACCGCCCGAATTTCCCCATCAGCCGTAACCCCTCTTAACTCCATACGAGTCTTCATAGGCTCTCGGAATTTTCCTACCACAAGCAAAGAGTTTTTAGAAATATCCGGCAATACAGAAGGAAGAATTTCTACAGCATTACCTCCAAAATCTAATTGAACATCTTTGAGAAAAATTTCGCTTAAAAAATGCTCTGAAAAAACCTCAAATTGCTCTACAGATTTGTCAGAAGAATCAAGCGCAAAATGTAAAAACCCCTCCTCCTTCTCCCCTAAAAAAACAATCCTACTCAAAGGATCAGCCATGTAAGCTCCCAACTCATCTTTGGTAATAATCAAACCTCCCAATTCCTGAATCAAAGGCACAATATCCATGTACCGTTCAGATTCATCCGAAGCATAATTAGTTACAAAAATATTCTGAACTGGAAGTGGTTTGGTTCCATCTACCGGGAAAATACGTACCAAAAAAAATCCAGGCGCCTGCTCTGTTCTCACCGTCTCAAACTCAAAATTAGCTGATGATAAGCCTATAAAACCAAAAGAAAAAAATCCCAACCAAAACGTTAAAAGAAAAAGTAATTTTTTCATCAATACGATTTCTAATTGTTTTTTAAAAAAAGTCAAGTAAATCAAAAAGAAAAAATGTGATAATATTCTCATGAAATACTTACTTATTTTATGAACGAAATTGAACTCAAATTCTTTAATATCGATGTAAAAAACATCAAAAAAAAACTAAGTATTATTGGAGCACAAAAGAAATATGATACTTTCATAGAATCAAACCTATTTGTGAAAGAGGGATTTAGTACATGGGATTCAAATAAACAATTTTTAAGAATCAGGAAAATAGATGCCCAAATCATCATAACCCACAAAGATCCTGCTATAAAAGAGTCTAATATGACTATTCGTCAAGAAACAGAAGTAAAGGTAGATGATTACAAAAAAGCTGTAGCCTTAGTGGAAAAACTAGGCTTTCGAAGAGCTATGGTCTATTCAAAGCACAGAATCCATTACGAATGGGACAATATCCACTTCGAATTAGATACATTCAATCACATTCCTACTTACCTAGAGATCGAAACTCAAACCAAAGAAAATATGAAAGACATTTGCCTTAGACTAGATATAGACATAAATCAAGGAAAAAAAGGAACTATTGTTGAAATACTACCTGAAAAATTCAGTAATTTTCAATGAGAAATATTTACCGTTGCTGTATATTTGATAACCGATACATAATCTCTGCAGCCTCAGCCCTACTAATCTGTTGTGACGGAACAGCATAACCGCCTCGCTGAGGCGTAATCAAACGATGATCTTTCCCAAAAGCAAAATAAGGAGCAAACCAAGCATCCTTCTCTACATCCATATACGGATCATTTTCTAACTCCGGTGAAACCTCAAATCCAGCTGTCAAAATGGACACCTTCAAAAACTCAGCTCGAGATATTTTATTATCTGGCTTAAAACTACCATCAGCATAGCCTTTTACAATCCCCCGTTTAGCAGCAGTTGCCACAAAATCACGAAACCAAGCTCCTTCTACCACATCGGAAAAAGCATGAGAAACACCTGCCTCAACAGATAAATCATTCCCAATTAAAAGAATTTTTACCGCTTCAGCTCGATTCAAATTCTCATCAGGACGAAACGTACCATCTGGATAACCATTTACAATTCCTTCTCTCTTTAGGTACGTAATTGCCAAAGCATTGGCATGAGTCGGCAAAACATCTTTAAAGACCTGTGGACGCAAACTTTGTGACTTCACTTCCCCAAAATCCCCCGTAGCCACCAACTTAAACATTCGATCAAGCTCAGTTTGCACCTGAATCTCTGCCATACCATCAACCAAATCATCAGTCCTAACGGCTGAAGGCTGAACTGTTGCCAACTCTCGCAACGTAGAATCTAAATGAATTGTCGCAGAAGCAATAAGATTTGCCTCATCTATCTGTAAACGAACCGTCTGCGGCTCCCCTGGAACATACGTCCGTACCGACTCAAAAACAATATCCTTCTTCTTCAAATCACGACCAGAAGTAAATGAAGTATCAGATTTAGAAGTATGTGTATGATTATGTTCAACTTCTAAAGGAGAAGAAACTACCTCCTCTGCAGAAACAAGTAATTCATCATCAGAAGAAACATTAGGTTGAGTTTCAGCAGAAATTTCTTCTTTATCTTGTTTCTCGTTAACTTCAGCCACCACCGTTTCATCACTAGAAGTAACTAAATTTGGAGATACATAATCACGAAACTGATCTACGATATGCATCGGATGAACCGTATATTGAAGGGCTTTTTTCTTCCCTACTCCATATCGAACCGCATCAAAGTGAGAATGCAAGCCCGCCGCCTGAACATCTGACCACACAAACGGCCAAAAAGCATAAAAAGGAGCTCCTTCTCGATCAATTTGAAAATGAAGATGTGGCGCTGTACTTAAACCAGTATCTCCAGACTTACCAATCACCTGTCCCTTATTAACCTCATCCCCTACCGACACCAAAATTTCAGACAAATGAGCATAAGTCGAATAAAGAGTCGTTTTTTTTGAAGGATCATCAGGATCAGGCATTCCGACATGAATCACCGTTATATAATTTCCAAATCCCACATTAGATTTTTCAGTTTTATAGACAACTCCATTAGCAATCGACACAATCGGAGTTCCAATTAAAGCAGTCATATCAACACCAGGGTGAGATCCAGTATATTCTGAACCATCAATTTCATAATTCCCTAAATAAGGAACTGAATAATAAATATAAGCATTCCGTTCTTTTTGACTTGCTGTTTCCCATTTTTTCCCCCTAACAAAATCAGTAGGATTATAGACAGGAGGGTCAATCAACTTTGAAGGATCAAGTTGGTCAAAACGCAAATTACGCTCCGCTTCGGACAAACTATACCAATCAGGAACTTTCTCCATAGGAGAGACCGTTCCAGTAAACTGAATAGGCTTAAATTCAACTAAACTCGCTCGAAAAAGATACGAATAGTCTTTCAAAAAAGAAGATTCCAAAAGTAAAACCATAATCGCCAATCCCACCAAAAGAAAACCTTTCTTTTGACTAAAAAAGTCTTGCCAATCACTATATCTAGATCTCCGAATTGAACGATCCGTAAAAGCATGCCCCCCCCCTGCAATCGAATGATTAACAAAATCATTTCTCACTTGCCGCTGCTTCCAATAACGAAGAAGTTTATATCCCATCCCAAGCGTCAAAATCAAGAAAAGAAATCGAAGCAAAGTACGCATAAATAAAAGTCATAAAATCCTTTTATTATAACATACAAAAACGACTTTTTCAAGGTTAAAACAAATATTTTTCATAAAAATCCAAATAAATTTAAGTATCATTAAAAAAATGAGATCACTCTTTGAGCCAAAATCTATAGCTATTATCGGAGCGTCTGGAACTCCAGGAAAAATTGGACACACCCTACTCAAAAATCTGAAAACATTTGGCTTCAAAGGTCAAATCTACCCAGTAAACCCCAAAAGAAAAACCTTGCAAGGAAAAAAAGTCTATCCCACAGTAAAAGCTCTTCCAAAATCTGTAGATCTAGCCATCATCGCTATTCCCGCCACTCTTGTAACAACCGAACTCGAGAATTTAGGAAAAAAGGGAATAAAAAACATTATTATCATTTCCGCTGGATTTAAAGAAATCGGTCCTGAAGGTGCCAAAAGAGAAGCCGAAATCAAAGCCATCGATCAAAAATACAAACTCAATATCATTGGACCCAATTGCCTCGGTATACTCAATCCACACCACAAACTCAACGCTAGCTTTGCTGGAGGTCTTCCCGAAGCCGGCAATATAGCCCTGATCTCACAATCAGGTGCCATGGCAGTCGCCATCATGGATTGGGCAGAAAAATCAGATCTCGGCTTTTCCAAAATCGTATCTCTAGGAAACAAGACCGACATTGATTCAGTAGAGTTACTCCATTTTCTTAAAAACGACCCTCAAACCAAAGTTATCTTGCTATATCTCGAAGACTTTGAAAATGGACCAGAATTCCTCCACCAAGCCCAAGCCATCATCCCACACAAACCCATTATCCTGCTCAAATCAGGCCGCAGTCATGCTGGACAAAAAGCTGCAAGCTCTCACACCGGCGCACTCGCTGGATCTGACACCGCTGTCGATGCTGCTTGCACACAAGCCGGCATTATACGAGTAACCACCATTGAAGAACTCTTTGACTACGCCAGTATTTTTTCAGTACATCAAACCCTTAACAATAATCACATCGCCATCATCACCAATGCCGGCGGACCAGGAATCATCACTACTGATTCTATCGCTCAATCAAACCTCACACTAGCAACATTCTCCAAAGAAACACTCAAAAAGCTGAAACAAAAGCTACCACCCGCAGCCAGCATAGAAAATCCGATTGATGTCATCGGTGATGCTCTCGCTGACCGTTATCAATCCGCATTAGAATTAGTGATAAAAGATAAGAATGTAGATGCTGTCTTAGTTCTTCTCACACCACAGATCATGACAGAAAGTCTTTCTACAGCATCTCTAATCAAAAAAATACAAGACAAACATCGTAAAAAGCCAATCATCACGAGTTTTATCGGTAAAGCCAAAGTCAAAGCCGCCCGAGATTTTTTGGGAAAAAACCATATCCCCCATTACAACTTCCCTGAAAACGCAGTCAAATCAATCAGCCAACTATGGCAATATAGTCAAAACAAAAAAAGAAAAGGCTCTACAAAAACTCAATCCCCTCAGAATAAAAAAGTGAAATTAATCAGAGAAGAAGTACAAAAACATCTCTCAAAAAATGCTCAAACACTCCCCTTCTCCCTCACTCAAAAAATTCTTCATGCCTATCATCTTCCCCACCCAAAAGAAGCCATTGCTCAAAATACCAAAGACGCCATCCGCCTCGCCAAAACCATTGGCTATCCGGTTGTTGCCAAAATCATAGCTCCCGAAATTATCCATAAAACTGACATTGGGGGCATTCACATCAATATCAAAAATAAAAAAGAGCTACAAAGCGCCTGTCAAAACATCTGGGAAAGAGCAAAAAAGCATCACCCCAAAGCTCACATCGAAGGCATACTTATTCAAAAAATGCTTCCCCTAGGACGAGAAGTTATCATCGGCATCAAACGCGATCCAGTTTTTGGACCGTTACTCGCCTTTGGACTCGGTGGAATCTATGTCAACATCTTTGAAGACGTTACTTTTCGTATTGCTCCCATAACCTTCCTAGAAGCAGAAAAAATGATCACAGAAATCAAAGCCATCAAACTTCTCCAAGGTGTCCGAGGTGAAAAAGCAGTTGATATCGAATCTCTCGCTCATATCCTCGTCAAAACGTCTCATCTCGCCGCAGATCTCCCAGAAATCACCGAGCTCGATTTCAATCCAGTCCTTGCTTTTGAAAAAGAATCATTTGTCGCAGATGCCAAGTTTATAGCAAGAAAACAAGAGTGAATTGAACAATAATTTTATTCAAAAAATAAAATTAAAATTATATGAAATAGGGATTGACTATTCTTGTTTTTTGATTTAAAGAGCAAAAAGTTTAATAAAAAATATACGATGACAAGTCCAGACACCCCGAAGAATCCGGAAAAAAAAGAAGGTGACATAACTCCTTTTGACATAGATTGCCTTGACGAAACAAAAGCATTTCTACAAAAGATATTCGGCGGTTTTAAACCAGGTTCTTATCCTGAATCTGAAAGAAAAAAAGATAGAACTCGATTTAAAGGAAGACGTCTAGATGGAACGAGATTAATGGAAGAAGCTATTGGAAAAATGACACACAAGGTAAAAAGAAAGTTTAAAAAAACTCCCCTATCAAAACAATTTTTCGAAGAGGCACAGGAACTCCGACAACTCTCAGTAGACGCAAATCTATACCACAGACAAAGCGACCATTCGCGGAACATGGCACAAATAATAGATTTTGGAGAAGACTATAAGCAAAAAATCGAAAAATGTGTAGTTGATTTTGAGCAAGTAATATACGAACAACAACCGCCCAAAAAGTTTGAACTCATAGAACAATTCTATCTAGCACTTCTAATAGCACTCAATTTTTCTGCTTACAAAGATAAAAACGGAAATATGAGACAGGAAGGAAATCACTATTTTATAGGAGATTACATTTTACACAGCCTAGTTCAAAAAATGACACTAACCTACAAACAGAACGGTTGGCTAAAAAAAGGAGGATCCCAAGAACTCATAGAAATAAGAGAAATTCTTAGGCTCTCTGAATCAAAAGATTTCAACGCAGAAGCAACTCTAGATTCAGGAGCTATTCCACCCAAAAGACAAGGACGATGGCATTTTCTTAGAAGTCCAGAACTACTCGCAGAAGCAAAAAGAACACTTTCAGATATATCAGGCATGCTCACACTAGCAATACAAGCTTTAGACAGCCAAGAAGTCGCCTCAAATATTTTTTCAAAAGAAAGCAACGAAGAAGATGCTAAAACAGACTTAGAAGAATGGAAGGTTTTAGGTGATATTTATCACGAAGATACTTCTTGGGAAAGAGCCCTCCCTCAAGTAGAAAAATCTCTCTCCGGTGACGGAGAAGGAATAATTTGCAAAAATGATGAATACACATTGACCTTAGACCCCTCTCATAGTCAGTTTAAAGGAGCTTATCTAGCATCTGGACATTTTATACCTACAAACAAATTTAAAAAAATCATGGAATCTGGTAATCGAGATTATTTTGTAAACATAAAAAAACATACAAAAGGCTTTAGAGTAGACCCTATTCTAGGAGCTTTTTCTTTCCTGGTTTCCAAAGATGGTGAAATACTCATAAACTTTTCCAACAAAGAAATAACAAAAGAAGCTCTTGGAGAGTATCAATATCAAGTGATAAGAGCATATATTCTCTACTATATCAGCCAGATAACGACAGCTGAATACGAAATTGCAACGCCCTCAGACATTATGAGCCAAATGAAAGGAAGAGTTCCTTCGAAACCAAAACCCGATCCTGAAACCGATGGTGTACGAACCATTACACTTCCCAGGCAAAACAGAGAAATATCATTAGTCACTAAAAGCACCGATAAATACAGTCAAGCTGAAGGGAAAGTTATCAGCTATAGAGACGATAATACTCGACTATTACCACACACGTGGAAACCTTCTAAAAAACAATACGAACTCGGACAAAAAAGCGGACTATCTTTATATGCTTATCTCATAAATACAGAGCAAGGTACTATAGAAAGACTCCAAAGAATCGATATTGATGAAAGAACAGATAAAAAATACTCCCACAAAGAATTTTTAGAACTGTATAACGATTTAAGAGAAAAAAATGAAACCTCGCCAGCTCGAAAAGTTCGAGTTCAAACCTTCATCCAAGGATTCGATATTCGAGGAGATGTAGAGTCAGTAGGGGGAAAAGTCAGGGAAATAATAGATCCGAAAAAAGGTCCAAGATCATCACGTAGTATTCCGAGATACGATGAAAATAAAAACGAAGAAGAATCTCAAAAATAGCTCTAAAAAAGAAAAAATATAAAAAAATCCCTAGTAATAAAATCTATTTACATTTTCTACACCAAGTTGTTAATCGCATTATAAAAATGAATAATAGGACGAACCTGATAAATTCTGTCTCACTTTACTCAATTAGTAAGCAAGGGAAGGATCTTACCTCTTTCTAACTTCAACGGTACGTATATGGAATAAAACATCATCGTACCAATTAGCATCTCAAAAATTGTCTTATCACAAATATTTTTTATACTACACTCGTTATTATCTTGTTACGTTATGTTCAAAGAATTTAAAAATTTTGCAGTAAAAGGAAATGTCGTAGATATGGCTGTAGGGATTATTATCGGAGCTGCATTTGGAAAAATTGTGAGCTCCTTTGTCTCTGACATTATTATGCCACCGATTGGTCTGCTTTTAGGAGGAATCGACTTTTCTCATTTTGCTATAACACTCAAAAATGCAACCGAGACATCAGAAGCAGTAACCATCAACTACGGAATATTCGCAAATACAATGCTAGACTTCTTAATTATTGCATTTGCCATGTTTATAGTAATTAAACAATTGAATAAATTTAAAAGAAAGGAAGAAGAAAAGCCTTCCAAACCATCTGAAACAGTTCTTCTTTTACGAGAAATTCGTGATGGACTAAAAAAATAACTTCCTCAGCTTCTCAAAATTTGGATTAAAATATTTTCCTAACGACTCACTCTGTTCACCCACTTAAGCGCTCAAACAATCGTTTCGCTCGTTTTTCGTATCGAACTCATTTGGTTCCCATCTCAAAAGCAAAGTTAAAAAACTGTGGAGACAATCTCCACACTTTTTTAACTGGTACAGGCGGAGGGATTCGAACCCCCGACACCCGGTTCCGAAGACCGGTGCTCTATCCAGCTGAGCTACGCCTGCATCATCAAAAGTAACTACGCATATTCGTTCCTCTGTTCACACTCAAAACATTTCATACACAATCTCTCCATCTCAAAATCGAAGTTTTCACCATCAACTTTATATAAAAAAAGAGCGGTGGCATTGTAGCAAGATCCTATTTTTCTTCAAGTCAGAAAAACCAAAAGCAGACCAAAGCCTACTTTGAGGTTAAGAGATAATGACGATACAAAGAAGAAGTTTACCAAGAAATCCCATCAAGGCAGAAGTCCTGTTTGGACAAGATAGGACACCCCACATCTCCAATGCCTTCTATATTTTTCTTCTCACACACACGAGAAGTAATCTGTTTTTCATCACCACCTTTATTTACGTAAAAACTCATAAGTTCATGTATTCGATTAGGGTACCTCTCATATTCAAACGAATACTGTACACACGCCACATCACTATGAAATCCATCTGCCAAAGGAGACATCCAAAGAGTCAAATCCTCATAGCCATCAACGAGTCTTCCACCTTCTTCTGCAAAACGTCTGACATCAGCCGGATTATCCTCATTACATGTACTGTCTTTTAAAAGACCGCACGCTGAACCATAGTCTCGACTATTATAAAGCTCAAAATAAGACTGAACCAAATCCAAAACCTCAGAAAAATCTCTCTGATCATTTATGACACCACAATGTTCTTCACAACGGTCTTCAAGAATAAAATCAGAAAAAGAAACCACATCTTCAAAAGAAAATTGAGGAGCAGAACTATGAAATGTATTTCCATCTTCAATAACTACCTCCGTAGCCATCAAAGCTACACTCATAAAAAGAACTCCAATTAAAAAACCAATACCTGTAAAAAAGTAAGCCGTATTCTTCTGAACAAAACTATAGAGAAGCAGGAGCGGATCTTGTTTTTTCTTCGTTTTCATAAAAAGTTAAATATAAATCCTCTCATTGTAACATACTTTTAAAGGAAAAACAAGAAAACCATTTTCAAAGCCACAATCTCCTACATACTCCAAGATAAAAAGTAGACAAAGAGCCACGATTACTCTACAGTCCCCCCTGAAATGCCCATTTCCGTCACAGATCTCGCTAAAAAATTAAATATTGCTCCCGAAGCTGTCCAACTTTACGCTATGGAGCTCGACTACGAAATTGAAGATGACAATTTAGTCTCTGATGAAATTGCAGCAGAAATTAGAAAATTAGAAGAAGGCGATGAAATTAGCCAAGTCGAACACGAAATCGAAGAAGAACTTGATCGAGAGATTGTCGAAAAGCAGCAGGAGCGAACCGCTGGACACAAAAAATCAGTCCGAAAAAAGAAAAAAGAAGATACTCCTCCAGCAGAAAAGTTAGAAGAAGAAGTAAAAGTTATTAAAACAGATGATGGGACGATTATTCTCCCTGAAACTATGTCTGTAAAAACACTCGCTCGATTAATCACAAAACCCATCCCGATAGTACTTGTCAAACTCAAACAAAACGGCATCATCGCCAACCTCAAAGAAGAAATAGATTATGAAACCGCTGCCATTATCGCTCAAGAACTCAACGTAAAGGTAAAAAAAGAAGCAACTGAACTTTCAGGAGAAGATCTTTTTCGAGCTGATATTTCAAAACTACTCGAAGAAGAAGAAGTTGAACATCTAAAAAAACGACCTCCCATTATATCAATCATGGGACACGTAGATCACGGAAAGACTTCTATCCTCGATTACATTCGAAAAACTAAAATAGCCGAAAAAGAAGCTGGCGGTATTACTCAAAGCATTGGAGCTTATCAAGTAAAAATTGATAAAGACCTGATTACCTTTCTCGATACTCCAGGACATGAAGCCTTCACTCTTATGCGAGCTCGTGGAGCAAGAGCCACAGACATCGCCGTATTAGTAGTAGCAGCCACAGAAGGTCTCAAACCACAATCCTTAGAAGCCATCAACCACGCTCGTGAAGCCGATATTCCCATTATAGTAGCCATAAATAAAATGGATCTGGACGGAGCAAATCCAGACCTCGTCAAAGGACAACTTGCGGAAAAAGAACTCAATCCTACAGATTGGGGAGGCGACATCCACTGTATTCCAGTATCTGCAAAAACTGGAGAGGGTATTGAACAGTTACTCGATACGATCAGACTCATGGCAGAAGAAAAAAAACTCAAAGCCAATCCTGACCGACCAGCTATCGCTACTGTTATTGAATCCTCAGTTCAATCAGGAGCAGGAGTCACCGCCACAGTCCTCATTAATACCGGAACACTTCATCAAGGAGACCCTTTCGTCATCTACGACCAATACGGAAAAATCAGAAGTATGACAGATTTTAGCGGTTCCGCAGTCAAAAATGCCCCTCCCTCTGCACCCGTACAAATTACTGGTATCACAAACCTCCCTCAAGTCGGAGATCTTCTCCAGATTATGAAATCGGAAAAAATCGCTAGAAAAAAAGCAGAAGAAGTTCAATCAATTGAACATAAAGATGAACTTCGAAAACGAAAACAATTCTCACTCGCCACCCTCAAGACTAAGCTCGCAGAAGGAAAGCTTTCTCAATGCAAAATAATCGTAAAAGCTAGCTCAAAAGGATCCCAAGAAGCTGTTGTGAATGAAATCGAAAAAATAAAAACCGACGAACACATGGTAAAAGTCATCCATGCCGGCGTAGGAGAAATATCCGAATCTGACATCATGCTCGCCAAAGCCGGAGAAGCATTCATCATTGGTTTTGAAGTAGCAGCTTCATCTCGAATCCAAAAGCTCGCCGACAAAGAAGGAGTCACCATTATGACCTTTGAAGTTATTTATCACATTACAGAAAAAATCAACGATATCCTACTCGGAAAAATGGATGAAGAAGAAACAGAAATCATCTTAGGAGAATTTAAAATTAAAGCTGTCTTTGCCTCCAATAAAAAAATGGCCGTCATTGGCGGAGATGTGATAAAAGGCAAAATGAGAAAACAATCCCGATTCAGACAATTTAGAATGGTAGAAAACGAAGAAACAAAAGAAAAAGAAGAACAAATGATAGGTGAAGGAAAAATTCAATCCGTCCAAATGGGACAAAAAGAAGTCAACGAAGCCAACGAAGGAACTGAATGTGGACTCAAAATTGAACACACTGAACTCTTATTTGAAAAAGGAGACAGACTCGAACTCTTTGTCAGTAAAAAATAAGGATTTCCCAACACATCACGAATGCATACCTAGAATAGAGTTTCTATGAAAAAATCTGAAATCCTCTTCACACTTAGCCGTATCATAAATGATATTGCGACCATATTTGGAGGCCTTATTGTCGCATACTATCTTCGAATGGAACGGTTTAGTCTTTTTCATCTCACCTCTCCCACCCCCTTTTCACTTGAACAATTTCTCCCCTTTGCGCTATCCATAACCGCTACACTTCTTGGCATCTTTGCCCTCCAAGGACGATATCACTTTTACCAAGACGAAAAAATTTTCGACGAAATAAACCATGTGTTTTGGAGTTTTTCAGCTGGCATGGCTCTAGTGCTTGTAGCGTTTTTCTTCCTCAAACACACTTTTTTCTCCAGATTCATCTTCGGAGTTGCATGGATTATAAGTCTGACACTTCTTCTCAGTGGACGCATGACACTTCGAATCATTCGAAGACAAATGCACAAACTAGGTCTCGGAAAAGTCAGAATCATCATTCTCGGAACAGGCAATATCGCCGCCAAAGCTATTCACATTCTAAAACAAAACCCTAAATTTCAAATCCTCGGACTTGTCAGTGAAAAAAAATTAAATCACACCACAGCAAAAGGAGTTCCAGTCATAGGAGGTTCTCATGATTTCGAGACAATCCTAAAAAAACATAAACCCAATGAAATTCTTATCGCTACAGAAGATCCCAGCGAAAAAATATCAGCCACTCTTATCCAACTTGCCTACCTCCATGAAACAAAACTCAGCTACCTTCCAGATGAACTTGGATTAGATCTAGCGAGCGTCTCAACATCCACTTTGGGAAATCTCCCCCTCATTACCCTCCAAAATACCAAACTCCACGGCTGGGGGCTACTCATCAAATCAGGATTCGATTATGTCTTTAGCCTTTTAATGTGTGTACTTTTAAGCCCAATCCTTCTTATCATATCCCTCCTAGTCTGGCTCGAAAATAAAACCGAACCTATTTTTTACGCATCTATTCGAATTGGAAAAAATGGTCATCCATTTCTCTGTTATAAATTTCGCACCATGATCCCTGAAGCCGAAAAACAAAAAAAGAAACTCGAAAAACAAAATGAAAGAAAAGGCTCTATTCTTTTTAAAATGAAAAACGACCCTCGCATCACCCCTCTGGGAAAAAAACTTCGAGAGCTATCACTCGACGAACTCCCCCAACTCTTCAACATTCTCAAAGGAGACATGAGTCTCATCGGTCCTCGACCACATCTTCAAGAAGAAGTAGAAAAATACGGTCAAAATGACCTCCGAGTACTTTCAATCAAACCTGGACTCACCGGATTCTCACAAATAAACGGTCGCTCTGCCTTAAGCTTTGAAGAAGAAATCAGCTACGAACTCTTCTACCTGAAAAATTGGAGCTTACTTCTTGATTTCATTATTTTCTTTAAAAGTATTTGGGTCATTGTTCAAAAGAAAAACGTAAGCTAAAAGAAACGAAACCAAAACAATACCATAAATTTCATAGCTCTTTAAAAACTTTTGACTTGATATGTTTTTTCATGTATAATATCAAGATTTATTATTCACAAATGAAAAATCTATCCCAGTTTTCGGCACATAAAAAAAATACACGCTTCGTCTACCAAACAAATGCTCCCGGGCAAAATATAGACAACGTAGAGACTTCTCAAGATCAAGTCACAGAAAGCACTGAAGAACTAGCATCACCAGACAAACAATTCAAGGACATAGCTCAAAACTTCATTGATAATACAAACAATGTAATAAGTTCCCAAAACCCTTCTGAACTATCAGCAGATAACATAAAAACTCAAACAACACAACTCAACAGTGCAGCTTCATACGAAGGGACTCTCAGTAGTAATATAAGAGAAAATATTGGGAGAAAAAACGATGCTCAATTAAGAAGATCTTCTATGCCCTTTAGGACAACATCTCTTGAAGGAAAAAATGAAGAAGGAAAGACAGGAACCATTACCCTTCATCAAGGTCAGCCAAATTTTAACGAACCACCAGTTAGTATAGTAACCCTGACTGAACAAGATGCAGAAGGAAATCAAACGGAAACCATCGCTATGAATTCCTCTGATCAAGGAATGATCCTTGTAGAAAACGGTGTCGCCAAACCGGCTACAGCAGAAGATATGCAAGCTTTTCAACAAAAAGTAAGCTCTTACCAAGAAGGTGGAATGAGAGAAGCACAAACAAGTTTTCTCGCTAAAAATGAGGCAGAAGACCGAAAAGGAGAAAACATACCATCTGATGATGAGTTACAACAAATGATGGTTGATGCAAGAATAAAGTAATTAAGATTAGATACTTCTAAAAAAAAATTTCAATAAATCTACCTAAAAATGGAAGCCGTTACAAAATATAGTCATCCCAACGGTCTACCAGACCCACTCGATTCAGAGACAATAGACTATCAAAAACTTCCAGAAGAGGCTTTTAATGAATTAGAACATTCTCTAAGAAGACTCAAAAGAATATACGAACAAAACGAAGAGTATGACCATCGGTATGATGAATATTATGTTTCCAACGGATCTTTACAGAATCTCAAACCCAACGAAATAAGTGTTCATGACAACCAAGCTCAAGAATATTTCCCATCAAATGTTTCTGAAATGACTTTTCGGAGGATCAATAAAGACACGATCGAAATCGAAAGGAAAGATCCAAGTAATAAAGAATCAACATTAACCTATCAGATAGTCAAAAGATATCGAACTAGTCGTGATGGAAGAAAAACATTCGATAGAATCACATTCTCGATAGCAAAGGGGAAAGGAAAGTATAAACAAAGCTATGAATACGGAAGAAATGATCTTGAAATGCAATCAGAATTCATGCAAGAAGCAAAAATACTCGTAGATTATTTTTCACAAATAGTAAGAAAAAATATAGCAAACGCAAAACGAAAAGCAGAACGAGGTCCCATTGATCCCGCTACTGTAGCTAAAAACGAAGCTCAAGATCGAGAGAAAGAATATGCTTTTGGAGAAATAATGAGTGATGCTACAGTAGAAAAAGTAATCTCTCAAGCAGAGACAGAAAGTCCTGAAGCAACCATCTCAAGACTAGAAGCTATAAATCAAGAGAACCAGGCCGAATTACCCTTTTATACACCACCAATAGATTTTGACACAGCTATAGTGAATTTAAGAAATATCACCAACCCAAACAAGAGAGAACTCGAAGCTGACAAACTTCTCGATCAAATTCGAGCAGCTCAAAACACTGCTCAAGCAGAAGAACTTGAAAGAATATAATAATCATAATTTAAAGCCAAAAGACAAGAAAAATCATATTTTGACAAAACCCATCAGAACCGTACAGTTACTGTGTGTTTTTTTCTATATGAATCAAAATGAATTTCATTAAAAAGTTAGTAACTACTTTAGCACTCGCAAGTTTTATCATTATTCCTAGTACTCACGGTTTTCGAGATGTCCCATCAGGATCAGCTCTTCATCCAGCCGTTGAAAATCTCACCACCAAAGGGCTATTTCCAGAAGGTACATTCTTCAAACCAGACGTCCCCGTAACCGCAGATCTATTCTGGGAAGTAGTTCTTCGAGACAGTGGGTTTGTACCAGAATCAGCCACCTTCAACACTCCCCTTCCTCCCAATATCGAACTCAATGACTCTCTTGCTCAATTTCTCCGTGAGGCCATTAGAAGAAAATTCATAGACCAATCCATCCCCTTTGATCGCAAAGCCACTATTCCCCGTTACAAAGCCATAGAAACACTCATCAAAACAAAAGCCATTCGCACTATTGGAGAACCTTCAAAAGCATTTCTCCGTAAACTAGGCGGCACATCACCAAGCGTAAAATCTATTGCTTCATATCTCCCAAGTCTAGAAGCTGCCTATGCCTCAAACATTCTTGATAATTATGATATCCGAGACTTTCGTCCCACAGAGCCTCTAACTAGGAGAGACCTTGCCATATGGCTCTATCGATATGAAACAAAAGGCACTAAAAAATCCACCATCAACCCCAGAGGCTCTAATCGACTAAGAGAAAATCAACAAAGACAAATATCAGAAGATGAATCAAAAAAGGAAGTAGAAAAACTTCTCATAAAAACATTACAAGTCAAACCACTAACAACCATTCCAAACGAAAAAATATTTCAAGGAGTCCTTAGTGACCTTGAAAATAAATATAGATTCCCTGCTCAACTCAGCTTAGAAAAAAAAGAAAAAATGATAGAAGCTGCTATAACCGCTATGGTTAAAGAACTTGAAGATAAATTTACCAGCTATATCGAACCAGAAAAATCAGATCTCTTCAAAGACAGCATCGAAGGAAAATTTGAAGGCATTGGAGCCTACGTGGAAATGATCGAAAATCAGTTCACCATAACCGCGCCTATGGATGGTTCCCCAGCCATGAAAGCAGGTGTTTTGCCGGGCGATATAGTAACACACGTAGACGGAAAACCTGTTGAAGAAAAAAGCATTCACGAAATCATCAAAGCCATTAAAGGTCCTGCCGGCACCATCGTCAAACTAACCATCAAAAGAGAACAAGACAAAACTATAGACATTCCCGTCACGAGAGGAAAAATCGTCGTTCCCTCCCTCAAACTAGAATTCAAAAGCTCAATACCCATAATAAAAATACACAAATTCAGCCGAGCAGTTCGAGGCGAATTTGAAAAACTTCTTGTAGAAGAAGTCCTTTCAAAAAATCCCCGTGGAGTCATCATAGACCTTCGAAACGATCCTGGAGGTCTTCTCACCTCAGCCGTTTCCATGGGAGAATTTCTCGTCGATGAAGGGATGCCGCTACTTTTTATTGAATATAAAAATGCTACTCAGCAATTCACCTCTTCGAGAAAAGGAGAACTTTTTGGACAAAAAAACCTTGTAGTCCTTCAAAACAAAGGTACTGCCTCCGCTTCTGAAATCTTTAGTAGCATCGTCCAAGACTACAAACTCGGAACTATTATCGGCACCCAATCATTTGGAAAAGGAAGCGTCCAAGAAGTCCTCAACTATGATAATGGAGGTATCCTCAAAGTTACTGTCGCGAAATGGCTCACTCCAAAAAAGAAATGGATACAAGACAATGATCCTGCCGGTATTATCCCAGACATTCACGTCGACGACCCTACTCCTGAACAAATAAAAGAAAATATTGATCCCCAACTTGACCGAGCCATCCAACACATTCTAGGAAGAAATTAAAAATAATTTTTTACTCCACAAAATGATCCTGACGCTTTCTGTCGGGATTTTTTTGTACAAAGAATGAGTACAAAAACTCGAAATTCCCTTGTAAAAGCAAATAACTTTCCATACAATCCAAACCGAAATACCCACACAAATAGATATGATATCACATCTAATTCTTTCTCTCGCCAGCACATTCTTCACACTTGCTGATGGGAATTATTATATTACCAAAAATCTTACCCTCACTCCTGGTATTCACAATATACAAACAGAAGCTCCATGGAACGCTGTAACTCTCCTAAATAAAGGAGAAAACTCCCTTCCCGATCTCCAATACAAGCTTACAATCAACGAACCATTCAAAAACTGGGAAAAAGTATCCCCGCACGAGACACAAAAAGAAGAATCTTTCCACACAGAAGAAGATCATTCCGACAGTACAAAACTTTTGACACTCGACAATCTTCACCAAAATCTCTTCGTAAAAGTCGACACTCCCATTAACCTCACCGCTCACTTTTACAACACACAATCTCCTCTAGAAAATTTATTCGCACAAGCAGGACTACAAGACATTAATTTCGACTTCAACCGATTTCGTTTTAGCCAAGAATTACTCGAAGGTGTAGAAGTTGAAAACTTCTACAACGGTGTCCATCTCGGTAGCTTTGCCCTTGAAGATCTCAAACCTCAATACATCACTCGAGCTGGTTGGGATGCCAAAGAAGAACTTCGAGTGTGGAACGCCAATCGCGGTATTAGCCGATTATTTCGTCTCTTTCCACCAGAAGTCAAATGGCTTCCAAAATCCCTCTGGCCCACTGTCGAGACCAGAACCAATGAAAAAGGAGAAAAGCTCACCTGGCCTATTGAAAAAAGCAAAGAAATCAAAAAAATCGTCATCCACCATACAGCCGAATATATAGACGATGATAAAAAAACGCGCCGCTCACCTAAAGAACTCATGCGCGGCATCGCCTACTACCACACCATCAGTAAGGGATGGGGTGATATCGGCTACAATTATGTCATTGGCAAAGAAGGAGATATCTATGAAGGTCGAGCCGGAGGAATCGGTACAGTCGGTGCACACGTCGCCTATCACAATGTCGGAACAATTGGTATTTCCCTTATGGGCAACTTTGAACTTCAGGAACCCTCTGACGCCCAAATGAAAGTATTAGCTGTTTTTCTAGCTTATCTAAGCGACAAATACAATATCGATCCAATTGGACACAGCGAACATCTAAACATCAGATCCTATAATATCGATGTTCACAAAAACGTCACCCAACCTGGACACGGAACCGCCTGTGCTGGAACAAACCTAGTCAAACGCATGCCACAACTCCGAGAAGACATAAATAATATCTTAGAAATGCTCCATAAACATAGAGATGAACTTATCCCTTCTGGTCTCGATTTTTTGAAAAAAAGCAACATTGCTCCTGATACTCAACCCTACATTCGTTTTGAACGACCAGAAAAAGAACCTATCATCTCACTCGGAAAAATTCTTAAAACCAAATTAATTCAACGAGATCAAAATCTTTCCATCGACATCACTCTACAAAACAATTCTAAAAAAACCTGGCCCAAAGGCTCTAAAACCGTCATAAAATTCCCTCCTCAAGGTCTAACCGCCACCTATTTTGAAGCCATAGAAGATATCCGTTCCGGCGAAAACGGTATATTTCGAGGAAAGATCTATGCTCACACCATTCCCAATGGACATTATGAACTTGAACTTGATCCGATATTTCTCAAAGACTCATTTTTTAAAGGCATATCCCGTCCTACCTTTACCGTACCCATACAAGTTTCAGGTAACGGCAATATCAAAGAGTTTACCGACAGACTCAAACGCAACCACTACCAAAGAAAATTCAAACAAGAAAGCTATCTGAGCTCTATCAAACCATTATCAGCCTCTACCTTCAGAAACGCCAGACAAAAAACACTTCCGACACAAAAAAATATCAAAGTAAAACTTGCCTTTTTCGACGCCAGCTATGCCAAAATCAAATCTCCTTCCATCATAAAAATACTTGAAGGAGAAGAACTTATTGCTGAAATTCCAGCCAATGAAATCATAAAAGTCACACAAATCAACAACAAATCACTCCAAATAGAAGGGCTAGAAAAAAAATGGACAGCAGGAAAAATAAGCTTTCAATCACAAAGCCCTCTTGAAATTACCAACTACGACAGAAACCTTAGTCCCAAAATTAAATACAATAGGTTTCGTCATCAAATAAATATTCATCCTCAACCAGAAAAAAAACTACTTGTCGTTAACGAAATACCAATAGAAGATTACCTCTACGGACTGGCTGAAGAACCCGGTGAAGAATTTAGATTTCCCGCAAAAGTCGACGCCATTAACATCCTCGCTCGTAGCTATGCCTATGTATACTCGGGAGAACGAAGAAAATTTCGCACCCATCTCTACGATCTAGAAGATGATCCCAGAAGTTCTCAATTTTATCTGGGCTACGACTGGGAAGTATACCACCCAGAACAAATAAAACGTACAGATCTCACTAGAGGAATAGTTCTCACCCACCAAAACAACCCCGTCATCGGTCCTTATTTCACCCAAAGCAGCGGAGAAAGTTCATGTAAATGGTTTTCGCAATACCCCTGGGCTCGTTGTCGAGAATT
This sequence comes from bacterium, assembly GCA_030429505.1. Taxonomy (GTDB): domain Bacteria; phylum Patescibacteriota; class Gracilibacteria; order UBA4473; family UBA4473; genus JAUIFI01. Next base: position 506,211 of record JAUIFI010000001.1, read on the forward strand.
GCCATTCGATAAAGGCTTAGAAGCACGAGGACACGGCGTCGGTCTCTCTGGACACTCAGCCCGAGCGCTCGCTCAAGAAGGAAAAAGCTATAAAGAAATCATCGATTACTTTTTCCGAGAAGTACAGCTCAAAAAGGTGTATTAAAAAACTTGTCTTTTAGCTTTAAAGCCAAAAGACAAGTTTATCGTAACTTAAACGGACATTCCAACTTACCTCAATACAAAGAGATTGAAATCAATAAGCAACTCATATCTACCTACTTCAGGTATACCCTTGACAAAGCCCCCCATTCCACCTACTCTTTCACTCGTATATTTAAAAAAACATGACCAACCGATCAAGCGCAAAACAACACGGCGGACACGCTATAAATGAACGAAGAGTGAAAAGCACACTTCGCAAACGACGCAATAAAATGAAAGCCGCTCTTAGACGAGAAAAACTCAGAAAAGCTGGACTAAATTGCTAAGCAGTTGAAATACATGAAAAATTTGTAATATATTTATGAAAAATAAGTATATTACAAACAATAAAACATCATCTCCATAAAAACAAGCATTCAGCTTTTAGCAAAACATTTCTTACTGTTTTTTCGCTTCTTCTAACAATTCTCTTAATTTCTTCGAGACCTTCTTTGGCATGCGGTATACAATCTTAACCATATGATCGCCTACCTGATTACCACGCTTCACCCCCTTGCCTCGAATTCTCAAAAATTGACGATCACAAGTATTTTCCGGAACCTTTAAATCTACCTTTCCCCAAAACGTCTCTACTTCAAAAGCACCTCCCACAATCGCATCAAACACCGAAATTTCCAATTGAGAAATCAAGTCTACACCTCTTCGTTCAAACTTGGCAGAAGGACGTACAGACACATGAACAAACAAATCTCCACGAGATCCTCCGCGCCTTCCGACCTCTCCTTTTCCGGCAAGCTGCAGAGTCTCTCCATGAACAATACCAGCAGGAATATCCACCTCAATCTTTTCTTTCTTCTCCACTCTCCCTTCACTACCACACTTTGCACAAGGCGTCTCAAATTCCTTACCTATTCCATGACACGTTGGACATACCGTCTGCTGAGCAACAGCACCAAAAGGCGTCTGAAATCGCTGACTCACACTCCCCTTTCCCGCACAAGTTCCACAATTCTTCTCTCCTTTTCCACCTTTCCCCTCGCAAGCTTCGCATTCCACGTACAGTTTAGTAGAAAAAGTTTTCTGCACTCCCCTCATGGATTCATCAAAATCTAATTCTACCTCCACTTCCAAATCAGAACCACGCTGCTTGCTTTGTGAACGACCACGAGCCTGACCCGCCATACCTCCACCAAAAAAACTCGAAAAAATATCCTCAAATCCACCAAAATCAGCCTGAGAAAAACCGGAAAATCCTCCCCCAAAACCATTGGCTCCGGAAAACTGTGGCCCCGCCGATCCAAACTGATCGTATTGTGACCGTTTTTGATCATCCGACAACACTTCATATGCTTCCTGAATCTTCTTAAACTCCTTCTCATCCCCTCCTCTATCCGGATGATGCTTCTTGGCTTGATCTCGATAAGCCTTTTTAATCTCATCCTTTGAAGCGCCCTTCGAAAGCCCTAAAACCTCGTAATAATCCTTACTCATTGATAAAAATCATATAAATATTAGCAAAAAAGTCAATTGAGTGCTAAAAAAACAAAGAAAAACATTGACAAAATAATGATTTTATTTTATACAGGAAATGATTTTATAAAAAAGAATTTATGGTCAACGAAAACCTATCATCTACAAATCCCGAAAGCACATTTCAATTACATAAGTCACCTAAAAAGGAAGGAATACTCGAACGAATGAGAAAATACACAAACACAGTAAGATTATCAGTGTTACTAAGTATCGTATCTGCACCAGCTGTTACCAATATCCCAGAAGCCTTTGCTCAAGAAGGAGGAAAACCAGTTCCAGGAATCGCAAGTCCTGAATATCAAGCAAACCTCCTTATGAAGTATGCAAGTAAAGAACAAAAAGATAATTGGGAAATCATAGAAGCAGGTTTGGCATATCTATTGAGACATGGAGTCAATATAGGTCAAAGAATTGACGGCAATGAAAGAAACTTCCACACAATTACCTTTGAAAAAGCCTCTAGCAAGGATTGGCTCGACGCTATCGTCAGACTCAATAACCTTGATAAAGTTACTAAAGAGGGTGATATTTTTTATCTTCCTACCTGGATCTCTGGAAATCCAGATTTTATGAATACCATCGAAGCACATGCTACAAACGATCTTGTTATTACCTACCAAAAAAATCCTATTAAAGGACATTTCTTTACCACTATCACACGAGAAGAATTAGGAAGTCAGGACTTTATGAGAATTTTAGCAGAGCAACAATCTGACTTCGAAGACACTCGTTACGCATACATAGCATTGGTATACGAAAACCCAACCGACATCACGACTGAAAACCAAGATTTCGTTACAAATTTTCATGATCATCCCGACCTAGATCTATATTACTATGATGATGGACAGCTTTATAATCTCCTAATTGATCCGCAAAGAGATGCTTTGGTACACGAAATTATACGAAGAGTAACCAAAGACGATACAGACCGACACATAACATATGAAAACAAACAAAGCGATAAAAATCCAAAAACAAGATTACAAAGTATAGAAGTACTTTCCAGCTTCGACAGATACTATACAACATCCTTTGCTGAAGACATTACTTACATGTCTACCTTTAATCTTCTTTTTGATGGATATGGAAAAAATTCTACCCACAGTATCATGGGACGGATAAAGAAAAATTTCAATGGAAATGGATACAAATGGTTGCAATTCATAGACCCTGCTGGTCACGAACAAGCTCAGTTTCTCCGTATGTGTGCTGAACATGACAAATTGGACGACTTTCTCGCAACCATGACTGCAGAACAACAAGCAGAAATTCTAAAAAACATGGTTACAGGCTTGGCAGATATAGAAGAAAATAACACCATGGATAAAAGAGCTACTATGATTGCAGATATAATGAATTATGCACAAACATATCCAAACATACTCGCTCCCTTAGAGCAAGCACTCATTAATGGAGAAGACGCCATAATCCAAAAGTATCAAAACGCCCGTACAAAATTTGAACAACAACAGTCAGCCAGAGCTTGGCAACTCCAAAACATTCTCGGCTCGCTCCACGCCCCCAACGCTGTCACCAATACAGAATACTTTGCAGACAAACAAAATATGTATCCTCTAGAGAAATTTCAAACACTCTCAATCTCAGAACTCTTTCCAAACGATACCTGTTACCAAGAACACTTCTTTGCCTCAGATGTCATAGACCAAAATGGAGAGCGAAATCCACAAAGTAAATGGGATGGACATCTATCATTCGCCAGTTTTTTCAAAGAACACGGATTCAATGTCATTTATAACCGTCAAACAGGAGAAAACATCCAAGTAAAAGGACAAGGAAAAAATAGCTGGAAAAAAATCGAGGAAACAAACGATTATGTCATCATCAGTAAAACTCAAAATGGACGTACCACCATCCAATGGGCCAATAAACCTAATCCTCATTTCGATCAAACAATCCGAAATGACAGAAGAAGACGAGATCAGTTCGGCGATCCAACTATCATAGTCAACCGAGGAAATTATTTCCACGAAGACCTCTACCGTATCATTGAAAGTGCCAAACTCTATTTCTCAGGATCTGGACGAGGAGCTAGAGATCCGGAAAAAATTCTTTCCAGAGCTCCCGAAGCACAAATCTTTGCCACCACCTACCGAGGAGTAGAACAAATTAATAACTACGTGTTAACACAGCTAAATGAAACACTTTTTAATACAGAAGAAATAAAGTGGAAACCATGGTGGACACAAACACAAAAAGGATTGAGAAAATTTGGAACTCTTATCCAAGAATACGCTCAGTCCTACCACCCACCACACGAAAATCTGGAACTCATAGTCCAAAGAGCCATCCGAGATCATGACAAGCAAGTGATAAAAAACACCAAGCCCGTTGATAAACAACCAATCTTTCGAAAAATGAGACAAAATCATCATTAATCCTCTATTCAAAAATTAAATAGCCACAAAAAAGGCAATTATTCTAGAAATTATCACTCAACACGAAAAGTATAAACACAGGAAAAAAATTCGTTGGTTGAGAATAAAGATAAAAAGAAGAAAGGAAGGCAAATAGTCTTGCTTTTTTCTTTTTACTGTGGTAAAATAGAGAGATTTTTTCAGCAAACATCTATGAAAAAACTCTTCAATGCCGCTTTCCGAAACCAAGACAACACTTCAGGACGATTCATTTTTCAACGCCATATAAGCAAAATGGAAAAACTGTCTGAAGGCTACATCGATGATAAACTCGATGATCTCGCCAAAAGACAAAAAAAACAGCTTGAAAAATGGGGAATTGATATAGACACCAAAGTCTATGCAAATCCAAGTGTCAAAAACGGTCCTGAATATCAAAGACAACCTGATCAAAGTCATGATGAATCATTGGTATTTGCAGATGAAATGAACAAAGAAGAACTTAAAAAACGCCTTAAAGACGCTCCGGAAACCTTCCCTTTTAACTCAGAAAACGTTCTCGATATCTACAACTTACTGGACCAAAACAGTAAGCACTATATCAATATGAATAGAAGTGGCCTAGAAAGACTAAACTTTGGAGATGACGATCTAAAAGAATTTATTAAATATGAACTAAGAAATTTCCGAGGACAAATCGAAGAACTTGTAGGCATAGGAAATCTAAACATCGGAAATACACAAGAAGTAATGAGACTCATAAACTTAGGAGCGAAAACTCCCCTCACGCTCCAAGAAACAGAGTCCTTTATTAACCTGATGAATACGGGAACAGCCAGTGGAACAAGCCTACAACTTGTAGACCTTCAAACACGAGGCGGTACAGACAATGTAATTGGATCAACACCTGTAAGCTCAAGAGCTGAGCAAGGAGAAGCGCACAAGGGAGCCACTTTCGATGTCCAAGTTCTTCAAACGGTCGTAAAAAAAATACAGCGTACATCTTATAATACTCCTACATCACAAGAAGATGGGAAATACGGACGAATGACTTTTTTACGAAACCGACCTTTAGGACTAGAACATACAAAAAACTTCAATATTGATGCCGGAGTGAGAGTCATTTACGTCGAAACCGATACGAACGGAAATCCTGTTTCATTTGCCTCTCAAAGTGACTTTATGGTCGCTCCCATTCCACAAAATGAAAGACCTAAAGACTATCAAGATGCTCAAATCTACCTCAAACAAGGCGGAATAGCACAAGGGCAACCATTTTCTCCTGGAAAACCCCTTCTACAAAGCCAATTTAATCATTATTTTAAAAATGTAAGTGGCCCCTACACCATTGAAGGTACTCATACCAAAAAAGCACCAAATAATGCTTATACATATACATATAAATGGACTGGAGAAGTTATTTTCCAAATAGAAACAAACGAAAATCTAAAACAACACACAGAAATTGTAAATACAGAGTATGGACAAATAATCAACCCAACCGTCATTCCTTGGAATAGTGGTGGACTCGATACTCCAAACAAACCTATCACCAGATTAAGTGATAACAGAACCATCCCTAGCCCATCTGGACTTGACTTAAACGATCCTTCCACATCATTTGGAAAAGCAGAATTTAACAATGGAGAAAGAGTAAGCTTTGAATGGAAAAATGAAGTCGAACAAGGAAATCAAACACGTCATGTCCCAAATCGACTCCACATCGAATTTCTAAATCAACTCGTAAACCTGACACAAACCTATAACGAAAGTACACCAGAACCTTTCATTGTTGATGATCAAAAAAACTTCGTCTCAACAGATGGGAGAAACAATACCCACAACAACGGATTTCAGTGGTACCCAGATAACCTCACCCAATCAAACGAAGGTCGTCCAATTCAAGCCGTAAAACTCGGAAATGAAACAACCACCGTTACACTTTCACACAATGGACATACCGCAAGAATAAACAAAAAAATTGGCGATAAAGTTACACTCAAAGAAGTAACCGACGCATTTAATGGAAAATTTGTCTCTGGACAAATCACCATCAGTGCTAACGGAGAGTTTAAAGATCCAAAAAATTACGAAAAAGTAACCATAAACTACAAACGAACTATAGAAGTTCTTGGACAAAACGAAAAAGGAATAAGACACACGGAAATCCTTAAAATCCAAGATGGACAAGTCCTCGATCCGAAACCAACCATCATAGAAATAACTACCAATGATGCAAACTCAGAAGTAGTTCCAGCAAAAGAAGTCCTTGAAGATATGATTATTAAAAATGAAGACACCAATCAAGAACTAGGAAGAATCAGTAAGTCAGACATTACCCCATACCTAACCGGCAATCAACAATTCAATGTGGGCATGTTCCTTGATGCCATCTACAAAAAGAACCCTGACTTCAAATTTGAACCCAGCCACAATATCATAGCCACTACGAAGGGACGATTTCTCGACAAAACAAAAAATCCTGCCGTCGAAACCAATGTCAGTTATGTCCTCGACATCGATCTAGAATACAAAGCTCAGAAAAAACACGTAGAAGTAAGAAACAACATAACCATCGACCTCAAAGCTGGTACTATCATCAAAGACCAACCTATCAGCATCCCTTGGGATAAAGACGGAAGTAATAGTATCCATCCCACCGGAGCGGTACAACTCGAAATATTTGAAGCCACAGATCCAAGCACCCCAAAAGGCAGTATTTCAAAAACCGTTGGTCAAGATATAACCCTCCATGAACTTGAGAATATCGTCGGAAAAGGTATTGATGAAAACGCACAATTCATCGTTCGGCTCGCTCCAAATCCTACACAAAACAACGCTCGAGTCGTCATGTGGGATAAAAGTGAAAAAGGTACAGTCACAGAAAAATATACCGGAGAAATTGAAACTGTTATCAACGTGAAAGAAACCATGGCTGATCGTAAAAAAGTCACCCGAAACGAAACAATAACCACCGACAAATGGGGTCGAATTCTTCTCAATGAAACCAAAGGAGAGATTGAATGGTACTGGAACGAACCCGAAGGAGAAAAAAAATATGTACCAAACATGAAATGGGATGAAGCTAAAAAAGAGTATGTTCCCGGTAGTCCTCTCGTCAAACTCGAAATTCTCAAAAATGGCAAAGGTACTGGCATATATCTTGAATTTCAACCAGGATCCAGTGGTCAATACGGCTTTCTTAGCTTCCAAGAACTTCTTAAAGCTACAGAAGGGTTGAATATCAATCCAAAAACAGACTATTTCGAACTAAAGGGACTCGCCTACCTCCAAGAACCAGGAGGAAAACTAAGACCTGTCGAATTCATGCCACACATCAACTTTGAAGTAAACTGTGATGAAGGCGGCGAATGTGAAATAAACAAATGCCGAGTTGTCGATCAGGAAACAGCTATCGAAGAAGCAACTCAAATCGCTGAGAAAAAAGAAAGACACACCAGAAGACAACTCACCGCTCATGCCATTTTCAATTATTTCCTCACCTGGGGAGGACTCGCCTCGAGAAGACATGGTTGGTTGAGTGTTTTATCAGAAGGGATGGATAAACTAGGCATAGACCCACTCGATATGACAGACTATGACGAAGATAGTATTATTCCAAAAGAATACCTCAAACACTATGAAGACTTTCTGAAACTCACACCTGCAGATGAGGAAGAAATTGTCAAAAATCTAGCCCGAATAGGCGTACAAGATAAGATCAAACAACTCGAAGATCTAGACAAACTCTTTGCAGACGAACAGAGGCTAACTGATGATGATATAACAACTCTAAGAGAGAGTCCCCTCCTCGAAAACGTAAACGATGAACGCTTCCGAACCTTCTGGACTAAACTCAAAGATACTACATGGGAAACTATCAAGCAGTCATTTTACGCCAGTATTACTGCCAGCGCTCTTACCCTCGTAGGAGCTGCTCCGCCAGCCTTAGTCGGTGTCGTCTTTATCGAGCTTTTCCGGTCAACTTTCCTAGCGGATTCAAAACTCGAAGTCATGTCAAACGATAGACTGGATATCGTTGCTGAACACGCTCGACTCTACAAAGAACTCGGTATTCCTATCGCCTATGCAGAACAAGTTGGTGGAGAAATAGCCACCGAAGGATATGAAGCTCACAGATACTATTCTGTGTTTGTCGCCCTAGACAAAAAAATCAAAGGACTAGAACTCACCGCAGAAGATCAAAACCTCGTAGATGAATTCCTCAATAAAGCTCCGAGTAATGTAGAATACGCAAAAATGACGTATCAATCAGTTTTTGATTACAACGAAAGAATAGAACTCGATCGAACTCTTCCTGTCGCTTCCAAATACTCTCGAGCTATCTCCAGACTCAAGCAAGCTCATCTCCTCGAACTAGAAGAAGCCATAGAAAAAGGAATGATTGATCCCATAGATGGAAAAATTGGACACGGAATACTCGGAGTCGAAAGACTATGGGAGTGGACATTTGGGGACAGTACCGATACTCCTGAAGAAGCATATGAAGCCATAGACAAAGAAATTAAAGAAAGAGAAGAAGAGCTCGAAGAACTAGTAGCAGAATTAGAAAACGAAGCGAAAAATGTTGACGACAAAAAAAGTATCAAAAGAGACTATGATAGCAAAAAAGAAGAACTTCTTGCACTCTACGCACTACGAGGAAAAGCCTTCAATCAATGTAAACTTGGTCCACAAAGCGAACTACTCGTCACCTACTCACAAATAGAAGAAATTTTGTCTTTTATGGGACAAAATGCCAAATACAGTAGTGCTGCAGCAGCCCTCGAACCCTATATCCAACAAATTATAGCTATAGATAAAACCTATCAAAACAATATCGCTCACCGAAGAGCCGGGTTTTATACCGGAAAACTTGATGGAACCAGCTGGATGCTCGGACATGATGATCGAATGTCAGAAGCTTTTGCACAGATTCGTGAATACATAAGTGAAGTACATGACATCATCAATAACGACGAACTCAAAGAAATCTACGGAGAAATTCGACGCCTAGAAGATGCCAAAGACAGATTTGAATCACTCAAAGCTCAAGCAGAAGTCGCCGGAGATGCTTCAACAGCAAAACAACATGAAGCAGAAATAAACCGAATTCAAGTACAACTTGAAGGAGCGAAAAAGAAAGAAGCAGAAACAAAAGCTAAAATCTTCAATGAAAATACTACCGCCAGTCGATTAGAAAGTCGAATAAGCGGAGGTGATATAGAATACTTCCGAGATCTTAATAAAGCCCTCGAACAAATTACCAGCCGAGACGATCTCGCACAAATTCCTGAATGGCTAGAACCAGGAAAAGACTGGGGAGATGGAGCCAATCTGAGTATCTGCGATCTCGCTAAAGCTGACTACCACGTCGTAGAAAATTGGGATCAAGACACAGGAATGCCTATCGGATTCGCCTTTGAAGTCGGAAGAACTGGACCAAATCAAGAAATGAAAGATATCATTCAAGAAGAAAAAGACTTTGAACTCAACATCACGGAAGGAAATGAAGTCGGAGCTAATGACCTAGCCCAAGCTCTTGAAGAAAACATTCGAGACCTTCCAGAGTCAGTAAAACAAATTTTGGAAAATTTCAATCCAAACCAAGAAACATTCCTTGAGGTTCTCCAAGGACTATCAAAGGATCAACTCAAACAAATTTATGATGCCGCTATCAAAGCCGGAATTCCAACAGCTCCTGTCTTCAATGAGATAATCAATAGAGTCGTAGTCGGAACAGAACCAGTCGGCGGAATCCTTTGGAACTGGGCCCTTAAGCCAAGTATAGAAGGAACAATTGGTGCTATTGGACTAACAATGCTCGAAGAAAGATTACTCCGAACAACCAATATAATTGTCCAAGGTGGTGAAGAACATGACTACCGTCCTGCAGTCAAAGTCGCACTTGAGAAATACCGAATCAAACTCATAAAAGAATCTTTATCAGAAGATAATAAAAATATGGCTAAAAAAATGTCTTACAATCAACTCCACCGCCATTGGAAAGGTATTAAATAGGCAAAAACAGAGAAAGAAGAAAAATAAAAAAACAAAAATTCTTTCATCAGAAAAAACCAGGGAAAACAAACCTGGTTTTTTTATAATCCCTCTTTATAAAAAAACAAAGACTCTATAAATATAAAAATATGTACATCTTAAAAAAATGTATGATATTTTTTAACATACATTTTATCTACAATTTTTTCTTTGGAAAAAATTTTACAACCTCAAACTCCCTACGCTACAATTGACAGGAAAAAATGAACTTTTATCGATTCTCTCTATGAAGAAATTTCTGAGTACGCTCTTCGTTTTCAGTAGTATCCTATTAATTCAAACAGCTCTCGCTGGGAAAAACGACTTTTCACATACGAGTCTGACAAACTCTCCAGACTGTCCAGAAGGTCCTGAAGTCGTCAGGCAATCAGGAGATCCGTTTTTCGAAGAAGATGGTGACTGTCGAATGGCTATAAATAGGACTCTTTTTCCAGACGGACTCGACTGGAATGAATTTAATCGATACATAGATAGCTCCTCTGCTTCAAGCTTTCGAGCCAATGCAGTCCCTGGAAATAGATTCGGTAGTAATCCTAATTGGCAAGATGAACGAGATTTCTTCACCGCCAAAAAAGAGCATTGTGCAGACCTTGATTGTGAAAGAGTATTTGATCACACCATTACTGACATTGCACAAGATGACGATATCGCTCTACACATCTATATCAATAACAATGCTCGAATTAATGAAGGGTATACAGCAAAAAATGTCTCACTCACCCTCGATTGGAATAATCCAAAAGAAGTTAAAGCCACTATCAATGCTGGTGAAATCGGTTATGACAATCAAGGAGAAGGTCTCTGGGATCGCCCAAATCCTATCTATGATATAGTTTCACTTCGTTTCGTAGAAGATGATGCTCAGATTCAACTTGCACTCAACCAAATCACCCAACCCAATACACATAACGAAGCAGGAAAAACAGCTACTTGGAATCTCGGAGATATTGAGAGTAAAAGTCCTGGTGGTATCAACCAAATAATAGTAAATTTCGACGTCGTCGCTCCAAAACTAGAAATAATCAAAACTTCAGATGTAGACGATGGAGCCACCGTCCTTGTAGGTGATACCATCACCTATACCGTCCAAGTCGAAAACACCGGTACCATGGATCTCAACGACGTCATTCTATCTGATCAAATCGGAGCTGGGCAAGAATACGTCAATAATTCCGCCACCAACGGCGCTACCTACGATCCAGATACCAATACAGTAGAGCTTTTAGTCCCTTCACTCACCATCGGAGACACCGCCTCATTTTCTTTTCAAGTCACAGTCACAGAAATTCCAGAACCAGCAAATGAAGTCTGTAATCAAGCTCACGGATTTGATAATAATAACGAAGATCCTACCATTACATCTTCATCTGAAAAAATCTGTTATGATGTCGAAGAAAGACCTATTGAACTTGATCTCTTAGAAATAAACAAAAGAGCAGTCACTCCTTCAGCCGGATCAATCATTAAAGCCGGAGACACTATTACCTATGAAATAACCGTCACCAATCCCAATGACACAGACATTCCGAATGTCACCCTCGAAGATTTTCTACCCGACGGAGTCGATCTGGTGAACTACACTCCAGTCAGTTGCGATGAAAGTCTTCCTTTTATCATATGTGATATTAATCCCCTACGCGCAAATGAAACCTTTACCCTTCGTATTACCGTCAAAGTCAAAGACAATATCGAAGCTTTTTTTAATGGAGATCTACCAGACAAACTCTGTAATGGTTCTACGGTTTGGTTTAATGAAGATCTTTTTCCCGATGCCTCAAACAATTTTCTTCAATCAGATCAAGTCTGCCATCCACTACAAATCGAAACACAAGCGCCTCTAGTCAATAAAACCGCAGAAGACGAAAACGGACAAAAGCTCGAAGACGGTGACAACATCAAACCAGGCGACACAATTACCTATATTATCACCGTCGAAAACCCTAATGAGTTTCAAGATCTTCAAGATGTAACGATCGAAGACGTAATCCCAAATGAACTCAGTATTCAATCTGTCACTCCAAATACCAATTGTAATATAAACGGTCAAACTGTCTCCTGCACCTTTGCTACTATCACCGCCGGAAGTACCGTTACAATTCGAGTTACCACCGTTGTACGAGATAACGCACAAGCTGGAGAGATTTGCAATACTGCCGACTATCAAAACAACAGTAATACGCTTATCAACCCTATTAACAATACCGGCACCAATTCAACCTCTCCATCCTCCATCTTTCAAAACATCTCTCGTTTCCTCGGAATCAATTCCTTCCTTGATCAAATCTTTAATCCTGGAAATATCGAAGACATAACCGCTCCCAACAACAATCAAAACTTCACCGAAGATATAAGTCCAATCACCGCAACAGAAGGTAATAACATCATTTGTCTCGAAATCCAAGAGGAGGGAGAACCAGAACTCGAGATTACAAAAACTGCTGAAGACGAAAATGGAGCTACCATTCAAGAAGGTGATGAAATATCTGCAGGACAAACTATTTCCTATGTATTAACTGTTGAAAACACTGGAGCAGAAGACGAAAGGAATGTTATCGTTGAAGATATTCTGCCTAACGAAGTTGAGTTTAAATCTGTCACCCCAACACCAGAATGTTTATTTGATGGTCGTCAAATCACATGTACTTTTGATGTCATTCCAGCTGGAGATACAGTAGAAATTAGAATTATCACAACAGTCCAAAACAATGCTCAAGAAGGCGAATTTTGCAATACATCAATTGTCACTATGCAAGGAAGGCAAGCACCTATTGATTCAGATGAAAATTGCTTGCGAGTCGGAGAAGGAGAAGAAGCTGAAATTACAAAAGCAGCGAATCCTACAGAAGGAACAGAAGTCGAATCGGGAAATACTATTACCTATACTATACGGTATGAAAACCCAAATGAATTCAATGTCGAGTTTGTTTCCTTTACAGATGAACTTCCAAATGGGCTTGATTTCGAAAACGTAAATACTAGGGTTATTGATAGTAATGGAGACGAAGTACCTAAAGTAGACAATGAAGGCAATCCTGATCTAACTCCTTACTGTGTCGGTGATGAAGGAACCGATATTGTAACCTGTTCATTCCGATTTATTCCTCGACAAGGATTTGTTGAAATCATTATCACCGCTACTGTAAATAACGATGCCGAAGACGAAGTCTGCAACATCGCTGAATTTAGTACTTTCTTCCCATCACCAATTGGTCCTATCATTGAAAATACCAATGAAGTCTGCCATCCACTAAGCGGGTCTCCAGACGGAGGACCATTTCCAAGCTTCGCTAAATCATCAGACCCTGAAGAAGAAGATGAAAATGGAGAACCAATAATGCTTCAAGTCGGACAAGAAATCGAATACACCATCAGACTTGACAATACCACAGACAACCCCATTGAAGACGTTACCATTACAGACCAACTTCCTGAATTTCTAGAAATTGATGAATCAAGTTTTCTCGAAATAGAATCTCCTCCAGGAAAACCATTCAGTTGCACCCTTGATCAACCAACTCGCACCATCAATTGTCAGTTTGAAGACGAAAATGAAGTTCTTGATCCAGACGAAGAAGTCGTCATCATTATTACCGGAACAATCAGCACGAATGCTGATCCAAATGAACAAATTTGTAATGAAGCGGATCTTTTATATGTAGGGGAACTTGTATCTACTACCAACGAAGTTTGTCATAATATTTTAGACCCCGAAGTATTTCCGAGTGTCTCAAAAGTTACTGATCCTGAGACAGAAGATAATGAAGGGAACCCCATTCTCGTGTCAGAAGGTGACACAATCACCTATCAGATTATTATAGATAATACCACCAACGCTCCACTTGAAGATATTATCATCACAGACGCTCTTCAGGACGGATTAGAATTCGATGGTTTCACTGATAGACCAGAAAACGATAACTGTGAATACAATAACAACACAAACACTATCACTTGTACCTTTCCAGAACCTCTTCCCAATAACCCTACCGGGAATGATCCTGACAGCCAATTAATCATTGAATTTACCGCAACCGTTACAGCAGATGCCGCGGACCAAGTCTGTAATCAAGCTGATGTTGAATTCGATGGCAACAGACTTATTAGATCTAATACTTCATGTCATGAAGTAGACGCCGAAGACACTATCACAGTTACCAAAACAGCCAATCCTTCCGATGCCGAAGCTCTTCAACCAGGCGCTCAGGTCATCTACACCATAAACTTTAACAATCCTACCAATCAAGACGTACAAACCATCGAGTTCACCGATGAACTCCCAGAAGGAATTCTTTTTCAGTCAGTCGAAGCTACTAATCTTGATGCTGACGGAAACGTCATTCCACCAGCTAACCCTCCAGTATGTAGTGAGGATAATAATAGCATTACCTGTGATATCGACAGCATCGTAGCAGGAGGTTCCCTCGACATCGTTATCACCGCAGTAGTAGAAGATGATATCTTAGACCGAGAAATAAACGAAGTCTGTAACACCGCACGCTTCTTAGCCCTGACTCCACCACTCGATATCACTACTAATCAAGGAAACGAACTTTGTCACAACATCAACGAAGGCGGAGGGAATGAAAATCTCATCACAAAATCCTCTGAACCAGAGGCAGGAAGTCAAATTTCTGCTGGAAGCGATGTCTTCTTTACCATCACCATTAACAACATCACTGATGAAATATTATCAGAACAAGAAGTTGATTCTGTCTTTATTGAAGATATCATCCCTGAAGGTTTCACCTTTGTCTCCGTAGACAACGATACTGAATGCGTCGGACTCGATACGGATGATCCTGCTGACGAAGAAATCGACGTTGTTCAATGTACCTTTGACAATCTTATTCCTGGACAAGAAGAGACTATCATCATTCACGTTACCGTCGATGAAGACGCCACAGGAGAAATCTGTAACACAGCCCTTATCAGATATGTAAATGGACAAGGTGAAATTGTAGAAGAAACTTCAAATGCAGTCTGCCTTGACGGAGGAGGAGGCAATGGAACGGGGGGAAGCGGCAGTGGAAATTCCAGTGGTAGAACGAGTAGTGGAAGTGCTCCGAGTCATCCCACCATTGGTACGTGTGTCCAAAACTGGAAAGGAAATCAAGGAGATACCGGTGACAGATGGCAATGTGTAGCTCGATACCCCAAACCACCTACTGCCCTCTACGAAGATCCATATTACGACGCTTATGTCAGATGTAGCTCTGGAGGAGGAAGTGATACTGACATTAGTCTCCGCGCTAAGTGCTTAGTCGAATGGGCATACTTAAATGGATATGAAATCTGTGGACCCGCACAACCCGGTTACACAAGCGGTACTGAAGGCTGGTTCTCCTTCGAAGACTATCTCTCCGCCAACCCCGGTATTATTGTTCCCTACGTCGGAAGTCAAGATGCTGATCAAATATTCCGCAATTCGCAGAGTACTGGTCAAGAAGTCGTAAACTACCAATGTGGCGACTTATCCGTAAATATACCATGTGATAGTCTAGGGGCACAGAGCTATCCTCCAAGTATCAGTTCTCAATCTGATATTATCAAAACTATCGATAAGGACACTATTGCTCGAGGAGAAACTGTTACATACGACATCGAAGCCAATCTCAAACTTGATATCCCAAATCCTTCGAATCGAACAAATTTTCAATTCGAAATCCTAGACGGAATCATTAAAATTTACGACTATACCGTCCCTAACGCTTCCGGAAACATTTGGTACCGAAAAGGAATCGAAAACAGTACCGTCTGGTCCGGAGGAAGTAACTGGAATAATCAAAGCTGGAATATTGATGGAGGTTGGAGTGCAGCACTCAAAGCTCCATCTGGAGGAGTAGTTTTCGAACGCCCCCTCACCTCAAGTGAAGAAAATTTACTCGAAAATGGAGTCCCCCAAAATTTCAACATCTCATACGAAATGGATAGTGAACTCGCTATTGATAGCGATGTAGCACAACTTCAAAACGTCGCATTCGCTGTCGTCGAAATCGGTTACATCTATAGTTACGATGTCATAGATCCAGTCGACGGTACAATCACAACTATTAGAAGCTCACTCAATGAGTATACTTATTCCTTCGGAACTCCTAATGCTGACATATGTACTGCTACAGATATCAAAAGCCTATCTACCAAAGGAGCTCTCTCTACCGTCAATGTAGTAAGACCATTTCTAGAAAGTAAAGGAGGCGGAAACATTGGCTTTGATTTTCAAAACAGTGCGGAGAAGAATTTATTTGGAAGCACAAAAAACATTACCGACACACTAGGAGACGTAATCGCAGATAAAACACAAACATCCGGTCAAGTATTCCAAACTCAAATTGATAGCCGATTTGATAACGCCAAAAAAGGAAATTTTGACATTATCGGAGATTTTACTTCTCGAGACAAAGCACAAAAAGACGCCTTCTTCTTTAACCTTAAAAACAATCTCGATCGCACCCAAGGATACCAACCTCCACCTGCCAGAAACGCATGGAATTTTGTAAATAGTAATAGTTTTTATACTACCTTTGATAACTCTGGCATTTATTTTCTCGAAAACGGAAACGCTGAGATATCCGGCACACTCAATATGGATGGACAAAGTAAAACCTTTATCATTGAAAATGGAGATTTATTGATCAACCAAAACTTTGAAGTCGAAAATGGATTCATTGCCTTCATTGTTAGGAATGGAGACCTTATCATCAAAGATAACGTCAACCAAATCCAAGGATTATTTTTGGTAGAAGAAGGAGCTATTAAATCTGAATCTGATACCCCCATTTTTGATACACAATTAATAGTATCTGGAGCTCTCATTGGAGACGCCACTGACCTAATCGGCGATAGAAGGTATATCGGTAACCCAAGCTTACTAGAACCGAGCATCAAAATCATATCTGATTTGAGACTAATAGAAAAAACCCCACCCGCTCTGGAACAATTTTTAGGAAAAAATTGGCGACAAGAAGTTCGATAACAATGAAATTTATAGAACCAGTAATCAATATCCTCAAAACTCATGTCCTATCAAGCTCTCTTTGGTCATGGGTTTTTTGGGGAATTATCGCACTCTTGGTTATTTATATCTTTCGATGGATTCCGCGGTATATGTTTAGACGATTTGAATTCTTAGGAGATAGATTTGTCCATCTTCGAGTCAAACTTCCTCGAAAAGACTCTAAACTCGATACTGAAAAAAGAACAGAAAAAGATTTTCATGAACAAATTGCAAAAGCCGAACAATTTTTCCGCTCTCTCTCTGAAACAAGAGATCTCAATCTCTACAATATGATCTTCAAGCGCATGCTATGGAAAAAACCACAAATATCCTTTGAATTACAATTTGAAAATCAAAAACTCTGGTTCACCATCGTATGCGACAAATACTATCAACGCATTATCCAAAAACAAGTTACTTCTTTTTATGAATCTGCCGAGATTGAAATTCTAGAACCCAAGGAAAGATTTGAACTCAAACCCAAAGGTAATCACGTCAATGGATTCTATATGCACACTACAAAAGCTCCATGGTTTCCTGTCCAAACCTATAAAGACATTGAAGACGATCCACTCAACACCCTCGCAAACTCGTTCTCAAAACTCACCCCTGAAGAAACTGGCGCCATTCAAATGGTCATTCATCCAGCATCTAAAAGATGGCAACGAACAGCCACGGAAGTTGGAACACAAATGTTTAAAGGAAAAGGGAAGGACTCAAAAGGCGTTAGCATTCCTATCATTGGCCCCATTCTCCGTATACTTTGGTGGCCTATTCGAGTGTTATTCAAAGGCTATGATCCAGCCACAGACAGTATGGGAACGAATCAACCCGGAGCCTCTGGAGGAGACTCATTCGTCAGAATGCTACAAACCGAAGAAGAGATAGCCAAATCGATTGGAGATAAAGCCAACAGAGCTGGCTTCGAAACAGTCATTCGCGTGTTCGCCAGCTCACCAAACAGAAGTCGAGTTCAGGAAATTTTAGACGGAATTTTTGTCTCATTTAATGTATTTGAAGGGAACGGTACCAATAGATTCGAAAATAGACGAATTATTCCTCTAAACATAATAAATTCTCCGTGGATTTTTCATAATTACCGTTACCGCTTGCTAGCATTTTTTGAAAAAAAATCCCTCCTCGCCACCAACGAACTCGCCACTATATTCCACTTTCCGGATGCCAGATACAACAAAATTCCCACCATTAAATGGATGGACTATAAAGTCCTCCCTCCCCCTATCAATCTTCCCAACGAAGGTATTGTACTTGGAAATTCTGTCTATCGAGGCATCACCAAGCCAGTACAAATGCTAAGAGAAGATAGAACTCGTCATACCTACATGATCGGAAAGTCTGGAAGTGGTAAATCTGTACTTCTCTGGAATATGGCCCGCCAAGACGTAGCCAATGGTGAAGGAATTTGCCTTATTGATCCTCATGGAGACCTTGTAGAAGATGTCCTCGCCTGTACTCCAAAAGACAGAGCAAAAGATGTCATTGTCTTTGATCCAGGAGATAAAGAACGTCCCATGGGTTTGAATCTTCTTGAAACTAAAAACCCAGATGAACGAGATCGAGCTTCCCTCGATGCCATGGAAATTTTCATTAAACTCTTTGGAAATGAAATATTTGGTCCTCGTATCCAACATTACTTTCGAAACGGATGTCTGACCCTTATGGCCGATGAACAAGAAGGAGCCACTCTTATCGATATTCCTCGACTTTTTATCGATGATGACTTTCAACGCTATAAAGTCTCAAAAGTCAAAAATCCCGTCGTACGAGCTTTCTGGGAAAACGAAATGGCAAATACAGGACAAAGAGAAAAACAAGAAATGATTCCCTACTTCACTTCAAAATTTGGTCCTTTTGTGACTAATACCATAATGAGAAATATCATCGGACAAACAAAATCTGCCTTTAATGTCAGAGAAGTTATGGACAGTGGAAAAGTACTTCTCATCAATCTTTCCAAAGGAAAAATCGGAGACATCAACGCACAACTTCTCGGAATGATCGTCGTATCCAAAATTAATATGGCCGCCATGGGCAGAGCCGATATGCCTCAAGAGAAAAGAAAAGATTTCTATCTCTATGTCGACGAATTTCAAAATTTTGCTACCGATACATTTGCCTCCATTTTGTCTGAAGCCAGAAAATATCGACTCAATCTCATTATGGCTCACCAATATATCGCCCAGCTTACAGAATCTCCCGGTGGTATCTCCATTGGACAAAAAGACAGTAAGATTCGAGACGCAGTATTTGGAAATGTGGGAACCATGATGAGCTTTAAAGTCGGAGCTGAAGATGGAGAATATCTAGAAAAAGAATACGCTCCAGATCTATCTCAACAAGACATCATCGGCATTGCTAACTACAAAGCCTACATCAGACTCAATATACAAAACACCACCTCCCGACCATTCTCTATGGAAACCTTGTACGACCCAAGCCTTAAAAACGAAAAAGTAGCCGAAGTCGTAAAAAAATACTCTCGGATGAAATACGGACGAAAAAAAGAATTTGTCGATGCCGAAATCGAAGCACGCATGGGAATGAACGTCATTTCCAGTATCAAAAAGAATGCTCAAGCAGACCCGACTGTTCACAACGACCTTCTCAAAGAAGACGCAGCACCAAATGACATAGAAGCCATTCAAAAAGCAGGAATTACCGATATACCAGCTGCTGCAAAAAAAGACGCTCCTCCGGGTAGCATCGCCACCATACAACCACCAGCATCTCCTGCTCCTCAAGAAACAACAAACACTCCTATGACACAACCTGGGCGAACTCAACCAACACCACCGGCACCACCTATCGTTCCCCCAACCACCACACAACCATCAAAAATAGAAACATCTACTCTAACTGTAGAAACATCACCAGCATCCCCTGCTCCCCAAACAGCACAACCTGTTACCACTTCAATAGCGACACCAGAATCCTCTCCCCCACCGACTCAATCACCTGAAAATTCGGCAACACAAAACACTACAACAACTCCAAACATAGTAGCTGACGAACCTACTGCTCCCGCACCTTCTGAGCAACCTCTATCAGAATCAAATTCTAAAACGGAATAAATATATCATAAATTTTTAGTATAAATATTAAAAATAGAAAGTATTTATAAGAAAAAACCGTTTTCAGTTTTTAATCGAAAGAAAAAATTAACTTCAACGCCTGAACCCGAGTCAAAGCTTCATGAGGCGCAAATTTTCCGTTTCCTATACCCTGAATCATCCCTCTCCGGAAAGCCTCGTTAATCCAAGGTTTTTCCCACCCTCGTGAGTCAGAAAATACAGCCTCATCATCATTATCTTCATGAGGAAAAAATCCGTCACTTGCCAACAAAATCTTCACCGCCTCAGCACGAGTCAGTCCATTATCAGGACGAAAGAGACGTATACCATCTTCTTGTACATATCCTCCAACAATACCTTTTTGACGCAACTTCGTTACAGCATTAAAAAATTCTGAATCACGTCCTGTATCAGCAAAAAAATCATCATTTGTCGTATAAGGAATACTCGCACCAAACAAATGTTTCCAAATCATCTGTGCAAACTCGCCACGAGAAAGAGGTTCATCTGGTAAAAGGTTACCTTCCTCATCAGGTTCAAGTAATCCTTCTTTTATCCCTTGGACTAAATATTGTTGCCCCCAATGATCACGATAATCATCAATAAAAAATACAATATCTTCAATTTGAAATTCCTCAGACGCACCTTTTTTCACAGAAACACAAGGAAACCCACTACAAAAATCAACCTCTTCTCCTACCGAGAAATATCGCCCCACTCGATCTGAAAAACGAAGCCAAAACTCTCGTTGCGCTTCAGAAAAAGGTGCTATCTCAATCAAAGTATCCTCACGCATAATTTCACCAAAGTTAAAAGGCTGCCATATTTGAGAAGAGTTTTGATAAAAAGGAATGCCGTTTATCTTTTGAACATCAGCTGAAAAAAAACCATGTGAACGCTCTAAATCCATAATAACACGTGCCAAATCATGAGAGTCTTTATTTTCTTCTAAACGAGATCGTAATGTTTGACGATCTGTCCATTCGTCAAAAAACGATGTCTTTATCCCAAAAATACGCCCCACCGCCAAAATATCATCCACTCTACTATCTGAAAAATTACGCTCTCGAAGTAAATGGGCAATTTGCCTAGCTCCCCAAACACTCGGCAAAAACTGAGCTACACTTGAAAAAGGCTCAGTAGTAATTTCAGTTCTTCCTATCCAAAAAAGTGAATGCGGTGAAAAAGACGATTTAAATTCATCTGGCAACACATCTGACCCCACTTCAAGCTCAGGATCACGAGAGATAGCAGGACGCCAATAATTCCACAAATCTAACCAATCATCCTTCTCTATCAAAGACAAAGCTTCACGAAAAAGTCGTTGAGAAAAACCTCCTGACAAACGAGATGATAAATCCAACGCAGCAGAAATATTATCCGAAAAATACATAGTAATCATCGGAGCATTTATTTTTTCAGTAGGAATAAAGACGTCATTATCAGTGAACAAAAAAAGTATTCTATTTTTTTCCGGAACAGACCATAGATCTTTCACAAAATCAAAAGCTTGCGATAAATTTGTCTTTCCCACAGGCTGAGTTGTGGAAAAAGAGTGGAAAAATTTCTTTCGAAACGAAAACGTATTATCCTCAAAGCTATCATTATACTCGTGAATTCCATCATCAAAAAAAACAACTCGAATTTGAACCTCTTCCCCCAAATGTTCAAACAAAAAACGAAGCCATTCTTCTGTCCTCTTCCAAGCTCCACCCAAAAGTGAACCAGATCGATCAATCAAGAAAAGAACCTCCTTCATTTCTTTCCGCTCTGGAATTTCAAAAAAAGAAGCTCGATATGTTTTTCCTAAAAAAGGAAATTGCAATGTTGGACTTTCTTTTGAAGACCAGAAAAAAGCTATATTTTGTGAAGGCACAAAATCATCTTCTTCTACAAACCAGATCAAACGTTTGTCTTGTCGATCTATCAGAGCATCAGTCGAAAAAGGCACCAACCAATGACGAATCATATGAGCGCTTGAAATAGACAAAGACATTTCAAAATGCTCAGCCGCAATACCATCATCTAAAAAAATTTCTCCCAAAAACCAATCATCCATAAAATCTAAACGCGCCTCATACGAGAGTTTTGTCTTTAAAGTTTTACCAGGAGTAAAAACAAGCGGTTGGGATTGAAATAATGTTGGAAAACCATATCCTCCCAACCGAAAAAAACGATGGTCTTGATGCTTTTGAGCTTGGTCAAACAACAACTCCAATCGATCCTGACCTGTCAAAGTGTCAAACAAACGCGCTTGTGAATCAACAAAAAAACGAACATCTTGAGCATTTGGTCGTAACGGATACCACAACACTACATCCTGATTTTGATCAGAATTATTTCGAATCGTCTCATGAATCTCAATGAGCAAACGTTCATCCTCTGTCACCTCGATGACCACTCTTTGATTGATACGCTCCAAACCATCACCGACAAAAAAAGCTTGCGTCGTCCCACTCAAAAATAACAGTCCCAATAGTAATAATCTTCTCATTTCGAACAAAATTATAGTTCAAAAATAAAAAAAAGAAAGAGAGAAAAATCAATCAAAAAAATCTCTTTTCTAAAACCAAGCAACTAACCCACAAAATGCTCTACCACCGGCTTCACATTCGGACCACAATCCTCGGGTAAATCATCAATATCCAACCACTCACAAACCTCCACGTCAAAACGAATCGGATTCATCACACCTTCATACTTTTGAACAAAGTAGTGTATTAAAATATACATTTTTCTTACACCCTCTTTATCCTTTTCAAACGTAAGTACAAAAGGAAGGTCATCCATATTTAAAACTGTTAATCCACTCTCTTCGTAACATTCTCTGACAGCCGCCTGCTCCCATGATTCATCAGTACGAATCGTTCCTCCCGGAAATTTCCAAAAATCATCCTTATCATCACGAATCAAAAGCACCTTCCCATCCTGAACTATCACACACCCAGCAGCAATCGTCAGCTCTGATGATTCCCCATCTATTCGTAATACCGGAAAGTTACCAATCTCAATCATAGTCTTCACACAAAAAATACCCTCCTTCTCGCAAAAATCAAGCAAACAATCGCCACTCTCACTTACCTACCCCAATAAATAGTGGTATCTATTTCTGAGTCATTGATTTCATACTTCTTCTTCCTATAAAAAAGTTTCAACAGTTTTTTCGCAATATACCCCACCGCCACCAGAATAAAAAAGTACACCAATCCATTCCAAGTAAAAGACGGTAATTCTTCTGTGAAAAGTCCCAAAATAGTTCCTCCCACACCCATCGAAGTAATAATCGTCAAACTTTCCACAGATTGGCTGGTTCCACGATTCTGAATACCCGTAAAAACCTCAATCGCCGAATTAACATAGTTTTCTGTCATTGTCCAAACCTCCTTCACATAACTCAAAGTATTTTGCATCGTGTCATACTTAAACTCAAACGCATCACCCAATTCACGGAATGATATTTCTTTTTTCAAAATACTTGGACGCGTATGAAGATACAACCCCATCTGGTTGATACGAGTTCCAATCAAATTAATCGTTTTTTTATAATCCTCCAAACGATTCAGAAACACTGCCGCCTCTGCAGCATAAATCTTCTTTTATTCCTTCACTTCGGCAATCCGTTCCCAGATAAACCGATGAAGGTTGAGATAGCGATGAATTTGTCCTTTAAATTCACGAATAAAAACCCGCTCCTCAATCAATCGCTCGATCATCCGATCGCTTTCCGATAAGTTATTGATCAAATAAAGCTTATCTCCTCGATAAATCTCAAACGATTTTTTATGAAATTCAAATGTCTGTGACTCCTCAAACTCAGCTAAAAGATCCTTTACCTCCTTGGGCTTCGCCTTCTGCAGAACCACAAAATAAGGATAAATCGTCTCCACATTCACCAGTTCTTTCGGAATCGGAGCTCCTAAACTAAACAAATACTGTAACACCGGAGAAAGCTTTTCCTTATTATAAGAACGCAATACTCCAATATCATCCTTGATCTTTGCAGCTGATCGACTCAAAAGAATCAAGCCATCCTCAAAAAGCTTTATTCGAATCCCATTGCAGGTAATCATCTCCACATATTCGATCGAATCCACCTTGAGTTCAAACGAATCCAGATCAAGATTCGCATGAAGAGACGCTAGTTTCTTTTTATTCAGATCCAAAGGACTTGTTCGCGTATCTAAAAAATCATACACCTCAAACAAATGCAGACCTGTCCGCTGAAACCATCCACCAATAGAAACTGTTTAAACCTTCATGAGTCACACTAAATAAGAGCAAATATCTTCGCAATGAAAAAACCATAAAACAAAATCAAAAACCATCCTTCCCATTTCGTAATCTCTTTTTCTTGAGTCATAAAAAAGTACAAAAGCGTCGCCGCGATCATGACCGGAAAACTGAACATCAAAACTTCTTGAGAAATACTCAAACTTCCGAAAAAAGCTGGCACCCCCATAACCACAAAAGAATTAAAAATATTCGAACCCAAGACATTCCCTACCGCCATCTCCGCGTTTCCTTGTTTGGCGGCTGAGATCGTTACCATCAATTCAGGCAAAGACGTTCCAAGCGCCACCGCACTCATAGCAATAATCTCTGTCCCAATATTGAGGATCGCAGAAAGCTCAATAATCGAATCAATCGTAAACTTTGCGCCTAAAAAGATAAAAACACAACTCGCCAATAAAACAAAAATTGTCTTCCAGGACAAACTCTCTCGCTTTGTTTTTACAGCTTTCTTCTGAGTCTGCTGAGATTCTAAATCTTTCTGAGAAGCAGTCGTGTACCACAGATAAATCACCATCCCCAGCAATAAAATAATCCCCTCCCGCCACGTAAAAACTCCATCCCAGATCGTAAACAACAAAAGCATTGCTGATCCCACCAAAATCGGTAAATCCACATGAATCAATTCATAACTAATCTCCAATTTTTTCCCCAAAATAGCCGCAATCCCCAAGATCAAAAATATATTCGCAATATTCGAACCAATCACATTCCCCGCCACAATCTCCGAAGATCATTGCACCACTGCCAAAATCGAAGACACCAATTCTGGCAAAGACGTCCCCAGAGCCACAATCGTCACTCCGATAATAAACGCCGGAATCCCAAAAAACTTCCCTATCTTCTCCGCCGACTGAATAAAATAATCAGAAGCCTTTACCAATACCCCCAAACTGATAACAAAAATGGAGACTTGAATCAAAATGTCCATCATGCAAAAAGCAATATATTTGTTTTCCTTAGGGTAAGACTTTTTCCTTTCTTTGAAAAGTTTTTTCTCATCATCAAAACTTTCTCAAAAAACAGAAGGAAAAAATTTAATTCCGTGTCGTGATGAGAAATTCTTATCTCAACTACATAAGACAATAAGAAAAAATCACTATCCCCTTTGGGAACACTGATTTTTTCTTGGAGCGCGTGACGGGAATCGAACCCGTATCACCGGCTTGGAAGGCCGGGGTAATAGCCTTTATACGACACGCGCTTCGCTGGAATACGACACAAAGAGCCCATGTATTGTAAAAATTTCCCCCAACGGGTCAAATTATTCAATGACAATAGTCTTTGTCCTCCGAGAAACCAAACCTTTCAAATTCGTGATCTTGAGAGAAGCTTTGTATTCTCCTGGAAGAGAATAAATATGCGTCGGACGAACTTCATCTGATGTTTTTCCATCGCCAAAATCCCACTGATACCGAACAATAGTTCCCGTAGATTCTGATGGATCAAAAGAATATTGAAGTGAATTATCTCTGTCAGCAGAAAATTCAAATTCAGCCTGTAAAGACTTGGCTCGAACCACCACCGTCTCCTCAGTCTCAGCAGAATCTCCCGTAGAAGTCAAAACCCGTAAACGCACCGGAAAAGTCCCCACCGAATCAAACTCATACGATACTTTCGCATCATAATTAAAAGGATCTTCATTAGGGAACTCCCATACATACGTCACGATGTCTCCATCATCTGTACGAGACGCTGAACCATCAAATTCTACAAAAAGAGGAACTGTTCCCGTCAACTGACTCGCTGAAATCTTAGCCTGCGTTCCCACTGGATCTACTACTACTTGCTTAATACTAGAATACTCTCGCTCTAGAGAATCAACAATCGTAAGACGAGCCATATACGTACCAGCCTCTCTATACATATGGCGAGCTGAGGGAGAAAAATCATCAGTCCGACCATCATCCTCAAAATCCCACTTCCACTCAATCGGATTTTGAATCGTAGACCGAGTCGCATCAAAATTCACCTCAAAAGGCGCAAAACCACGCAATACTTCACCTTTATTTGAAGGAGGTTGTGTTCGAATATCTACCACCGCCCCCAATTGATTATCTGTTACCACAATAGTCCGTTTTGCACGATGACGTTCTCCATTCTCATTTTCGACCGTCAGAGAGACTTCGTATTCTCCTGGCTTTCGAAAATCACGCTTAATCGTCCGTCCTGCTACCGGCTCTTTTTCACCTTCGACAAACCATTCATAAGAAATAATATCTCCAAATCGACTAAAAGACTGTCCACCATCAAGCGTCACCTCAAAAGGCATCACCCCTTCAAATCCTTGATCGGAAAAAATCTCTGCCACAATATTTTGATTGGAGTCTCCTACTACAATCGTTTTTTCCACAGTAGACACATCATTACTCGATCCTGTAACTCGCAAGCGCACAAGAAAATTTCCCACCTGAGAAAAAGTTTTACTCGCTACAGATTGATCTTCCCCAAAAACTTCATACTCTCCATCACCGTCTAAATCCCATTCATAAAAAACAATACTTCCATCTGGATCCCGAGATCCAGTCGCACTAAACTCAACCGACAAAGGAGAAGGTCCAGACTCTTTGTCCGCAGTAATATTTGCAATCACAGACTCATTCAGAATAATAACATCGCGAGTAACCGTAAATGATTTTTCTTCATCTGCAGACGGAGAAAAATAATCCACTGTTACCGCCACATTATACCGACCGTTATTAGCCCCTTTATCTAAAAAACGGTACACCACACTCGTCCCCGCAGCATCAAAAACACCATCACCGTCAAAATCCCAACTAATCTGACGAATTAAATCTTGATCAATTTTTTTATACAAACCTTCAGTAATATCAAACTCTACCCTTATCGGAGCCGTTAAGCCAATAGTATTATCAGGAATGGTAACAATCATAGAATCATCAAACTGATTCGCCGATGGATCAATACTCGCATTAGTAATCAAAAAGAAAAACATCAACCACAAAGCAAAAATACCAAGAAAGATAGAAAAATGGAGACCGGAACGAATCAAAAGGTTTCTTCGATTCGCCGCGTTTTTCTCAATGATAATCCACTGAAAAACTTTTACTAAAGTAGAAATAAGAAAAATAAGCGCCAAAAATCCAAAAATGGAGTGAGTCAAAACCAAAAGAGTTTCTTTTAAATCTCCAGTACCAATGCCTAGAATTTTGAATAAAGGATTATCAATATTACCTCCCAAAAGCCCCCATAAAAGCACAGCATAAAAAAGCACAACTAAACCTCCCCCTAAAATCAAAAACCATTTCAACAAAGCACTATTACTCGTGGTTCTCGAATCACCAGAACGCTCTGAAGATACAAGAACAGAATCCTGATCATCCGGCATAGAAGAAAGAACTTCCCGTTTTTCCGAAGACTTCTCTTCAACCTCAGGAGTCCCTTCACCTAATTCAGGAGTTATATTTTCTGCCTCAAATGAATCATTTTTATTTGTATTTTCGTCCATAACGATGACCTTATTTTTTCACTAGATATAATGACCGATAACCAAAGCTATTGTCAATGTTATTTCTCCAGAGTTAATCCCCTTCTTCCTGAGAAGTTACCCGAAATTCAGTCACATAAGTCAAGGTCTTTTCTCCATCAAATACATCTACCTCCAC
Organism: bacterium; assembly: GCA_030429505.1. Lineage (GTDB taxonomy): Bacteria > Patescibacteriota > Gracilibacteria > UBA4473 > UBA4473 > JAUIFI01. Next base: position 534,328 of record JAUIFI010000001.1, read on the forward strand.
CACATGGAGTCCTTCTGAGCTCGGAATATGAAGGATAAAGAATCCAGCATCAGAACGTTCGGTCGTCTGTCCCAATGGATCAATAATCCGCCAATTATAACGCAAAGTAGTATGACTTTCTTTTTCTGGTTTTACAGACAAGAGGAATTTTTCACCTAAATTCGATTGGGCGGGTTTCACAAAAAGGTTTTCCGTATGATGAGTCTCCAAAGGAAATAGTTCTTTTTCTCCAAACTGGCACGTAACCGTTCTCTGTCCATCAAATGAACACTCTTCCGGAGTCACAGATTGAAACTGAACATGATCAGGTAAAATACTTGAAATCACAAATGTAGAATTATCCTTCTTAGGGTTTTTTGCTCGAATTGTATACGTAATTCTATCTCCCGGGAAAATCTTCTGCCCCTCTTTCAAATCTTCCAAAACCTTGCTCACCCGCAGCACACTACTCCGTGGCTCAAGCACAAGACAAAAAGTAGATTCTCCATCAGAAAATCGAACTGGTTTTAAAATCTTAGAAATGTTACAAAACCGACCTTTAGGCGCATCTTGCCGCACCAAAGCTACAATCTTGATCGGGACACCTTCATCATCCAAAATAGATGTTTTTGAAGAGGAAGAGGAAGAAAACGATTTTGGCGGAGAAAGACTCCATTTTCCGTCAACAACTTCCGGCTGAGATTGCTCTAAAGTCTCAGTAGCCTGAAATATCACAAACTGAGTAAAATTCATACGAGTACCATCCACAGTAGTAAAAACGACAGACTCAGATGATTGACGTGGTACCTCAAGGTCATTTGCCCGTCCAGGAGATGAAGGATTAGAAACAACAGCCAAAGGAGCTACTCCATCTAAGACAGAAAATTGAGCCGCTGGTGAATCGATACTATATTTTTCATTTCGAACCGTCACAAAAATCGAATGCTGACCAGGTATTTTAGCCTCATAAGAAAAAGAAGTAGTTCTATTTTTAACCGTTTCAATTTCTCCATCGGGTCGTTGTACCGTCCAATCAAACTGAACCCCTTCTTGACGAGCACTCCCTACTCGAATAGTAGAAACAAAGATATCTCCCACATTCCCCTCAGAAGGTGTAACTTGAATACGAGACACGTTAGGCAAAGCATCCTCCTCATTGACTACCTCCAAAGTATGTTGACGAGAATTGACCGTATTCAAACCGTCCGTCACTGTCACCCAAAAAGTGTAGATACCAAGAACATCAGGCGTGTAAGACAGTATTCCAATCTCAGTCTCTTCTTTTTGCTCTTCACCACTAGGACCCGCTATATGCCAGATATAACTCAATGGATCATCCTCTTTATCTGACACTTCAGCAAATAAACGAATCGATTGCTCCAAAATTCCTTGTCCGTAAGGAGAAACCTGAAAACGTTTAATAAAAGGAGGGTCATTTTTAACCGTACGCTGAGTAACCAAACGCACCGAAAACTTCTTCTCATCAGATAAAGTACGACTAAAAATACCTCCTTTATCCTCAATCATTAATTTTACAAAAGAAATCTTATCAAGAACCAAATTAGAAAGAATTTTATCAGGAGCAATTTCTTCGCCATTCAAAAGCCAAGTTTCCTCAAGTTTATTATCCGGTGATACATTTCCTTCTCGATCCATAGATACAGAAGAAAATAAAACCTCATCATCAGGCAAAAATTCGATCACATCCCCTACCCACTGCTCTTCTCCATTTACCATCACTTTAGGCAATGCCGCCGGCTCTCCATTCGTACGAACGGTTATCGTTTTCGTAACCGAATTTGTATTCCCCGATCTATCAGAAACCGTGAGAGTAACCTCTTTATCCCCAGGAGTCTGGTAGACATGCTCCACTCGTTGCCCAGTTTTTTCCAAAGGATTTTGTGTCTCAGGACTGTCTGACGCAAAAGACCAAGTAAAGGAAATCGCATTCGGACTCACTCCTTGAAATGCAAAAGATTCTCCAACTACAAAAAGCTGGTCCGTATCAAAATTCACCGGCAGAACTTTATCAACGACCCTTTCTTCAACTTTTCGAATTCGAAACGCCTTTTCATCAGTAGAACGAACACCAGTCGCCCCTTTCTCTTTCACAACCAATCGAATCGTCGCCGTCTGCTCAAGCTTGAGAGCCTCTACAATCCGATCAATCTCAATCTCAGTTCCATTGAGATACCATATCTCTTCCAAGTTATTATTCGGAGAAACCTTTCCGGAACGATCCACCGATTGAGACAAAAATACCACCGCATCCTTTTCCGTAAACTCAATAATATCACCGATCCACTGCTCCTTTCCATTGACACGTACTACCGGTAAAGCGGTCAAAGGACCATCATTTTCTACCTCAATAGTCTTGGTCACAGAATTCGTATTTCCATCTTTATCTTCCACCGTGAGAGTCACAGATTTTTCTCCTACAGAGTTATACACATGCCGCACCACTTCACCTTCCTTTTCTTCAATCTCACCATCATCCATCTCAAATTCCCACACGTATCGAACAGCTCCTACGCTTACTCCTCGCAATTGAAAAGGTCTGTGAATGACAAAATTTTGATTTGTATCAAAATTCACCGGCAACTCCACCACCTTTTCATTAACCGTAACCGCAAGAGACTCCGTCACCTCATCAATTCCATCAGTCACCGTCACCAAAACAGTATACGTTCCAGGTTCAAGAAATGTGTAATGTAAAATACTTCGCTTTGGAAAGACTTCATCAATCCCATCAATACTCCATTCATACGAAAGTCTATCTCCATCTTCATCTTCTGTCACCGCCTGAAACGAAAACAATGTCTCAGTATCTCCAGCATTCGAACCATTCAAAGGTACAACTTCTACCTTCGGTGGATGATTGATACTATGATTATTAACATAATATTCATCTCTATTAGTCCGAGTCGTCAAAGCTCCATCATTATCCTTCACCGTCACTCGAACCGAATAATTATGTTCTCCCAAAAACTGTGTCAGATTAAAAAATACTTCAGGAAATTCAGAGATCTGAACATCAGCTGTACGATTTTGCTCCATTATCTCAAATTTATACTGCACAATTTCTCCATCCGGGTCAGTAGCTCCCTGGACTTCCACCGGAAAATTCACCGCAAATTCAGGACCTTCTGTCGGATAAATAATCTGAGAAGCTTCAAGCAAAGGTGCAACATTCTTCACATGTATTGAAAAACGATCTGTATCACTGATATTCGGATTTCCCGGACGAGATACTTTCAATACAACTTCATGATGTCCGACATTCGTGAGTAATCTAGGAATACTCTCAGGTCCAGATACAATCCTACGATTCACAGACCATGTTTCCGTGAGACTCTCACTCGATCCGGCATTACCCTGTTCATCAATAGACTCAGACGAAAACTGCAGCCCCGAAATAGGTCGCTCAATATCCAACGGTGGTAAAACTTCCGAACCATTGAGCGTAACTTTCATACGAGCCAAAGGCAAATCATCTTCTCGCACATAGACCATCTTTGAAACTGTATCAGAACGAATCTCGCCATCATCAGAAGGCTCCGAATCTGTAACTGTCAATGTCACTTTATGAGCCCCTTTCTCTGAGAAAAAAGCACGAATAATCGGAAAAGAAAGATCATCAAGAACTGTCGCAGCCTCCGAAAATTCCCATTTATAAGTAAAAGAATCATCTTGAGGTTGGGCCCGAAAAGAAAATGAATCTCCAATTCCCACAAAAGCAGGTACACGAAAATCAGCTTTTAAATCTTTTTCTTCCTCTTCTTCTTTTTTAGGATCCCCTCTCACAGATAAAACCTGGGTAGTCGTATTCCTAATACCTAAATTTGACTGGACAGTAAGAGTGATCTCATACTGCCCCCCCGCTCCAAAAGAAGCAACAAATACAGGTCCCTTTCCCTCAACAAAACACTCATTCTTAGCGACATCACCAATTCCGGCAGATTCCACCCCCAAAACCTTACAAGTCCAAGTATAGTCCACCACTGATCCAATAACAGCACGAGACATTCCAGCATCAAAAGTAACCTTTTGGTTAGTCAAAGGACGTCCTGGATTCATTCGAAAAACAGCCTTTACCCCCCCCACCATAACCGTCTTCGAAGCTCGAATCAGACCATCATCAGTAGAAGCTACTACATTAATTCTATAAGCCTTTTCTTGTCCATATCGATGTTCAACTGGCCCCTCAGAACTTCGAATACCATCACCAAAATCCCACAAAATTTCATTATAATTCGTATTTAGATTAAATGTTACCCCCGATAAAGCCGTCTCAAAAGGAATCGCAAAGCCATTTCCAAAATCTACCACACTCTCCCCCTCTGCTGTAATAAGCCCGGGAGAAATTTCCGACAAATCATCTTCCTCGGAATCACCACCCGGATCGCCATAATCATACTCAGCCCCACTCCGATCATCATCCCCAGAACCAGCACTTTGAATCAAAGTATTAACCAATGCAAAAGACACCAACACTACCAAAATACCAATACACGCATACAAAATAATTTTCTTTGCCTTTTCTGTATCTTCTCCTCCAACAATTATATACAAATAACCAGCATAAATAATTGCAACTACTCCAGCCAATCCCAAAAAAGACAAAGTGAAGTTTAGTACATTCAAAATAAATTGACGTAATGAGGTATTATCACCAATCTGATTAAACTCTCCTGGGTGAGGTAATGAAAAAGAACCATCAGGCACCGGTCCCTGACCAAAAAGATCATCCACAACATTATTCACTGCAGTATCTAAAGGAGACAATAAATCTTGCGCTTGAACAAACTGAGTGCCCAAAAACAAAAATATCAAAGCGAAAATAAATTTTTTCATAACACTACTCATAATAGTAATAAGGAATTATATCTAAGGTTTCTGTCTCTGTATACTTCGAAGTCTTAACAACCGCCTTTATAATATGACGAGGGGCTATCACAAGTCCAGAAGAATCTTTTAAAGGTTCAAAATCAAAATTATCTGGAGGTCGAAATTCAACAAAACGAGCAGCGCTACTTCCGATACGTGACTGAGATAAATTAAATTTCGAACGAGCGCAATGATTTCCCGCTCCCCCACCAGGACCCTGACATTCAAAAGATATTTCTTTAATATCTTTAAAATCAGGATGTTCTGTACGAAGTTTAATATCAAAAACAGCTTCAAACCCTTTATCTTCAGGAAGTGATTCTTTTGTCCCCGTAGTCCGAATCAATCTTCGCTCCAAAGCAACAATAAGCACATCATCACTTGAAAACTTTATCTGTTTATTTCGACCATTATCCGGATCTTGCGCATCTTCAAAAATTTTTCGAGATGTATCAAATGAAGTTGGATACTTTTCTCGAGCTTCTCTATGAGATTCAGTCTCTGAGGAGTCGAAACTATCCGTATCCGTATTTTCATTTCCATTTTCATTTTCATCACCCGCCCCATCCCGACCACCAGAAGAACCATCTTTCTCCCTCCCATCTCCAGAAGAAGAATCTCGACCTTGTCCATCCTCGTCATCATTCTCACCAGCACCATCTCCTCCTTCTTCTTCAGGCTTCTCCACAAAAGCAGGCTCTGCCAAGACCTTAAAAGTCTCCCGATATTCCTTATCAGTAACAACAGTATAGGTCAGTTCCTGATCGGGATAAGACCCAGGATAAGGCAAAATCATAGTAACCGTAAACATCGGTTGATCTGGAGATACAGGAATAAAAGCATGATCACATAAAAGAGGACCATCGGTTGGACGACACATCAGAGTCACATCATTAACTCGTCCCCTCTTCTCATAAACCTCTTGATCTTCTGTGAACTTAATCATAAAAGTATGCTTTGCATAAATTTTACCATCTTCAGGATTGCGCTTAGTTTCCGCCCCCACAAGCAGTATAAATTCAATGATTTTTCCGTCTCCATCAGTCTTTTCAATCTCCTGACGAACTTCTCTCACGGCACCAAAACGTCCTGTCATAAACGTGCTAACAATAGCATATGCTCCCAAAATCAAAATAATTCCTCCCACAACCCCAATCATTGTTTTCTTGGCTGTCTCCATCCGACCTGAATCACCAAAAGAAGTAATCAATGTAAACCCTGCCCACACTCCAGCCACTACCCCTCCAGTCGCTGCTATCGTCAATAAAAACATTGTCCATCGCAAAGCTAAAAAAATCAAATCGCCTTGCGTTATAATACCTTTTTCAATATTACACCGCACAAAACGAGCACTACGTCTTAGTCCTCCTCCATCATAAACAGGTCGTTCTGCTGTCGTCGGGAAAAAAGCATCCAGTAAATCTCCCGTACCAACATTATTAATATCCGAAAAACCATTAATAACACTACCAACAGCCCCTACACCATCTCCCACAGCTCCCACAATATCTCCAACTCCACGAACAGCTCCTCCCACGCCAGCCCCTAATGCCTCTCCAAAACCAAGCTCTCTAGGATCACCGCCAGAAAAACCTGCCGCTTCCTGAATACTTTCTCCCGCAGAATCAAGCCCTCCTGACAAAAAATTAAGCCCTCCTCCAACTAACTGAAAAGGATCTCCCAGCTGAATTCCAAAACGATCATTCAAAAGATCAAGTAAACATTCACTATCTAAATCCCCTAGTTTCAGACCATCAAGTCGAGAAAGTGTTTGATCATCCAAAATTCTCGCAGAAGCATGATTACCAAAAAACAAAGCCAAAAAAATTCCTCCCACCAAAACGGCTTGTTTAAGGCAAGAACAAAATCTCATAAGAAAAGACATTCAACGCTTCAAAAAGAAAGAAAAAATACACACCGCACATTGTCCCACGTTTCCACCAAAAGAGTCAAACACCACAAAGAACACTTAACGAGTTCGCTCAGTATACAGAGGCGTAATAGAAACAGACTGTGACTCCATATGTCCAGAATCAGTACGAATATTCAGTCGCATTTGATGAGGCGCTTTAACAGTTATTTTTGAAACACCAAAAGCATACGTTACTTTTCCTCCCGAAAAAGGCACTGCAACAGAATCTTCAAAATCACAAAGATTTACCGAACCGGAAGGCTCACAAAAAAGACGAGCCGATTCAACAGCCCCATGCTCAGTATCATTAAAACTCACTTCGATATCATAATTCATTGTAGGAAAGCGCCTTCCTGGACCAGGAGGAGTATTATAAGGCCCTCCTACCACACGCAAAACGCCAATAACAGTATCCGAACTTTCATAACCATCATCATAACCACCATTTTCTGATTCATTATCACCTTTATTGTTAGGCTGTTCCTGATCTCCAGGAGGAGATGATAATGGAATCGATGCAATTGGACCGAATCTAGACTGAAGAAAAGTATTAACAATAGCATACGCACCTAAAATCAAAAGAACGCCAGCTATTACTCCCAAAAGAGTTTTTTTAGCTGTCTCAATACGATCACTACCAAAAGCAGTAATCATGGAAAAACCTGCCCACACTCCAGCCACAACTCCAGCAATAGCCGCTATAGAAAGTAGAAGTTTCGTCCATCCCAAAATCAAAGAAATCAAATTTTCCTGAGTCGAAAGTCCTCTATCGAGATGACACCTCACAATACGAGCACCACGCTTTGATCCGGGTCCATCAAAAACAGTATTTTGAGCGCTTCCCGGAAAAAAAATATCCAAAACATCTTTCGTCCGAATGTTATTAATATCAGGAATCCCATTAATAGCTCCCCCCACAGCCCCTAAACCATCACCAACAGCACCAGTAATATCTCCAACTCCACGAACAGCTCCCCCCACACCAGCTCCTAGAGCTTGACCAAAGTCGAGTTCTCTCGGATCTCCTCCAGTAAAACCCGAAGCTTCCTGAATTCCTTGTCCAACAGAGTCCAACCCTCCAGACAAAGCATTAAGACCCCCTCCAACCCAATTCAAGGGATCTCCCAATTGCAACCCAAACCTATCATTCAAAAGATCAAGCAAACATTCACTATCTACATCTCCAAGCTCCAATTTATCAAGTCTGGAAAGTGTTTGATCATCCAAAATTCCCGCAGAAACATAGTTACCAAAAGACAAAATTAAAAACACTCCCCCCATTAGACCAACGTATTCAAAGACAGAGCAAAACCTCGAAAATAAAGACATTGAGAACTTCAAAAAAAGAAAAAATATTCACAATCCATTGTTCCACTTTTTACCCTAAAGAGTCAAACCCTCCTGACACCCCAAAAAAGCTACAGAAAGACTACCAAAAAACAATGATTTGTAGTATAATAAAAGGATATTTCGCAACAAAATGATTGAAGAAAAAAAATCTACCATTCTCCAACTTCTCAATAAAAGCTTCATTATAAGCCCCGAAGTCAAAGAACAAGTTGAAACAAAAATACAATCAACCCCCCCTGAAAAACTCGAACCAATACTCGATGCTCTCATTCCATTACTCAAAGAAGATCAAGAAAACGAAAATCGATTACTCGAAAAAATAATCGAAGTAAATCCTAATTTTCTCGCCGAAGTAAATCAAGTCGTCAATGAAAACATAAAAGAGCAAACCAAAGAAGCCGAAGTCGAAAATAACCAGAAAGAAGAAAAAGAAATAGCCAATATAGAAGAAGAAATGAACGACGCTTGGACCTAAAGCATCATGAAAAAAATACAAAACGGGCTCTTTCATCCATACTCATCACAGAAGTTTTCTGAAAAGATACCTTTTTTTATTTTTCAAGAAAAATCAAATAATGACGTCATAACAGACGTAAAAAATTCCCTCAAACAAAACAGTGAACACAAAAACGAACAAACAACCGAAGAACGATACAAGCAACTGGAAGATCTTAGAAACAATCTGCATGAAAAATTCAAAGACAAAGTTTCCGATCCCAAAAAACTCATGGATCGGATCAACGAACTCATTATAAATTCTGTTACTGGAAAAGGGAAAGAAGCTCCCAGACAAATAGACTTTCAGTTTACTGGCGCACTCATCGAAGGTCAAAAAGCAGGCTTAGGATCCAACGAATTTGGTATTTACAAACAAACCCTCGAAACCGCCATCACTAGCATCATATTAGATGAAAACATAGATCAACATGATCACCTACAAATCGCCAACATCAGACAAAAATTCGAATCTACTGGGGAAGGGTTGCAGGATCATGCCACTTTAGCCGGAACTGCCAAAATCAAAATCGATAAAAAAGCTGAATCAAACAGTATGGTTCAAGAGATCAGAGAAATTCGAAATAAAATCTACCAAGAACAGCTATCTCCCGCCCTCAAAAACAATCCAGAAGCAAGAACAAAACTATGGAACAAAGTCAGCGAACTTCTCAATAACGCTATTCTGAACATAGAATCTCCTAACAGCGAATTCGTTCACTCAGGAGAAAAATTTGAATTTGATCTTGATAAAGGACTTGATCGAGGAGAATTTGAAGCCTACAAAAAATACCTTGAAGGATCAATTCGAGCAATACTATTGCGGACAGATATTGAAAACAATCCCCAATTAAAAACTCTCTCCGAACAAGAAAGAAAGCAAGCTCAACAAATTCTCACCTTCTGCCCAGAAGCCAAGGCACTCATTGAAACAGGACAAGTTCCATTGGAACAAATAAAAGCCCGCGCCACCATTTTCAACAAACTCAAAGAAGTCTCTGGACATCTCGGTGATATGACCACATCTCAAGAAACCATCGATCACACAACAAATCTCGTCAAGAGAATCCAAAGTGACATAATGAAAAATGGATTCAATCCAAACTTAGAAATCAACACAAAATTTGAACAATGGGATGGAGCTCAAGATGCTGAATATAGTTGGACATTCCAAAAAATATCACAATCAGAATTTCTTGCTCGAATTACTAACGACACCAGTCTCATAACCGAAGCCTTCCCAGGGAAAATGGTAAAAGCCTCTCCCGTTCTCAGAAAATTCAAAGAAATATCTCCTGAGTCTGAAGAAGCGAAACAAGTAGATCGCCTCAAAACCCTTATTAAAAATTTCGAACAATGGGAAGGCAAAGGCAATGATCCTGAAGTCCAAAAAGCTCTCCTTAATGCTTCTCAATATCTCAACTCAGGAAAAGTCGAAGCCATTGAATCTGCAAAAGACCAACTCAAAACAATCATGAGCTACGACAAGAACTATATAGACGTAGACAAAATTTCGACAAGCGATCAAGACCTAGCCTTCGCTCTTCGAAAAATGGAAAAATACAGGGAATCAGGAAGCATCATGCTCAAAGAAGCATTCGGTCAAAAACAAGATGCAATTAATCAAGCCATTGATGAAGGTAAATCAGACGAAGAAATACAAAAGGAATTATCAAAACCTTCAAAATACACCGAAAATCTAAACGAAGAAGGAAAAAAACAAGTCACAAATATACTCAATGAAGCCGGAAAATTAGAAGAATCTGGCGCTATCAAACAAAAAGCCGCTGAAAAATACGATCAGATCATGCGAGCACTTTCCGCGCAACCACTCAACGCCGACTTCCTCGACAAACTTTCTGCCAACAAAGCCGATATAGTCGACGCCATCGGAACAGATTTAGCTCTCCGTCAATCCATCGCCACCAGTGTCCGTGAATTCGGAGACAAAAACCTCGGTGACACACTCAAAGCTTACAGCGACATGGAAGGACTTGGAAATTTTGATCTTTCTGACGCAAATGAAAAACTCGCTGGAGAAATCGCCATAGCCCTAGCAACCACAGTAGCCATCACCGTTGTTACCGCTGGGCTAGGCACAGCTGCTTCTGGAGCCGGATTTGTCGGAAGACTCGCCGCCAGAGGACCAAGATTCGCACGACTCGCACGTGGACTCAAAAGAGCAGCTCAAGTCGTACAAAAAGGAATTCACGTTCTCGAACACCCTCTCGGAAGCGTCGCTAAATTTAGCGAAAAATTTGGAAAACACGGTGCTAGCATTGCTCAAAAAATCAACCATCTTGCCCATCACTACAAGTATATCCATGAAGCTGAACACGTCCTCGGACACACACTCACATTCACAGCATTTCAAACAGGAGTTAGAACAGCCATGTCAGGAAACCTATCACTCAAATACATAGCAAAAGACTTCACCGGAAATCTTAAATTTTATGCAACTATGGGATCAGCTGGAGCATTACTAAAAAGTTTCAAAAATCTAGAATCTATAGGGAAGCTTCTAGGAAATACAAAAACTCTTACAGGAGCAAAAGTTGAGACTAAAATTGACAGCTACGGCAAGCATCTTTTAAACACTGGAAAGCAAGTCACCGAAAGCGTTATAAAAAGCAATGAAGAAAAAAATAAAGAACAAGATCCTAAAAAAGCCTACGAAGCAGAATTCGAAGAATTCGAAGAAAATCTTTACGTCTTCGCTAATGAACTTGAAGGAAAACTCAGCCAAACCGATCCCCTCCCAAAAGCAAGTCCTGATGATAAAATCGCTATGCTCATAAATCAAATAATCCAGCAAGATCCCACATCCTTTAAAAAAGATTTTCCAAACGTGTACAAATATATCAGTTAAAAAAACAAAACCCCTGTAAAAATAAGCCCAAATCTAAACCAATAGACTTGATCAAAAATCATGCTACAATAATCAAGCTATGCAAGACAAAGCAAATCAATTGATCAAAGAATTTGAACAACTCGAAAAAGAGTTGTCAGATCCTGATGTCTACAACGATCAAGCAAAAGCAGCGAAACTCTCACAAAAGAGAAAATCTCTGGAACACAAAGTTGAACTTGCACGAACCTACATCAAACTCCACAAAACAAAAATCGGCAACGAAGAGCTCCTCAAAACCGAAAAAGATCCTGAAATGATCGAGCTGGCAAAAGAAGAACTTGACCAAGTTAAAAAAGAAATTCCTGAAGTCGAAGAAGCACTCCGAGTCGCCCTCATCCCCACCGATCCAAATGATGAACGTAATGCCATTATCGAAATCAGGGCTGGAGTAGGAGGAGATGAGGCTAGTCTCTTTGCTGAAGAAATCGCCCGCATGATTATGCGATTTAGTGAAAAATGCGAATTTCAAAACGAACTCATTTCTGAAAGCACCAATGAAAATGGCGGCATCAAAGAAACCATTTTCAAAGCGATTGGATTTGGAGCCTATGGAAAACTCAAATTCGAAGCTGGTGTCCACCGTGTCCAACGCATCCCCGTTACCGAATCACAAGGTCGGGTACACACTTCTGCCATATCAGTCGTCGTCATGCCCGAAGTCGAGGAGTCTGTCATAGAGATAGATCTCAATGATGTACGAGTCGACGTCTTTCGCAGCTCCGGCTGTGGAGGGCAATCCGTCAATACGACCGATTCTGCAGTCCGATTAACACATATCCCATCGGGTATCGTCGTCACCTGTCAGGACGAAAAATCACAACTCAAAAATAAAAACAAAGCCTTTGGAGTCCTACGTGCACGACTCTTTGCACTCGAAGAAGAAAAACGACAAAAGGAATTAGGAGAAAAAAGACTCGCTCACATCGGATCAGGAGACCGGTCAGACAAGATCAGAACTTACAACTTCCCACAAGACAGAGTCACCGATCACAGAATTGGACAAAATTTTTCCAACCTTCCTTCGATCATGGACGGGAATATCGATAAGATTGTGGAGGCATTAGCGATTGAAGAACAGAAGAATTTTTTAGAATAAAAAAGTCATTCCAATTTGTCATTCTGAATTTATTTCAGAATCTCTATTCTCTTATAACTACCTTTGAGATCCTGAATCAAGTTCAGGATGACAAAAGACACTTATCAATCCACAAAATAATAAAAGGAACTACAGTAGCCGCTCCCAAAGCCCACATAGCTACTGTATGAGCTCGTATAGAATTGTCATTTGCTTGTTTCGCAGTTTTTCTCGCTTCTTTGAGTTCTAAATAATCAATATACTTAAAAGCAGCGTCAAAAGACAAAATATAATAATATACATACGACAAAAGAGTTTTTCAGTTTTTCTGCTCTTCAATAGTTTCTTCTTTCTTATAAAGAAAAATTGACTCAAGAGGAGCAAGTCCCGAATTTCTATTTCGATCAGCATGACCAAAATGAGCTATTACAAATTCTTTTTCCCAATCAGATAACACTAAATCTGCTAATACTTGTTCTTTTGTAAAACCTTCGCAATGATCTATACCATATTCCAATAATTTTAAGTAAATACTATTTCTAAAGTCACCTTTTTTCATTTTAAATAAATACCAGTTGATTCTTCTCGACATCCGCCTTCACCTTCCCCTGCACCGTCCCTTCCAAAATCTGCAACGCCAGAGGATTCAAAAGCTCTCGCTCCAAAACCCTACGCAACGGTCTCGCTCCAAAAACCGGATCATAGCCCTCCTTCGTCAGCCACTCTTTGGCTTTTTCAGATAATTCCAAAGTAATCCCCTGCTCCGCTAAACGCTTCGCAATATCAGACAACTGTAACTCTAAAATTGCTCGCATCTGATTCTCTTTCAAAGACTCAAACCCTATCATATCATCTAAACGATTCAGAAGCTCCGGGCGAAAGAAACGAGATAGCTCTTTTCGTAACGTTTTATCATCCGGTACTTTTCCATCCGCAAATAAATCCGTCGCCAGATTTGACGTCAAAATCACAATCGTATTTTTGAAATTCACCTTTCGTCCCTTACTATCGGTCAAATGCCCTTCATCCAAAATTTGCAAAAAGAGATTAAACACATCCGGATGAGCCTTTTCCACCTCATCAAAGAGCAACACACAGTACGGACGCCGACGAACCTTATCCGTCAACTGTCCCCCTTCGTCATGACCGATATACCCCGGAGGAGCACCGATCAACTTTGCCACCGAATGAGATTCCATATATTCAGACATATCAAATCGCAAGAGAGCTTCTCGAGAATCAAAAAGCGTCAACGCCAAAGTCTTCGCCAACTCTGTCTTTCCCACCCCCGTCGGACCTAAGAATAAAAACGAACCAATTGGACGATCCATTGAAGACAAGCCCGCCCTCGAACGACGAATCGCATTCGAAACAGACACAATCGCTCGCTCCTGCCCGATCACATGTTTATGAAGTTCTTGTTCCAATTTTGCCAACTTTTCAGACTCTTTCTCTGTCAACCTTTGGGCGGGAATTCCTGTCCAGCGAGCAATGATTTCCGCGATATCAGTTTCGGTGATTTCTTCGCGAAGAAGTGAATTTTTTCCAGTCGCCTTTTCCTGCAAATTTTTCAGCTTCTTTTGTAACTCCGGAATCTGACCATGCTCTATCTCCGCCAATTTTGCATAATCAGAATCTCTACGCGCATGATCCGCTTCGAGTCTCAAGTGATCAATCTGCTCCTTGAGAGAAGTAATATCTTCCACAGCCGATTTTTCTAACTGCCATTGAGCCTCCAAATTTTTCAACTGATCCTTTATTTCTGCAATTTGTTTTTCAATCTCACTCAAACGTTCTTTTTTCGTGCCCTCCTTTTTCAATGCCGCTCGCTCGATTTCCAAAGTCAAAAGTTGTTTCTTGAGATCAGCAATACTCTCCGGTTCAGACTCGATCTCAAGCTTCAATTTACTCATAGACTCATCAATCAGATCGATAGCTTTGTCGGGTAATTTTCGATCAGGAAGATAACGAATCGATAAATCCACCGCCGCAATCAAGGCATCATCCTTAATCCGAACCCCATGATGAAGTTCATATTTTTCCTTAATTCCCCGCAAGATCGCCAGAGCTTCCTCAAACGTCGGCTCTTCCACCGAAACCGGTTGAAAACGACGTTCCAACGCTGGATCTTTCTCGATATACTTACGATATTCACCCAAAGTCGTAGCTCCGACACAGTGTAAAGTTCCACGAGCAAGTGCAGGTTTCAGCAAATTCCCTGCATCCATAGAACCTTCCGCCGCACCAGCTCCGACAATCGTATGCAATTCGTCGATAAAAAGAATAATACGTCCTTCAGCCTTTTCGATGGCTTTAAGAACATTTTTCAACCGATCCTCAAACTCTCCCCGATACTTCGCTCCAGCCACAAGTGCCGCCATATCCAGCATCAAAACCCGCTTGTTTTTGAGCGACTCAGGCACTTCTTTTTTATAAATCTGAAACGCCAGACCTTCGGCGATCGCCGTCTTCCCCACCCCAGGATCTCCAACCAATACGGGATTATTCTTCGTACGACGAGACAAAATCTGGATCGTACGACGAATCTCTTCATCACGACCGATAATCGGATCAATCTTCCCTTTCTCCGCCAGTTCAGTAAAGTCTACACAATATTTATCCAAAGCCTCCAACTTCTCATGTCCATCGGGAGAATCTATTTTTTCTCCTCCTCGCAAAACTTCTACCGCCTCTTGAACACTTTTTTTATTCAAGCCTAAGGACTCCAAATCAGACTTCGCTGTCGAGCTACCTTCGAAAATTGCCACCAGTAAATGCTCAATGGACAAATATTCATCCCCCATTTTTTTCTGCACTTTTTCGGCATTCACGATCATTTGTGAGAAATCACGACTGGGATTTCGCTGTCCTCCCTCAATCTTCGGAAAATTCGACACTTTCTCTCGGAAATGAGACTGAATTGTCGTAGGCAACAGACCTACCTTTTGAAAAATCTTATGAGCAAACGAATCTTTATCCGCCAAAAGTCCAAGCAAAAAATGATCAATCTCGATATTCACCGCCCGACACTCCTCCGCAACTTTTTGCGTTTCAGCAATCGCATGACTCGCCGCCGTGGTCCATTTATCGAAGTTCATGAAATAATAGATAAATTAGCAGTCTGGATTATAGACTGCTAACAAAAAAAAGCAAGGAAAAAACGCCGCCTTCAAAGAAGAAAAACGACGTTTTAATCCGGAACTTGGGTTTTCTTACTCCACAACATCCAAATGATTACTCCAATCACAAGAACAAAAAAACTCCATGGCCAATAAGCCCAAACAAGCATCCCAAAAAAGAGAATCCAAATCATGACTAGCCCAAATATTTGCCCACGATGAACATTATTTTTTTGCGCCATCAATAGCTCCATATATAAGAAGTGAAAAAAGACAATTCCGGAAAGAGCCGTTCTCAAAAACAATTTTTTTTTAGCAAAAAAAAGTCTAACAAGAGAACTTAATTTTACATTAAAAATGAGGCAATATTTGTCAAGATTTCCAAGTAATATTCTCCATCCTTTCAGGAGCATGTTGAGATTTTTTTATTCGTAAAGCATAAAGTGAAGGTTTATCTTCTGATGAATGTCTATAAACAATCATGTCATTCACTATCCTTCGATCTTTCATTACATCCTGAAATTGTTCTAAAAACATCTGGTACCGTTCAAGCTCCATATTTAACTTAGGCATTTGCGTATATATTTCTCCTCCACGAGCCAATAAGCCATAAGATCTTTGAAGAAGTTTAAAGAAGACATACAAATATTCTTGCGGATGACTATAAGCAAAGCTCTGTTGCTTTGATTGATCATAAGTAAGATTATCAAGGTCAAAAGGATGGCGAGGTCTGCATGTAATAATATCAAAACCAGATATCCCATATTGATTCATATAGTCCCGTATCTTCTCCCAATCTGAAAAATCAAAAATATTACCTTCTATAACATGTTCAATTTGCTGAAGCACTTTGGGTATAGATTCTGCTATTGCATCAATCGGCTCTTGAGAGAAATGATAATGATTCCTCGGATCAACTAACTCAAATCCAACTCTTTGTACTGATTCTCCTTTCTCAAATCCGGAAACTCCAGGACCCATCAAATCCAAGAAATAAACAGGTTCTTTTTTTCCTGATTCCAACTTCCTTTCTTTTTTCCTTTGAAGTTTATTTTCTACCAGATCAGAAAAAGTTACCTTCGTATCCTTTTTCTCCCCCAAAGCCTTCAAAAGAAGTTTTCGAAAATAGTGATCATAAGACCCTAAATCAGCAGCAGGTCTTCCATAAGTTTGCCAGTGAGCATCTCCCTCAGACAAAATTTTCTTATCCTCTCGAGTAACTTTCTTCCCTCGAGCAATTTCATTGTTTAAGATTTCACGAAGTTCTGAAAATTTTTCCATCCCACAAGAGAAACTATAAACTCATCCCTAAAAAACAAATAGTAAATAAAAAAGGAAAAAAGAAAAAAAACGAGTATATAGAGACATCATTGTCATGAAAAATGAAATATAAGTGAAAAAAGTATCAAAAAAGCATCGAAAAAATTATAAAAAAAGACTAGTCAAAGCATGTTCCGTAAGCAAACGGGATCCAAGATTTCCCCATTTCAAAAACGGACCATAAAGTCAGAGCTCTTTAGCAAATCGCCGTAAAACATTTCACAGGAGTCTATTATGACCAGAAATGCTATCAATGAAGTAATAGTCTTCATCGGATTAGAAAAAATCATCAATTATTTATTGCCTCAAACAGGCAATACATTATGTAAGTCACGAAAATCTGGTATAGCCTACAAAAAAATTCCCATAAATTATCAAAATAAAAAACACATCCTCGATGCTTTTCATTTAGTAACAGAAGGAATTCTAACCACTCCAACACTTTATGTAGTTGTAATAACACCAGACGCTCCCACGATTTTATTGGAAAAAACCAATCACTTAGCCGAATACATCAGTAATGCAGATAAGGAATTTCCACAAGGAAAATTCATCCTTGTCTCTGAAGAAGATGTCCCCATATTCCTACCGATATCAGAAACAAACACCATAAAGAAAGCACAAAACACATCTCCCGAAGACAAGGAAAAAGAATACAGAAGCCTCTTATTTCGCGGAATAAAATCATATGCCCTAGAAATGTCTTTAGCAAATCCACCCCAAGGAACCTGGTGTCGAAAAATCAACAAAATATCTCAATCAATACGGTATATATTCGGTTTTTCATAATGACTCACATCTCCCCTCATACCCTAGCTCTCTTCCAAAAAACTTCGGAGGAGAGCTTTTTTTTCAAATAGATTTGACAACAAATGAAAAATAAAAACAATGAGATCTGAAAGATGATTGATTCTCTCAATCATCGGTCTTTTGGGAGAGTTTTTTAATGTATATCTTCTACTTTCCCACATATCATTCCCCATGCAAAGTCGACTCCAAGCCGCCATTAATCAACTCTGTGCCGAAAAGAATCTTGATGCTGATACCGTCATAGAAGCCATAGAAAACGCCATTGCCATTGCTTATAAAAAAGATTTTGGCACCCCCAACCAAAAAATAAAAGTTCACCTCGGAGATGACATCGCCGAAATGAAAATTTTTGAAATACGAGAAGTCGTAAAAAAAGTCGAAGATCATGAACTCGATATCAGTGAAAAAGACGCAAAAAAAATTCGCCCAGATGCCCAAATAGGAGAAACTGTTTTTGTCAACGTACCCCCTCATGAACAATTTGGACGTATCGCTGCTCAGACTGCAAAACATGTAATGAACCAGAAACTGCAGGAAGCTGAAAGAGAAATGCTTTTCAAGAAATTCAAAGATCGAGAAGGTCAACTCCTCAACGCTCAAGTCCAAAAAGTCGATCGAGATGCAGTGCTTTTGGAAATAGATAGTGTGACTACCATGCTGTTCAATAGAGATCAAATCCCAAATGAAAAATACTTCACCGGACAACGTCTGAAAGTCTACCTCGATAAAGTAGAACTCACTCCCAGAGGCCCTCAACTCCGTATTACTCGCACGAATCACAACTTTATTAGAGCACTCTTTGAGCAAGAAATTCCAGAAATGAGAGAGGGGTTTGTCTATGTTGCAAAAATGGCTCGTGAGGCAGGAGTACGATGCAAAATAGCCGTAGCATCAGAAGATTCTTCTATCGATCCCGTAGGAGCATTCGTCGGACAAAGAGGTTCGCGAATCAATACCGTCATGGAAGAAGTCGGAGACGAAAGACTCGATATTATCCAGTACTACGAAGATCCGAAAAAAATGCTTATCGCCGCCCTCGCACCAGCCAAAGTCGCCAAAGTAGAATTCTTTCAAGGAGATAAAGGCGAAGATCGGGTAAAAATCTACGTTCGTGAAGAAGAGCGAGCCGTTACCATCGGTCGAGGAGGACAAAACGTCAGATTAGCCGGAAATCTTATCGATATGCAAGTAGATGTCATTACTTTTGACGGTCCACTTGAAGAAGATGAATCCGCAGCTCCTGAAGTCGCCAAAGAAAAGGTCAAAAAAGAAGTATCAGAAAAAGTGACCATCAATGAACTGGAAGGAGTTGATGAAGAAGTGATAACTACGCTCACCGAACTCGGACTTTCACAAATCAAGCAATTTGAGGGCCTCAAGGCAGAAGAACTTGCCGAAATCGGCATCACAATCGAACAAGCCGAATCAGTTCTCAAGGCGGTTGGGAAATACTTGAAAAAGTAAAAAATAACCGCTGTATAAAACAAGCGGCTATTTTTAGTGTGCCTGTTTTCAGTTATGACTACGGTAACACCGGAGCACACATACCAGATTTACTACCAAAGTTTACCGTAGCACTATTTTTAAGTCTGCATTTACTCTGACTCGGAGCATCCCACGTGAAATTGTTGGTAACCGTAACCGTCACATTATGAGCTAGTTTGGTAATATCTCCTGCATCAATCGTCAAATCATCAGCTGTAACTGTGGAGCCATTTCCCACAAAAGCATCTCCCTCTTCCGATAAAATACATGCCTCCGTCGCATCAATCGTATAATGATTACTATCGGCAACTCCCTTACGACCATCCAAACTCACAAAATCCCCCACTAAATCAACACCATTCGCTACCGTAATCACCCCAGGAGACTCAATATCAAGTACCTCCCGAGACAAATTCGACATAATGCGCAAATGTTTGTAATTGGCTCCGCCATCGCGACCAAAGTCAGTCGAAACATACGTATCTAAATCCTGCAGACTAAAAACTTTAAAGACCCCAGACACTCCAGCCTGCGTATCATAATCTGAACGAATCTGGCACGAAGAAGTACTTGCTGAAACCAAAGCCGGTAAATCAAATACATACGCCGATCCTCGACTCTCTTCGTGAGTCTTGGATCCAATCACAACCCTATCTGATGATAAAGTTACCCATTCACCAAATCTATCATTTTCTCCTCCATCATTCATAAACAAACGATACTCTTCACTCCAAGTCCCTTCAGAACGAACAAAGACATAAGCTGATCCAGAATTCGTTCCATTATCATCATCCAGCATTTCTCCGACCACCAAACGATCTCCCTCAATGTCAACTGATTGCCCAAATCGATCCTCACCGGTACCACTTACTGAAAACAATCGCGCTTGTTGAACCCAACTCCCCCCAGAACGATCAAAGACATACACAGACCCTTCATTGTTATCATAATGAGATCCTACTGCCAACGAATCTCCATCAATACTTACTGAGAAACCAAATTCATCCAGAGCTGAAGCATCACTAGCAGTCAATTTAGCCTCCTGACTCCAACTCCCTCCAGAATACACAAAGACATATACCGATCCAGCGTTGTTAGCATCTCCAATAGCACTAGCCACAAACCGATCTCCATCTATCGCTACTTTTTCTCCAAACTGGTGAGCTATCACCGAGTCAGGTACCGTTAATTTTTGTGATTGGCTCCAAGTCGTCCCAGAACGATCAAAGACATATACTGATCCAGAATCAATCTGATTATCATCATCAAATTTAGCCCCCACTACAGCACGATCCTCTTGCACCGCTACACCGACTCCAAACTTATCATTCGTCGCACCATCAGAAGCGGTTAACTTTGCTTGCTCAGACCAAGTCATCCCCGAACGCACAAAGACGTAAGCTGAACCCCGACCACCATCATCACCTTCTGCCCCAATGACCACTGTATCACCATCGATACTTACCGAAAAGCCAAAATGATCATTTTCTGCACCATCAGAAGCTATCAGTTTTGCCTGTTGACTCCAACTCCCCCCAGAGTGAACAAAGACATAAACAGAACCCGATTCAAGTCCATTATCGTCATCAAACGGAGTTCCTACCACCACCGTATCACCATCTGCATCAACAGAACTCGCAAAAAAATCCTGGACCGCTCGATCAGCAGCTTCCAAAACATTATCCTCAACTCGCGACGAAGCATGAGAAATTAAAGGCAATATTAAAACAGCAAAAAATAAAACCCAAACAAAACGAACACGATACCGATGTTTTCCAGAAAACATGTGTAAAAAAATAAAAAAGTACCTTTAGTCTATGGACCAAACCAACATCAAGAAACTATAAAATTTAATGTAAAATTAACGTCATCCATTCACAAAAGCACGCTCGAAACTATTCAGAATCAATGACCATTACTTCATCAACTTTCTGATCATGGTTTTCAATAGGAAGAATTTCCACATACGAAAACTTCGGAATGACAGCTATCTTATAAGCAGATACGTTTAACAAAAAACGATCATAAAATCCTCCCCCTTTCCCCAAGCGATTTAATTGATAATCAATCGCCACCGCCGGAACAAACATCACATCCTCTTTCTTTGGTAAAACCTCATCAGCCTCCAGGGGCTCCAAAATACCATATTTTCCTAAAATTAAATCGTTCCAGGAAGCTCTGTAAAAATTCATTTCAGCACCTTCAATTTTAGGAAAAAAACATACTTTATCAGGAAACTGTTTACACAAATTTTCCACAAAACCAATTTCATTATTCATTGGTGCATACAAAAAGATATTTTTAGCATGAAGAAAATTTCTATTTTGAACAATTTTTTTGATCGAATGAGGAATCATTTTCTCTCTCTGTTTATCATTCAAATCATCCCATTTTAAAAAAACACTCTCCCTCAAAAAATATTTCCGCGCTTGAACGATATCTGACTCAATCTGGAAAAATAAATGATGAACATCGCTAAATTTTCTCACTTCACGCAATTTCTTCAAAACTTCTACCTCCAATTCCTGGTTATAGAGATCATCAGAAAAATCCAAAACATGAACCTCCACCGAAAACTCATCATCAAAAGTCTTCTTTCGACCAAAATGCATAACCCCCTTCATCCAAAAAAACTGATCTTGAGACTGCACTCTCACGCGAGTCACATATACCCCTTCATCTATATTGTTTCCTCCTTCAAACAAATCCAAATTAGCCGTCGACACTCCAAATCTGCTTCCAATCCCCTCACCCCTTACAACTCTACCAGACAAAAAACATTTATCCATTATATCATTTCACAACCTGCAATACATTACTTTCACCCACAACATCTTGAGTCTTAGGATGCAAAAATACAGCCTTAAAAAAATCTCCTTCTTGAATTTGACGATCTTCATCATAAGAAAATCTTTCCTCCAAAGCCCATAAAGGCACGTTCACTATGATACCAGAACCTTGCGACGAATCAAACACTCGAAAATCAATTTGAGGACAACCAAAAAGCAAAAGAAGACCTGGCATACGAGGACACTCATCCTGCTCATTTAAAATACGATCACCGTCATAATCGATATCAGTTACAATTCCTGTAACTTGAGGAGCCACACGAGGCTGGGCATAAACCCAAGAAACAAAAAATCCCATAAACAAACCAGTAATCACGAAACTTCGTAGATAATTCATAAATCAAAAAAGCAAATTCATCATATGCAAATAAATCTTTATCTCAAAGAAAAAAAAATTTTGCCTTCTCCCACTAACCGCCATACAATAAAGAAAATAAGCCTAAAATAAACACACATGAAAAAATGGTGGCTCTTCGGTCTCAGTCTCCTAGCTGTCGGAGGACTCGTTATCGCTAGCGATCCCCTACCTTTTCCCTTTACTCCAAATTTCCAAACTGGGGACTCATTTCCTATAGACGATGACACCATTTATCCCAAAGCAGATTTTACTGGAGACCCTGAACAAGATAAAGAAGACATCACCCTGAAAAATCGAGTCACCGCAGCAGAATTCAACGAGCTCGTTAATACCATCAAAAACATCGTCACGACACTCGCAGACAATAGTGGCTACTGTCCAGATAATCAAGTAGTCGTTGGTATTGGACAAAACGGGCAAGTGTACTGTGGAAACGTTCCAGGCGGTGGAGGGGGAAGTAGTTTCAACTGTGGAGCAAACCTGACAGACTCTCGAGACTCACAGGTCTACGGCACAGTCTTGATCGGTAGCCAATGTTGGATGAAAGAAAATCTCAATTACGATGCTAGTGGAAACAATGATTGGTGTTACAACAACAACAGCACCAACTGCGATACCTACGGTCGACTATACACTTGGAATACCGCTATGGACGGATCAAGTAGTAGTACATCCAACCCCAGCAATGTCCAAGGCATATGCCCTTCCGGTTGGCATCTTCCGAGTCAGAGCGAATGGGAACAACTCCAAACACATCTCAATACCAACAATATCAAAGGAGGAGCTCTTAAAGAAAGTGGTACCACACACTGGATGTCTCCCAACCTCGGAGCTACCAATAGCACCGACTTCACCGGACTCGGTGGTGGAGCCTATACCGGTAGCATATTTAGCGGAATTACCGAAGTCGGAAATTTCTGGAGTGCTACTGAAATTCCACCATCCAACGCGCACGGACGATATCTCATGTATACTGCCGAAGAACTTCTTTTCGTCGAAGCCCCAACCAATAATGGCTTCTCTGTTCGTTGTATCCTTGATCCAGGAGGCAATAATACCAGTACCTCAACCACCAGCACCAGTACGACAACTTCAACCGGTACCGGAACTGCCACAGGTACTGGAACAGCCACCGGAACTGGTACTGGAGATAGCTCTGACTTCATGTGTAAACCTCCCACTGCCCCAGAAAACGATGGAGCAGGAAACAACATCCTCGTTCCATCTCCACAAAAAACACCTTCTCAAGAAGACCAACCCTGGCAAACCACCGACCCTAGTGCCCCATGTTTCTTCTGCTGCACAGGATATGTGACAGATACGAATGGAAATGGACAAATAGATGACTATGACACCGTCGATAGCACAAAATGTAAAAATCAAGACATTATTGATCTCATGAAACTCATAGAAGACCTCATTGATCATTTAGAGGGAAAAGACTGGCCCAGCGCTCAAAGTATCCGAGACGATCTCGTCACCGACCTCAAAGCTCTCCTCAAAAATTTACAAGATTCTCTCCAACAAAATTCAAAATTCAAATTAACTCCAGCAAAGATTGAAATACTCAAAAATAAAATAAATGAAACTAAAACCACTATAAATAACAGTGGTAGTAATAACAGTTATGAGACTATCGTTAAATTTATGGATATCTTCCGCGGTCCACTCTATCCAACGAGTATTCCTCCTATGCCACAAATAAAAGAATTCGACACTAAAAGTGAAGCTGAAGATCTTTTAGGAATAAATCCTGGAAAAGAAGAAAATACAGGAATATTTGAATTATTCGGCGGAAATCAAAGATTTTTATCACAAAATGATGAGGGAAAATGGCAGATTACTCGTCTCCTTAATGGAGGAATACCCTCTCAATCTACAGTAGAAGGATTCTTTAAAACAGATTTACGAGACACGGAACTCTCCTACGATAGTCGCCCAGGAGTCAAACAATGTACCAGTTGCGCTAAAATTCCAAAAAGTCAATTAGGATCTCTAGATATACTAAATAAAAGCCGAGGTACTCCTAATCAAGCCAATCAAGGCTGGCAAAGTAAAGATCCTAACGGACCATGCTATATTAGTTGCCTAGAGCCTGGAAAAGTATGGAATCCAGACACAAATCAATGTGAGGATCCCGCCTGTGCATCACCGCAACCTTCTCTCTGCTTCCAAACAGGCTATATCTGTGAATACGGAAATCCAACCGATGCCAATCAACCTTGGAAACACATATCAGAAGTAGGAGTCCCCAGCTGTACTTATAAATGCGACGAAGCCGCCGGATACAACTGGATCCCTGATTCTAGTAATCCAGACGGAGGAACATGTGAACGCCCAGGAGGTGGTTCAGCCTTCGGTGGAGATATATAAAATCTAAAAAACATCATTTATCAAAGATCGGTCTTCAAAAATAAAAAGACCGGTCTTTTCTCTAGGAAGATCAGTGCTTGTATAAAAAGTTCTCTTCCAGAAAAGAATCTTATCGCTCAACCCCCTTCATCCCCCTTTCTAAGTGGGACAAATCAATACAAATAGCCATCACACAAGTTCTCCCCTTTGTAAGGGGAGTTAGAGGGGTTTACACAAAGCTCCTCCCTTACGAAGGAAAGCTGAGTAGTTTTTCCTTCTATATGAAAAAAACATGAATCCAACTCTCGCACCCCCACAAAACAAAAACTAAAATACCACAAATGTTTATTTATTTCCGACCAGACTTAAAAAACAAAGCACAAAAAAATAGAAAACAAATAAGTACTCCAGAAAAAAAGATATGGTACGAAATACTCTCCAACAAAAAATTAGGCTACAAGTTTTTACGACAAAAGCCAATAGAAATATATATCCTCGATTTTTATTGCTCCAAACTCAAGCTTGCCATCGAGATAGACGGAGACACACACTCCTTTCAAGAACAATACGATAAAAACAGAACGCAAATACTTCAAAAAAAACACAACATCAAAGTCATTCGCTACACAAACCATGAAGTTATGAAAAACATCCAAGGCGTATATGAAGATCTAGTAGAAAAAATTAAGCAGAGGGAAAAAGAAGTCAGTATTTAGTAAAACCCCCTCAATCCCCCTTTTCAAGGGGGACAAACACGAGATAATTCACAAAGAAGACAAAATCACCAGAAAATACTCCCCTTCGTAAGAGGAATCCTTGCTTTCGCTCCCCTTTGCAAGGGGAGTTAGAGGGGTTTAATAGTAAAACACATACACAAAAAAAGCCCCACTTGCCATAAAGACAAACAGGGCTTGATTAACATTCAATTAACACAACCACTAGTGCTTCACAAACGGAGAAATCCATTGTTCAGCGCCAGCATTGATATACACTACATACAGACCTCGTACAAAGCCATCACAGTCGATAACAACTCGTCCACTCTCAATCTTTGTCTCTATGACAAAGACCTGACCCAACTGATTCACTACCCGCACTTCTATGAGTCCGAGGAAATGATCAGGTAAGTCAATCGTTAAGCGATCAATTACCGGATTCGGATAAACATTCAACTGCGATTGAGAAATCTCTTCCCAAACACTCGTTACCGTTGTATCCTTGATTGTTGCTACAGTAAAGGGAATCGAATCAGCGACAGAATATCTGCCTGGCTCGACCTTGTAAATAGTAGCAACAAAGTCTCCATCCGACATAAAATCAACAACTTCAAAGTCACTGTCTATCCTGTAGCGAGGAATTTCCACTGTCCCGTCTTTACGAAAAATTTCAAAGTATTTTTCCACAACCCTCTGAGTCCTAAAATCAAACTCGAATGTCAAAGTTCTGTCGACCTCTGACTCAAAGAATTCTTGAGTAATCGGCGGAACCGAAGGGGCTTGACGTATAGAAATACGAGGAGGATTAATATACGTGATACCCGAAGCATCTCCTGCAATAAACATCCAGTCATATCCCTCATGGGAGGGGTATGTAAATCCATGTTCGATATGAACAAGAAACTCTGGTTCTGCAGAAAATCCAATGTATCCCTTCATCGATTCCCAAGGAATCGATACCTGCCAGTCATTCAACGCCAAAACCCTTGCCGAAAAGATTCTCTTACCATTACTGTGTAAACGAACCCACTGATTATTCGAATCAAGACGCGGATGGCTCCGAAAAGCCTCTTCCATTTCCGATTTAAGATCGATCAAAAATTCTGTTCCCTTAAGAACAAATGCTGGAGATGGAGATATCAACACCGGGTTGTCAAACGTCTCGTACAAAGTTATTTGTCCGAGACGATGCGTCACCGTCTCGTTGGCAAACACCCTGATGTGAGTTTCATACTCACCTGGAGGAACCGAGCTTCCAGGAAAACTTCTCATCCGCTCATAGTATCCGACGGTGTCACCATCTTCTATCACGATATTAACATCGTGATCATAAAAGTCGAACAAGAGAATCCTCGGAATAGCTCCACTCGACAGAAAAATCTCAAATCCCGTTCCATGAGACTTCATCCATCTCATAAAATCGGCGTTAAAAAAAAGACGAAACTCAACCTCAGTATCCAATGCAATACTATCCTCCCATCCTGGAGAAAGCTGCGCTATGTCTAAACCAGATTGAATCTGATCACCAGCCTTCAACTTAAAAGGCAACGAAGCATTCTCAACCAAGACACCTTTCCCTCCTTTTTCAGTGTATATAACACTCATTTTCTCTTGAAGGGAATCTGGAAGAACATCCTCCATTGACACATATGCAGCAAACAAGGGCGAGCAAAGCAACATCATAAAAGATGCCACTACCAAGAGTCGTAAATTCATACTAGATCTCCGTATAGTTTATGTTGTTCTTGTTTCGGTTTTTACCGTACCTCTAACGATAATAAATATCATCACAGAAACGGCAAAAACCGTGTATATCTCATATATGCTAATCGAAATGTCAAAGAGCACACCTCACTTTCGTGTTTTTTACAAAGATACCGAAATGAAGTCGTACATCTACTTCCTTTATAGCACAGATCTTTACAAAAATCAAATATATTATTAAATGATTTTAATAAAAGTCAATGGGCGACATAAAAAATAAATAAACCACCCCCAAAGTGCTATCTAGGAGTTTCAAAGAACACTCTCTCATGCCCTAAAACAAAACCATATCTCATACGCTTCCCCTCCGCCTCTATTCATAATAAAAGCCTCAAAAAAAAGCAAGAAAAAAAAGCCCTGTATTTTAAACAACCATACAAGGATCTTGATCTTCAACACAACTCTCTTACTCTTACCTTTGTATACCCCTTACAATCCGAATCTCATCTATACACACATTATCGGGCCAATCCATATTTCTCACTACCTCCAAAATCTCATACGTCTTCAAGAAAAGAGCTGAAGCCGCTGCTGAGTTTTGTACACGCACAAACAAAACACCATCTCTAAATTTATCAGGCAACCAAACTTCCGCAAATTCAGGAAATTCAGACACAAAAAAAGACCTCATCCTCTCACATACCAAGGATGCCTGAGCTTGATGTCCCAACTTATATTTCTGAGCCGCTAAAAACAAAAAATCACCCGCCTTCTCAAAACTCATAAAAAAATATCAAATGCATCTCCTTTTTAACATTTTTAACCCTTTACGCCAAACATTCTCTTGATACTCAAATTACTCGTTTAAAAAAACAAATCTCTGTACCATCTTTCCATCCTTCTCCACCATTTCCATCCACATACGCTTGGGACGACGCCAGAGAGAATCATCCCGAAGCTGCTTATAAACAATCAAATCTTCTAAAGTTTCCGAATGCCTTGCCTCAAATAAAACTTCATACATCCCACCTTTATAGTGCTGATAAAACCCTTTTTTCATAATCTAAATATAGCTACAACAGAAAGAAAAAGACAAACAAATACACATAAATCAAAGACGGGTGCCGCGAGCCAAAACTTTGACCAACGACACCCTCAGGAGCAAACACATCTTCGAATAACAAAAAGTTTTCTTACCGCAACCCTGCAGTAGAAGTGATCTCACTCGTTATGGAAAATATCATTCACTCTACCCCCTTTATACAGAAAATAAAAAAAATGTCAATTTTCCTAACACCCCACACACACTAATAATCCTCCACCCAAAACAAAACAATACAGAGCAAACCAAATCCAATTCTTTCTTACTAATGCCATCATCCACTTAATAGCCAATAAAGCGACTAGAAAAGAAACAAAATAAGCCAACCCCTTTTCAAAAGAAAAATCAACCAACAGTCCATACTCACGAATCGCAAAAACCAATGCCCCCACAATCGTAGGAATTGCCAACAAAAAAGAAATTTCTGCTGATTTTTTTCGCTCAATCCCCCACCAGATCAAAAACGCAATCGTTAAGCCAGACCGAGATATACCAGGGATAACAGCAAATCCCTGTATCAATCCCAAAAGAAAGGCTACTTTCCATGTAAAATTCCTTTCTTTCTCAGGTCGAAATTTTTCCGCCCCCCAAATGAAAAATCCCGTCAAAAGAAGCATCATTCCTACGCTCTTCAATGTCAAAAAAAACTCAAATCGAGACTCAATCAACAAAGCTACCGGAACAGTAGCTACCGTTGCTAAAGCCAGATGCCAGCCAAATTTTCTATTTTCATTGGCATCTTGATCCATAGAAACATTTCTGAAAAAACCAAAAAACATTTCTCTCAAAATCACCACTATCCGTTTCCAAAAAATCACCACTACTGCCAATAAACTCGCCCCATGCAAACCAATTTCAAATGCCAAATCAGGCATCCCCCCCAAAAGATATTCCATCAAGAAAATATGCCCACTCGAAGAAATCGGCAAAAATTCTGTCGCCCCCTGCATCACTCCAAAAACAAAATACTCTATAAATCCCATACCTCCGAACTGTACCCGCTTTTTATTTATTTTTCAAAACAAGACAAAAATATATTAAAAAAATATTATTTATAAAGACTCAATAAAAAGTATTCTATTTTGATTGACGACACAATATTTAGTATTTTAGAATAAAAACACACACAATATATTGTGTTTCAAAAAAAGAGCCTTCTGTGGGTTTTTTCAGAGATAAGCCCTCTTTTTCTTCGACAACACTTTTTTTGATCTATTTTTTTGTTCAATATTTCTTTACCCCCTCTTCTACCATGTCACTCCTCAAAATTCGAAAACGAAACGGAAAAATCGTTGACTTTGATAAAAACCGCATAGAACTCGCTATCCAAAAAGCAACCAAAGCCACAGATATAAAAGTAGAAGATTTCTTTTATGAAAGCATGACCAACGATATTTTGACAGATCTAGACAATGAGTTTGATGGTATCGAACACATCCCTTCTGTCGAAGAAATCCAAGACATTGTCGAAAGAAATTTAGTCGAATCAGGCAATTTCGAAGTCGCCAAACAATATATCCTCTACCGTGCTGAACGAGAAAAACTTCGATCAGAAATGCGAATAGAACAACTCAAAAAATTAGAAAAACAACTTCTCAACGTCAAAAAAGCAAATGGAAAAACCGAGCCCTTCCGTATAAGCAAAGTAAAAAGAGTCATTAACAGAGTTGCTCGAAAATACCCAGCTGTAGACACTACTGCCATCATTGAGGATGTAAAACGCAATGTATTTGATGGCATAGAAACCAAAGATATCGCGAAAGCTTTAGTAATGTCTGCCAAAAGTTTTATCGAAAAAGATCCTCAATATTCATTTTTTGCTGCCGGACTCCTCCTTGAATCAACCTACCGAGAAGTATTTCAAAAAAAATTTAGTGAGAAAAATCTCAAAAAACACTATATCGAAAGCTTTCAAACAAACTTGGAGCGAGGTGTAAAAGCTGAGCGCATTAATCCAGAACTCCTCACTTTTGATTTCAATAAAATAAATGAGGCCTTTAAATTGGAAAATGATCATCTTTTTGCTTATCTAGGACTTCAAACCCTATACGATCGGTACTTCATCCACATCAACGACATCCGTATCGAAGCGCCACAACATTTTTGGATGAGAGTCGCCATGGGACTAGCTCTAGGAGAAAAAACAAATCGAGAAGAACGGGCTATTGAGTTTTACGAACTTCTTTCTTCCATGAGATTCGTCAATTCTACTCCCACACTTTTCAATTCAGGAACAACTCACTCCCAACTTTCTTCATGCTACCTATCTACTGTCAAAGACAATCTTCATCATATCTTCAAAGTCATCGGCGACAATGCCCAACTTTCAAAGTGGGCCGGAGGTATTGGCAATGACTGGACTCACGTCAGAGCAACTGGAGCACGTATTAAGGGTACAAACGGACGATCTCAAGGAGTGATCCCTTTTCTAAAAATTGCTAACGATACGGCCGTCGCCGTCAATCAAGGCGGAAAAAGAAAAGGGGCTGTCGTTGCATATTTAGAAACCTGGCATTTTGACATAGAAGAGTTCTTGGAACTAAGACGAAATACGGGGGATGAAAGACGACGAACCCATGATATGAACATCGCCAACTGGATCCCTGATCTTTTTATGAAACGAGTACAAGAAGGTGGTATGTGGTCGCTCTTTTCTCCAGAAGAAGTGCCAGAACTACATGAAACTTATGGAAGAGTTTTCGAAGAACATTACGAAAAATACGAAAAAATGGGACAAGAAGGCAAACTCGATATCTTCAAACAAGTACCAGCTCAGCAACTCTGGCGCAAAATGATTACCATGCTATACGAAACAGGACATCCATGGATTACTTTTAAAGACCCATGCAATGTTCGCTCCCCTCAAGACCACGTCGGAGTCGTTCACAACTCAAACCTCTGCACAGAAATTACACTCAATAATAACCAAGAAGAAACCGCCGTCTGCAATCTCGGATCTATTAACCTCGCCCGACACTTTAACACAAAAACAAAAACTCTCGACAAAGCCCAACTCACAACCACAGTTCAAACCGCAATGAGAATGCTCGATAATGTTATAGACATTAATCTCTATCCTACCCAAGAAACTAAAAATTCAAACAGTCTCCATCGTCCAATCGGACTAGGCATTATGGGACTACAAGATTTTTTCTACTTAGCAGGAGTTAATTTCGACTCTAACGAAGCTGTAGAACTCTCTGACGGAATCATGGAACATATCTCTTACAACGCTATTCTCAGTAGCTCCCAACTTGCAAAAGAACGAGGTAGCTACAAAAGTTTCAAAGGATCAAAGTGGGATAAAGGCATTTTACCTTTCGACACCATAGCACTTCTCGAAAAAGAAAGGGGACAAAAGATAGAAAGCTCTCAAGACAGCAAGCTCGACTGGACACCAGTACGAGAATCAATCAAACAACATGGTATGCGCAATTCAAATTGCATGGCGATAGCTCCCACTGCCACCATCGCCAATATATCCAACTGTATTCCCTGCACAGAACCAATCTACAAAAATCTTTACGTTAAATCCAATATGGGTGGAGAATTCACAGTCATAAATAACCACTTAGTCGAAGAACTCAAAAAACATAATCTCTGGAATGAAGACATGATTAGACAACTCAAAACAAATGATGGCTCTATTCAGAACATATCCACCATTCCTCAAACACTCAAGGACAAATACAAAGAAGTTTTCGAAATCGACGCCAAATGGATTATTCGGCATTCAGCCGCTCGAGGAAAATGGATTGATCAAGCACAATCCACAAATATCTTCTACCGAGGTAGTAGTGGAAAAGAAATCTCTGAAATCTACGAATATGCTTGGAAAATGGGACTCAAAACCACCTACTATCTCCGTACCCTTGGTGCCACCCAAATCCAAAAATCTACCGTCGACCTCAAAGAACAAAAAATATCTCAACACCAAACCACAAAAGATTACGTCACTGCGGAAAAAACCGTCTGTTCTATCCTCAATGGCGAAGAATGTGAAGCTTGTCAGTAAAACACTCTCCACAGGTTACATGAGAAACTCGAACACTTATAATTAAAGTTCGAGTTTTTTATTTATTCCGCAAATAACTCTGCACAAAACCATCCAAATCACCATCAAAAACCTTATCAGGATTTGAATATTCAAAATCAGTCCTATGATCCTTCACCAATTTATACGGCTGCAATGTATAAGTCCGAATCTGAGAGCCAAATGCAGCCTCCATCAAGTCACCTCGTAACTCTTCCAATTTTTGTGCTTTCTGCTCCAATTGAAGCTTCAACAAACGAGACTTAAGAACTTTCATCGCCGATTGCTTATTCTGCAACTGAGATTTTTCATTTTGGCATGTTACGACAACATTGAGCGGAAGATAAGTAATTCGAACTGCAGAGTCAGTCGTATTTACTGACTGCCCTCCACTCCCTGAGCTACGAAATACATCCACTCGTAAATCCTTTTCATCAATTTCCACCGAAGTCTCATCCTCAATCTCCGGCAATACTTCCACCCGAGCAAAAGAAGTTTGTCTCAAATTTTTAGCATTAAAAGGTGATAATCGAATCAAACGATGAACTCCATGTTCCCCCTGAAGCATTCCATAGACCATCAAACCTTCAACCCGTACCATCACAGACTTCAAACCAGCATCTGAAGCAGACTCTTCCAAAACTGTTACTTTCCATCCCTTGCTTTCCGAAAATCTTAAATACATTCTCAAAAGCATCTGACAAAAATCCTCTGCATCTTGACCACCATTTCCCACATGAAGAGACAAAATAGCATTCCCCTGATCATATTCCCCAGACAAAAGTAATTCCGTCTCAGCCTCTTCAAATTTATCTTTTAACTGCCGCGCCTCATCCTCCATATCCTTCATTTCTTCCGCATTCGCCATCTCAATCAAATCTGGCAAGTCAGATAAAGATGATGCAATATCATTCCACTTTTGAAGAAAACTTCGAAGCCACGACATCTTTTGTGAAATTTTTTGAGCCTTTCCCTGATCATCCCAAAATCCAGACTGCTCCATCTGAGACTGCAAAGAAGCAATTTCATCTTGCTTTTGCCGCAAATGAAGAGAAGGCTGTACAGCTTCAAACTTCTTTCGTAAATCAGATATCATATCCAATAATTCCTTCATCGATCAGAGTATATCATATCTGACCATTCTAAGTTATCTACAAGCACAGAAAACATAAAGAAAACACCAATCTCTGTGAGACGTAATAAAGAACGAACATCCACACTTCAATGAGGTTATCTGGAAGAAATGAGATTCTCCTAGAACTACCGAAGCTTATTGCGCAAAAATGCTGGAGTTTCCAAATCAACTCCCCCTTCAGATTTCCCTGAATCAGAGTTTAAACTAAATGCTTGACGCATGAGAGAAGCATGTCCAGGACTTTTTTTCGGCTCTTCTGAAAACCCAGTTGCTACAACCGTAACCTTCATTTCACCTTCGTAGTTTTCATTAATCACCGCCCCAAAGATAATATTTGCTTCCGGATCAGCCGCTTCGGTAATAACCTTCGCCGCCTCATCTACTTCATACATAGACAAGTCATTTCCACCAGTAATATTAAATAAGATT
This sequence comes from bacterium, assembly GCA_030429505.1. Taxonomy (GTDB): domain Bacteria; phylum Patescibacteriota; class Gracilibacteria; order UBA4473; family UBA4473; genus JAUIFI01. The sequence goes on from JAUIFI010000001.1 coordinate 568,349, forward strand.
CCTTTAGCTCCATGAACAGATTGATCTAGTAAAGGTGACTCGATAGCTGCTTTAGCAGCTTCTGCAGCTCGATTTTCTCCAGCTCCATATCCAATCCCCATCAAAGCAGTCCCAGCATCCCTCATGATTGAACGAATATCAGCAAAATCTACATTCACCAAACCATGAAGTGTAATCAAATCTGCCAATCCTTGAACACCTTGACGTAGTACTTCATCTACCACGGCAAAAGCATCATTCAAAGGTGTCTTACGGTCAATAATAGATAAAATACGATCATTAGGAATCGTAATTAAAGTATCGACATTCTTCTTCAATTCTTCATATCCACTATCAGCTTTTTTCCCTCTTTGTTGACCCTCAAATGAAAATGGTTTTGTTACCACCCCCACAGTCAAGGCTCCCAATTCACGAGAAATCTGAGCTACCACCGGAGCAGCTCCGGTCCCAGTACCACCCCCAAGTCCACAGGTAATAAAAACCATATCAGACCCCTTTAAAGCATTTTTAATATCCTCCAGAGACTCTTCTGCCGCCTGTTTTCCAACATCAGGATTTGCTCCAGCACCCAACCCACGAGTTGCATCATGACCAATATGAACCTTATTCTCTGCCTTATTATGATACAAAGCCTGCGCATCAGTGTTAATCGCTACAAATTCCACATTGGCAAAATCAGAGCTTACCATTCGATTCAAGGCATTTCCGCCCCCTCCACCAACACCAACAACCTTTATGTTCGCTACAGACATCACATCAGGCGTTGTATCCTGTAAACGAGTCTGTGTATCATCACTTTTTTGTGTTTGTTTGGCTTGTATTGCCGATTGTAATAGGTCTTTTTTCATACGAAAAGGTATTAAAAATGTAATTAAGGAATAAGTTTTCTAAAAAATCCGGAGACCGATCCGAACATTTTTTTCATATCAAATTCTAAAAAAGATCGTTGCGCTCCATACCGATGAGCAAAGTGAAGTAGTCCAATGCTACTTGAAAAACTTGGATCATCGATACGATCCACAATGCCTTCGATCGAGCGAGGAACCCCTATCTGAACAGGAAGCTGAAGTGTATTGCGAGCGAGATCAAGTGTTCCTGGCATCTTTATAGCCCCTCCAGCTAAAACTGCCCCCGCTGGCAACATGCCCTCTCGACCAATCCTACGAAGTTCATCTCGAGCCATCATAAAAATCTCATGATATCGAGCCTCAATAATTTTAGCTACCTGCTTTTTAGAAACAGAATGATTATCTGTCTTGGAAATTTCCGACAAATCAATTTCTTCCCGATCTTTAATATCATCCGGTAAACAAGTTCCATATTCAATCTTAATTTTTTCAGCCGTATCAATTGCTGATCGCAAACCAATCGCTAAATCATTAGTGACATGCTCTCCTCCTACTGGTAAAACAACCGAAGTAAGAATCGATCCTTCTTCAAATACAGCAATATTAGTAGAACAAGCTCCTACTTCAATCAAAACCACTCCCAACTCTTTTTGTTTCTTATCCAAAATAGACTCTGAACACGCTAAACTCGAAGGCACCATATCCTCTATATCAACACCCGTCTCATTCAAACATTTCTCTAAATTCTTTACAGCCGCTGTTTTACCGGAAATAATATGAGCTTCTACCTCTAACCGAATTCCAGTCATGCCTACTGGATATTTGATACCATGCTGTGAGTCAATCGAAAAACTCTTGGGGATAATTCTCAAAATATCACGATTAGATGGCAAAGAAACTGCCCTCGCCGCATCTAAAACACGGTCTACATCATCTTCAGTAATTTCAGAATTAGCCGCATTAATAGCAATAACTCCTTTCGAATTATACGTCTCTACATGAGGTCCAGAAAAGCCCACAAAAGCCCTATGAATAGGTTCTCCACTCATACGCTCAGCATCCTCGAGACTCGCCGTAATATTAGAGATAGCCTCATCAATATCAGTTACCATTCCTTTTCGAACACCATTAGAAGGAGATATGCCAACCCCAATAATATTAATGATATTTCGCTTATCCTCTGCTACCCCCACCAACGTCCGAATCTTGGAAGATCCGATGTCCAGAGCAACGAGTGTTTTTGGATGAGCCATGTGTATTTTTATAAAAGCAAAATATTGTTTTTGCGTGCTAGTTGACAAAATCTCTATCAACGAGCCCACGGTAGCAAAGCGTCACAATTTGTGCAAATGTTTTTTTCAATTAAGCCGCTTATGAACTGTTTTTGTGAACATTTTTACAAAGAGAGAAAGAGGGTTTATTTCACATTCAAAGAAAGAAAAAAAAGGTGAAAAAACAATTTTTGTATTCAAAAAACCCCCTATTCAAAAAAAAATTAATCTAGACGAAAGCAAAATAGCTACATCACTACTTTCACAGAAAAGTTATTGTACAAAAAGATCCTCACATATCATTCAAAAAGTGAAGCTTGAACAACTTCACAAGAATCATTCCCCTTTTTATGACTCCCTCCCACCACCTCATGAGTAATTTTATTGATCAACTTTTGATAACGTTGTTCCAAAGATCGAAACGCCATCTTTTGAAAAAAAGTAGATAAGTCATCCGATATAAAATCAAAAGCATTATCAAACGAAAATTCTACTGGAACATCTGTACGCAACCGAGCCAAGTCACGGCAATGAAATACATACTCCCTATGACTACGAAACTTCTCTTGAAGTGAAGATTTTAACTCCGTCAGGTGATCATAAATTCCCTCAATCGTACCATATTGCTGCAAAAGCTGTGAAGCCGTTTTTGGACCAATCCCTTCAATTCCTTTATAATTATCCGAAGAATCCCCCATCAAAGCCTTTAAGTCAATCATCTGCAAAGGTGTAATACCATATCGAGCTTTTGTCTCCTTTGGACCATAGAGGACAGATTGTTCGACTTTTCCATTCAACTTCACCAAAACAATTTTTTCAGACACCAATTGTAAAAAATCCAAATCCCCACTCACGATCTTTACCTGACTACCTTTAGGAGACTGAAGTGCAATAGTTGCAATAATATCATCAGATTCATACCCAGGACAGGTCAAAACCGGTACATGAAAAGCTTCTAAAAATTCAAACACATAAGGAATTTGATCATAAAAATCATCCGGAGCCTTTTCTCGATGAGCTTTATAAGCATCATCCATATCATGACGAAATGTCTTTTCCTTCGTATCAAAAGTAAAAAAAAGCCCATCAGGTCTAAAAAAATCAATAATATGAAGTATGGTCGAAGCAAATCCATACACCATACCAATTGGCTTCCCGTCAAACAAAGGAATAAAGCCATTTCTTACTCCATGGTAAGATCGATACATCAGTGCATTTCCATCTATTAAAACAATATTTTTCATATACAAAGCAAGATCATTTCTTGGACTAAAACCCCCTTTTAGGATACAATAAGAAGATTTGTTATTCAAAACAAAATACATGACATCAGTTATCAGTACCAAAAAACCAAAAACAACGAAATCAAAAACTTTTCACATCGGAATGATCGTTCCCCTCACTCCAAAGAAAAATGCTGATTTCTTCCTAAAAAGTATTGAGGCACTTTGTGAACTAGGATTTAAAGTCCACACCTTAGCTGAAGGAGATAGTGAGAGTCAAAGGATATGTTTCCAAGCCATGAAAAAATATCCACACCAATTCGAAATCTTAGAAAGCACTCCCAAAAACAAAAGAAAGATCATCGAATCATCAAACATCATGCTCTTTCCAAGTCTTCCAAACGAAAACATCTTACAGGAAATTCAAAAAAGAGGTATTATTCCCATCATAGAAAAAAGTAAAAAATTTCAAGATTTTGATCCACAAAAAGAATCAGGAAATGCCTTCACCTTTGAATCAAATAACTTTTGGCAATTCTTCACCGCTATCATTCGAGCCTCTGAAAACTTCAAATTCTCCTACGACTGGAAAAACCTACAAAAAAACCTCAAAGAAACCTCCCTCTAAGCCAAAACCAGTTGCGATTTTATTCAAATTAAACTAAAGTCTCGAAGCTTTTTTAATACACGTTCAAAACGCACGAGTGGTGAAATTGGTATACACGCTAGTCTTAGGAACTAGTGCCGCAAGGCGTGTGGGTTCGAGTCCCACCTCGTGCACCATATATAAAAAAGCGAAATAAATATATTTTTTCGTCCTAGAACAAAAAAACCCTCCAACATTAAATCACTTTCCTATTTACGAAAACCTATATTAATGTACCATACTCTACATGAAAGTAGGTATTATTGGTGATGGAAAATTTGGCACAGCTATCGCCTTCGTAGCCGGACAAAATCATGACGTCACAATTTTTTGTAGACATAAAAACAGGGTACAAAACATCAATAAAGATCATATCAATACTGAAATTTTCCCTCGATATTCAATCCCTAAAAGCATCAAAGCTCAAGAAGAATTGGATAATTCAATCACCCAGATGGATATTATTTTCATTGCCACCCCCTTCCAAAGCCTCAAAGAAGTATTTACAAGCTTAAAACCATTCGTAAAAAAAGGATCCATCATCATAAATATGGCAAAAGGCTTGCAAAACAAGACGGCCAAAACCGGCAGTCAAATATTTGAACAATTTTTTGGTTCAAAAATAAGGTACGGTATGCTCTCAGGTCCGAATTTCGCTCACGAAATTATGCAAAAAGAGCCTACCGCCACCATAATCGCATCCAAACACAAAATTGTCAGAACTATATGCCAAAAAGCCCTGACCACATCATTTTTTAAAGTCCAAGAAAGCTTAGATGTCATCGGCGTCGAACTATGCGCAGGATTTCGAAGTATTATCTCTATGGCTGCCGGAATACACGATAGCCTCGGTCTAGGACAAAATAGCAAAGCATATCTTCTCACCACCGGCATGGCAGAAATCGGAAGTCTCATCCAAGCCATGGGAGGACACAAAATCACCATCATGAGTCTATGTGGCGTTGGAGATGTATTTTTAACTACCACTAGCGCCATGAGCCGCAACTACAAACTCGGCGTTTGGATCGGAGAAGGATATAACATTCAAGAAGCTCTGGAAAAAATAAATAGTACTGTTGAAAGCATCGAAACCATTAAAACCGCCTTTACATTAGCTCAAAAACACCACGTCCACATGCCCATCCTCAAAACCATTCACGATCTCATCAAAGGAGAAAAAATAACAAAAGAAACGTTAATAAAGAAGCTGATATAAATAAGAACAAAACTATTGTTCAAAAACTAACCATCAACTATAATCCCTTCATAGTCAACTGCGTCCGCCCCATTTTATCTGTCCCGACAATCTTCACCTTCACCCTATCTCCTTCTTGAGCGACATCAGACGGATTTTCAATTCTACGATCAGCCATTTCAGACACGTGAACTAAAGCCTCTTTCCCTGGTAAATATTCTACAAAAACACCAAAATCCTTCACCGACTTAACCGTTCCCTCAAACACATCCCCGACCTTCGGTTCATAAGCCAAACTCTCAACCGCTTTTCGAGCAGCCTTCCCATTATCCTGGTTAACAGCAGTAATCATTACTAAACCATCATCTTCAATATCAATTGTCACCTCGAATTCCTGACACAATCCTTGAATAGTCTCTCCTCCTTTTCCAATAACTGCTCCGATAAATTCAGGATTAATATGAAAGCTATCCACTCTCGGCGCATATGAACTCATCTCACTACGAGGCTCTGCGATAACCTTTTTCATAGACCCCAAAATCTGCTCGCGACCGACACGAGCCTGTTCTAAAGCCTCTTTTAATAAAGACAAAGACAATCCTTTCACCTTAATATCTAACTGCAAAGCAGTAATTCCTTGTTCATCACCCGTCACTTTAAAATCCATATCCCCATCAAAATCTTCAAAACTCATGATATCTGTCAAAATTTTGTAGTCTCCGGACTCTTGCATCAAAAGTCCCATAGCAATACCTGCAATTGGTCGTTTAATAGGAATTCCCCCATCCATCAAAGCCAACGTCGATCCACACACAGATGCCATCGAAGACGAACCATTACACGTCAAAATTTCAGAAACAACTCGAATCGAATATGGAAACTCATCTTCAATACGACGTGGCATCACATAGCGCAAAGCTCGTTCAGCCAACATTCCATGACCAATCTCCCGACGTCCAGTCCCCCGTAGTGGACGAACATCCCCTACCGAATAAGGAGGAAAATTATAATGATGAATATAATACTTCTTAGTTTCATCACGATCTGGATCATCCAAGATCTGATGATCCCCTGGTCCTCCAACTGTCAAAAGAGACAAAGCTTGCGTCTCACCTCGTTGAAATAATCCAGAACCATGGATTCGAGGCAATAACCCCACTTCAGATTGTAAAGGTCGGATTTCATCAATTTTCCTCCCATCAATACGCATTTGCTTTTCGAAAACACGACGACGCATAGCAGCCGCAAATTTTTTTTCAAAAAATACCATCAAATCCCCTTTTTTCAATTCTTCCTGTTCAATTTGCTCCGAATAATGATCAAGCAACTTCATCTCTAAAGCCTTCATTTTTGACTTAATCTCAGGCTTAGTAGCGCCCGAAATCGTATCAAAATCCTGATCAGACAAGACTGACGAAACCGCTTTTTCAGCTTCTTCACTAATCTCTCGAAAGACTGGTTCTTTCTGAACAACGTCACACTGAGCGACCAATTCTTTTTGCAAAGCACAAATCCGACGAATAGCCTGGTGACCAAACTCCAACGCCCCCAACATCTGCTCATCAGACACCAAATCCCCTCCCGCTTCAACCATCACAATCGAATCCTCAGTTCCTGCCACAATCAAATCAAGCTTCCCCGACTCTATCTCATCAAAGGTCGGATCAAGAAAATAAGAACCATCATCCTTCATCCCCACATGAACCGCTCCTACAGGAGCCTCAAATGGAATTCCCGACAATTGCAACGCCATCGAAGATGCATTCATCATAGCCGCCGCTGCCGAGTGCTTTCCATCAGCTTGGAGTAATGTCCCAATAATCTGGACATCATTTTGCATTCCCTTTGGAAAAAGCGGACGCAACGGACGATCTGTCATACGAGAAATTAAAATAGCAGACTCTGGTGGTCGTCCTTCTCGTTTAGAAAAACGAGATCCCTTAATACGCCCCACAGAATAATAACGAGGCTCAAAATCAACCATAAGAGGAAAAAAACCTATCCCTTCTCGAGGAGAATCACTCATACCAACAGTCGATAGCACCACCGTATCCCCATAAGTGATAACCGCAGCACCATCTGCCTGATGTGCAAACTTTCCCGTTTCAAACGTTAATTTTTTTCCTCCTATATCAGCCGAAACCGACTTTACCTGTGACATGAAAATAAAGATAAAAACTCTAAATACCTTTCATGCCTCGGGATAAAATCAAGGAATTTTTCAAAGAAAAATACCCAACCTTACCCCGAAGCGTGAACAAAACTACTTCCGGATATGTAAAGCTCGAGTAATACTGCTATAAGCTGTAACATCCCGCATCTGCAAATATCTCAAAAGCTTCCGACGTTTTCCAACCATACCAATCAAACCTTTACGAGAATGAACATCTTTCTTATGTGTTTTCAAATGGTCAGTAAGATTTTGTATCTTCTGCGTCAAAATCGCTACCTGCACTTGAGGAGAGCCTGTATCCTTCGCATGAGTTTGGTGTTTTTTAATCACACCTTTTTTTTGATCTCTCGTTGATCCTTGAGAGGAATCATCCTGAGTAGAAACCTCAGCTGTAGTTTTTTTACGTACTTCTTTTGCCATTAAATAATGATTAAACCACACAAAGTGTACGATTTCACACGTTTCCGTCAAGTAAAAATCAAATCAATCGTCACCCGTAAATAAAGAAACATACTCCCTAGACGTAATCATAAGAAAATATATAATACCGCAAGATCAAAAGAAACGCGCGCGTAGCTCAGATGGCTAGAGCGTCTGCTTGACTCGCAGAAGGTCACAGGTTCAAGTCCTGTCGCGCGCACCAGCATTCAATTGAACACCAAAGCTATCTAGACGCCATAGTATAGTCGGTGATTTTAAAAACATAAGAAATAAACAATTTTTTAGTAAAAATAATAAATTTTAGTAGAAAAAGTAAATAAACAAAGAAAAAAAGCGGTCATAAAAGCCTAAGCCATTACCACCGCTGTAAGCACTCTTTGTTACCGTATATTATTTACGCCTCTTCTGCCGAAATTGAAACTCTTTACGTTCTTTACTCCACCTGCTTTGTAGATAAAGAACGATAAATAAACCAATCAAAAAACAAACACTTGCAGCTCCAACAATGGAAAATTGAATAATTTCAAGAAAGTTCTCATAGCTAATGAGAACACCGCGCGTTGTCGGTCTCTCAAAAAGTCCAGCCCTTTTTTCGTATTGAAAATATGACCAAACAAATCCCACAATAGGAATCCCTATCAAGAATAACCACTTAAAAAACTTTCCAAATAAGGACAATTTTTTACGTAAGGGAGACAGGATATTTCGGGTTTTCACAATTACACCTCGTTTAAATTAAATATATTGAGCTACAAAGTTAGTGACAAAACGTATCAATAAATCCATAGCCCAATAGAAAGTCAATTCTCTTCAGAAACGATATCAAAGAACGAACGCAAAATAGAATTAAATAAAAAAAAGTCAACAAAAAGCAAATTCTTTTATCCGTCTATAAGTTATGACCGAATTCCCCTTAAGGGCGATTCACTTTCCGAATCCAAATGGGATTCTTAGACTTTGCATAGTCAGGTCCCCAAAAGACAATTCCATTCCCAAGACCCACAAAGTAATTCGCATACTTAGGTCCCCATTGACGAATTGTTGAAGCAGAAAGCTCTACCAGATTCATATCATGTTGAGACACCTGACGTTGATCAACATCCTGAACGACATTAAAAAGCGCCAAAGATAGGATCCAAGCCATCGATATTGCAAAATACCACATTAATCGGACTCGAGGGATAAGCGTTGTTTTTCGTTTCATATTTGAGAAATAAATCTCGTAATTATACCCCACACACAGACAAAAAGCAAGAGAAAGTTGACTTTTCAAACAAAATCTTTAAAGTCGGCAAGAAATTGAGATCTCATCCCCATGCCTATTATAAAATCAGCTATCAAGCGAGTAAAACAAACAAAAACTCGCCAAAAACGAAATACCATTACTAAAAGAAATTTTAAAGAACTCATAAAAGAGTATCGAAAACTTATTGAAGAAAAAAAAATAGCTGAAGCCAAGAAAGTTTTTCCAAAACTACAAAAAGCGATAGATCTCGCAGCTAAAAAAAATATTCTCCATAAAAATAACGCTGCTCGTAAGAAATCAAGTCTAGCAAAGCTTCTGTCATCACAAGAAGGAAATACAAAAACGCCTCCTACACAAAAGTCGACAGAAACAAAGACCACAAAACCCAAAACTAAAACAAAGAAATAAATTCTGTTTCGGTTTTTTGGGATACCATCGCAAGCTTAAAAAAACAAGAAGAACGATTCAATCTAGTCGATTTTTTTCCTTTTTTTAAAAACCTCAACCCACAAAAAAATTACAATACCAGAAGTAATAAAAACATCTGCAAAATTAAATACTGGAAATGACCAAAAACTAAGAAAATCTGTTACTCCACCCCACAAAAGCCGATCAATGAGGTTTCCCATACCTCCGGACAATAAAAACACAAAGACCGCCTTTTCAGACAGCGACTGATCTTTCTTTTTGAGAATAATCCATCCCAAACCAACTAAAAGTAAACTCGTAAAAACGATCGTAACCCACAATGGAATATCAATAGAAAAAGCAATTCCAAAATTCTTCGTAAAGTAGAAAGAAAAATCAGTAAATATATTTATTTCCTCTTGAAAAAAATGCCAAGCCAAGAGCTTGCTCACTTGATCAACGAGCACCAATACCAGAAATAAAAAAACAAAACGAGAAGCCTTCATAACACGCATAAAAATAGCACATTCTCCTATAAACACCAATCACAACCACTGATCTTTTTTGCTCAAAGCATCTGCCGCTGCCTGAACTTGAGCTTCTTTTTTAGATCGACCAGTCCCCTTCCCGACTTTTTTTTCATCAATATACGCCGCCATAACAAACGTTTTATCATGATCCAAACCAGATTCTGAAACCACTTGATAATGAGGAGTAACTCCCAAATCCCCTTGGACCAGCTCCTGAAACTCAGATTTAGCATCAATATGCTCATTCCGATCCATAATATCCTGCAGATCACATAAAACAAACTGAGTAATAAAAACTCGAGCCTTCTCAAATCCCTGATCTAGATAAATAGCTCCAATAAAAGCTTCTAAAACATTCGCCAACAAATACTCTTTCTCCGCTCCTCCAGATTTAGCTTCTCCCCTAGATAAAATCAAAAAATCTCCTAATCTCAAACGACGAGCCACCTGTGCCAAATGCTCTCCCTTCACCAAAGCTGAACGAAGATTCGTAAGCTCCCCTTCTGGAGAATCAAACTTCTGAAATAAAAACTCTGTAGTAATCAATTCAAGTACAGCATCTCCCAAAAACTCAAGTCGTTCATTGTGCTGATTACGAGAAGATTCATTGACAGCTGAACGATGAGTAAAGGCCTCTTGCACCATTCTGCCATCCTGGATAGAAAATCCAATCTGTTGCCACAATATCTGAAAATCTTGAGCCATCAACAAAAAATATTATTCATCCTTCTCTCTTTCTTTCCCAATACTTTTACGAAAAGAATCAAGCACCCCATTAATAAATCCAGCCGATTTTTCCTCTCCAAATTCTTTAGCAATCTCAATATATTCATTAATAACCACAATAGGAGGAGTATCAAAATACTTAAGTTCAGTAATCCCCAGTATCAAAAGAGCTCGATTAATAGGAGCTATTTTATCAAACGAAAACTCTGGAGCAAAAGCACGAATAACAAGTCTGACTTTGCCTAAATTCTCTAAAGCTGATTCAAGTAATGCTTCGGCAAAATCATTTTCAATTTCAGAATCATCTAAATCAGTTAAAACATTCAATAAATCTTTGAAAGAAGGCTTTGGTTCACGCACCAAATAAGAAAAAAGTATTTTCATAGCCACTACCCTATTCTCATGACGATCTTTTTTATTAGACATATACGAAAATGAAAGAAATCACAATACTAAACCTGAATCTCCTGAATGGGAGTAGATGATTTAACATCAAATACTTTTTTCCCTTTATAGTAACCAGACGGAGAAGCAAAATGCCGAAGCTTTACCTCTCCAGTAACAGAGCAAGTATCAAGAGCAACTGTATCTTGAAGTTTCTTCCGCTTTTTAGCAACATAAGTTCCATAACGAGAACGAGTAGAGCTAACAGCTTGTTTCTTAGAAGGCGTTGGTTTTTTAGACATAAGAGAAAATTAAAGAGTAATTTTTTTAGCTTTCGATAAATAAAGCATAAGTTTATAAAAGAAAATCAAAACAAGAGGGGTAACCACAAAAAAAGAATAAGCAGAACTTAACACAGAAAATACTACAAGCACTCCATCCCCAACAGAGACAAAACCTTCATAAGACAAAGTTTCAGGCAAACTTAAAAGAAATTGTGGAATCATCACAAAAACAGAAAAGCCAAGTACAAAAACGAGAGATCTCCACCAATTCCCCTTAATCAAATCAATAGCGGCAACAAGAGTACGAGAACTATCCTTATCAAAATGTATAAGTACCGGCAAAATAAAGAAAATATGCCATCCTCTCCAAATCAATAAGAAGAAACTTACAGCATATAAAAATGCAAGCGGTTGATACACAGCCGCTAACACAAAAGTAAGCACAAAAGCCAACAATGCCGGCCATACCACATACCAAAGAGCTTGAAAAAACACAGCTATAGAACGCCAGAAAAAATGCCACGTAGACACAAAATACAAAGAAAAAGAACTATAAGATTTCTTCTTCTCTATATGCTTAACCGCCAGCCAACCAGCAATTTTCCCGATAGTTGAAACAACAATCACAAAAATCAAAAATAAAACACCAAAAAATAAAGCACCTCCTAAATGCGGCATAGTCAACCCAAGTTGAATTTGCATAACAAAACTTTCAAGTTCACGAATACTGCCTTCAAAAATAATAAACCACACCAATCCTGCCAAAAGAGCCGCTCCAATCACAAGAAGTAGGAGCGTAAAAACATGAATGATTGCAATACGCCACCATGATTGGAGAAAAGAAGCAAATGATGCCTTGAAAAGAGTTTTCCAGTCTTGGTAGGTAAGAATATTTTTATGCATAAGAGAGAAGTATAAAATTAAGTAGTCTTTTGAACCTTACTCATTCTTTTCTCAAATTTCTCTACCTGACCAGATGTATCTACAAATTTCTGCTTTCCGGTAAAAAACGGATGAGAAGCAGACGAAATATCTAAACGAATAACATAATGATCAACGCCATTTACTTTTTCTACTTCTTTGGAAGTCAAAGTAGACCACATTACAAAATCTTTCTTGGCACTCGAGTCACGAAAAATAACCGGATGAACCTGTGCATGAATATCTTTTCTCATAACAAAAATGAAAAACAAAAAATCCCTGCCATAGTAATATTTATCAAAAGAAAGTCAAACTTTCTCTAGAAGAACTAAAAAACAAGTCGATAAAGGAACGACATGCACTTAAGATAATCATAAGAAATCCACCTCAAAAATCTTTCGCAAACGTTGCAGAGCAAATCAGCAAACAAAAGCTATGAAATACACTTTTCTCGGTACCACATATCCCAAAGATTCCTTTAATCACTTCTTCCTCGACGACTCAATAGCATCAAAGCAAATCCCACTACTACCAACACCACGAAGACCTCAGGTCCTGTACTTGGTAAAAGTGGGGCTGAAGCATGAAATCCTCCCTTAGACATACCATCTTCACCTTCATCCACAACTCCTCCTTGTTCAGCATCGCCCTCAATCATAGCCGATTCTGAAAATACATTTGGATTTTTTCCTCCCGAAGCATTACGTTCCAGCAGATAATTCAAAAACGCATCGTCTTCCTCTCCAGGATCAGAAACAACTGCATCAGAAGCAAATTTAGCCTTCTCCTCTGCCAAAGTCCCTAACAAAGCTGCATTTTGTCGGTCAATACGAATCTTATCATCTCCACTCAAACCATCTGAATCAATAAAGCGATCGATCTGTCCACGCGCTTTCGTCAAACGGAAATACCCTGGACGAACATTGAAAATCTTAGACTCAGTATCATCAAGACCTAGTCCCAAAACACCTCCCCCTTCAAATACTGCCTCCACACAACCAGTCCCAACCTCATTAAGCTCGTAACCCCGATCACACTGAATCGAACATGTTGGAGGACCTGACACAAAACCATTTTCAATCACTCCATGTAAATTAGGTGGACAATCAGTATAGAACTCCCGCACCAAAGCCACAGAGTTGATAGTAGAAAGCGTCACTACACACACACCATCATTCACAATACAAGAGTTACTTTCACTAATATTCCACTTAGCATTATCAGACAATTCATTTTCTTTTTGAGCTAACCATAAACGAACACCATCACCATCAGTCACTGGAAACACAAACAAAGCTTCCTGTGAAAAGCTCCAAGACTCATTTTTACCTCCCATTTCAAAGGTAACAGACACATGTGGTTCACTATTGAGATGATTACCTGGGTTAGAAAAAACTATTTGATCAGTACTCGGAGCTCTCCCTTTCTTAGGAGAAGGAAAAGTCCCATTCCACCAAGTTTTAATATCTGATTCATTCCAATATCGAGTACTTTTTACTGTTGTTCCACCTAAAACAGTAACCCGCAAATCCCCACCAGTTAAACGATCCCCCACCGTAACCGTACCATTTCCCTGAACTTCAACACTACTAGTCCCCTGTGTCGAATCCAAGTTAGAGGGTAACTCAGCACCAGGAAAAATAACTGAATCATCGTAATAGTAATCTTCATCTCCACCTGGAAAAACTTCCTGAGCCTGAACGACCAAAAGTGGTATAAAAAGAAATGTAGCAAAAGCGATAAAAGAAAAACGAAGCAATCTCATCTGAATTATTTCATAAAGAGGGAAACACGTATAATTAAATCAAAAGTAAATGGAGCGTGCAAATTTATTACTCAATTTCTAATTGCAAGAAAAATATTTCATTGTCTTTTATATTAAGTTTGTGTCATTTGGCACACAGACAAAAAACAGTACCATAAAGACATGAAAAAATACAGGATAATTCTATCCATAAGTATCGCATTTATTGGCAGCTTATCGATAATTCAAGCACAATCCAATCCTAATCGAATCGTATGCAGTCGGACTCAAAATATTCCAAACCTAGCCGAAACCTATCCCATTGAGTGCAAAAAAAATAGAAATGCCGAGATCATCGCTGCAGACATCATGAAAACAGAGATTCAGAATTTCCAAGCAGAAATACTTACCCCTCTCCTCAGATCAAATCAAAACAACAATCTCACCGCCCAAAACATCATCCGAGAAGTAAGAAGACATAAGGCTTGTCTCCAAGAAATCTGTTTCCAATCCTTCAAACAGTGCAGTACGACCAATCTAGAACTCGTCAATACCTTTGAAGAAGGCAACTGGTGCAATGAAACAATCAATTCTATTGACGAATTAAATCGCACCATTATAACCACAATCGACACTAGGAGAAGCGCCAGACTCACCCGATCACTCCTTAGACAAAAATTTGTCAGCATTAGCACTCGATTTGAATCTTACTTACAACACTGGCTCAACCGCACCGTCATGGATATGCAAACTTTTGTCGACAAAGTCCGTCAATTCCTCGCCATAACCGCCTAAAAACACATAAAAGAACGTTGACACAACCCCCTAAAACATCTACCTTCGCCCATGCTGAAGCTCTTTTTCAGAGCTCGACAAATCTACATACCATATGGATAAAAACCAAGTCTGGGAAGCTGTATTAAAACGACTCAGTGAAAAAATTTCACGTATGGAGTTTCATACCTGGTTTAAAAAAATTCACATCAGCGAGATATCAGGAGGCTCAGTACTCCTGAACTGCCCAACTGAAATGAATAAAAACTGGTTGGAAAATAAATACTACACCGTCATCCTCTCAAACATAAAAGCTATCCTCCCAGAGATAGAAAAACTCTTTTTCAAAGTCGATCTAACTCTCGCCGACAAACCATCGTCCAATCCTCAAATCTTTGAATCAGAAAAAAAATCCCCACGAAAACTCCCCAATCGTCCAGAAGTACGATTAGCTGATGGACTTGAATCACGTATTATTCATTCCAAATTCACACTCAAGAACTTCATCGTTGGAGACGAAAACCAGCTCGCTCATGCTGCTTGTACAGCAGTAGCAGAAGCAGGCCTCAAAGAAAAGAAAAAATACAGCCCTCTTTTTATTTATGGCGGAGTGGGATTAGGAAAAACCCACCTCCTTCAAGGCACTGCTAACGAAATAATACGCCGTCACCCCAATGCCACTATCATTTACACCACTGCAGAAAGATTTATGAATGATATTGTCAAAGCCATTAAAGAACGAAAAGGCGACGAATTTCGCAAAAAATATCGCCGCGTCGATGCACTTATCATTGACGACGTGCAATTCTTTGAAGGCAAAGAAAAAACCCAAGAGGAACTCTTCAATACCTTCAACGACCTGTATGAGTTTAATAAACAAATCATCTTTTCCGCCGACCGCCCCCCTTCATCCTTAGTTCAAATTTCCGACCGCCTCAGATCCCGTATGGGTTGGGGATTATCAGTCGACGTACAAATGCCAGGATATGAAACAAGAATTGCCATCGTTCAAGCCAAAATCAAAGAACTCGAACTATTTCTCCCCGCTGATGTCCAAGAATTCATTGCCGCCAATAGTCGCCGAAACCTCCGAGAACTCGAAAACATCCTCCACAAAATCTCCGCCGAATTAGAACTCAGTCAAGTATCCCCTACCGTACAATCCGTAGGAAAAATTTTTCGAAAACTCAACCCTGAAGAAGACCTTATCACCGCCAGCGAAACACAAACCGGACTCGCCAAAAGTCCAGATGATATCATTACTTTAGTGAGCGAATACTTCCAAATCCCCGCCACAGAACTCCTCGGAAGTTCTCGGAAACAAGAAATTGTCTTTCCTCGCCAAATCGCTTGGCTCTTGTGTAAAGACATCCTTAAAATGAGCTTTGACGCCATCGGACGCGACTTTGGTGGTAAAAACCATACCACCATCATTCACGGCATCCGCAAAGTATCATCTCTCTCCCGAAAAGACTCCGCTACCGCTCGACACATCCACGCCCTCAAGAAAGATTTAGGAATCAAAAAATAAAATCACATAAAACATATTTGACTTACACAAGATAATATTTAATTTTAAAAATAAGACAGGAAACATTTTTTTCACATAGCAGGAAAATTCCAAATGCAAGACATTAAACTTGAAATTACATGGCTTATATTTGATGGAGATGAGTACCTTGGAGAAGGCACAAGTACAACGACAAAGATGAATTAATTGAAAGCCTTCTTGGATTAGTAAACGAACAAAACGGAAAAAGAGTAGAAGCAAAACGGCGAGGAGCAAGGTCAAACACCAAAATACAACCACCTCGAGTGGAAAGAGGGTTTGGAAAAGACACGTACCTCTCTATAAAAGACTACAAAATCCTGTAAACATATCTCATAAATTGATCAAAAAAAGTATACAAAAAATAAGGGATTCTGCATCTCCTTGTCCACTAATTCACCCGTTTTTCAATACTTAATTCGTAAAAATCAATCTTTAACGTTTTTTATTTTTCGTCCATCCCCCCGTTTACTCGACTTCTTCTTTATTCGCAATAACTTCACATCACTCACCAAATCATCATACCAGTTAACTGGCAATTTCGGTACCGCCAATTTCAAGGCATTCGCCGTAATCACCCATTTGTTTTTCGAATGCTGTACCAAACCAAAAATCTGATCCGGAGTAAATTTTTCTCCCATACGCAATACAATCTCCATTGACCGATGAGACGACCGATTTATCCGCACACCTTCAATATTGACTTCACGAAGCAGTAACTTCAAAGCAATCACCTTACACAAATTTTCAACCTCCACCGGCAAAGCTCCATAATCCTCTCTCAAATCCTTTCTCAAATCATCCAGCTGCTCCTTAGATTGTACTGACGCCAACTCCTTATATACCTGAATTTTTTCCTGTGTTTGAGGAATAAAGCGAGCCGGAATATAAGCAGATAAAGGAATTTCTACTGTAATTGCCTTCTCTTCTTCAATATCCATACTCACCTCTCCAGACTTCATTTCCTCAATTGTCTTCTGAAGCATTCTCATAAAATGACTCACCCCCACCGACTTTAACGTTCCAGATTGACCCACTCCCAAGATATCTCCTGCTCCACGAATCTCTAAATCACGCATCGCAATTTGAAAACCAGATCCTAGCTCCGAAGCTTCTACAATAGCTCGTAACCGCTTCTTTGCTTCTAGTTCCAATTTCTGCCCATGATACAAAAAATACGCATACGCCTGTAAGCGTCGTCGCCCCACCCGCCCCCTCAACTGATACAACTGTGACAACCCGAATTTCTCAGCAAAATTGACCAACAACGTATTCGCATTCGGCAAATCAATCCCGTTTTCAATAATTGTTGACGCCACCAACACATCATACTCAGCTTCCTTAAAAGCCCGAATTCTTTTCTCAAGCTCCAGTGGAGCTAACTGTCCATGAGCCACTAAGAATTTAGCCTCCGGAATCAAAGCTCTTAATTGCGCTGCTTGCGCCTCAATCGTCTCCACTCGATTATGAAGAAAATATACCTGCCCTCCTCGCTTCAACTCCAACAAAATCCTGTCACGAATAAGATTCAAATTATACTTCCTCACTTCCGTCACCACCGGCAACCTCCCTGGAGGAGGCGTCGTAATCGTTGAAATATCCTTGAGTTTATTCAAACCCATATTTAATGTCCGAGGAATCGGAGTAGCCGTCATCGTCAAAATATCGACAGACGCTCTCAATTTTTTCAACTTCTCCTTCTGCTTCACTCCAAACCGCTGTTCCTCATCGATAACAATCAACCCTAGCTTCTGAAACTTAATATCATCAGATAATACCCTATGAGTACCAATAACAATATCCACCAATCCATGCTCAATATCAGACAAAATTTGTTTTTGATCCTTCGCCGTTTGAAACCGAGATAAAAGCGCCACTCGAACTCCATAATTTTTCCCCACAATCCGTTTCATGAAATTCTGATAATGTTGCTCCGCCAAAATAGTAATCGGCGCTAAAATCACCGCCTGCATCCCAGAGCGAAAGCACTTAAAAGCCGATCGCATGGCAATTTCAGTTTTCCCAAAACCGACATCCCCACACACCAATCGATCCATCGGACGAGGGTTTTCCAAGTCTTGCTTCACATCACTCCATGTCTGTGCTTGACCAGGTGTCAATTCATACGGGAATCCATCACAAAAATCCTTCAACATCTCATCATCAGAAGCAAATTTTTTTCCTTTAGATAAAGATCTCTTGGCATAGAGAGCTAAAAGTTCTTTCGCAATTTTTTCAGCTTCCGCCTTCAATTTCCTCTGAGATTGAGTCCACTCACTCGATCCTAGCTTTGTCAATTTCGGTTCTGTATCTCCAATAAACTTCGTAATCTTTTCTGCTGATTCCACCGGCACAAACAATTTATCTGTCCCCGCATAACACAGCTTGAGGTACTCCCGTATCCCACCAAAAGCATCTCCCAAGTCTCGACGAACAATACCATCAAACTTCGCCAACCCATGATCACTATGGACCACCAAATTGCCAGGCTTCAAACTCGTCATCAAATCCAAATTCACGTTCGTAATTGTTTTTTTCTGACGAGACGAACGAGCAAACTTAAAAATCTCTCGATCCGTCAAAAAGAAAAGTTTTTGATCATTATTCTGAAATGAATGAGGTAAGAAAGACTCTCTTCCAGAACGAATAATCTTCACCGTTGACGGGGTCTTATCTCCTAATTTCTCGGTAAACATCACTTCATTATCACGAAAAATACGAGTCACCTCATCAAACTTCTTCGTCATAATTACAATATCAAATTCACGACGCAAACGCTCCTTTATATCCACAACAAAGTCCGGAATCGTATAAAATGGCAAGACCGAAAAGAAATTCAAGTGAAAAAAGAGTTCATTATTATCCGGAAACGTCGTAAACAAAATCGTTGAAAAATCTCCTCGAGGATGCAGAGCCTGATCTAAATCATCAGAAATAAAAAGAGATTTCTTACACCCATCAATCATATCAAAAAAAGTTCCTTTTCTCTCCTCGGAAAAACGAACTGGAAAAATCTCCATCACCTTACATTCATGCTCCAGAGAAGATCTCGCCGCCCCTTCATCAGATATTTGATCAAACTCATATATTCCCTCAATCTGATCACCAAAAAGCTCTATACGAAAACACATCAAAGCATTTTCTGGAAACAAAAACAACGTATCTCCTCGCCGTACAAACTCACCCCTCTTTAAAATATTTTCTTCTGCCGTCATATACCCCAAAGCCTCAAGCTTTTCAAATAACTCAAAAATACGAAGTTTTTGTCCCTTTTTAAGAGAAATCTTCGCAGACACAATATCGTCCTCTGTCGGAAAAGACTGTGACATCAACGATTCTAGATCTTCAAACAAAAACAAATACTTCTCCTCTCGCGCCATAAGATCTCGAATCTCATAAAAATCACCCAGAGACATGTCTTTTTTTACCAAATGAAGCTTTCCTGGGAAAAAAAGCTCTGCCGCCGAACCAATATGATCAAATTTTTCATCAGTAGAAGCCCACAACACATTCGAAAAATCTGTCGAATCAAGAAGTTGACTGATCACAAAAGACTTCGCCGTCACATTCCCCACATTAACCAACGTCAAACACTTATTTTTCTCAAGAACATCGATCTGTGTACTCAAATCAAAGCTAAATGGACGAAGTGGAACAAGAGAATCAGAACCCATCAGAAGAAACCAAAACAAAAAAATACAACAAAACGATCAATAAAAATTATGCTGAGATAAAAAATGCAAAAAACACCCGCTCAAGCTAAAGGGGGGGAACTTGAGCGGGCATTCTTACATTTTCAAAGGCATGATCAAATGGATAAAATCTTTATCTTTTACAGGACGAATAATAGCCGGGTTTGCCTTTCCTTCCAGTTCTATTTTTATTTTTTCATCACCTGACAACGCCCCTACTGCATCCAAAACATAATCAGAATTCAAAGCAATGGTATTTGGCTGACCGGTAAGTTTGACAGAAATCTTTGTCTTTTCTTCTCCTACTTCAGTAGCATCAGTCGAAAGCACTAAAGAATTATCACTCAAAAACTCTAACTTCATATGTTGATTATTTTCCTTAGCAAAGATAGACACCCTTCTCACCGCCAGATCAAATTCCTCACGAGATATCTCCACCGTGGACACAACATTCTTGGGAATAATCTGCTTATAATCAGGGAACTGTCCTTCAATCAAGCGAGAAATAAGCTCTGTCCTTCCCACTACAAACAAGACCTGATTATCTGTAACCGTTACCGTTACTGTATTATTTCCCCCTGCCAAACGATCCGCCTCCAAAACAGCCCGTACCGGAACTACGCACGTCACTTCCTTCGCCTCTGTTTTTAAAGCAATAATCTTCTCACTCAAACGATACGAATCCGTAGCCGCCATACGTAATTCTGATTTATTCGCCGAAAAATAAACTCCAGACAAAATTGGTCGAGAAGAATGCTCTTGTGCCGCAAAAGCCACCTTTTGCACAGAGGATCGAAACACATCCGCCGGAATCTCCAATTTCGTTCCACCTTCAACCTTCGCCAAAGAAGGAAATTCATCAGCAGAAATTCCCTTAATTTTCGTCTGAGAAGTTTTCGAACGAATCTCCAACGTATTTCCACCGGAAGCTGAAATCTCCATCTCATCAGCCTTGGAAAGCAAGGATACATACGATGTCAAAATCTTAGCCGGAACCGTTACCGCCCCTTCATTCTTAACCGTAGCTTCACTAAAAGTAGAAATAGAAATCTCTAGATTCGTAGCCGAAAAATGAACTTTCTTTCCTTCTGCTCGAATAAGAATATTTCCAAGCACCGGTAAGCTATTAGCTCCTGAAACAGCCCGAGATACAATCTTGAGACTTTCTAAAAACGACTCTTGCGCAATTACAAATTTCATAGTCGGTCACATAGTATCCAAAAACTAAAACAGAGCAACCAATTTTTCAAAAAATTTTCAGAGAAAAAAAACTTCATTATTCACTTATTTCCCCGCTTGATTCATTCGAAACTCCTCCCCGCAATTCTCCACTCCCAAACATCATCTCCTGATACTGAACCAAAAGTTTTTGTAAAGAAGATAAATCAAATTCTTGAACATTATTTGTATTCAAAAATTCCTGTAACATCTCAGATAAAAAATGCGCTAAAGCCTGCACAAAACCATCAATCTCTTTTAAATCAACTAAACGATTCGTCGCCGACACTCTATCCGCTGAAAAAATAAACCACCACCACAGAGACAATCGCTCCTGTAAACGAGATTCAAGAGGAAATACAGAAAAATCAGCCCTCACATCCATATCATCATGAAATTCTTTCATACAAATCTGTCCTGCATCATCTGACACCAAAGACAAAAGAGCTAAAATCGTCAAACTTGGAATTCCGTGATTAATCAAAAAAATCACAAACTTTAGTCTTACGCCCGACAAACCAACAATCAACTGCGCCAAATACAAGTCAAAACCATGCGCCTTACTTTCATCTTTAGCAATTTTTTGCAACTGCGCCTGTGCAGCTACCATCCGTTCACGAAGCTGTTCATCAGATTCACTAATCTCCACATCCTGCCCCAAAACCAAATCATCTAAACTCTCCATGCCACCCTCAGCAACCATAAATAATGCTATAAAAAAATATCAAAAACAGTATGCCACAAACAAAAAGAGGTTCAAGACAAAACACCGCAACCCGTTCCGATTATTCGTTAACTCTTTCCTACCGGCTGAATCCCTACAAACTTTTTTTCATATCGTCGTCCATCAAAGCGACGCACCGCTTTTTCTGTAAAATTCACTATCCCAGACTCTAGCGCAAACAAAGTAAAATCACGCCCCATTCCCACATTCGTACCAGGTCGAAAGACAGTCCCCTTTTGACGCACTAAAACTTCGCCAGCCTTCACCACTTGCCCACCAAAGCGTTTGACGCCTCGTCGCTTCGCCGCCGAATCGCGACCGTTTCTCGATGATCCTCCCGCCTTCTTGTGAGCCATGTGAATTTAGTAAGTGACGAGATAGTAGTCAGGAACAGATAAAATGTCAAACAAAGTTTCTCTTTAAATCCTCAGAGAGTCAGAGAAGCATTATAAAATTTAATACAACACCCCTAAGACTCATAAAATTTATACTTGCGCAAAATTAGTAGGAAAAAGGCTAGTTCACCGAATCATAAGACCTCGCCTTTATAAAAAAGACGATAATAGAACTCAGTATACCAATTCCCAAAGCTATGCCCAAAGATAACCAAAAATTAAGGGAAAAAATCGAAATAACGAAGGCTAAAATAGTCACAACTAAAGAAATCAAAAAGGATTTCACTAGTATCTGACATCCTGGAGTAAAAAACATCCCTCCTCCGTCAAATTGATGCACTTGTTGATATTGATCTTCCATAAACAGACTTCCTTGTTAATAATAAAAAAACTAATAAATACTTCTCTCTCAAAAGATTCAAAGAACAATGAATAAATAAAGAAAAAAATGAAACAGTCAAGCAGGAAATTCTTATCCTAACTTCGTCACCAAAGAAAAAAACTAAAAACAACACGAACCGAACAGGTGTGCGGCAAGCAAGATGAGACGAAATAACCAATTCAACGCGAACACGGGGTAGCTGAGCACGAGTAGGATGAACGGGTGTAGCGAGTGAATCCGTAAACGAGAGCGAAGACCTCCGTGTGAGCGAGAGGAATGGTCACGAAGTAATGCGAATTTTTGGCAACGCCAAAAATGAGCCAAACGAAGTGACCCAATGACGATGGAGCGCGTAACGGGAATCGAACCCGTGTCTCAGCCTTGGCAAGGCCGTGTAATAGCCACTATACGATACGCGCGTCTCGATAAAAAAGAGCTTATCCATTGTAAAAACTTGCACTCAAACGGTCAAGACAAAGCAAATATTGAAACAATTAAAAACACCGGGATATCTCCCGGTGTTTTTAAATAAATAACCTAAACAGGACAATTAATCTTCTTCTTTTATCTCACTATCATCAGGTCCTTCCATTGCTTCGATTCCCGTCTCTTCATCACTCATCGTCATCCCGACCGCAGCACCAACCAAACCGTCTTCCTCAATCGTTTCTTTAAAATCTTCTGATTCAGAAATCATCTCTTTTTCTCCTTCTGTAGGAGTTTCTGAAGCTTTAGCAAGTTCCGCTTGCCGTCGTTCTAATACATCAGAAACCTCTCCGTCATGAAGTAAATCCACCTTAAGACCTAAAGCTTGAAGCTCTTTAATCAAGACATTGAAAGACTCAGGAATAGATAGAAGCTCAATAGGTTCATCCTTCACAATCGCTTCATAGGCCTTCGCCCGACCTTGAACATCATCGGATTTAATAGTGAGCATTTCCTGCAAGGTATATGCAGCGCCATAGGCCTCCAAAGCCCATACCTCCATCTCCCCAAACCGTTGTCCTCCATTCTGAGCTTTTCCTCCAAAAGGCTGCTGAGTTACCAAAGAATACGGACCAACTGAACGAGCATGAATCTTATCTTCCACCAAGTGACTGAGCTTCAACATATAAGTAATACCAACTACTGATCGATGATCAAGCGGCTGCCCTGTACGTCCATCATACAATTGAAATTTTCCATCTTCCGGTAATTTGTTCTCACGCAAAAAATCCTGAATTCGATCCATCTTAATTCCCTGCAACACCGGCGTAGCCACTCGAATCCCCATTTTATGAGCCGCCATTCCAATATGAGTCTCTAAAATTTGACCGATATTCATCCGAGAAGAAACCCCTAGAGGATTTAAAATAATGTCTACTGGAGTTCCATCTTCCAAATATGGCATATCTTCAGACGGTACAATCCGAGAAATTACACCTTTGTTTCCATGACGTCCCGCCATCTTGTCTCCAGCTTCCAAGTGGCGCATTTGTGCAACCTTTACTTGAATTCGTTTCAAAACTCCATTTGGTAAGTCATCTCCGACACTTCGATCTAAAACCGATACCTCAATCACCTTTCCTCCAGACCCTCGAGGCAAACGCAAAGAAGAATCTTTTACATCATGAGCTTTTTCTCCAAAAATAGCTCGAAGCAGTCGATCTTCAGCCGTAAGCTCCGTTTCTCCTTTTGGCGTTACTTTTCCAGCTAAAATATCACCCGCTAAAACTGTAGCACCAATACGCACCAACCCACTTTCATCCAAATCCTTAAGCTTCGAAGCCGCAACATTTGGAATATCAGCCGTCAATTCTTCAGGTCCTAATTTAGTATCACGCACATCCAACTCATACTTCTCAATATGAATCGAATTAAAAAGTCCTTCCTTCACAATCCGGTCAGACATAATCACCGCATCCTCGTAGTTATAACCACTCCAAGACACATACGCGACTAGTAAGTTCTGCCCTAAAGCCAATTCACCATTTTGTACTGACGCTCCATCTATCAACACATCTCCTTTCTTAACCTTATCCTTGGCCTCTACCCGAGGACGCTGAGTAATACAAGTCGACTGATTCGACCGGAAAAAATTATGAATCGGATACGTGAGTTTTTTTCCTGATTTTGTCACCAACACCACTTCATTAGCATCCGCATACTTAATCTCTCCACTTTCAGGAGCACGAATACATTGATCAAAAGAAGTAATTTTTTCCATACCCGTCCCCACGATCGGAGCTTGAGGTTTGATCAAAGGCACAGCTTGACGTTGCATGTTTGACCCCATCAAAGCTCGAGTATTATCATCATGCTCCAAGAAAGAAATCAAAGAAGTCGATAAAGACACCAGCTGCTTAGGAGATACATCAATATGCGTCACATTCGATTCATGATACGACCCCGCTTCATAATTCTTACGAGCCGAAATTTGTTTTTTCGTAAACTCTCCATTTTCTTTCAAAGCTGTATTCGCTTGAGCAATACACATGGATTTTTCAGCTTCTGCATCATAGTATTGTACTTCATCCGTCACATATCCCATCACAGGAATCTCTTTTAAACTTTTTATTCCTTTTAAAGTTTTTGCTAATTTGTCATCCACTACGTCATTCTTTTTCGCAACAACTTTTTTCCCATCCTTTATCTCCGCTGCCAACATTCTTCCCACAGCTGACGTTCCATCATTCAACGCCACATGAGACACCTTTCGATAAGGAGTTTCGATAAACCCATACGGATTCACCTTAGCATACGATGCCAAGTGAAGCACCAAACCAATATTCGGTCCCTCAGGCGTCGTCACCGGACAAATCCGACCATAATGAGACGGATGCACATCCCGTACTTCAAACGAAGCTCGTTCACGAGATAATCCTCCAGGTCCCATAGCCGAAATTCTTCGCTTATGTTCCAATTCGGCCAAAGGATTCGTCTGATCCATAAACTGTGACAATTGCGCTGACGCAAAAAACTCATGCATAGCTGCTGTAATTGGTCGACAGTTCACGATCTGAGTCGGAGTAACAGCCTCCATGTCCACAATTGACATTCTATCTCGAACAATACGTTCTGTTCGAAGCAGTCCTACTCGAAATTTATTTTGCACCAATTCTCCAACTCCTCGGATTCGACGATTTGCCAAATGATCGATATCATCAGCTCCATCACCTCGTCCTTCGTTAAGCAGAAGAATTTCACGAATCATCTCAACAAAATCTTCAATCCGAAACACCCGCCCCTTTTCATCATCCTTCACTTTCAAATTGAATCGCTTGTTAATCTTGTATCGAGCAATTGGTCCCAAGTCATACTTACGAATACTACAAAACATATCATCAATAAAATTGTGAGCATTATCAGGCGTAGCCAAATCTCCTGGACGGATTCGTTTATACACTCCTTGCCAAGCTTCCTTCGCCTCAGATGATTCATCTTTTTCCAAAGTCTTCGCAATGGAATTTTCTTCCAAATCTTTTGTAATATCAGCAAACAAGTCCAAAATCTTCTTATTAGTTTCATACCCAAACGCCCGCAGGAACATCGTGACTGGAATCTTTCTCTTTCGATCAACCTTAACCCAAATTAAACCTTTCTTATCAGTCTCTACCTCCAACCACGCTCCTCGTTTCGGAATCATTTTAGCATTATACTTTCCCTTGACTGATACACTATGAGCAAAGAAAATTCCCGGACTCCGTACAATCTGAGACACGATAATCCGCTCAATTCCATTAATGACAAATGTACCTTTTTCTGTAATCCGTGGAATCTGACCAAAATACACATCCTGTTCCTTGATTTCCCCTGTTTCTAGATTCGTCAGTGCCACATGCGCCCGAATAATGGATTCATAGGACAACCCCTTTTCCCGGCAAACAACCAAATCATATTTTGGCTCTTCAATCTCATAATTCTTAATCTCCAAACGCAATTTTTTTCCTGTCGCATCTTCGATTGGATTAATCGAGTCCAAGAGCTCTTGAATTCCATTTTTTAAAAACCACTCATAGGAACTCGTCTGCACCTGAATCAAATCAGGAAACGGAAAATCCTCCGTCACATCAGTAAAATAATAACGACCCCCTTCTTCTTTGGTAGGGGTCAACTTTGCAGGAAATTTGTATTTTGTCACCATAGCGTTTCAGAATAATAAAGAAAATCCCCCCGAAATAAAAAAGCCCTCAAAAGTTACTAAATCAGGGCGCTTGCTTCAGTCTCTGCATTAAATAAAGAGAATCAAAATTTGACAAATCGAAGCCATCATAAGGACCCTTCTCAATATGTCAAACTTTTTTTGACCGTCTTTTCATTTTCCCTACAATACCCCCGCTTTTTACACAGCAATCATTTTAAAAAACAACGCGATTCGAGCAGATGTTCGACAAGCAAAAAGCAATGAAGTGATCTAGTGACGACGGAGAGATGCCGGAGTGGTCGAACGGGCACGCCTGGAACGCGTGTGTGGGGGCAACCTCACCGAGGGTTCGAATCCCTCTCTCTCCGCCATTAAAAATAAACACAGGGTTTATTTCTGTGGTGATTTTTAATAGTTTTAGAACGAGAATCCGAATATGATGTTCAGGGTTCGATAATTTGTACTGAGGAGTGAAGCGACGAAGATACAAATTCCTCAATGTATCCGAAGAGCATGAGAGTATCTCTCTCACATCTAAAATTACAGAAAATTTAAAATACAATAAAAAAAAAGCCGCCCTAGATTGAGTGGCTTTACGAAAACGACGAAGGTCAGAACGAAGAATGTCTATCTGTATATATTCCAGCTCAATATCCACAAATGATCATCATTGTCGAGAGGGCTAAGGAACGACGCACCAAGTGAAGTATACCAAGATATGAGTCGAGGATCTGATACAACAGCCCACACCGAATTATATTTAGTGAGGACAGCATCGATAGCTCGACGCACCATCTGAGTTCCAACCCCGACACCACGGCGAGGTTCACGAACTTGCAAACAACTGACATAACTTGAGCCACTCGCTGTAAGGAACTCCATGATTTCACTATTTCTTGGGTCACGCATACACTCCGGAGATTGATCAAAGTGCATAATCCCTCCCACAAAAGTACGAGCATCATTACCATCGACAAATTGGTACGGCGTGATTCGACCATTTCTCTGACCAGAACGACGAAGCAATTCCTCGCAGAACCATTCACCGTTTGTAGCAAACCGAAGGTCATCCATACCATCAAGCCAAGGGATCACATGACCAAATTCGGACATAATCTCGTAAAATTGGATTAAGAACCTTCGTCCACGAAGACTCACAGGCTGCAACCGCATATAAACCTCCTAAAAAGAGCGACATCAAAAATAAAGCATTTTTAACAAAAAAATTAATACACAATTACACAAGTAAATGTCAAAAAAAATTATTTATTGAAAAAAGAGGAGGAGACGGAAGCTTTATCCCTAGCGTTGACCTCCTCTGACGAATGATCGCCAGTCTCCTCCTAATAAATGACAGAAGCTCAAGCACTCATGAGCCAGTACATCTTCTGTCAACAATCTATTTGTCGAGACATTCTTGTAAAAAAAAATTTTAAAGAGTACCTCCATTCGTCAGACTAAACCCCCATCATCAAATGTCAATATATTTTTATAAAAAAATACCTCAAAAGAAGAAAGATGACAAAGCCCTAAAATCTCTTACAATCGAAACCAATGAAGACTTGGTTTTGGTTTTGTCTCGCACTCCTCATCCCCGGCATGTTACTTAGAATCCCTGTCGGTGGAGCTGGTATTTTGGCAACCGATATCATACTTCCCCTCTTTGCCCTAATCTGGTTGCTAAAAAAAATCATCCTCAAAGAACCATTACCAAAAAACAACAGCATCATCTCCGGACTTGTTTTTCTCGCTATCATGCTGATCAGTTTCATCTTTGGAGCGAGCGAATTATTTCTCAAAGAACAATTACTCTCCTTTGCTTACATCATCCGTTTTGCTTCTATCCTCATATTTGGTTGGGCGGCTACCGACCTTTTTCGAACACAAAAATTATACAAAAAATTCTTTCGATACCTTTTCTGGATCACGACCCTCGTTCTCAGCTTAGGATTTCTCCAATTCTACCTCATCCCAGACATCTCTACCTGGTCGACTGAAGGCGGCTGGGATCCACACACCGGAAGATTACTCGGTACCTGGCTTGACCCCAATTTTTTAGCCGGATTTTTAGGACTAATGATCCCCGTCATGATCGGACAATGGTATCAAGATCAAAACTTCAAAACGAGATTCCCACTTGGAATACTCATCTTCATATCCCTCTGGGCCTTATTTCTCACATTTTCTCGAAGTGGCTACCTAGCTACTTCCATAGGAATGAGCCTCTTCTTTGTATTCCGAGATCCCAAAGTACTGATTATTGCCGTTTTTTTTGCTGGACTTGGTATAATCTCAAGTGAGCGAGCTCAAACACGGCTTGAAAACATGTCTGGCACTATTTCTGCACTCATATTCAGAAACACCGATGAAATAGATCCCACTGCCTCCCTACGCCTACAAAGCTGGCAACAAAGTCTCGCTCTCTGGAAAAAACAACCCATTATCGGCATCGGCTACAATACCTATCGCTACCAAGCAGCAGAAGAAGGTATAGTCGATGAAAACTACTTCTCTGCAGGCGGATCTGACTCGACACACCTTACAGTCTTAGTAACTACTGGAATCCTTGGGTTTCTTGCCTTCTTGTACTTTTTTGGCACCCTCATATGGAGTAACTTTCTACAATTCTGGCATAAAAAAAATCCTGTTTATTTAGGATTTTCCACCGGCATCCTAGCACTTTTTCTTCACGCCATCTTCGTCAATTCCCTTCTCTTTCCATTTCTTCTTATTCCCTTACTTGCCATCCACGGAGTTTTGCAGAATAAACCTCAATGAAAAAAAAATTTTTTAGTATTTTCATCGGAGCATTCATCATCAGTCTCGGCTGGAGCATCCTACTTATTCAGCAAGCAGATCAGCTAAAAACAAGTCTCATCGAACTCACGCATCAAGCAAAAGCTGCCAAACTTGATCCGGAAAAATGGAATCACATCAAACAAAACGCACAAACTATTCCCAATATCTATCCCCTCTCTTCAGTTAGAAGTATATTTCTCTCCGCCGCCAACATCACAGAAAAAATAAAAAACATCGAACAAAATCTGAAAAAAATACAAGGAGATTCTATTGATATCAAGACCATTAACGACAGTTTTCAAAATATAAAAAACATCCAAACCTCACTCCAAAAAATCCAAAAAAGTCTAAAACGCATTCCAGATTTTTCACTCACCTCCGAACAAAAAAACGAAAAAGAATTCTTTCAGAAGAAAATAAGAGTCGCTCTCAGCTATCTCCAAGATATTAAAAAATTACAGCTCATCATCAATAATATGCATGAGAAAAAAGAAAGAATATTAATTCTTCTCCAAAACCAAAACGAACCTCGCTCCACTGGAGGCTTTGTAGGCAGTCTCTTTCTCATTGATCCCGATGAATCCGGCTTCACCTGGAAATTCAATGATATCTATGCTCTTGATCGTCTTGTAAAACCTGAAGCAAAACTTCCCGCTCCCGAATTTTTTCATCCCCTATCTCAAAACATATCACTGCGAGACGCCAATCTCTTTCCCGATTTCAAAACTTCAGGAGACATGTATCGCCATTTTTTCCGAAATATAAATGAGCGTCCTCCCACCACCATCATTGGAATAAATCTTGACCTTATCAAGGAAATTCTCAAAATCACGGGTCCCGTCGACCTTCCCCAATGGGAAGTCACCGTAAACGAGTATAACGTCGACCTCGTACTCCAATTTCTCGTAGAAAGCAAAGTCGAAGGTCGATTCGGCACAAAAAAACCAGTCTTCACACTCGCTCAAATCTTATTCAGTCCCGAAACACTGCAAAAAACAAGCCTAGAAAAAATATCTACCTTCGATATCAAGGACTTTATCTCACGCAAAAATCTACTCGCTTATTCTCGCCACAGCGATCTGCAAAAACTTTTCCAAAAATGGAATATCACGGGAGAAATAAAACCAAATCCCGAAGCAGACAACTTCGCTTACTTTGACTTTGTTTCAGTCGGAGCCAACAAATCAGAAAAATTCATGTGGACCAAGCTCCACCACAATAGTGAAATCAACGAACATGGTATTGTCAAAAACACACTCACTATCACGCGCACCCATGCCCTGCGCCCCGGAGAACTTTTTGAACTTCTGGGCTCAAATACCTGGTCACAAAATCTCAAAGATCTCCTAACAAATGAACTCCTCTGGAAACTCGGATCTGGACAAAATCGCACCATTATCCGTGCCTACCTCCCTAAAGACGCAACCGTTCTCCACTTCGAAAACCCATCAGGAAAAGTCACACAAAGCTGGTCACAAAACAAACAATTTAAAGTCCTCACCATCCCCGCCTTCGTCAATACCGGAGAAAGTATAGACATAAAAATACACTACCAAATCAAAATAAACCGCGGCAGTAAAGACTGGCGCCCCTATTTTTTCCAGACTATCGGAACCCCAGGTAGGAATCAAACCACAATCTTATCGACCATATCAACTCCTGCCAACGGGCGCTTTACTGCTGAATCTGACACGATCGGTCGCCCACTTCCTCTTATCGATCAAGAATTTCGAGCTTTGATCGAGTTTGATCGTCCTTAAATTTTTTTCAAAACATCCCGACAAAACCCTAACATCTTCTGATCACCTACCTTTCTCGCCAAAAACTCCAATCGACGAAGTTGTGTCTTTTTTGATTTATAATCAGTCACCGTCTTACAATACTTCAACTGATCAAGAACTCCTCGCATTTCCCCTGCATATGACGCTCGAATTCCTTTTTCATCACCAATCTGGCGAAACATTTTTTCTGCCTTGGAAAAATACTTTTTGTTGAGCCAATACGCTGCCTCATTCTGAACAACTATTTTATCCAAATTTTGGTCTTTACTTTTCATCGCATACATTTTCGCCACACTAAATTTATTATTCTTCAGGAACCATTGCACCGCTGAAACATAAAAAGAAGGTAGCAAGGCTTTATCACCCGCAAGCCGAAAAAAAGACTCTGCCTTCGCAAAATTATGCTCCCGCATGTATCGATTTGCCAACCGATGATAGGCACTACGCAAGTTCTTTTCCACCAACTCTCGATAACTCGAAAGTACAAAACAAATTTCCGCCGCATCCAACATAGACTGAGGGCTTACCTGAAATCGATCCTCCTCCCGATCAGAAATATCCAAGAGATTCACCGAAATAATCTCATACACCGGCAATATTTTTTCATACTTCTCATACTGCTGAAAACTTGCATTCGTTGCCTCAATATCAATTTCGCAATAACTCAAACATACATGTTCCGGTAAAATCTTAAGTTTGAGATCATTGATATCGTATTTTAAACTGTACAGAAAAATGTACAAAGCAACGATTTGATTACAATCCCCCTTCAAAACCTCTTTGGTCGGATCACGTAGCAATTTTTCAAAAGCACTTGATTCCAGATATTCAAACCGATTCCCCGGCAACAAATACTGCATAATGCCCCATAAAAACACGAATTTCTCATCACCTTGAAGTGATTGAGATAAAGGCTGATTTTGAATAGATTTCTCAAGATTCAACTTCTGCTGTTCCCAGAAAGACAAAAAATTTCGACCAATCTTCTCGGCATTCACATACAACTCTCTCCTATAAGACTTTTTCAAAGTCTTGTACTGCTTAAAACTATATTCTAACCATACCAAAACTCGCACCACATCCTGCTGTAAAAAAATCTGTGCTTGCCTCTGAGATCCTACCTTGTCCGACTTCGCCGACAGTCGAGCAAAAAAACGACCAATCTCCTTTTCTTGGCTATCGGTAAAACGAGAAAAAAAACGCAACAAGCGAGAAAACATAATGTCTATATTTTACTGAACAAGAGATAAGAAAGAAAGTTCAAACAAATAATCAATTCAATAAAAATCTCTACTTAATCGTCAATACCTTAAGCTTATTACTTAATGATGTGTGTGCTCTTTGAATTCCCTCTGACTCCGGCAAATCCCCCGACAGCACATACCCCTTTCGTTCTGAAATCCCCACCATCACCTCACGCCCCCTCAATGGACGTCCTGACTTCACAAACACTTCAAAAAACTCCCGACTTCGACCAGAGTTCACATACATCCCATCAGATTGTTTTTCCGATTTTTCAAATAATACTTCCAATGTAGTTCCTACAGCACTTTCACGATTCTCCCACGAAGTCTCCTTGATGATATTATCAAAGACATGAAAACGTCGCTTTTTTTCGTCCTGATCAATAAAATCCTTTTCCATGCGAGCAGCTGGAGTATGTTTTCGAGGAGAAAAAATCGCCGTATACGAAAAATCAAACTTCATCCGCCGAGCAAAAGCACACAACTCCTGAAAATCTTCCTCCGTCTCTCCCGGAAACCCGACAATGATATCCGTCGCAATCGTAACATTTGGAATCGCCTCTCTGATTTTACGAATAATATCCTCATATTTTTCTACTTTATAATTTCGATTCATGGCTCGAAGTACACGATCTGACCCATGCTGCACCGGTAAATGCACATACGGACAAGACGTCTGCATCGTTCGCAAAGCTTCAATCACATCATCTGTAAAATCTTGTGGATGTGCAGATGTAAAACGCAAACGAGACAATCCTTGCTTATGCAACACATCAATCTTCAAAAGAAGTTCTGCAAAACACTTTTTGCCCTGATCAACATACGAATTCACATTTTGACCAAGCAAAGTGATCTCCACAGCACCATTGCACACATGTTGCTCACATTCAGAGACAATATCTTCCATCGGACGAGAGAGTTCCCGACCTCTCGTATACGGCACGATACAATACGTACAAAACTTATCACATCCCTGCATAATTGGCACAAATACCTGAGACTTGTTTTCCACCTTAGGAACTATGTGAAAATAATTCTCCAAACTTCCAGAGCCAAAAGCATTCGAAAACTCAGAAAAATCATGATCAAGAAAATGAGATTCCAATAACTTTGGCAATCGCGCAGTATCTTCAATACGAAAGACCACATCAATTGGATCATACTTTAGCAAGTTATCCGAAGAACTACTCTTATCTCCAGTCTGACGAACCATACACCCCGTTACCGCTACCAAAGCATTCGGATATTTTTTCTTCTGCTGCACAATAAATCCATACGCTTTATCTTCAGACTTTTGACGAACCGAACACGTATTGACAATAAAAAGATCCACCTGATCTCCCTCACAACGAGAAAAACCCGATTGCTCCAAAACCTTTGCCACTCGTTCAGAGTCCGAGTGATTCATCTGACAGCCAAAAGTCTTAATTGTGTAAGTCTTCATAAATCCCGGGCACCATGACAAAAACAAGAAAAAAAATCAATCACAAAGACACAAGAATCATCAGAGCATTGCGAAACCTCAGAAATTTTGTAGACTCGTGAAAGATGGTTTCATCAAAAAAGACCAACCTTTCAATCATCACAGTCAATTTTGGACACGCCAAAAATATTCAGTCACTTTGGCAGTCTATCAAAAAATTTCCACCCTCTATCCCCTGGGAATTAATCATCGTCGACAATCATTCTCCTCGTCAAGAAAACAAATCCCTGACCCAATATTTTCAAAATGAACCTCATGTTCACATTATTTCCCTCACACAAAATATCGGCTTCGGAAGAGGAAATGAAGAGGGCGTAAAATTTGCCCAAGGAGACATCCTCACCTTTATAAATCCTGACATCGAAGTCACGAACCATTGCTTCAATTCCCTCATAGAAACAATCCAAAATCAACCTAAAATTGGTATTGCTGCTCCTCTTCTACAAACAAAAAATGGAAAAATTCTTCCCACCGCTCGATGTTTTCCGAGTTTTTGGAGCTTAGTGGGAAAACGCCTCTGGGGTATACAATCGAACCAAAAACCAAATCATCCCATATCAACTGAATGGGTACAGGGGAGCTTTTTAGTGATGAAAAAAAATTTTTTTACAGAAATTCTAGAAGGATTTGACCAACGTTTCTTTCTTTTCTTCGAAGATACAGACTTATGCCGGCGCACGTGGGAAAAAGGATACAAAGTCGTACAAGTCCCATCTGCAATAGCCTTTCACAGCGAAAAACGCTTATCAGGCGAAGACGTCCTGACCTCCCTTTTCAAAAAAACCTTCTGGATTCACATCACCTCAGCCTTCAAATACTTTCAAAAATATAAAAAGAAAAAGAAACCCCAAATATTCTAAACTGCTCCATGACCTACCCCATCGCTGACACTCACACACATCTCTATTTCCAATCATTTGACCAAGATCGAGATCAAGTGATCAAAAATTGTGATCAAAGAGATGTAAAAATTCAAATCCAAATAGGTTGCGACGAAATCTCCAGCATCGCTGCTTTGGATCTTGCAAAGTCTCATCCGCACTTTTACGCTACCTTGGGACTACACCCCTGTGATGTCAAAAAATGCTTTGACAATGACAAAAACTACCGTCCCAAAAATCATATCAACTACCAAAATCAAGCCAAAAACTACGATGAGCTATTTGAACTTTTTGAAGAGCTAGCCAGAAAAAATACTAAAAAAATCGTCGGCTTTGGTGAAACTGGATTCGACCTCTACCACGAAAATTCAGAAGAAATTTTCCTGCTACAGAAAAACACTTTTCGTCGACACATCCAACTTGCGAAAAACTTTGACAAACCCATTGTCATCCATAGCCGAAATGCCAAAGATCAATTACTCGATTTCCTCACAAAAGAATATAAACAAGATTTTCGTGCAGTTCTTCATTGTTTTTGTGAAGACACAGACTACGCCAGTGTCATGACACAAAAATATGGATTTTTCCTCGGAATTGGCGGCATTGCCACCTACCCACAATCAGAAAAAATTCGAGACGCCATCCGACACACCCCCATTGAATTTCTAGTCACCGAAACAGACGCTCCTTTTCTCACTCCACAAAGCTTCAAAAAAGATCACAAACGCAACGAATCTCGGTTTTTAACCGAAGTGATAGAACTCATTGCAAAATTGAAACAAAGAGAAATACAAGAATGCGCAGAAATACTCTTTAACAACGCGAAAAGATTATTTAACATCAAAGACAACTGATTTTACAAAAAAATAAATTCATGGTATAATGAGAAGATTTGTATCATTCTCATGAAAAATATTTTCAATCATTTACTCGACAACACAACACTCAAAAGCTTCTTATACCAAAACCAAACCGGAAAACCAAAGGAAAATCCTGATCAGATTTCTCCCGGACCACAACTCCACGATAAAGTTGTTCAAGACACAACTGAGAGAATAAACATCTATCAAACAGAAGTCATACAAGACCCAAAAACAAATATGGAAGTAGCTCAAAAAATCAGAAAGGCACAAAATTTTTATGGTGAAAACATGAGCAAAGAAGACAGAGAAACAGTAATTAGTGAAGCAGTTAATTTACAAAGAAATGGAATAAACGTTATAGAGAATCCACTATTTATGTCAGGATTTTCTTTAGAAAAAGCGAAAAGCGAAAAATATATAACCAACCTCGTAACATTGCATAATGCTGGAATACTTATTAACTGGAGCTTTGTAGACAGGCTCTCTTTAGCACAGGGAGAAAATTCAAATCTCATTGAAGCTCTTATAGTCTTACATGAAAATGGTTTTGAAGACATTAGAGAGATACTTCCCCTTGAACACATGGCAAATTCAGGCATCCCAATTCCAGAGATTATAGCTAGGACTCAAAGTGAAAAATACATACACAATCTAGCAATGCTAAGCCAACCCAATACAAATAATGGTTTTAAAATGCATTATTTTGTATTCAGAAATTTTACCCTAGAAAAAGGAGAAAGTCTGACATTCACAAAAAATTTTCTGAATTTAGTAAGAGAGTTTGGCTCAAAAGAAGTCGGCTGGATATGTATGGAAAAATTAACTTTAGAAAAAGGAGAAAATACTGAATTTATTGATTTGGTTATAAAAAAAGGAAGAAAAGACGACAACATTCGCAACATAATAGAAAGCACAAAAATACCAAAGAGCAAAAACGTCGCCAGCAATAACTAAAGATTAAGAACGTATGATATGAAGAATATAATTCAAAATAAATCATCTCACCCATCTACTCAATTCATCTATCAAAAACACAGTATAGATCAGGGCTTCCCTGGTCCTCTATCTCAATCAGAAACATCAGACTCCACTCAAAAACAAAATAACATTGACACTAACGCCAATTCAGAAGACTACGCTCAAAAAAGAAAAGACTCTCTCAATACCACTCATAAAGAAATCTTCCACAAAGAATCTCAAGAACCTGATAGCAATAGTATTTTACAAGAAACAAAAGCATGGACTCCAGAAGATCAAAAAAATCCTAAACCTAACCTGATTTTTTCATATACACCCGATAGAATGTCCAAGTATTGTAAAATTTCTATCACAGGAAGTGATCGGCGAAACGCACCACTCCCACTTCCACATACACTTTCCGGAAAAACACTGGAATTTTATGATACAACCCCACCCAACATCAATGATATAAGGTATCTGAGAAATATCCCTGACCTTAGAATTAAAACTCGATGGAATCGGTTTCCACCAGCATTAGTCAATACCACCCATTTAACACTCCTCAACACACCAGTCGTTCCAGGCTCTTTACGAAATCTTCAAAAACTCGATGTTCAGAGCAAATTAGTAGATTCCATCCCCGATAGTCTGACCAATTTAACACAATTATACCTCAACCGCTCATCCGTCACAAAACTACCATCTAGTTTAATTAACATCCGTGAATTACATGCTAATCAAGTTAAAGAAATTCCTCCAACCTTCGTTAACCTAGAAACGCTTCAGGCTAACAGCATAAAAACTCTACCAGCAACCCTACGAAACCTTCGATATCTTAACGCCAACTCGCTTGTCACCCTTCCCCCCACTCTAACAAATATAATGCATTTGACAGCCAACGCCCTAGAAAAAATACCTGAAACGCTTATCAATCTAGAAGTTATTCAGGCAAAATCCGTAAGCTCAATCCCAGAAACACTCATTAAACTTAAGCAATTAGATACAAAAAACGCCACCATAATCATCACCCCAAACAATTTTCCATCTCTCCAATACGTAGTCGATAGAGGATGGTCAAATATACACTCAGATACAAGAACACTCCAAAATCGAAACCACACCACCTATCTCTATAAAAATGGACGTCTTTATACAAAAAACAGCAATGATAGTTGGGAATTAGCCAGACAAAACAATGGATTTAAACAATGGCTCAAAAATACAGCAATAAAGATAACTGACAATGTCTAATTCTCTCCCATGAAAATACTCAAACACAATTGTATCAATCAAAATAAATCAAAAAATATTTTTCGATATAGCCCAAACGAATCATTCTCTCTCAATGAGTTTGAAGGAGATCCTCAAACAAAAAATAATCCCTATCGATTTGAACAGCCTTCCAGTTTTTATCAAAAAGACACCTTCAGTGACAAAAATTTGGGAACTAATAAATACAACCGTGAAAACCTCGAGCAAAATTTGACAAGAGACATAGAAGAAGCAGAAAAAGAACAAGTCCTCTATGAAGGAAATTTTGAAGGAAGAAAATTCAGAACCACCTCAAAAAAACTAGACCAATACATTCGCATCATTACCTCTTTTGGAAAAAACAAAGAAAGATTTCAGGCCCTAAAAAAAATCTTTCACCCAGACGCTTTACACATAGCTGTCGCTGATTTTTTTGCTTATAGAATAGACAATCACACCACAGTTGATGAGATTATTCACTACCAAGGAATCTCAGACAGAGATGTACAGTGGATAGTTCAAAGAAGTTTGAAACTTACAGCTCAATTCAACATACAATCAAGAAAAAACAAAGGAGAAAAACGTTCTGTATGCGAAGAAGTATACAGAGAGTGGAAGCGAAAAGTAAAACAAATGGTTCCTGACACAAATTTCAAACCAATCGACAAAAAAGTACAAAGCATATTAAACGAATAAAAAATTTTCAGGAGAGTGAGCTGAAGAACTTGATTAATGTGTTATACTCCCGCCCGATGAAAATCAATTTCTGGGCTGATCTTCCTCGACCAATGCTCGTACTAGCCCCTATGGCCGGCTACACCGAGAGTCCTTTTCGAAGGTTAATAAAAGAACTCGAACCCTCCACCATCCTCATATCCGAACTCGTATCATGCGAAGCTCTCCGCAGACGCAATGAAAAAACCATGAGGCTGGTCGAATTCACTCCAGAAGAAAAACACTACTATTGTGTGCAACTTTTTGGCAAAAGCGAAGAAGCGTTTTTGGATGCCATAAAAGTCGTAGAAGAGATCGACGCTGACGGCATCGACCTCAATCTCGGCTGCCCATCTCCCAAAGTCGTTGGCTCTGGACACGGATCAGCCTTACTCAAAAATCCCTGCTCTACTGCCCGCCTGATTGAAAAAATCGTCCAAGCTACACATCTCCCCGTATCCGTCAAAACTCGTTTGGGCTTTTACGATGACACAAGACTCATTCAAACCGCCAAAGATTTTGAAAATGCCGGCATCTCATCACTCGCTATCCATGGAAGAACCACCAAACAAAAATTCTCCGGACAAGCTCAGTGGGAAAAAATCTATGAAGTAAAAAAATCGCTCCACATCCCAGTCCTTGGCAACGGAGATATAACCTCAGCCGCCATCGCCCTACAAAGACTCAAAAACCTAGATGGCATGATGATCGGTCGAGCCGCCATGAGAAATCCCTGGATATTCCGGCAATGTCGAGCCGCCTTTGACAAGCAGCCCATTCCCTCAAAACCACCTCTCGAAGAACAGCTTCAATTTTTCGAACGTCATGCCAACTTGGCTTCGGAATGGAAAAATGAAACCTGGGCAATGATCGAAATGCGTAAACACTTCTCTCACTTCATCCGAGGAGTACGAGGCGCCGCTCAATTTCGAGATCGTCTGATCCGAGTCAGTTCTATCAAAGAAATGAAACAGATTTTCTCAGAAATCAAAAAAAACGCTCCCTAAAAAAGATATATATTTTCAATAAACCTCCCAAGGAAAAAATACAAAATACATTGACAAACATACTTAGCACTCTATAAATACAAGTGCTAATAAACGCATCATGTTTAAACGAATCCTTCTTTTTCTCCTCGTCAACCTCGCCATTATCGTGGTACTTTCGGTCGTCACAAGTATCTTTAATATCAAACCCTACATCAGTCCTTACGGACTCAACTTAACCTCTCTCTTTATCTTTGCCACCGTCATCGGCTTTACCGGCAGTTTCATCTCACTCTTTGCCTCCAAATGGATGGCAAAACACATGATGAATATTCACATTATCAATACTCCCCGTAACCATGATGAAGCTAAAATCACGGAAACTATCTCACGCATTTCTCAACAATTAAATATCAAAATGCCAGAAGTCGGCATCTATCCTTCCCCTGAAGTCAATGCCTTTGCGACTGGACCATCCAAAAATAAATCCTTAGTAGCAGTATCAGAAGGACTCCTCAATGAAATGGACGATCACGAACTCGAAGGCGTTCTAGCACATGAGATGGCTCACATCGCCAACGGCGATATGGTCACCATGACTCTGATTCAGGGAGTCGTCAATACTTTCGTCATCTTTGCAGCTCGAGCTGTCGCCTTTGTCGTTGGAAAACTCTTAAGCCGCGATGAAAACGTCGGATCACTCGCCTACTTCGGACTCTCCATTCTCTTTGAAATCATCTTTGGTATTCTTGCCTCTACCATCGTCTTTTGGTTCTCTCGTCGTCGTGAGTTTGCTGCTGATCGGGGCGGAGCTCAGTTTGTCGGAAAAAACAAAATGATCGCTGCACTCAAAAGACTTCAAACCCTCCAAAGTAGGATCGATACCAGACAAAAAGCCTTCGCCACCATGAAAATATCCGATAAACCAAGTGGAATTGGACTATTCTTTAGTTCTCATCCCCCACTTCAAGTCAGAATTGAAACCTTACAAAAAGCTCCTATTCATTAAACTTATACTAAAATCAAATAGGAGCGATTTATTTCATAGAACAATTATTTCTCCTCTAGTAACTTCTGTGAGAGAATCTTTGAGAAAAAATACACTATGAATATTCTGCTCAGCTCCATTGCTTTGCTCATTACCTTTTATCTTATCGCCAAAGTCTGCGATGAGTATTTTGTCAAAAGCCTAGAAATCATCACCGAAAAACTCAAGATATCAGACGATGTTGCTGGAGCAACATTTATGGCCATTGGCTCCAGCGCTCCTGAACTCTTTGTAGCCATCATAGCCCTCAGTCAAGTCGGAATCGAAAGTGTCGGAACAGGAACTATCGTCGGATCAGCCATTTTCAACATTCTTGTCATCATCGGTGCCTCAGTCTGGGTAACGAAAACCTTTCTCGAATGGCGCCCAGTAGTACGAGACATAGGTTTCTATGTCCTAAGTCTCCTCGTACTTATATTCACCTTTTTCGACGGCATCATCACTACCAAAGAAGCTCTCATCTATTTAGGACTCTATATATTCTATATTGTAACTCTCTCTCGTTGGAAAAACTGGTTTCCTTATAAAAACCAAAGAAAAGACAAATCATTAATCGAAAAAAAACAAGAAATAGAATCCGAGCTTGAAAAAGAGTTATCAATCCTCGGAATCATTGATAAAGGAACCAATATAATTTTTTCACTCACCTTCCCAAATCTTCAAAAACACCCCCGCCTCTATCCAATCACATTCATAATATCAATCATTTACATCGCCGCTATTAGTTGGGCTATGGTCGAGCTCGGCGTCCACATTGCCCAAGCTCTGCATATCCCACAAGCAATTATAGCTCTGACCGTACTCGCTGCCGGAACTTCAGTACCAGATTTAATATCATCAGTCATTGCTTCAAAAAAAGGCTACGGCAATATGGCCGTCAGTAACGCCGTAGGAAGTAATACCTTTGATATTCTTATTGGACTTGGACTTCCCTGGCTCATCTACACTCTTTGGCATGGGAAAAGCGTTACTGTCAACAACGCAAATCTTTTATCATCTGTCGTCCTACTCCTTTCCACTGTACTATTATTTGCCTTTATCGTCATTGGAAAAAAATTCGAACTCTCACGTCGCGAAGGTTTAATCCTGATGATCACCTACGGGCTATATCTTATTTTCGCAATCACACTTGCACTCAAACCAGATCTAATTCCATAAGAAAGCATCTTCAAAAATATTTTTCTTGAAAAGAAATTTATTTTTTCCTTGTGCATTTTGTATTTTCAAATCGGTGCGGTATAAAGAAAATATGAGAGGGGAAAAAGAAAAAAACGATCAATACCAACTCAATAAAATTCTCACCGAAGTGGGAGGATATTATCCAAACTTCGGAGTCAAAGAAGAAGAACTTATAAAGAAAGCTTTTGAATATGCAAAAACAGCACACAAAAATCAACTCAGAGCTTCAGGAGCTCCTTATTTCACCCATCCATTAAAAGCGACAGAAATTCTTCTCTCTATAAAACCAGATATTGACACAATTATAGCCTGCTTACTTCATGATGTAATTGAAGACACGGAAGTAACCGGAGAGGAAGTCGCTAAAAACTTCGGACCAATAATCCGTTTTCTCTGTGAAGGAGTCGAAAAAGTATCACGAGTTCGAATAAAAAAAACCGATAAAAGCCATCTTTTTGAAAGCCTTCAGAAACTCTTTGTCGCTGTAGCTCAAGATATTCGAGTGATTTTCATCAAACTCGCAGATCGAATTCACAACCTTGAAACCCTAGAATTTCTTCCCCCAGAAAAAAGAGAACGAATTGCAAAAGAATCGCTTGAAATTTACGCTCCTGTAGCAGATAGTCTCGGGCTTTTTGACTTTCGGGTAAAAATAGAAGATCTCGCTCTCAAACATTTAGAACCAGAAGTATACAAGCAAATAAAACGCGAAATAAAAACCTATAAAAAAGAAAAAAGCAAATTTGTCGAAAAAGCCAAAAAAGAAATTGAAGAACTTTTTGGAAAAGAAAATTTCTCCATACTCCAACTAGCAGGACGAGAAAAAAATTTCATGTCTATCTACAAAAAACTAAAGCGAAAAAACCTAACTTCAGCATTAGAACTGTACGATATTTTTGGCTTCAGAGTCATCGTAAAAAACAAAGAAGATTGTTACAAGGCATTAGGAATTTTACATTCGCAATGG
Source organism: bacterium (assembly GCA_030429505.1). Classification (GTDB taxonomy): domain Bacteria; phylum Patescibacteriota; class Gracilibacteria; order UBA4473; family UBA4473; genus JAUIFI01. The sequence continues at coordinate 611,402 of JAUIFI010000001.1, forward strand.
AGACCTATGCCCGGAAGATTCAAAGATTATATCGCTGTTCCAAAAACAAATGGGTATCAAAGCCTACACACTACTTTATTAGGCATAGCTTCCAGCCACACTCCCATAGAAATCCAGATAAGAACCGCCATGATGCACATAGATGCCCAATTTGGACCAGCTGCTCATTGGGCTTATAAAAAAACTGGACACTCTCACTTTGACCAAGCATACCTCCAAAAAACACAATGGTTTCCTCAAAGTATTCCTACAGAAAGAGAAAAATCACCTCAACAATTTTTCAAAGAAATATCAGAGAATATCCTGACAGACAGAATGTTTGTATTTACCAGAACTGGAGATATAAAAATTCTACCAAGAGGATCTACGCCCGTTGATTTTGCTTATAGTGTCCATACAGAAATCGGAAATACATGTGTAGGAGCAAGAGTGAATGGCATAATTAAACCTCTAGACTACCAGCTCAGACAAGGAGATGTTATCGAAATTCTGACCAGAACAGGCCGACACCCCAATCCCGCCTGGCTAGACTTTGTAAAGTCATCTCAAGCCAAAAGTCACATTCGCCACTATCTCAACAAGCATCAAGATCCTATAGACTCGCTCGCTACTGGGTTTATCGAAAGGAAACAATCTCCTACCTCCCCAAAGAAAAAACAAAAAAAAGAATATACCTCAACTCTCATAGAACAAAAGCCTCTCAAAGATTTTAGCGTTATTATTGGTGGGGAAGATAATCTTCCTTATCGATTCGCCAAATGCTGTAATCCAAAACCCGGTCAAGACATCATTGCCTACAATTCTAGAGGACTTGAATTTATCGTCTATGAAGCCAATGCAAAAGAAGTTCAAGAACTCGATCCCGAAAGGCTCTATGAAGCCCACTTTGTCCTTCGAAAAAAATTCCGCATCACCGCCAGGGATCGATATGGATTGATGAGAGACTACACATCCATAATATTTGACCGAGGCATATTTATCTGGGATGCACGAGTATCCCGAAAAACTCCCAAAATCGCAGTCAATACCTTCACCGTCAACGTTACCTCTACTAAAGAATTCCACGAACTCCTTGAAAGAATAAAAAAAATCCCCAACGTTATCTCCGTCGAAGAAGTAAAACCCAAAACAAAAAAATCTTAAAGAAAAACCATCAATCTCAATTATATAGGTATTCGCTTTACGTTTTTTTATTTTCAAGATACATTTTTATCGCTATGAAAAAACTACAATACAGCGTCCTTGGAATTGCTTTTCTCTTTTCAACTGTTCACGCAATATCCCTGCCAACAGAAAATACAAAAGTCGAAACGAGCCGAGGATTTTTTCGCGTACTGGTTAGTGCCGTTGGAGAGTGGCAAAGTTTAAAAGAACAGGAGACAGCAAAAAAAGTAAGTTTAGCCTACGAAGAAAATCTAAATTTTCCCAGCCTCAAAGAGATAGAACGCCTTAATAAAGAAATAGATGAGAAAGAACATGATTTGGAAGTATTACAAAACCAGTACATGCAACTCGATGAAGAAAATGAAGAAAAAGTTTTTCTAGAATCCATTCGAACAACACAAGCAGAGCTTGAAAATCTAAAGATCGAAAGAAAAAACTATGAAACAACCTACAACACCAGAAAAGAAAAACAACAATCCAATCTAAAACTTCTCAAAGAAGATTTAGAATCTCTGAGAGAGGATATTGAAAAGCAAAAGGAGTTAATTAGAACTCACGTATCAAGATCAGCTATCAACATTTTCTTTATTGTTGGCATTATTATCCTCCTTTTAGGACTTCGATTTATATCATCACGAATCATTTTGCGTTTCTTTTCTGATCAGACAAGCAAACGTCAAACAATGCTCCTGAATCTCAATCGAATTATTTTTAATCTCATCATTGCCTTCGTGGTACTAGGGATAATATCATCTCAATTTATCAGTCTACTTCCGTTTTTGGCTTTGATTGGAACAGGGGTAGCCTTTGCCATACGTGATGTTTTATCTTCCTTTATCGGCTGGTTCGTTATTGGAACCGATCGTGGCTATAAAGTAGGACATATCATTCAGGTAGGAAAAGCTTACGGGGTAGTTCAAGAAATAGGTCCTTTTTTGACCGTACTGAGAGATTTAAATGATGGCTATGAAACAGGAAAAACTATTACTTTCCCAAATAAAGTAGTATTTGAAGAAGAAGTAATAAATCTCTCAAAATGTTCCAGCTTTGTTCAACATGAAATTTCCTTCCTGATCACAGAAAACTCCGATATAAAAACTGCACAATCCACGTTATTGGACTTAATTCAAAAAGAAATAGATCATCTGAATAAAGAGCAACAAAAAACTTCCAATAAATTTCTTCGCTGTAATCTTTCAGAAGAAGATCAAAAAACTTTTGTCTGGATCGATATATCTGAGCATGGGATTGTTTTGAATGGACGATTTCTTGCCAATAACAAAGAAGGGTTCCAAATCAAACGAAATCTTGAAGAAAAATTCTGGTACGAAGCAAAACATTCAGACAAGTTTAGCTTTCATTTTATCGATACAGGAAGAAATCAGAAAAATACAAAAAAGAACAAAACAGATCGTGATCACGATCATTTTCACTAAACAGTCTCTATGAAACAACTCATCTCTCGTACATCTCAAAAGGCAGGCCTCGCTCCCGGTTCTCTCATTTATACCGGAGCTGAAACGGGGAAGTCAACAAAACTGATTTTAACTGACTACACAAAAACGAAAATAAAAACTAAGGTAGTTCGAAAAATAGAAGAACTCAAATCTGCTTTAGATCATAAGACGAACACCTGGATTCGGGTAGAGGGTTTATGTGACACAACTGCTCTGAAAGAATTTTCTGATTTTTTCAATCTTCATTCTTTGGTGTTGGAGGATATTGTAAACATCCACCAACGTCCAAAGGTAGAAATACTTGAACACTATAGTTTTATAACACTCAAGTTTTTATCTACCATAGACAAAGATAAAATTATATTTCAGCAAATCAGTTTTATCATAGGAAAATCATTCATTATTTCCTTTCATGACGGTGATTCTTCATACTTTGAACCTCTAGAAAAAAGACTCCTCAACGAAAAAAGCCGTCTCCGCCAAAAAGACACATTTTACCTCTCATATGCGTTACTGGATTTCATCGTTGATCATTATTTTTTGGTGTTAGAACACATAGGAGAAACAATAGAAAAATTAGATCACAGTATTTCCAAACAACAATCACAAAAATCCCTCAAACAACTCCACATAGTGCGAAACGAATTATTATCTTTCCGTAAAGCAACAATTCCAGTTTTTGACATATTAGGAAAATTTAAAGACATCGTACCTGATTCTGATAAATTGGATATTTACTGGCAAGATCTACGCGACCATATCACTCAAATCAATGAGTTAAGTAAGACCTATTTAGATATAGTCGACGGAATGTTTAATCTTTACTTTTCTTTACTCAGTGCCCAAACCAACCGCGTTATGCAAACCCTTACCGTCATTACCCTCATTTTTCTTCCACTTTCACTCATTGCTGGAATTTATGGCATGAACTTTCACTATATGCCAGAACTGGAATGGAAGTGGGGATATTTTTTAATCCTGTTTGTTATGGGATTTTTAGCTTGTGGCATCGTACTATGGCTTAAACGAAAAAAATGGTTTTAAAATATTTGACAAAAAAAAGAGAAAAGAAGATAAGCTGGACAAACTGATAACTTCTTTAATGAAAATTTTCACCACCCTACTCCTTTCAATGGCACTATTGGGGTGTACCCAAAATCAGATTTCTCAAAAACCAAATACTGACGAGAACTCTTCACAAACACTCGAACAAAAAATAAATGAACTTTCAAAAGATATTTTAGAAGTTCAATTAAAACTAGCAGAAAAAGACAGAGAGGCATTATATGAACTCGATACAAGTCTTGATCTTCTTCAAGAAAACATTCGAACTCAAGAAGAAGTACTAGTCGACACTCAAAAAGACATAGAAAACCTATCAATTCAAATCCAAGAAATCTCAGAAGCCCTGCAAAACAGAATCACCCCTCATTCGGAATCAGAGATGATTCACGATTTTGAAGAGTCTTTAAACATCCTTCAACCTCAATAACCTTTTTTCATGCGCCACATTTTTCTCAGCTCCGGTTTACTCATTCTTACAGTTTTTTCAGCAACTAGTTTTGCTCAAAATCCATCCGCAAAAGAGTACTTAAAACGTCGTCAAGAAATTAGAACTAAAATCATATCACTACAGACAGATCTCAAAGAATTAAGATCGCATCCCGCAAGTGAAAACGAAAGAGAACGAAACGCAACAAAGAAAAAACTTCTACAACAAGAAATGGAACGACTCACAAATCGGATCGAATACGCCAGAACGAGACTTATGAAAGCCGACCACATTAGTAAAGAAGAAAAAAACAGAGTTCTCTCTGATATAGAGACCACAAAAGCGTGGATAGAAGAGCTAAATAAAGCCATTTCAAAAATAAATCCCCAAGAACCAAAAAGTCGAGAGAATTTACAAAAACTTACTGAACGCATTCAAAAAGAATGGGAAGAACGACAAAAAGTAAAATTCCGTCGCACCATAGGACAAAGCCGAATTTTAGGAGCAGAAGAATTAACCGAAAAAGCAGGTGACCTTATAAAAAATTTAGAACAAGAGCTATCTACACTCGAAAGAAAAGGAATCGACACACAAAACATTCGAAATGAAATAGAAGAAGCTAAAAACCAGTTTTCTATGGCAAAGGAAAAACAAAAGTTAGCCTTGGAAGGGTACAAAAATATTGACCCTGAAAAAAAATCCGAAGACCTAATTACTCAAGCTCAAAAATATTTAGAAGAGTCTTACGTAAATCTACAAAAAATAGAACGTACTGCACAAAGCACAAGCCGTATAATCAAAAGCTTGAAAAAATAGAGAAGAACTCTATTCTTCAGAATCATTATCACTCCCTTTGAGAGCTTTCAGTCTTTTCTCGATAATAGAGAGATATCTGTCTGGCTGAGAAATATTTGTCAGACACACATCATATTTCTGAGCCATGATGTATAGTTCTACATGAATCGTTCCGAAGCCAAAAATTCTCCCCCAAAATCCTTGATTCATTCTTAATGTCTCAACTTTTCTCAAAGAGAAATAGCGTGTCTGTTGAAAAACTATTCCTTGATGAATGATTATCTTTTCAGAGGTAATATCATAGGAATGAAAAAACCACTTTAACAATATAAAAAGACCAAAGAAAAATTTTACAGACTGAATAAAAAGAAATATAAGGATCCCTCCGGATTTGAGAGGAGTAGGACTGTAATCATTTAGGATAAAAAGGAGTACCGCATAAAGTAATACAAAAACTATCTCCAAAACAACTATCTTAAAAATCACCACAGGCAAAGCAGATCTGACCGTGAGTTCAAGTGTTGGAGAAAGTTTATCTTCAGACATTTAGTATTTATCTACCCTAGAATACTCGCAACACCTTCATTTGAAAAGTCCTAAAAGCAAATTTAGTCTTCATTCAGAAAAAAAGAAGATTTTTTATATCTGAAATAATTCTATACGGATTACCTTTTTCAAGAGTCTCTCTGAGATGAATACCATATAGTTTCAAGTTGTCATTTACATTGTACGTAAAATTTCTTAGAAATATAGTTGATTTTTATTAAAAATAAATTAAAAAAAGAACGCTCATTTACATTAAACAAATCAGAAGGAGTTGTTTTCCAGTCAATTATTTTTATTTTAACTGTAAGGATTTTAACTGTAAGGATTTGAAATGAAACGTCGACTTTTTACAATCATAGCTCTTGTAGCTATGCTTTTCACGTTTTCTGAAGCAGCGGCACAGGACGTGTGTCGTTTCGAAAAGGGTCAGATAGTCCCTGGAGGGGGAGAATGTACTGCCCCCTTCACCGAAGCTATCCACGTCAAAGAAATACAAGAAGATGCGACGGGCAACATAACTGTCATAGGATCGCGCCAAGGAGGAACCATAGTTCACTTAATCGGCTGCACCAACGACACCTGGACCGTGGTAATCACGGCGATGGGTCTGGAGCCGATTGAGTGGGATGAATACGGAAATATTGTGGCCGTTACAATGCCCATGCCCATCTATTGGCAAGAATAGTGATGTTATGAGCTATTTGAGCAAGTTTTTCCTCTCGGGATGAAACTTCTCTGGTAAACTCCTCACTCGTTTATACGAGTGGGGAGTATTTTTTTATAAACAAGATTCCTTTTTCAAAATCATAAAACGATCTTCTCGATTCTGTTTTAATCTTATGGAGCCACCATCGAGACTTGAACTCGAGACCTTTCCCTTACCATGGGAATGCTCTACCACTGAGCTATGGTGGCTCATCATCACACACGAAAAAAACAGAAAACAGCCTGTGATTTATACGTAAATTCAAAGAAAATTCAAAGATTTTTCCAAAAAAGATGGTACATTACCAACGATGCAAAAAATCCTCATCACCGGTGGTTGCGGTTTTATCGGATCAAACTTCATTCGACATATTCTGAAAAACAGAGACTATCATATCACCAATCTCGACAAACTCACCTACGCCGGTAATTCGGACAACCTCAAAGATATAGAAAATCACAAATATTACAGCTTCATTCAAGGAGATATCGCAAATAAAACTCTGATCGATCGACTATGCGAGAAAGAAAAATTCGACGGCATCATAAATTTTGCCGCAGAAACTCACGTAGACAGATCCATCGCTGACTCAGATCCCTTTATTCAAACCAATATCATCGGTACTCATACTCTGCTCAAAGCCGCACAAAAATACAACATCAAAAGGTATCATCAAATCTCAACAGATGAAGTCTATGGCGATCTCGGTGACAATTCTACTGATTACTTTACAGAAGACACTCCCCTTGCTCCCAATTGCCCCTACGCCTCCGCAAAAGCTGCTGGAGACCTACTGGTAAAAAGTTGGCAAGAAACATATCAACTTCAAACCATTATTACACGGTGTTCTAACAATTTTGGTCCCTATCAATTCCCAGAAAAACTCATTCCTTTTTTTCTCTTCAAAGCACAGCAAAATGAAAATCTTCCTCTCTACGGAGATGGAAAAAACATCCGCGACTGGTTATACGTAGAAGACCACTGCGAAGCCATACTGCTCGCTTTTGAAAAGTCAGATCCAGGCGAGATCTGGAACATCGGTGGACATAACGAAAAAAACAATATCGAAATCGCCCAACTTATTACGAAAGCTACCAACACCTCCTCAAAAATAATTTTCATCCCAGACCGTCAAGCTCATGACCGACGATACGCTATGGACGCAAGCAAAATAGAAAACAATCTCGGATGGACGCCAAGACACAATTTTAAACAAGCTTTAGAAAAAACCATTGATTGGTATCAAAAAAATAAAAAATGGGTAGCCAACGCTCGAAAAAAGGTGTAAGAACTAATTGTAATCAGAGGAAAACATGAAAAAACTTCTCATCGGATTTAGCCTGCTTCTCATATCAATCAGCGTATCCGCTCAAGACATAACTCCGGAACTTGAAATAATACTAAGTCCAGGAAATCTTCCTACTCAAAGAGTACACCCTGGAGACAAAAATGTTGAAGCTCTCAGAGTATGGTTCACCACCAAAAATCATCCCAACAGCGAAACATTAGTAAAAAAAATAAACTTCCGTCATCAAGGAGATGATAAAGATCATTGGCTACGCTATCGTCTGATGGACGGAAATAAATTAGTAGGAAAAGTATCCCTCATAAACTCAGACGTAATTGAATTCAATAATCTCAATATCAATCTCAAAGATGGAAAAACAACCGAGTTAAGATTACTTGGGGACATATCCATTGGTAATATAATCGGTACACACACCTTTACCCTCGCCCATCCAGAAGATATTTTTTTAGAAAAAGATGATATCAGACATCCCGATACATTTATATCAGGAGACTTTCCCTTTACTTCCAATCGAATTCTCATTGGAGAAGATTTCAGTACTCCCTCATCCGATTGTAACTTTCGCGAAGAACCAGTCTGTGGAGAAGATGGAAAAACATACTATAACCGATGTATTACATTCCAAAAAAACATCGATATCCTCCACGAAGGAGCCTGTACACAACAAAGTATTCCAGAGATCAAACCCTGTCCCGAAACGGACGAGCCAGTTTGTGGAGATGATGGATTCACATACACAAATCAATGCTTTTTAGACCGTAAAGAAGATGTCTTTAAAAAACATAATGGTACCTGCTTTCCAAAAAGTTTCTCTCGAATCAAAAACTTTTCTCACGTCACCGACCTCTTTCAACTAAAACAAAATGAGCTTGAATCCATAAGACCAAAACTTTCAGAAAATGCAGTAGAGCGACTACAAGAAGGAATATTTACACTCAAAAATTATAACTTTACTGCAAAAAATAAAACTGGGCTTATAGATCACATCTATACTTTTTTGGAATTTACTCAAAACCCATCTGACCGCAACAGACTCGAACAAGAAATAGAACTATTGAATAAATACATCATCGAAGCTCGAACCCAGTCCGCTCAAGAAAAATACACAAATGGAGACATTCCATTTCTAGATGTTGATGATAATGCTTGGTTCTTTCGTTCAGTACAATTTCTCGAAGATCAAGATTTGTTACAAAGCCTGCTCTATGAAACCATCAATGATCCAAATAGATTCTTACCTCACGAACACGTCACCAAAGCCGAAGTAACAAAGCTTATATTCGACATGGCAAACAAAGATTACAGTCAAGAATGGGAAGCTAAAAATCCATTTGCTCCCTCTCATTGGGCATACAATATCATATCACTCGGTGAAAAACTCAATCTCACCCTCTGGCAAGACCAACCCAATCCTGATAAAAAAGCCACTCGACTCGACGTCATAAAACTCATATTTGAAGTATTTGGTCTTCCAATATCAGAAAGCTACAAAACCACTTCATTTACTGACGTATCATCAGACGCCCCTGACAAAAACCTGATTCAAAGTGCTCGAAATATGAAACTTGTCTCAGGGTATCCGGACCTCACATTTCGCCCTGAACGCATTGTAAGCCGAGCTGAAGTTACCAAAATAATCGAAAATCTTCACAACATCCTAGCCAAATAAAGCAAAACGAATGGCAAAAACCGCTACTCAGTTTCTCTGCTCGGAATGTGGCGATACTTTTGCCAAATGGTTTGGAAAATGTCCTTCGTGCCAAGAATGGAACACGCTCAAAGAATTTCGAGAAGCAAAAATTTCAGGAACAAAAACAAACCCCAGCACAATCGGAACAGATCTAAAAACCAAGCCAAGAATACACTCCGTCCCTCAAAATCTACAAGTTAAAAGAATTTCTACTCTGATAGACGAAGTAGACAGAGTTCTCGGAGAAGGATTTTTCCCAGGTAGCATGATCCTTTTTGGCGGCAGTCCAGGAATAGGAAAATCCACCTTATCACTTCAAATATTCATCAACCTCATCCAAGCAAAAAAACATCAAGCCTTTTATTTTTCAGGTGAAGAAAGTCAGGAACAAATAATTCACAGAGCTGAAAGACTATCTTCCTCAGTTTCGCAAGACATAAAAAACAATATCTTCAGCACTAACGCCCTCGAAGACATTCTGCACACCACTCAAACGCACAATCCTGATATAATTGTCATTGACTCTATCCAAATGATCGGACTAGAACATAATTTAGCCGGAAGTATGACACAACTACGAACAAATGCTGAAATTCTCCTCAAGCTTGCCAAACAAACAAACACCACCATCCTCATCATAGGACACGTCACCAAAGACAATGAAATCGCCGGTCCAAAAGTGCTCGAACATATAGTCGATACCGTTATTCATCTCGAAGGAGAAAAAAACTCTGACATCAGACTCCTCCGCTCTTCAAAAAATCGATTCGGATCAACCCTCGAGGTCGGCGTCTTCGAAATGCGTCCCGAAGGATTAAAAACACTAAAAAACCCATCAGAATTTTTTCTCTCAGAACGATCTTCCAATACATGTGGCTCAGCTATAACTGTCACCAGAGAAGGATCAAGAAATTTTGTAACAGAAATCCAAGCTCTCACCGTCAAAACAAATTTCGGACTCCCTCGCCGTACCAGTCACGGCATCGACCTCTCTAAACTCCATCTACTCCTTGCCGTGATTTCTAAATTCACCCCCTTTCCCTGTGAAAATTTTGACGCATACCTGAACGTCACCAGCGGATTAAAGCTCAAAGAACCGGCTTGCGATCTCGCTATCATCGCTGCCATCTTAAGTTCCCGATGCGAAAAAGAAATACCTCCATCTATATTATTTCTCGGCGAAGTCGGACTATCAGGTGAGATCAGATCCGTTAGTAACCTCGAACAAAGACTCAATGAAGCTGCTAAACTTGGATTCCAAAAAGCCATCATTCCCAAGGTAAAAAATATCCCCTCTATAAAAGACATACACCTCAAAAGCATTAAACATATAAGTGAACTCATCAAAGAATTATTCCAAAAAAGTTGATTCTTTCCCATCCCCCTTTTAGACTGAAGAAAATAAATTACAAAAAACATGAAAACACTTTTTTTCCTCTTCACATTAGCTCTCATCCCACTACTCACCGGATGTGGAACCGACAAGACCGAAACCAAAACTTCTAAAAATCCTACCTCTATGACAAAAACTACTGATTCTGATCTCGTAATCGAAGATATCAAAGAAACCGACGGCAGACTCGTCAAAGACGGCAGTAACATCATCGTTCATTACGTCGGCACCTTTCCGGACGGCACCAAATTTGACTCCAGCCGTGACCGAGGCGAACCCTTCAAATTCACCGCCGGTGGTGGACAAGTCATCAAAGGCTGGGACGAAGGTGTCATCGGTATGCGCGTGGGAGAAATTCGAAAACTCACCATTCCGCCACACTTAGCCTACGGTGAAGACGGTATTGGTCCTATACCACCAAATAGCACTCTCGTTTTTGAAATCGAACTACTCGAAATCAAAAATTAAGGTTCACTAAAAAGATATTCTCGTAAGTTAATTTTTATAAGGAAATATATTAAGTATGTATTTCTTTGGAAAAAGTAGAGTGTAAATTAAGAAAAGGAATCTGGAACCGGAAGCTTTCTACAAAGCTCCCGCACTTTTTCTCGAACAGATTTCTTTTTTGCTTCATCATTCTTATTTTCTAAAGTATCCACAATAAAGTTCGCTACCTGCGTACACTCTGCCTCTCTAAACCCACGAGTCGTAATCGCCGGAGTACCAAGACGAATACCAGACGGATCAAAAGGCTTACGAGTATCATCAGGTATCGAATTCATATTGAGTGTAATCCCCACCGCATCCAATACTTCTTGAGCTTCTTTCCCTCCAACACCAAAAGATTGAAATACATCAAGCAACAATAAATGATTTGATGTCCCCCCATACACCATTCTTACTCCTCGCTCACGAAAAACATTCTCCATAGCTTTCGCATTCTTCAAAACTTGCCTGGCATACGTCTGAAAAGAAGGTTGCAACGCTTCCTGAAAAGCCACCGCCTTCGCCGCCACTATGTTCATGTGAGGACCACCTTGTAATCCCGGAAAAACACTCCGATCAATAAGCGTCGGCAAATTCTCTACGGTTTTTTCCGGCTTGCGAAATGGATTCCCCACCACTCCTTGACTCAAGATCATCCCACCTCTCGGACCTCGCAACGTCTTATGCGTCGTCGTAGTCATCACCTGAAACCCAAAATCAAACGGATTTTTCAAAATCTTCCCAGCAATCAAACCAGCAATATGCGCCATATCAGCCATCGCTACCGCTCCTACCTCGTCAGCAATCGACTTCATTACAGCATAATCATACTCTCGCGAATAACATGAAAATCCCGCCAAAAGAATCTTTGGCTTTTCTTTCTTTGCCACTTCTCGCAACTGATCATAGTCAATCTCTCCTGTTTCAATATCTCGAACCTTATATCGTACAAACCGAAACAACTTTGACATATATGTCACCGGATGACCATGAGTGAGATGTCCCCCATGCCCCAAATCCATACCAAGAACCGTATCCCCTGGCTCCAACCACGAAAAATACACCGCAATATTTGCAGGAGCACCAGACAATGGTTGTACATTCGCATGATCACACCCAAACAATTTCTTTGCTCGCTCAATCGCTAAATTCTCCACCACATCAGTAAACTCCTGCCCTCCATAGTACCGTTTCCCCGGATACCCTTCCGCATATTTATTCGTCAACACCGAAGCATTTGCCTCTCTCACTGCTCGAGACACATAGTTTTCTGACGCAATCAATTCCAAGCCTTCCGCCTGACGTTTTTCTTCTCCTCTTAAAGCCTTATAAACATCAGTATCCTGAGATTGAAGATACGATAAATCTTGCTCTTGCATAAACTTGAACCAATAAAAAACACCAGTATCTTAATTATTTCTCACATTCTGTCATCCGAAATTAAATCATCTGGACAAGACAATATGACTTCATACAATAACAAAAAATGGCTATCAGAGTCCGTCCACACGTCAATCCCTTCTCAATCCTCAAAGAACATCAGTTCGAAGGTTTTTCAAACACCAATCCGATCGTTATCGACGTCGGAGCATGTAAAGGTGAGTTTTCAGAAACCCTAATAAAAAAATACCCAGACCGAAATTTCATCCTTTTTGAAATCCGAACTCCTCTAGTTAAAAAACTAAAAGAAAAATTCAAAGATCATGCAAACGTAAAAATCTTCGACGGAGACGCCGGACGAAACTTCAAAGCTGTCATACAATCCTCACTAAACAAAGGAATAAATATCGAAACCATCTACATTAACTTTCCCGATCCCTGGCCCAAAGACCGACACAAAAAGCGACGTTTTCTTAATGAAAAATTTCTCAACCAAGCCGCCATCTATATCCAACCAGAAACAGAATGGATATTCCAAACCGATCAAAAGCCACTCTTTGACGACACTATAGAAATACTCCAAAACTCCCCCTTCAATAATATTAAATACTTTAATACTCCTCCTTTTAATATTCAAACAGACTGGGAACAAGCCAAAGTTAGAGAAGGACAAGAAATATTTCGCATGAAGTTCAAAAAAAAGTCCGCCGGCGAGGTTTCACCGGCGAACGTGCGTTCTTAGATTCAGGAAATCTTTACATCCTGAAGCGACAAAAGATTTCCCTAGACTTCCTATCTCGCCACCTCCTCAAACCGATTCTCCCGAATCACCGTCACCTGGACCTCTCCCGGATACTGACATTCTTTCTCTAACTTTCGAGCAATATCAAACGACAATTTTTTGGATTTGAGATCATCCAGTTCCTTAGCATTTACAAATACACGAACTTCCCTCCCAGCCTGAATCGCAAAACTCTTTTCCACCCCTTTAAAAGAACCAGCAATAGATTCTAATTCTTTCAAGCGTTTAATGTATTTTTCCAAAGTCTCTCGACGCGCTCCAGGACGAGACGCAGAAATAGCATCCGCTGCTTGAATAATTCGAGCCTCAATCGATTCATACGGAAAATCTTCATGATGAGACTTCATAGCCGTCACAATTCGCTCATCAATCCCAAATTTTTCTAAAATATCCTTCCCAATCACCGCATGCCCTCCTTCAACTTCATGAGACACAGCCTTCCCTATATCATGTAAAAGCCCAGCCTTTCGACAAATATCTGAATCCGCCCCAGGAATTTGATTAGCAATACTTTCAGCTAGCCAACCAACCTCTTTAGAATGATCCAAAACATTCTGACCATAAGACGTACGAAATCGCAATCGACCAAGTAACTTAAGCACCGGATCAGGCAATCGATCCATATCTAAATCTTGAGCCGCTTTTTGCCCTATTTCGAGAATAAGCTTATCCGTACTTCTCTCTGCATCACGAATAGATTCTTCGATACGTGAAGGATTAATCCGCCCATCTTTCACCAATCTCTCCAAAGCCACTTTGGCTACATAACGACGAAACATATCAAAACAAGACAAAGTAATCGTCCCCGGACTGTCATCAATAATCACATCTACACCTGTCAGCATTTCAAATGCATTGATGTTACGTCCTTCTTTCCCAATAATCTTTCCCTTCAGTTCCTCAGAATCAATCTTGACCACAGACGTTGTATTTTCAACCGTCGTAGTCGAAGCTTGTCTTTGAATAGAACGAATCAAAACCTCATTCGCCTCTTCATCAGCTTTTTCTCGCATTAATTCTACCCGACGCCTCAAGGTATCAGTCAATTGATCAGAAACTTCTGTCTCCATACGCTTGAGAAGTTCCTTTTTAGCATCTTCTTTCGACAGTTTAGATAAAGAAGCCAGCACCTGATCCTGTTCATCCGTTTTTTTCTGTAAAATCTGTTTTTGCGCTTCATAATTTTTAAGGGCCGATTCGTATTTTTCTTTTTGCGCATCAGCTTTTTCCATTCTCTGTTCAAGCATTCCTTCACGTTTAGCTATTCTCTCATCAGCTTGTTGCTGCATATGATGAATACGTTTACGAGATTCATTCTCTTCATCTTGAAGAGAATGGCGAGTTTTCTGAGCTTGGTGTCGAGCATCAGACAAAAGCTTTTCCGCTTCCTGTTGAGCTGTATGGTGAATACGCTTGGCTTCATGCCGAGCTTTTTCCTCTATTTTTTGAGATTTAGGTCGAAAGATCGCAAATCCACCACCTACACCCAATACCAAGCCAACAATACCGGCAATGATAAGATTAATTTCCATAAAAAAGGGTAAGAAAAGAAAGGCTCTTTTCCTTTTCTGCTAAAACCTCTGCATATATCAGAAAAATGCAGCACCAAACGGTGAGATAGAAAGAATAATGTAAAAGTATTGATTCATATCGAAAAGAAAAATTCCTAGCGCCACTCTAACAAAAGGACCACAAAAGTCAATCACAAGAAAAAACTAAAAAAACACATAAAGAAAGTATTCCAAAAAAGAAGACTTAAAAAGCAAAAAAATATTCTCGAAATTCGCATTGACAAGAAATAAGAAATTATTCAAAAAAGCATGAATAATGCATATTGACCAAATTGTAAATATATTATATAATATGAAGAATGAATGAAATTCTGACCTTTGTCTTCTCCACAAAATTTCTTATATATTTAATAATAAGCCTAATACCTATTCTTGGGTGGATATATTTTTTTCAAAAAATAAACCGGGAAAAAAAATCGTATGTCGCCCTTACTTTTACCGCTGGAATGCTAGCGGTTGTCCCCATAAAAATATATGAAAAATATTGGAATCAAGCAGTATTCTACTTTGAACATATAAACCTATTTACCTATCTTTCTGACTTACTAAAACTCCCAGGGTTATCAAAATTCCTATCCTATATAATTGTAAATGGATTAGTGGCTATGATGCTTTTCCTCTTCACAGCCCTTATGATGTTTGTACTGGAAATACTCACCCAGGACAACACTCTAAAAGTATTTAAAAACAAACTTCGACATGTAGTCGAAACTCCACTCTTTTTCATGTCTATCGGTATTCTTTTAGGAATAATCGCCTATATATTTTCCTATTTTTCGGTAGAAAAAGAATGGTTCTCAACACCCTTAAATAGCAAAATTTCATTCTTCATAATTGTCGGTATGCTTGAAGAATTCATTAAACATCTCGTCCTCAGATTTTCAGATGAAGAAAAAATACAATCCGTAAGTGATGCTATTTCATTCTCGATCATCGTAGCCCTTGGATTCGCTTTTATTGAAAACATTATGTATTTCCACAACTTTATTAACCGTGAAGGAGGAACCTTGATAAGTATTAGCATCTTCTTTTTTCTCAGATCAACCATATCCGTCATCGCTCATGTATCATTCTCAGCCATCCTAGGATATTTTTATGGAATAGCTCGCTTTTCAGAACAAATATGCCAACGAGAGATATTTAGAACAAATCACCCCATATTTATCAAAATACAACAATTTTTACATATGAAATGTCGAACACTATTTCATGAAGAAAAAATGATGGAAGGCATGATACTAGCAATGCTTGCACACGCAATTTTCAATGGACTGCTCCATTACAACAAAATCATGCTCGTCATCCCCTTTCTCTTTGCGATGTTCTTCTGGACCCTAAACCTCTTTCATCGACGAGAAAGCTATCAACAAAGCAAAAGCTTGGTAGAACCAAACTAATCTATATTTTTACAAAAAAAATAAATTTTAGTGCTTCTTCTTTTTCTTTGCACGAGTATCAAGTGAAACATCATACTCATAAACAGCCCGTCCAACCCGCTTAAAAAAAGGATACTTTTGCAAGTTGAGAGAAATCGTTCCTAAACGTATGTCTCGTTTCTTCAAAACCCCATCAATAATATCTTGACGCTTCATTGGCTTTTTATTTTCTAATAAAACCGACTTAATAACATCGCACACAGTACCAGAAGCCAACCCCCATTGTTTAAGACCATACAATCCTCTTCCTACCAAAACGAAGTCATTATGCCGAATCAATTCATTATGAATTGCTTGTGGAGTAACTTTTTTCTTTGCTTGAAAGTCATGCAGAACATGCTTGATAATATCAGTAAAGTGCAACGGTTTGCCGAGATCTTTAAGAGTAACAAAAATTTTATCTTTAATAGATCGAGGATTTACAAACCTCCAAGTTTTAAGCCCCCATCCATCCTCAGCATACATAAAATTCCAATGAATATGGAGAAGGGATTCTACCATTTCTGATGAGTATTGTGACAATTCAGAATGAATCGTTTCCACAGATATAACTTCACCATGCTTATCCAAAACTTTATGAACATGGTCAATCGCCTTCCGTGCTTCATCAAGAGTCATATCCTTCGTATACCAAAAAGGACGATAATATTGATTTTTTTCTTGTTTCAACAACTTATCAGAAACTTTCATAGCAAGCTTCATAGCATTAGCGTCAATATCTTTTGAATTCTCAAGTTTTTTCAACATCTCAGAAACAAGCAAATTCTCAGACATAATCTTGCCGTGAGCCACCAAAATAGAATACGCTAAATCATGAATGTACCGCATAGAAGGGTCCATGGCAATTCGAGCTAATTTCTTAATAGCCACAGATTCAATCTGCCGAACTCTCTCACGAGTAATAGAATAGCTTTGCCCTATTTTCTCAAGGGTTTCTTTTTTTCCACTTCCTAGAAAGCGACGCTCAATGATATTCTGCTCTTTAACTGTTAGAAGTCCAAGCAGACGATCCATGAGTTCTGAAAAATTTATTTTTTGTTTGAGAGATGGAGTCATGGTAACAAAGAATTTAATGTCGTTTCTATAGTAAAGCAAATACGATGATTATACAAAATATTACTATAAAACAAAAACAACTTTCAGGGAAATTCTAGATCCAACCAAAAAGCTTGTCAATTTTTTTTCTTTGTTTTTTTTATTATTAAAACAAGATGAATTTATCTCAACCAAGATAATCCAACACAAAAAAATTTGACAGATAGAAGATTTTTTATACTCTTACCACGCTCTTTTTTGAGTAAACAAATAATGACGACATCTAAAAAAACGGCTTCCAGTAAAGCAAAAAATGCCACTAGTACAAAGAAGAAATCAGTTTCTCTTACTCAAAAAGTACGGATTATTGTAAAATCCTTTGATTACACAGTCGTTGACGAGGCAACGAGATCGATAGTAGAGACGGCAGAACGTGGAGGTTCTCTGGTAAGCGGTCCCATTCCTCTGCCAACAAAAATCAAAAAGTACACAGTCAATCGATCATTTTTTGTTAATAAAAATGCTCGAGACCAGTATGAAATGAGAATTCACAAAAGACTTCTCGACATCAAAGAGCCAACCCCTCAAACTATTGAAGCACTTCAAAACCTTGCACTCCCTGCCGGAGTCGATATTGAAATTAAAATGATGCAACAACAATGAAAGGAATTCTTGCCCGAAAAATCGGTATGTCTCAATACATCTCCCCGGAAACAAGCCGGATGATACCTATTACGTTATTGGAAATACCTCGGAATACCATCTTACAAGTAAAAACAAAAGATAAAGATGGATACGAATCTTTAGTAATAGGAGCCTTTGAACGAAAGAATTTCGGAAAAAATACCAATAAAAAATTTCAATACATTCAAGAACTCCCCCTCCCTGAGGGAGAATACAAAAAAGGAGACACCTTTTCGCTGGAAACCCTAAAAGATATAAAACAAGTAAAGGTGTCAGGAATGTGCAAAGGAAAGGGATTCGCTGGAGTCGTCAAAAGGCACAATTTCTCTACTGGACGCAATACCCATGGTTCTCACCACCATCGAGAACCCGGATCTGTTGGTATGTGCGCAAAACCTGGGCGAATCCTAAGAGGAAAGAAAATGCCTGGACAATACGGAAACACTCGTAAAACACTCCGTGCCGTAGAAATAATAGATATAGATACCAATCACAATGTTATAGCCCTCAAAGGCTCTATTCCAGGTGCCACAAATACTTTTGTATCACTCATAGAAGCATGAAAATAGATCTATACGACTCCAAAGGCACAAAGAAGGGAAGTGTGGATCTCAACACGACCATTTTTAATGCTCCTATAAATAAAGACCTTATGCATCGAGCAGTTGTTATGCGAGCTAGCAACAATAGAAATGCAATTGCTCACACTAAAACCAGAGCGGAAATCGCTAAAACTACTAAAAAAGCTTTTAGACAAAAAGGAACCGGAAATGCTCGCCGTGGAGCAAAGTCCACTAATCTTCTGCGTGGAGGGGGAGTTACTCATGGTCCTAGGAACAACAGAAATTTTATCAAAGCAATGCCCAAAAAAGAAAGAAGGCAAGCTCTGTTTTCTAGTCTGAGTAATAAAGCCAAAGACAATCATATTTTCGGACTCACATCCTTCGAAGAAACTACCCCAAAGACAAAAACTTTTGTTGAATTACTCCAAAAACTACCAAACGCAAAAAAATATCTCTTTGTGCTTCCTCAAAAAAACCAAGTACTCGAGAAATCAATGAGTAATATTCCAAATGTAAAAAGTATCACGGCCTCATATCTCAATCCAACTGATGTCTTAAAAGCAGAAAAAATTTGCTTCGTTAGTGATGCACTGACCACCCTAGAAAAAACCTTTCTTCCTCAATCATAAAAATGACGACCCAAACAAACGTCCTCATTCGTCCCATTGTAACAGAAAAAACTGTAGCTCAAAAAGGGAAATACACTTTCGCCGTCAATCCAAAAGCCTCTAAAAAAGCAATAGAAAAAGCCATACAAGAATTTTATGGAGTAGAGATAGAAAAAGTAAACATCACAAAACTTCCTCAAAAAAACCGAATGACCGGAAAGGGACGTAGTATGCGCAAAAGAGCCGCTCTCACCAAAGCTGTCGTGACCACCAAAAACGGAACTAGCATTGACTTTAACGCCTTCAAATAATGGGAATAAAAATACTAAAACCAACTACAAACGGTCAAAGAAATAAAAGTTATGTTTCTGGTGATCAACTTACCAAGGGCGCACAACCACTCAAATCACTCCTAACACAAGGACGAAAAATATCCGGTCGAGGTAATCACGGTATCACTATCCGTCACAGAGGTGGAGGAACTCGAAGCTACATCCGAATTGTTGATTTTAATGGTACCGATAAGCTCGGCGTTCCTGGAAAAGTCAAAAGTATTGAATACGATCCCGGCAGAAGTGCTTATATCGCACTCATCGTTTTTAATGACGGAGACAAAAGATATCACATTGCTCATAAAAATATGAAAGTCAATGATATCGTCATAACTGACAAAAAAGGAAAAATCAAAGACGGTAATCGATTTCAACTCCAAAACATCCCTGTTGGATTTTCTATTTTCAACGTAGAAATCTCACCTCAAAAAGGCGGGCAAGTCGTGAGATCCGCAGGACAAAGTGCCACTCTCGTCTCTCTTGACGGAGAAAAAGCTCAAGTCCAACTCCCATCTGGAGAAATACGATACGTAGAAAAAACCAATTACGCTACTTTGGGTACCGTATCAAATGAAGAAAAATCACTCATCCGTATCGGAAAAGCAGGAAGAGTTAGACACATGGGACGACGTCCTCAAGTACGAGGAAAAGCCATGAATCCATGTGATCATCCTCATGGAGGAGGAGAAGGTGGTTGTCCGATCGGACTCAAACACCCCAAAACTCCATGGGGAGCACCAGCCTTAGGAGTAAAAACCCGAAACAAGAAAAAAAGTAACCGCCTCATCGTTCGCTCACGACATCGAGCCAAGAAAAAGTAATCATATCTCTTTTCTCCTTGATTTAAAAATCATACTGATTAACATACCCGCACTATGACACGTTCCGCCAAGAAAGGACCATTTGTAGACCCACGCCTACTCAAAAAAGCAAAAGCTATGAACGATAGTGGAAATAAAAAAGTGATCAAAACATGGTCACGAAGTTGCACCATAGCACCTACCTTTGTAGGACACACCTTTGGTGTTCACAATGGCAAGGAACACATTCCAGTGTTTTGTACCGAAGCTATGGTCGGACACAAACTCGGAGAATTCTCCCCTACCAGAAGATTCCGAGGTCATGGTGGAAAATTAGCTAAAGGACAAAAATAATTTAAAAAATAATGAAAGCCCACCTACGACGCATCCGTATTTCTCCCAAAAAAGCGAACCTAGTCGCAGGACTCGTCCGTGGAAAAAAAGTCATAGATGCACTCAACATCCTAAAATTCACACCTAAAAAAGGTGCGAAAATTCTCTACAAAGTGATCCACTCTGCCACCAGTAACGCCGAAAACAATGCTAATCAAAAGAGAGAAGAACTTATTATCAAAGAAATTATTGTGAATAAAGGCTCCGTTATGAAACGATATCTGCCATCAACACGAGGAAGAGCTTTGCCATTGCGAAAACCAACCGCACATATTTCCGTATCTCTCGAAAAGAAGTAATCTCATGGGAAAAAAAGTATCACCACATTCATTTCGTATCGGCATTACCAGAACTTGGGACTCTATCTGGTTTGCGAAAAAAGATTTCAAACAAAAATTTTTACAAGATATTCGCATTCGAAAATTTTTGAGCGAAGAACTCAAAAAAGCCGGAATCTCTAAAATCGAAATAAAAAGAGATTCAAAAAAAACGACTGTCATTATTCACGCTGGAAAGCCTGGTATTATTATTGGACGAGGCGGAGAAAATATCGAAAAACTCTCAAAACTCCTCACACAAAAATTTGGAGAAGTCTTTGATGTATCCATTCAAGAAGTTAGGAAAGCAGATGCAGACGCAGCTCTCATCGCCCAAGCCGTCGCCGAACAAATCTCAAGACGTTTCCCCTACAGACGAGTAGTGAAAATGGCCGTCGATAGAGCTAAAGACAACGGTGTCAAAGGCGTCAAAATCATGGTATCAGGAAGACTAAATGGCGTTGACATCGCCCGAAAAGAAACCTATACCCACGGAAAAGTACCTCTTCACACCCTGCGTGCCAATATCGACTACGCTACTGCTACTGCTCCCACAACCTATGGATCTATTGGTGTGAAAGTTTGGGTCTACCACGGATTAGTTTTCAAAAACGAAAAACTCAACGAAGTATTCTAAAGAATCTGTCATTCTGCTCGGTACGAATGGAGGAGCGTCATTTATTTCAGAACCTCTTTCTCAATTTGTCATCCTGAACTTGTTTCAGGATCTCTTTAAAACCGATAAAAAAAGAATTTTCTTCTTCATATTTTTTTGCTACGTAACATGTTACGTAGCAAAGATGAAAAAAAACTTGCAATAACGGAAAAAAACGCCAACTAATCCACACACACAAAATATTAAAAAAAAATGTCAATTATTTTGTATTACCACAATACTAAAAATCACCTTGACAAGAAGACCATCCTCCATACAATGGGACGGCTTTTTTGCAAAAAATGCTTCAACCCAAGAAAACAAAGTTCAGACGACAACATCGTCTGCGATCACAAAAAAAAGGGATTGCTACCCGAGGTATCACTATTGCCTTCGGTGAAATCGCCATCAAAGCCACATCTCGGGGTGAAGTTACTGCTCGTCAAATCGAATCCGCCAGACGAACCATCGCCCGAGCTGTGAAACGAGGTGGGAAAATATGGATTCGGGTTTTCCCCGACAAAGTTCTCACCGCTAAAGGTGCTGAAGTCCCTATGGGATCAGGGAAAGGAGCACCTGACCGCTGGGTCACTCAAATCAAACCAGGGAAAATTTTATTTGAAATGGCTGGAGCTGATATGGAGCTCATGAGAAAAGCTCTTGACCTCGCTACCTACAAACTTCCAGTAGACTGTAAAATCATTACTCACGAACTCTAAGATGAAAGTACAAGAACTCAGACAATTAACGCCCAAGAAACTACAAGAAGAACTGAAAAAAGCTCAAAGAGAACTTGCTGGAGTTCGCTTTCATGTAAAGACAGGGCAAAATCAAAATCACGCACAAATCAAAAAACTTAAAACATCAGTAGCACGAATCCTTACACTCCTTGCTGAATCAAGTCGAAAAAATATCCCCCTAGCCTCTCAAGAAAAACAATCATGATTACGAAAAAAGGCATTATCGTGAAAAAATCAGGTGACAAGACCGTAAAGGTCGAAGTCAATGAATATCGTCCCCATCCCAAATATAAAAAACGGTATCGAATCACCAAAAATTTTCTTGTTCATGACGAAAAAAACACCGGAGAAATTGGTCAAGAAGTAACAATTCAACCAACAGCTCCTATCTCCAAAAGAAAATCATGGACACTCACAGAACCAATTAAAGCATGATCCAACATATGTCTCGACTTCGAGTAGCAGATAATACGGGTGCTAAATCCGTTATGTGTATAAAAGTCCTCGGAGGATCTAAACGTCGTTATGCAAAAATCGGTGATATTATCGTAGTATCAGTAAAAGAAGCGACTCCCAAGGGAGTCGTAAAAAAGAAATCAATCCAGAAAGCAGTCGTTGTCAGACAGGTTTCAACCCTCAAAAGACCAGACGGATCTTCGCTTCGATTTGACGAAAATGCCGTCGTAATTGTCAACGAACAGAAACAGCCAAAAGGGACTCGTGTTTTTGGACCTATTGCCCGAGAACTAAGAGCCAAAGGCTTTCAAAAAATTATATCTCTCGCCCCAGAAGTCCTATGAAAATAAGACCAAACGACACTGTATTTATCAGAACTGGAAAGGACAAAGGTCAATCCGGAACTGTAACTAAAATCCTAAAAAAACAAAATAAAGTTGTTGTAGAAGGTGTAAACAAGACAAAAAAAAATGTCAAAGGTAGAGATGGACAACCAGGAGAACAAATCGAATTTTTTGCCCCCATTCATATATCAAACGTAGCCTTGATTGATCCAAAAACCAATAAACCAACTCGAATTCAATATAAACGAGAGGGAAAAGAAAAATTACGAATAAGCGTCCGCTCTGGAGAAATCATTACCGGTAAAGCCAAAATCACCAAAAAGAAATCTGAAACTAAAAACATTAAAGCATGAATATAACATCTCTCCTTTACGATAATTTCCAAAAAGAAGGTAAAAGCAAACTTCAGAAAGAGTTGGGTATCAAAAATCCTATGCAAGTACCAGAGATAGAAAAAGTATGTATCAATGTAGGAATGGGATCCTATTTACAAAAAATCGGGAAAAAAGACTACGCCTTTGTCGAAGACAATATTCGTGCTATTACCGGACGAAAACCACTAGTTCGGAAAGCAAAACTATCTGTATCTAATTTCAAACTCCGAGAAGGTCAACCAGTCGGCATATCAGTCACTCTTCGAGGCAAAGCCGCTTATAACTTTATTGACAAACTGATTCATATCGTTTATCCACGTGTGCGTGACTTTCGTGGAGTGTCTCGAAAAATATTCGATCGTAGCGGCAACTGTTCTCTGGGATTTAACGATCACACAGTATTTCCCGAAGCTATCCAGCCAGAAGACTCTCGGCAAATTCACGGAGTACAAGTTACCATTGTGACATCCACAAATAATCCCGAACATACCCAAGCACTCCTATCCTCTCTTAGTTTCCCTTTTAAAAAACAATAACTATGGTCCGCAAAGCATTGATCGTCAAACAAACAAAACTCATGGAACGCTACCTTCTCGCTAAAAAAGAAGGTCGCAAAATGAAATACGCCACCAAAGTGTATAACAGATGTTCCATAACTGGACGACCAAAAGGCTATATGAGAGATTTTGGAATTTCGCGATGCGTGTTCCGAGAACTAGCTGAAAAAGGACAGATTCCTGGTATTCGTAAATCTTCTTGGTAATCAAAATTATACAACATGGTAGTTGACCCTATTGCTGACTTTCTTACCCGCATTCGAAACGCCCAAAGAGCGAGAAAAAATTCGCTCACTATCCCCTATTCTACCATAAAACACGCTATTGCCGACGTGATGAAAAAAAACAATTTTCTCGAAAAAGTCACAAAGGACACTTCTGGAAAATTTCCCATCCTAGTTTTAGAACTTCCAGAAAAAGAAATAAATCTCTCACGAGTCTCTCACTGTGGACAAAGAATCTACACAAAAGCAAAGGATATTCGTAAAACCGTGAATGGATTCGGTATTTCCATCATTTCTACCTCCCAAGGTGTTATGACTGGATACGAAGCACGAAGTAAAAACATTGGGGGAGAATTTTTATGTGAAATTAGTTAACCATGTCTCGAATTGGAAAATTACCGATCTCTATCCCTGAAAACGTCACGATTGAAATAAGTGACGACAAAATAAAAGTCAAAGGTCCTAAAGGAGAGCTTTCTTTGACATTTGAACCCATCTATGTCTCTATTAAACAAGAGGAAAAAACAATAACCGTGACTCCAAAAAACGAAACCAAAGAAGCCAAATCAAGACATGGACTCTACCGAAGCCTTATTGCCAACATGATTGAAGGCGTCAATCAAGGATTTTCGAAAACATTAGAAATCAAAGGTGTTGGATATCGAGGCTCAATGAAAGGCAATGCCCTAGAAATGAATCTCGGATACTCTCATCCTATCAGTTACACACTCCCTGAAGGAATTCAAATAAATTTTGCAGAAAAAAGCCAAAACATCCTTACTGTTTCCGGCATTGATAAACAACTCGTTGGTCAAGTATCAGCCGAAATCAGATCCTTCAGAAAACCCGAACCCTATAAAGGGAAAGGAATTAAGTATCAAGATGAAATTATCCGACGAAAGGCCGGAAAATCAGTCGCTAAAAAAGGTTAATAAATCATGAAAACACAACAAAAGTCACTCCGCAGACAAGCTCGGGCACGCCGGAGCCACGCAACAACCAGAACATCTGGACGAACACGATTGATTGTTTATCGATCAAATCGCACCATCTACGCTCAGCTTATAAATGACATCACTGGAAAAATCATAGGATCTGCCTCCGGATTGAAGTCAAAAGCAAGTGGCATTAAAGCTGCAGAAGAAGTTGGAACTAACATTGCTAAAATAGCTAAAGCAAAAAAAATTAATGACATTGCTTTTGATAGAAACGGTTATAAATACCACGGACAAGTCAAAGCAGTCGCCGAAAAAGCTCGTGAAGCTGGTCTTACCTTTTAATTTTATTTTCCCTCTATGACAGAAGAAACAACCAAAACCACTGAATCAAACACAGAAAATATGACTGTGACGGAAGAGAATACCTCAACAAACAAAACTCCAGCCGAAGAAAAAAAAGACAATCGACGAAAACCAAGAGATGGACAAAGAAGAGAACGTCGCCCCAGAGAACCAAAAGAGTTTGAGGAAGCCATTCTACAAATAGATCGAGTTACTCGTGTAGTCGCTGGAGGAAGACGTTTGCGATTCAGAGTATCTGTAGTAGTAGGAGATCAAAAAGGTCGTGTTGGATTTGGCATTGGAAAATCTGGAGAAGTTATGATTGGTATACAAAAAGCTGTTGCTAAAGCAAAAAAAAGCCTCATCAACGTACCGATTTTCAACGGAACACTTCCCCACGAGCAAAGTGGAAAATTCAAGGCTTCTACAGTCCTTCTCTTCCCAGCTCCAGAAGGAAAAGGAGTCATTGCTGGTGGAGCAGCTCGGAGAATTCTAGAATTAGCTGGCGTTAAAGATGTCCTCTCAAAAGTCCATGGGTCTCGCAATAAACTCAACATCGCCCGAGCAACCTTACAAGCCTTGCAAAAGCTTCATAATCAAGCTCCTTTAGGTAAAGAATCTGAAAAAGAAGATACAAAAACTGAAGAAAAGAACAATAAAACAACATCCGAAGAAAAAAAGAAAGCAAGCTCTAAAAAAGCTGAGTCCAAAGAAAAAAAAGCAACATCCAAAACCACAACTAAGGCTAAAAAAACAACGAAAAAATAATATTTTCCTATGAAATTGAATCAACTCGCTCCCAAAACACGAAAAACTCGAAAGAGAAAAGGTCAGGGTAATGCTGCCGGACAAGGTACTTACGCCGGACGAGGCTGTAAGGGTCAAAATTCTCGAGCAGGAGGAGGTGTGCGATTAGGTTTTGAAGGCGGACAAACTCCCCTCATCCAACGCATGCCAAAGCTCCGTGGATTCCGGAATCCCAACCGAGTTGAAACACAAGTCATCAATCTTTCAGATTTAGAAGCAAAATTCAAAGACGGAGACACGGTAAATCTCGAGACCCTGATCAAAGCCAAACTCATCAATAAAAACAACTCCAAAGTAAAAATCCTTGGAAATGGTACGTGCAAGAAAAAATTAAACATTACAGACAGTATACTTCTTTCGAAAACCGCTGAAAAAGCATTAGCAAAACCAGCAAAAAAAGGAGAGTAAAAAAATAGTTAATTAATTCAAAATCTTAGCGAACCAAATTCAAAACACTGCTCCCTTCTTTTAGGAACACTATTTTGAATTTGGTTGCGGGGGGCGGATTCGAACCGCCGACCTTCGGGTTATGAGCCCGACGAGCTACCGCTGCTCTACCCCGCGTTCAATGGTGCACGAGAGAGGACTTGAACCTCCACGAGAATAAAAGTTCTCACTAGCCCCTCAAGCTAGCGCGTCTACCAATTCCGCCACTCGTGCGTCAAAAATACGGAACAAGTGACGAGATAAAATACACAAAAGTCACTTTAGACCAAAAAAGAGCTTGAGGATTCTAAGGGGCTGTCCTTTTCTTGTCAACCGGATTGATATTCAGACTAAAATAAGTATAAAAAAACAAAGAAATGAATAAAACGAAAAAGACAATACTCAGACTCTCCGTTCCTCAATCAAACGAAAGAGGTCCCTTAGCCTTCGAACAAATTCTAGCCAGTCTTCACGGGCTTCTCATCAAAGAAATAAAAAAATCCAGTGACGAATCAATAAGCTTCGAAATCGTACGTTCTGAAAAAAGAATATTCTTTTATATTGTGATCCCTTCACACTTACGAACACTTATCTCATCACAATTCTACTCTCAATACCCTGAAGTTGAAATCGAAACCGTTTCTGAATACTTCACCAAAAAACTTGTCAAAGACAAACAACTTCTGATTGCTGACATCGCCCCAAAAGAGTTATGGATATTTCCCTTTAAAAGACACCCCCAATTTGAGGATTCTACAACAGGGAATTTTGAAGACCCTCTTGGTCCTATGACCGCAGCTCTTTCCCATCTTCATGGGAAAGATGATACAGCACTTCTTCAATTCATCATCGCCCCAGTACCAACGAGTTGGAACAAAACAGCTCAAAGTGCCATCGAAAACATGTCCAAATCTGGTATGTGGAAATGGAGCTGGGTTCAAAGAGCCTACCAGTGGAGCAAACTCAGTCCAGGAGAAGAAGAAAAGTTTAAAAAAACGCTCACTCGAATAGGACTGTCTCTATTGAGTAAATTCTTCGGAGGAAGTAAACCCGAAACAAGTGAAGAAGAAAACCAAGAAGGGAAAACATCCTCAAAACACGAAAAAGAAGGACCAATCGCCGCCGCTCAAGATAAAATAAGTCGACTCAATTTCTCGGTAAACATCAGAACGCTCTATATCCATTCTGATCCAGACACGCAACACGCAGAAGCCAAAATTCGAGAAATTGCCGGAACTTTTCAACAGTTTGCACTTCCCAAAATGAACCGTTTCGGAGTCACAAAATTAGAACGAGATATGAAATCAAAGTTATTCAAAGACATTATTTCCCGAAAGAACCATAACCCCTTTGTCTTAAGCCAGGAAGAACTTGCCACTATATTTCACCTCCCAACAAAAACCGTCAGTAGTCCTCGTATTCAATGGGTTCTATCACAAAGACTCGAACCACCAGTAGACCTCCCAGATGAAAAAGAAGGAAACGTTACCATAATCGGAGAAACAAACTTTAGAAATCAGCATGAACAGTACGGCATCAGAACGAATGATCGGAGAAGACACGTATACATCATTGGAAAAACGGGAATGGGAAAATCAACCTTACTAGAAAATATGATTTTCTCAGATATAAAAGACGGTAAAGGAGTCGCAGTCATAGACCCTCATGGAGATCTTGCAGAAGCAGTTTTACGATTTGTTCCTAAAAACAGAACCAATGATGTTATTTACTTCGACCCAGCAGATAAAGAGTTTCCAATCGCCTTTAATATGCTAGAAGGAAAAAATGCAGAAAAACGCTCACTCGTAGCATCTGGACTACTTGGAGTATTCAAAAAACTTTACTCTAATTCTTGGGGACCTAGGCTTGAACATTTTTTAAGAAATACCATCCTTGCCCTTGTTGAAGCTCCTGATACAACGATGCTTGGTATCCCAAGAATGCTCGTTGATAAAATCTATCGAGAAAAAGTTCTGCATTTCGTGACAGACCCCATGGTTCAATCGTTTTGGCGTACAGAGTTTAGTGGTGGGATGTCCCCACAAAAAATGGCTGAAGCCGTCAGCCCTATTCAAAACAAAGTCGGACAATTTCTATCTACCCCCACAATCCGAAATATTTTAGGACAAACAAAATCAAGTCTCGACCTACGCTTCGCCATGGATAGTGGAAAAATCATTATTGTAAACCTATCTAAAGGAAAAATTGGAGAAGATAATTCATCACTCCTTGGATCACTCCTTATTACAAAATTTCAACTCGATGCCATGAGTCGAGCCGATATTAGAGAAAAAGATAGAAAAGATTTCTATCTTTATGTCGACGAATTTCAAAACTTCGCTACTGATTCTTTCGCTACAATCTTATCCGAAGCCAGAAAATATCGACTCAACCTCACCATGGCCAATCAATACGTTGCTCAAATGTCTGAAGAAGTAAGAGATGCAGTATTTGGAAACGTAGGAAGCCTCATATCATTCCAAATAGGGTTTGATGACGCCAAAATTTTCTCCGAACAATTTGACGAAAAAATCGTAAAAACAAACGACCTCATCGGACTCCCAAAATACCACGTTTACAACCGCATATTAGTTGAAGGAATCACAACACAAGTTTTTTCAGGAAAAACCCTCCCTCCCCCCAGTATCATTAGCGAAGAAGATCCTGAAGAAAGACGAGATAAAGTCGTCAAATTTTCTCGTCAACGCTACGCCAAACCACGAGAAATCGTCGAAGAAAAAATCGCTCGTTGGACTCGACCGGAAGAAGAAAAATATAAAAAAAGAAAGGAAGAAGAACAAAAGAAGAAAGCAGAACTAGCCACCTCTCAAACAAACATTCCTTCTAAAAATGTTACAAAAGAAGTAAAAAATGACATCAATCCACATCCTGAAAAAAAAAGTGAAAATCCAGTACCAAATTCTATAGGAGCAAAAGAAAAACAATAGTTTCTATTCACTCAAAGATATAATTTTTGAAAAATGTTCCTGGGAAAGAGGCATTACTGATAATCTATTTCCTCTTTTCAAAAGTTGCATATCCACAAGATCAGAAACATCCTTCATGAGAGAAAGAGAAACAGGATTTTCTAACTTTCGAATCGGTTCAACATCTACCATATACCACCGAGGATTTTCCCGACTAGAAGTCAAATCAGGATGATCGGAGTCAGAATCAAATGCCGTATGGTCAGGATATCCATCTCGAACCACCTCACAAATACCCACGACAGCAGGTTCTTTACAATTAGAATGGTAAAAAAGCACTTGATCCCCCTTTTTTATCTCATCACGCAAAAAATTTCTCGCTTGATAATTTCGAACCCCATCCCAATGGGTCGTTCCATCCCTCATCAAATCATCAAAAGAATAACAAGTAGGTTCTGACTTAAAGAGCCAAAATCGAGTCGCCATAAAGTCCAAAAAATATTACAATAGCGCCATATTAGCAGTTTCATAATCCATAAGCAATAACTATTCATCGATAACCATATGAATATAGAACAAGCAATCGAACGATATCTCAAGCATCTCAAAAATATCAAAAACGCCTCTCCTTACACCATCAGAAACTATCAACGTAGTTTAGATTTACTCGTAAAAACACTTGGAAATAAAGCGACACTTTCAGACATTACTATGGAAAAAGTAGACACCTTCCGAGATCAAATTTTCGAATTAAAGAGTCGCGATGGACAATCATTATCACGACGCACTCAAAATATCTACCTGACACCAGTGAGAGCTTTTCTAAAGTTCTGTATCATACGAGAACTGTCACCAGAAATACTTTCTCCAGAAAAAATAGAACTCCTAAAACTTGATCCACGAGATGTAGCAGGACTCACTTCTGAAGAACTTAATCGTTTAAGAAATACGAATACTTCTAAAAACGAAATAATTAAAAGTCGCGATAGAGCTATCGTTGAAATGCTCTTTTCTACGGGACTAAGAATCTCAGAGCTCTGCAAACTCGATCGAGAAAACATTAACCTCAAAACCAAAGAATTCTCTGTGCTTGGAAAAGGAAAAAAAAGGCGAACCGTATTTCTTACAGAAACTGCTACCGCATTACTCGAAAAATATCTAAATTTAAGAACTGACAACTTTCCTCCTCTCTTTCTGAATGCAAAAAAAAGGAAAGATGAATTTATTACTCAAGGAGAATCTCGTCGCATATCACGAACCGCAATCGAAATAATGATTCGTCATCGAGGTCGTCAAGCTGGTATCACAAAACCAGTCACGCCTCATATCCTCAGACACACTTTTGCCACCACATTACTCCGCAATGGTGCTGATCTAAGATCAGTCCAAGAACTTCTCGGACACTCTAGCATCGCCACTACTCAAATCTACACACACTTTGTCAATGCTGATCTCAAAAAAACCCATCAAAAATTTCTAGAAAAAGAAGATTAAGTTGCGAGAACAAAAAAAATTTTTACAATCAAAAAGCTATTAAAAAAAATCTAAAAATATTTCGAGCTTAAGCTTGAAATAAGAAGGGAGAAGACTAAGAAATACAAAGTCAGCTCCAACCACAGACGCCACCTTAGCTCAGTTGGCTAGAGCAGCGGCTTTGTAACCCGCAGGCCATCGGTTCGAATCCGATAGGTGGCTCCAGGAAAAAAATCAGTGCCCCCGAATGGGGGAAGTGATTTTTTTGCCATGAGCGAAGCTCAACCGGATGAGAACCGATGGTTCGTTTTGTTTCCCATGAACGCAGTGAATGGCTGGAACAAATCTCAAGCGAGTTCCAAAACATTGGAACGAAGTGACGAGTATCCGATAGATAATTGTTCTATAACAGATTAAAATTAAAAAGATAACAAAAGAATTGTCTAAACCAAAACTCGGCGCCAGTGGACACTATTACTCATTCACAAAAGACCCAAATGGCATAGCTCTAGAGTTAACCCTCTCCTTTAAAGTTTAGGAATAAGCAAACTATGGGATATCTTAGTCAAAACCTCAAGACCTCTCCAAAAATTCCAACAAATTGACCACGACTTTTGCTAACTGTTCACGCGTCAAAGCATCATCCGGTCCAAAAAATCTTGCCCCAGAACTCGAATCATAACCGCTAATAATACCGTTTTGAGAAGCCCATATCACAGCCCGAGAAAAATCTTGATCAGAAGAAATATCCGCAAAATCACTCTCATCAACATTAATACCAGACAAATCAACTCCTGATAGCATCACGAGAATTCGTATAGTCTCCCCACGAGTAATGGAAAGTGTAGGCATCATTTTCCCATCAATTAAAGCTGGTACTGCTTTGATCTGTTTCGCTCGCTCAAAATAAGGTGCTGACCAGAAATCAACACCTACATCTGAAAATGGAGGAGCTGAAACCACATCAGGCACACTAAATCCAAAAGACTCCAAGCCAACTTTAACAAGTTGTTCACGCGTCACCTCATCATGCTTCCCAAAAAGTCTCAAGCCATCATCATATCCAGTCATGATTCCCGCCGCTGAAACTTTATCAACATATTCTTTTGACCAGTCTTCAGAAGAAACATCACTAAATTCTCGCGGGCTAGAAATTGCCACCAATTCACTAAAGGTAATCGATCGAGAAGTATCCTCAACCACTTTATCCTGTGTAGAAGTCACAGTGTCATCAACTTCGGATGTAGCATTAGTCACATTCTCAGTCTCTTCTTCGACCTCCACCACAGATTGAGAAGATTCTTTTTGAACTCCCAAAGTCTGACAAGACTGTGTCCCACACAAAGCGTATCCCTTTGCCCGAACCCATTCATGCAAACACTCTGATTGTAAACCCAAGCATTCACGATAATTTTGATAAGCTTCACTTCCATCCTCCACAGCATACATACGAACACACTGCCCTCCCCCACCAGGATTACAAACACTAATTGTCGGGCGAACTGGAGCACCTCCTCCGTTATTACTTGCAGAAATCGCAGGAGGCGTGAATGTTGCTACATTCAAAGCAGCTCCATCCGCAATCGCTGTCACATCTTGAGCTGCCATATCATCAATCACCGCTGCAGTAATAGACAAATACGTATCCCCCTTCACAGAAGAAAAATTTGTATCTGCATTAAGTGCCGCCGTATCAGTTACACTCAAATTAATCACAATACTAAGCCCATCAGAGGAAGCTGTCGTACTATCCACTAAAGTGTATCCATGAGTTTTAGTAGGAGCATTCTGAATAGTAATCCCTGTTACCGCTAAAGTACTAGCATCCACCGGCTCACTAAAATTCAAAGTCAACAGCCGAGTCGCCATATTCAATGTCCAAGAAGTCACCGTCGGACTTGTTGTATCCGCTGTAAAAGTTGTCGCATCAATCGCCGCTCCATCCGTCACATTCGTCAAATCCAAAGCATTTTCAAGAGCATCAGTAATGAGGCTTCCCGCTGCAATTTCCAAAAACGAAGTCACTGCCGAAACTCCCAACCCCGTATCTAATTTGATCGCATTAAGATCTGTCGCCGATAAAGTAATCGTCAATGTATCACCATCAGTCCACGCCGAAGTACTATCAGTCAAAGTATAAAACTCTCCAGCAGTACTTGTATTATTGCTTTCTTGTAGAGTAATCTTTGTCTCATCCACATTCGCTGTCGTATCCATTTGCTCTGAAAAATTCAATACCATCGTGCCGGTATTCATATTTAAGACCCAATTATCAACCACCGTAGGCGCTGTCACATCCACCGCAGCTGCATTAATATCAGTCGCACCTTGAGCACAAGCATTTGCTGCCCCATCATCAAAGATCTCATTTGCTGCACAAGCAATAGTTAGTTCACCGGCACCTCCCAAATCAATATTGGCACTCATGGTTAAAACAGCATACCGAGTACTCGCAATATGAGTGACGTTAGTGATAGTCAGACCATCCGTCCCAGCCACTGTAAAATCCCCCGCTACGATCTGAACTCCAGCTACACCAGTTGTCGAACTAACAGCCTCAGAAAAAGTAATAAGGATTTTATCCGTGGTCCCATTTTTAGCTTGAATACTAGCAGTAAAAGTCGGCGCTGCCGCCTCCGTTATAGGTACAAAAAAGAACCCCGACATCACACTCAAAAAAAGCGCAATTAACATCGAAACTCGACGGAAAAAAGTGAACATAATAAAAAACTAGAGAGTAAGCGCAAGAATTTTAAAAAAAACATTCCCAAACATCAATAAAAAAAGCTTGCAAAAAAACAAAAACATAAAACTAAGTAGTATTAGAAATATCAAAAAACAAGCAAATTTGTATTAACTTTGAAAAATCATACAATCACATGGAAAAGTATCATACACTCAAAATGAAAAAGTTCATACTCAAGACCACGCTTTTACTCTGTGGAATCGGAGTACTATTTAATACAGTTCAAGCTCAACAAATTCCCGTCATGGAATTCTATCACGGTGCCACCTGTCCTCATTGTCACCGAGAAAAAGCATGGTTTCCAGAATTAAGAAAACTCTATCCCGACGTCCAAATCAAAGAATACGAAGTATGGCTAAATGCTGGAAATAAAGCCATATTTCAAAAACGATTAGCAGAGCTTAATACCACTTCATCCGGAGTCCCCACCAATATCATCAACGATGAAGTCATCGTTGGCTTTGATCCAGAGAGGATTCTTGACGCGTTTGAAAGACACTTTGGACCTCCAGCCAACCCAGAATCAACCATAGAAATTCCAAAAGAAAATGATGGTTGGAAGAAATATCTCAACAGCTCATGGCCTATGATGAGCTTCATGTTAGGAATACTCGATGGTTTCAACCCATGTGCTATGTGGACACTCTTAATTCTCATTGGCTTCCTCCTATCCATGGAAGACAAGAAAAAAAGATGGCTCATTGGACTCATCTTTGTCGGAAGCTCTGCTGTTATCTACTTTGGGGCTCTCCTCGCCTATCTTCTTGGATTTTCCCAGATCGCCGCCTTCGCAACCGGAACCATTATGAACTGGATTTTTCATATTGTAGGAATCACCGCCATTGGAACTGGTATCTTTGCCTTCAAATCAGGACTTCAAGGCAAAGGCATTGATTGCGATATTCGAGATGGAAAAAGCAAAAAAAACTTCAAAGACAAACTTCAAAATATTCTGGCAAAAGAAAAAATGCTCGTCATCATCATAAGCATTATTGGACTTGCATTCTCAGTCAATATGATCGAACTTCTGTGCAGTTTTGCTATCCCGACCGCCTTTACCGCTACACTCGTTAAGCTCGATATCTCTTTTGCACAACAAATATTAGCACTACTTATCTACGATATCGCCTACATCCTAGATGACATACTAGTACTATTCATCGCGCTCTGGACCCTAAATCTCAAAGTTTTCTCTCCTAAAATAGTTAATATATCTCATCTCATTGGAGGTATTATTCTCGCTATTTTAGGGGCTTTTCTCATATTTGATCCAAGTTTTCTCGGAGAAATTTTATCATAAAAAGAGCGTATCCTTCTCTTCACCGCATACAAGAGGTTCGAGAAAGGATACGCTGGTGCGCAACGGGCTTAATATTGCAAGAGTATTTCTACTCTATGCTAAACCCAATATAAGACATACAACAGTCAAGATCAAGGCACTCGAGTCAGTGGCTCTCAATTCGGCGCATGCACGCCACTTTAAGTGGCTGGATGCCTAGGAACATCCAGCCTGCAACGCGTTGACCTTGATCGGTATCGAGCTACCGATTTCAAGACCAGCTTAGTGCGTCACGGTTACATTGTATCATAGGATGTTAAACGAATGAAAATAAAAATACATAAAGTCAACTAAAAATATCTGCAAAAGTAAAAATCACGCTATACTCAAAAAGCATGAAAAATACTGCCCGAAACGTCATCCGACACATCCAGTCACAGGGCTATAAAGCATATTGGGTCGGAGGATGCGTCAGAGACATGCTACTTCATAAAAAACCTCAAGATTACGACATTGTTACCGATGCTTCGCCAGAAGTCATCGAAAAACTTTTTGAAAAAACCTACGATATCGGGAAAAAGTTTGGCATCATCCATATCCACGAAAAAGGACATGAATTTGAAATCGCCACCTTTCGTTCAGATAGCGGCTACAGCGATGGACGCAGACCTGACGCAATACTTTTCAGTAACCCAGAACAAGACGCCAAACGCCGAGACTTCACCATCAACGGAATATTCTACGATCCTATAGAAAAACAATACCATGACTTTATCAAAGGCATATCAGATCTCCGTCGAGGACTACTTCGCTTCATCGGTAACCCTGACCAAAGAATCAAAGAAGATCATCTAAGAGTTCTCCGCGCAATAAGATTTAAAAATCGTTTCAACCTCACCTATGAAAAAGACACCAAAAAAGCCCTCAAAAAACACGGATCTCTTATTATTAACGTAAGTGGAGAAAGAATTCGAGATGAATTGAATAAAATTATTGTTCACAAAGACAGATACAAAGCCTTCCAAGACTTAGACAAACTAAAATTAGGACAAAAAATACTCCCCGAAGTCTGGGCTACCAAAAACATTCCCCAGTCCCGAGACTATCACTCAGAAGGCGACGTCTTTGATCACACTTTGTTGGTACTCAAAAACCTTCGCCCCCACCTCCCCACACATACCTACTGGGCAGCCTTATTACACGACATCGGCAAAACTGAAACAATTCAATACCAAGGAAAACGCATCCGTTACCCCGACCATCAATATGTCAGCTGCACATTAGGAGAAACACTACTTAAACGACTTTCTTTCTCGAAAAAAGATCAAAAAAACATTCTCTGGATCATCAAACACCATCATATCTTCGATAACTGGGATGACATGAAAGAATCAACTCGACTACACTATTATGACCATCCTCTCTTTCTTGATCTCTTGGAAGTACACAGGGCTGATATATTCGGCTCCAAACCACTTTCCTACCAAACCCGAGACCAACTCCGGCAAAAAATTCTCCATATCCAAGCAGGCTATTACGATGCCCATACAGAGAAAAAAACACCTTCTCACAACACCGATCTTCTCAGCGGAAACGAAATCATGAAACTCCTTAATATTGAATCCGGATCCAAAGTCGGAGAAATCAAAGATCAATTGCGAGAAGAACAACTCCACCAGAACATCACCAACAAAAAAGAAGCCAAAGCTTGGCTCAAAAAAAATATCCAAAACTAAAGACAACAAAAAAGCATTGAAAATATACTTTTCTTTAAATTTACTTGCCTTTTTTACCTTATTAAATACTATGATAGGGTAAATCATTTGATATCGTAAGGTTTTTCTGTCCTGAAGTTCGCTCGTACTCCGCTCTCATCAAGTTCAAGAGATATATCATCACGACTATCACACGGTTTATATTTTTTGTATTTCTTTCGTTTTATCTCATGGATAAGAAAAAATTGTTTATAGGAAATCTTTCCTATGATATTAGTGATACTGAACTGGCAAACGCTTTCTCACAAGCAGGAACCGTCACATCAGCTCAAGTCATCACTGATAAGTTCTCAGGCCGATCAAAAGGATTCGGTTTTGTAGAAATGTCTACCGAAGAAGAAGCTCTCGCCGCTATAGATATGTGGCATGAAAAAGAGCTTCAAGGCAGAGCCCTCATTGTCAACGTTGCTCGACCAAAAGTCGAACGACCTCGAGAAGGAGGGAGATTTGATTCGTAAAAAATCTTCAAAAAAACGAACATATATCAAAAAAAGCAGGGTGAGTACACCTGCTTTTTTGATACGAATATAAACCCAACAAAACGAAATCTATCCTTTCACACACTTCCAGACAATTATGACTTCAATATCAACCCATTTATCACCACCATCACTCCCCTGGGTAACATCATAAAAATCATATCGAACAAATTGTACCTTTTTACAATCTTTCCCTCCCAGTAATTCACAAAAACCCTTCGCTTTACTATACGCATCAATAACAGCATTGAGAATAGCCATCAGAGCCATAGCTGGCTTCAGCTCTCCCTTATACGTTACCTTACCACTCGTCCCCTTCGTCTTAAACTCCATATTACATGGCTGAGAAAAAGGCTTATCCGGAACACCATCTCCTCCATCCAGAAATATATCCGGATGTATGCTAACACCGCACATACCATGAGAAAAACCACCACCAGACTGTTTTCCTTGTTTCATGAGAAAAAAAGTTAAGAATACAATTCAATCCTGAACCTCTCCTATAGACAAGACAAATGAGCACATCATGTAATTTTAAGGAAAAAGAAAAAAGAGCTTCAGAAAGACTGAACACTCCTTTAAAAAAAAACTTTGCTACGTAACATGTTACGTAGCAAAATAAAGACATGAAAAAACACATTCGCAAAGTCACCAGAGTCGGAAAACGGAGTTTATGCATTGTCATTCCTGCTGAAATCATAGATGAGCTCAGTATTCGGGAGAAGCAAAAGCTCACATTACGGCGGTCGGGGAAGAAGATTATTATCGAGGATTGGATGAAGTAATGAAAAACAACCAATTGTAAACTCTGCAGGAATCAATACACTTATGTACGATGCCCCCCTCATCTCAAAACAAACAATTCTATAGACAATCAATCGTCATACTGGTCACAAAGCTCATTATATTAGAAGTGACAATGATTCTATTTACCAAAGCACTTTATTACGGAGCGACAATTCTGAGCAATACTCCAGATTTTGTCGAATGGTTCGCAGAAGGAAACTCCATCTACTGGACGCTACGATTAATTGAAATCATAGCTATCGTGTGGATAACTTTATTTTGGGCATCAAAACGATACGAAATCACGAGCCAAAGAGTAGTCGTTACCAAAGGAGTCTTTGTAGACCAAGAAAACGTCTACCTTATGAACAATATAGAAAACGTAAAGCTCTATCGGCCATTTCTGGGAATGATATTTGGATATGGAAATATCAAACTCTACGCCCCAACGCTCAATGAATACGTATGCCTAGATTACGTACCCGATGCGAGAAATCTGGCAAAAAGACTAACAAAATACGTATCAGCACACAAAAAAAACGTAAACATCATGTCTTCAAAAAGCAAATGAATGCTCTCATGTCCCTTGCCACCGATTTTGCAAGTTCATGGCTTACTCTTCATCTTTTTGCCATGGTCCTAGGACTAGGAGGAGCGACATATTCAGATATCTTGCTGGTAAAATTTCTCAAAGACTTCAAAATCTCCCAAAAAGAAGCCGAAGTCATCCATACCATGTCACAGGTGATCTTAATCGGCATTGTACTCGCCTTTCTCAGCGGCGCTATGCTCTTCCTGCCGAAAGCCACGGAACTTCTGCAAACCCCAAAATTCATCGCCAAAAATATCGCCTTTGCCATCATCGTCATCAATGGCTTTTTCTTACACCGCATCGTTCTCCCCAAATTACTCGACTTCTCCTTTCATAAAGAAAAATATTTGATCAAAAAAATTATTCACCTTCGCCACGCCGGCTTTATCATGGGAGCAATCTCTGCCACCTCATGGTACATGGTCTTTTTTATGGGCAGTTTCAAAAATATTCCCCTCTCTCTCACCGAACTTTTGGGAATTTACTTCAGTGTCATGCTCATTGGTATCGGAACCGCTCTAGGGATAGAAAGAAAAATAAAACAAAACGCAAAGTAAAAAACAAAAAAGATAGTTTTTCACCCCATCAATTTTCTAAAAAAAACAAAACTTGCGCTAGAAAAAAAATGAGCAATAATCGCCTCATCTTTCTTTTTATTTTTATACCATGGAAGATGGATGTGCTTGTGGTTACGGCTGTGAGAAATGTGAAGAATGTGGAATGGCTCTGTGCGAATGTACTTGTTATGAAGACCAAGATGAAGATGAGTTCGAAGATGATGAAAAAAACTGGTAAAAGATAGACAAAGATCCTCCTATCTTCTCCTTTTTCTTCTTTGTCCATTTCCCCCCCTTCCTCTTTTCTGGTTACGACTTCCTTGAGCTCTCTTACCATTCTCTTGAGCAGGAGTTGCCCGTTCAATTCGTATTGGTGAACGACGCTTTTTTTGTGAAGCATGAAAAGCATCTAAAATCACCTCCGCCTCAGCCAAAGGAACTGTGATAAACGAATACGATTCCATAATATCAATATCTCCAATCAACTGACGAGAAACACCAAAGTTTTTTTCAATCATATTGAGAATCTGTACTGGATGAGCCCCTGTCTTATATCCGGTAGTGAGAAAAAGACGTGTGGTTCCCAAATTATTGATAGATCGGTCTTTACTACGATCACCTCGATCTGATCGAGTTTTTCTCGCCTCCTGAAGATTTTTGTACGAAGTCTCATCCAAACTAGCTGAAAAACTATATTTAAGGAGAGCTGCTATCACATTTTGTGGCTTTTGACCCTTAAACATCTGAGCTCCCAAATCTTCATATCTTTTGAGGTCATCCGAAGTATGAAGCAAAGTCTCTATATCTCTCATGATTTTTTTCTTCTTGAGATCCACCATCTCCCCAGCATCGGGGAGAGATTGTTTTTGTATCTCAGCCTTAGCATGATGTCCAAACTGCCTTAATTTTCGATACTCAGATGGAGTGATGAGCGTAATAGCCTTCCCTTCTTTCCCAGCTCGTCCAGTACGCCCAATACGGTGAACATAAGATTCTGAATCTTGAGGCAATGCGTAATTGATCACATGAGTCAAATCACTCACATCAATCCCCCGAGCAGCCACATCAGTGGCGACCAAAACTTCCGTCTTTCGATCACGAAAATTTCTCAAAACTTGCTCTCGCCTGTCCTGCGTAATATCTCCATGAAAAGGTTCAGCTCGGTACCCTCTTTGATTAAGATGCTGACTAACGTAGTCGCTATCGATCTTTGTACGACAAAAAATAATCCCATAAAAATCCTCTTCCATATCAATAATCCGACAGAGTGCCTCAAATTTATGATGTTTAGAAATCTCAAAATAAATCTGATCCACAGAATTATTAGCGATCTGATCAGCTTGTGTTTTGATATTCACCGCATTGTTCATGTATTTTTGTGCCAAATCTGCAATGCGCTTGGGCATAGTAGCGGAAAAAAGGAGCATCTGCCGCTCCTTACTCGCATATCCCAAAATATCCTCAATATCATCGATAAACCCCATATTGAGCATCTCGTCAGCTTCATCTAGAACAAAATATTTGATCTGATCGAGTTTCAGAGTGCCCTTTTTCAGGTGATCTAATACCCGTCCAGGAGTACCCACAACAATATCGACACCACTCGATAAATGCTTACTCTGCATTCCCCATGACTGTCCTCCATAAATCGGAATGATAGAAAAATTTTTAGATCCTTTCAGAGAGTCCAACTCTTCGGCAACTTGAACAGCTAGCTCCCGAGTAGGAGCCAAAACTATGGCTTGTGGTACCTTAGATTTTTGAGGAGTCAGCTTATCAGTAAAAACCAGTCCAAAAGTCGCTGTCTTACCGGTCCCAGTCTGTGCCTGTGCGATAACATCCTGCTGAGACGTGAGAAGCAAAGGAATCGTTTGAACCTGAATTTCCGTAGGCTCCTCAAAGCCTTTCTCAGAAATAGCTTCCAAAGCACATTGAGACAAACCAAGATCTTGAAATGATTGATTCATAAATTTTCAGAAAACATAAAACACTAATCTAGTCAAAAAAATAATTTACACAAGAAAAAAGGGAAGAAAACAAGAAAAATATTTTTTTGCTCTCAATCCATCATAAAAATACATTTTACAATCACCACACTACTCCCACTAAGTAAAAAATAGAATATCTAAAGAGAAATTTACTCATCATTCTCTGTAAAAGCAAGTGGACCTACACTATTTTGCATAAAACTACGCTTTGTAGAATGAAAATCAGACGAATCAAAAACAAAATCAGGTCCTTGTCCTCCTTTTTGTTGAAAATTATCAAACCAAAAATAAGCTCCTTTAAAATTTCTCTCAAAAGCTGTTTGAAGCATTTCAGAGACAATAGACTCTCCTCCAATATTAGGCTGAATTTCTCCTAAAACCACATCAACTCCCTCAGGAAGAATACCCGACAAATCACTAATATCATCAATAAGTTTATTCGACATATCAGTATCAGTAACATACCAATGAATCTGTAAGGTATCACCTGCCTGAAGCATAGGAGCCCAATCCTTCAAGTATCGAATTTTTCCTGTCCCTAAACTAATAGGAAGAGGAACATCTAAACCTCTCACCATCTCTATCCCTTCTCGAACAAAATTTTGAACATCTGCTAATTCAGCATGAGTATTGTCCGGTTCATTCAAAATCTCAACAGCCTCTATCCACCTCACATCATCTCCTAGCTCACGCAAAGTACGAGCCAAAAGTCGTTGATCAAGATCAATCATCGCTTTTCGTTTCTGGGGATCACTAAAAATATCTTGATGATCAAAAGAAAGGTCATGATTGTGAAGCGTAACAACTAATTTTGTATTTGTAGCTTTAGCGATTTCTACCAAAGCTTTAAAATCTTGAACAGCCAAAGCTTCATTCTTGAAACCTATAGGAGAACCGTCAGGACCGTAATC
Source organism: bacterium (assembly GCA_030429505.1). Classification (GTDB taxonomy): domain Bacteria; phylum Patescibacteriota; class Gracilibacteria; order UBA4473; family UBA4473; genus JAUIFI01. Next base: position 653,737 of record JAUIFI010000001.1, read on the forward strand.
TATACCACTATTAGATTTTGAACCAAGAGTGAGCCAAACCCTCGCCACAGGAACATTTAATTGCCTAAATTGCTCCAAAATACCCTCATAGTTAGCACGGATTCCATTATTGGTACCAATAGCTTGCTCATACTGTGCTAAATAAAAACTAACACCAGAATTATCAAAAAAATCTTTTACCTTTTCTTTTGAGAAAAATTCTGGATTTTGACGAGATTCTAATCTTCGAAATGCCTGGCTTAAAATAAAATTCAATTGTGTTTCATCGATTTTGTTTGCAATATCAGAATCTTCATTCTTAGCGACATCAGCAAGAAGTCCTTTTCGAGATACTGCATACTCCTGCATATCAGTTAAGCCCGGTGCATAATCAGTATTATTTGCGATATCTTCATTAAATGCATCTAAGGAATTCACTCCCATCACTACAAAAGAAAATAAAATCTGTTCATTATACACCAAAAAGAACTTCGATCAAAAAAATAATTTCCTGCCTATCGATTGAATATTTTTCGAAAAAACATTTGAAATAAATATCTAGCTCCAAATACCAAGCCACCCGCCACAGCACCTCCTGCATGACCCAAAAGCGAAATCTGAGGAAGAAGACCTATGGCAATATTAATCAATAACCACGTAAAAAGAGTCTTCACAAAAGCCTTTTGGTGAGCATACATCCCTATAGTAAAAACTATCAATCCCATCATAATTCCAGAAAATCCAAGAGACGGTACCCTCATAAAAGGAAAAGTAATACCTATTAAAACCAACCAAATCATCAAAACAACTCCTATGTATTGAGTCTTACTCATCCGACTCTCCAACAACGGCGAAATCTGAAAAAACACCGCCATATTCATCAAAATATGAAATAATGCCAAATGAGAAAAATGAGATAAAAACGTCCCCACACTCCACATCCCCGGAGTACTGAGCATGAGAGGAAAAGGAATAATTCTCATATGAATCAGTAAAAAAATTATTCCATTTAGAGCAAGAATACCTATTGTCACAGGAAACCGACCATAGAAACTTTGAAAAAAAGACATAATATAAGCAAAAATAAGATATCATCTTCAAGAAATTTTACGAATCAATAGCTTTTGGAAACTATCTTCCAAAGTAACAATAAAAAATAAAATAGATGATTTGACAATTGATGAAAATTAAATTAAAAAGAGAAGCATGAAAACAAATCTGGAATCTCCTACCGAAATCTATGAAATGAACTTACAAAATCTAGCAGAAAATCCAAAAGATGAAGAAGCTTTATTTGAAGAAATCATAGAAGCTAAAGAACGAAGGGATAATTTAGTAAGAAAAAAATATCAATTGGAAAAAACACTGAAAGAGATCAGCCTTACTCGTGAGGAAATTATAAATATAGGACAAAGACTACAAGAAGAGATTGAAGACATCAGGGAAAAAGTAAACAATCTCATAAATTCAAATAATATAGATGAAGACGTTCAAAAGATAAAAGAGCAAATCACAAAAATACTAACCCAAGTAGAAGAAGATTTAAGTGTTTCAGAAGAACTATTAACACAGCTTGCAACAGAAGAAATCACAGAAATATCAGAAGAATCTCTGAAAAACTATAAAGCTCAAATAGAGAGTCTAAAAGAAGAAAATACAGAATTACAAAAGGAAATCGATCAAAAAAATTCTCCAAAAATAGATATAAGCAGAATAAGACATAACATAAAAAGTCCTTTGGCTTCAGCACAAGGATCACTCTCTACTATTGAAAACGATGCCGAAGAAGCCATTCAAGATATCAACATAAATATAGATAAAGCCTTAGAAGTACTAACAGAAACAGAAAAAGGCAATGTGATAGAAGAAGTATCCATACACAAAATAACTAAAATAATAGAAACATCACTTATCACCGGACAAGGTTTAGCAAAAACCACAAATAGAAGCATAGTATTTTCATTACAGCAAGAGGACCATCTTGATCCTTCTGTAACACTGCAATCAATCCCATGTTACATCGAACAAACAATCGACAATCTCATAAGCAATAGTATAAAATATAACGACAAACAGAAGGGAGAAATAGCCGTATATCTCAAAATAGACGAAAAAAAACTAATTATCACCATAAAGGATAACGGGCGAGGAATGAACTCTAAAGAACTGCAAACTCTCGGAACTCGTTATACAAGATTTCAGAAAAAAAACGATGTTATAGAAGGCAATGGCATCGGTCTGAGCGGTGTAAACAACATGCTTGAAAAAATAAATGGTACCATAACCTTTCAAAGTGAAGAAGGACAAGGTACATCAGCCATCGTAAAACTCCCCCTTCAAAAAATTTGAAAGAAAAATATCACCTCCAACGTATAAGAGTATGAAGTCGGCCACTTCTACTTCATCTACTCATTATTTATAACTATCTCATATCATGAATAAAAAGTTATTCACTTTCGGCCTTATGACCATCGCTGGTATCGCTAGCATTAGTACTACGAATGCATTTTTTGGAAAAAATATGGATTTCGCAGAACTCAAAGCCATGATCCTTCAGTACGACAATGCTGAAGATTTTCACACAGCTATGAAAGCTAAACACGAAGCCATGAGAGCAGAACACCAAGTTATGCGTGAACAAGTCACAAAAACTGTTGAAAATATTTCTAATGGTGTCAGGGTCACCAAAATCTCTGACAACCCTGAGGTTGTAGAAAAGCTACAATCGCACGAGATGAAAGAATCACGAAACGAATCAATCACAAGAACAAAAAATAATATCTCTAATGGTATTGAAATCACCATCACCTCTACCGATCCCGAAGTCGTTGAAAAAATCCAAAATAGAGAAATCAAAAAAGGAAAACGAGGTCATAAGTTTGGACGAAAAGGAAAACATGGCTTCGGGCAAAGACGAAGCTTTCAGGGAATGTAAAACACAAGAGCTTTAAAATATTTACTAACCTAAAAAAAACTCTCGAATACTCGAGAGTTTTGTTTAAATGATTTATATAAAAAGTTTTTTTAGACAAACTAAGAATAGTTAGTTCACAACTAAAGTAGTTACTCCTGATTTTGAGAAAATTGTATAAATCCCTGACGAAAAATCATCCGTAAAGATTATTCCATTAGAAATGGTCTTCACTTTCCTACCCATAATATCATATATTTCCGAATCTTCCTCTGAAGGAGAAATACGAACAGTTTCTCCCTTATTTGAAGGATTCGGGTAGCAAAGAAAATTCTCCTTGCTATTGACATTCGGAGAAGAAACCGATGTAAAGATAAACTTTGGTCGATAACGGAAAAGAGCGGGAAATTCTCCGATTTTTACAACTCTACCATCACCAATCGCGAAAAGAGTCACCAAATAAGTATTATTTCGATACCTAAAAATATCGTGCTCCCACAGATCCAAAGAAATACGAAATTTCCCATCGGATTTCAAATCTTGAGCTTTATTTATTTTGTAATCAAAATACCCATGCAAGGGTAATTGTTTCCCATCAAATGCGGTGAAAACTAGATAATAATCATAATCTATGTATTCATGCATATGATCCTCCCCTGAGGTGTCTTTCACTTCAGGATCAAAACAAAAAAGCACATTACGGTCAGTTATTAGCGTATCATCCGGGTACTGAGGACCCAGTAGCGAACAAGGATTCAATTGCCAAACATCGGGATGAATATCCACATCTTGTGCAAAGATATGACTATTCAAGATGCATAAAAAAACCAAAAAACAAGATAAATACTTCATTGTATATACCCTCCTAATAAATCAAAGAACGAATAGGCAATATCTCGAGCAAGCTCAGAAATAAACCCACTACAAGGAAATCATAATACATATTAATTAAAAAGTTAAGATAAAATGAAATTATAAAAATAATTATCCGATCAATTGAAAACTTTTTTGAAAGAAAATATCGATCGCTTGCGTCCTAAAAGAAAAGAAGTGCTTTGACAAAAAGAAAATTCCTATTGTTATAAGAAATCATGAAAAAACCAGAAAAAAACTCCATACTAAAACAAAGTAAAGAGAAACGCCATCTCCATAAAATCTGGATTACTCTTGGCGTTATTTTAATAGGAAGCTCCGGAGCGTATTGGCAATACTCAAAAAAGAATCAAACTGCTCCCACTGAACCGGAAATTTTTACCGTAGCCAAAAAAGACCTTCGATCTGTCGTCTCTTCCGATGGGAATATCATCAACCCCAACATCGTCAATCTCTCTTTCTTCGTCAATGGAACCATTGAGAAAATCTTGGTCAAAGAAGGCGACAAAGTCGAAAAAGGACAAATACTCGCTGAACTTGATAAACGAGATTTTCAGTTTGACCTACAAAGTGCACAAAACGACGTACGCATCGTCAATGCCAACATAAAATCCAAGCAAGCCGAACTCACAGACACAGATCTCAAAGTAGCACAAAATGACCTAACTACAAGCAAAGAAAGCTTAGAATCAACTGAACGAGACCATGAACAAAAAGTCACCCAAGCCCTTGATTCAGCATCAATAAACATTGAAGCATCAATCCCCGAAATAGAAACAGCACTTCAGGACATAGACGATATACTTGGAATAAACAACATTCATTCGGAAAAAACAGCCATATATGCCATTTTTCATAACTCAACCAAAGAGACAGAAGCAAAAAATCAACACCACAGCATTCATCAAGCATTCAAAAATTTTTCTCGAAAATATAACTCCCAAAAAGGAATTTCAAAAACAGAAAATGTTCCTCAATACCTTAAAGATATAACAGAAATAACAAGATCAACACAAAGCTTATTAGAAGACGTTGTAGAACTCATTAAAGACACACGCCCTACAACCTACATAACAGAAAGCGAGATTAAAACTATTCTTTCCTCTACCCAAAGCACACTTGATACCATGATCAGTCAGGTTTCAACGCTAACAAAGGCTAGACAAGCCATTGATTCTTCTATCATTACTCAAAAAAATGCCCTCATCAGTGCGGAAAACTCACTCAACAGCACCCAAACAAAATTTGAAAACAGTGAACGAAACTATGAAAAAGCTGAAGTGAATAAAGAATCGAGCTTATCTGTCCTCTATGCCCAACTCGAACAAGCCAAACTCAAAGTCGAAAAAGCGCAATACAACCTCAGCCTCACGACACTTACATCACCCATCAACGGAGAAATTATCCAGCTCAACGGAAACGAAGGCGAAGCCATCAAAGCCGAATCTACGAGTAGTGAAAATGCTTTTATAAAAATCTTGAGTGACGCCAACTTTACCACTGAAGTCTATGTCGAAGAAATCGATATTGCCCAAATATCACTCGGGCAAGCCGTCGATATCACCCTCGATGCTATTCCCGATACGATATTACGAGGAGAAGTTACCTTCATCTCGAGCACTGCGACCACCGATAATAACGGCATCGTCACCTACTTGGTCCGCATCTCCATCACCGATCCCAAAGACGCTCCGATTCGAGAAGGTATGACGACCTATGTCGACTTTATCCTCGGAGAAGCAAATGATGTACTCGCCATACCAGTCACCGCTATCCGTCGAAATCGCATCACCATGACAGACGGAAGCACACGAGAAGTGAAGACCGGATTCTCTGACGAAAGCTTCATTGAAATTACAGAAGGTCTGAAAGAGGGAGAGAAAATCTTACTCAATCCTCTCCAAGAAAAAAATGGCAGAAGAGCTCGTACTATAGGAAGACAATCTCTGCAAGGCAACGTCACCAGAACCCTCCCTCCCGAGCGTATCGAAGCTATGAAGCAAGCTGGCTTCACCGACGAAGAGCTTCAAAAATTACAAGCCGGAGAATTTACCGACGCCATGCGAGAAAAAATGCAAAAGATGAGAGAAGCAGGAGGGAATGATAGAGGCGGTTTTCGAGGAAGGACTGGCGGCGGATTTGGACGATAAACACTATGACCAAAACAACGAAAAATATCATCGAGCTCAAAGACGTTCATAAGTCATACTACCTTGCCAATGGTGAGGAAGTACCCGTCCTTCGAGGTGTCGATGCGACCATCGGGCTTCACGAATTTGTCGCCATCATGGGCGAATCCGGCGGAGGAAAATCAACATTGATGAATATCATCGGCTGTCTTCACCCGCTCGAAAGCGGACAATATTTTTTGGAAAACGAAGATATCGGCGAAGTGCGAGACGATTTCACACTATCCTTTATTCGCAACCGAAAAATGGGCTTTATCTTCCAGCAATTCAACCTCATCGCCAAACTCACCGCCCTCAAAAACGTCGCCCTTCCTGGCTTTTACGCCGGCATGCACCGATCCAAAAGAGAAGATAAAGCTGCCCAACTGCTCGAAACCGTAGGCTTAGGAGACCGACTCGATCACAAACCCTCAGAGCTTTCCGGCGGGCAACAACAACGCGTCTCCATCGCTCGAGCTCTTATGAATGATCCGGAAATTATTCTCGCAGATGAACCCACCGGAGCCCTAGATTCAGTCACCGGAAAAGAAATTCTCCAACTTTTTCTGGATTTCAAAAAACGCGGGAAAACCGTCATCGTCGTCACTCATGACCCAAAAGTCGCCGATTACGCCGACCGCATCATTTTCATGAAAGACGGAAAAGTACTTGATCATAACTATAAACTGACAAAAGCCTAAATGATGAAAATAAAAAAATTGTCGCAGTGCTTTTGTCATCCTGAATTTATTTCAGGATCTATGAACAAAAATACCACTCACTCTTGGAGCTCCCGAAACAAGTTTGGGATGACAGATTCTTTGTTAACTTTTAAAAAATGATACGTTGGGAAATGCTACTCATGGCGTGGAATGCACTCGTTGCGAATAAGATTCGTACACTGCTCTCTATGCTCGGTATCATTATCGGCGTTTCTACTGTCATTGCCGTCATTGGCATCGGTGCTGGAGCACAACAAACTATCGATCAGCAATTTAAAAATCTCAGCGTCACCTCTATCATTGTTTTCCCCAATCGTGGAGGCGCCGGCAGTTCCAAGCTCTCCGCAGATGATGTTCCCTACGTCCTCTCACGAGCGAACTTCGTCGTCAATGGAACCGCCATGATCTCAGGAAATACAACCGTCTCTGCTGGTAAAGAAAATCAGAGCACATCAGTCCTAGGGATCAATTCAAAATTTTTTGACATTGCCAATCTCTCTATAGGACAAGGAGAACTCATTACCGACGCCATGGAACGTGAGCATCAGAAAGTCGTCGTCCTAGGATACACACTGGCTGAAACACTCTTTGGTGAAGGCAATGCCTTTCAGGCCGTCGGACAACCCGTCACCGTTGCCAGACGAAAATTTACCATCATCGGAGTTTTGGCTGAAAATGGTGCCAGTTCCTTTGGAACTTCCTACGATGATGCTGTTTACACGCCTTTTTCGGTTGCGGAAAAAACCGTCCTCGGCGGCAACGCTCAAGTCCGCCTGACCTTTCTCGGACGAGAAGTGGAAACTCTAGAACTCGCTGAGGAAGAAATCACCACACTCCTGCGAGAAAAGCATCGACTGCGAGACAGTCAAGAAGACGATTTTCGAGTTCGTGACCCAGGCTCTATCGTCTCCTCAGCCAAAGAAACCACCAGCACCATATCTTTTCTCCTTACTTCTGTCGCCACTATCGTCCTGATCGTATCGGGAATCGGTATCATGAATGTCATGTTTGTCACCGTCGCCGAACGCACCAAAGAAATCGGCGTACTCAAAGCCATTGGTGCTAAAAAGCAAGATATCCTGTCCCAATTTTTATTAGAATCTGTCATCTTATCTGTATCCGGCGGCATCATTGGAATTATCCTAGGACAGACCATCATACCACTTCTTCAGGAGTACGGCGCTGTCCGTTCCCTCTCTGCGGTACTTCTGGGTTTCTTTTTCTCAGTGATGGTCGGCATCTTCTTTGGCTTTTATCCGGCGTTGCAGGCATCAAAGCTCGATCCGGTAGATGCGTTGAGGAGTGAGTAAAAAAAGAAGCCTGGAGGAAAAAATTTCCCCAGGCTTTAATAACTAAGGTTTTGTGAAGTGTTTTTTAATAAATTTCTAATTAGTGTTATGGATAAATCATTATTTTCTGATTGTGCTGTCTTTGCCCTCCTGGGGCCATAAGCACTAATTGGTAGACGCCGGGTACTATGCCGACCGTTGAAAATGGTTGTTCATTTGAACCATGAAACGACCTTACTGGTCGTCCCGTAAAATCAAACAGAACTATATCCGATTTAGGATAAACAGAAGAGACCAAAAAGCTGTTCCCAGCTTTGATCGGATTTGGAAAGATCCTGAAACTAGGAACTGCCTCCACAAATTCTACACTAGTAGAAATCCCTGATTTCACAACGTGAAACCATTTTTCAAACCAAGTTTGAGTCGCCAGAAATCTTCCGTCTGGCAATTTTCCTGCCGATAACAGTCGTATTTCGTAAACCGTATCTCTTACAAAAGAGTCACGGTTATAGAAACTCGGCAAAAATACATCTTCCGGCAAAGGAAATTCTACCCAATTTGCCCCACTGGTATCCACAACAAAGTCTTCCGGGATTTCCCAAAAGAAATAATCCGGACTTTTCACTCGAGGTTGATTAAGTTCATCTCGAATTATGCGATCGATAAAGATCGCATAAGCACTGACGTTGGTATACTGCATCTTCGAAAAGAAGCAAATAGGAAAAGATAAAGAAAAAGCCACGGTATCTCTGTCCGATCGATCCGTTATTATCAATGAACACGGGGTTGGATGCCCCTCGTCCATAAATTGAGGAATAGTATCAATTTCGAAATCGCCATTGGCAAAAAAGTTTCTCGCTCCTGGCCAATTTATAGTACCATCATCCCGTACTATATCGGTCAACAAGGAATCACTTCCTTGTGGCAAAATTATTACCTCAGTAGCTTGTGCACTTAGCATCGTACTCACGGCAGTCGTGAGTAGAAAACATAAAATTATTAACCTTTTCATAAAAAAATTCCTTAAAATCATTCACGAAAACTTTAAAGAGCAACGCCTCTCTGAAAAAATTCCAGAGAGAACCACATGCCACAAACGCAATATAATACAAAAATGTAAAAAAGTGAAATATACATGAAGAAAATATTTGCCCTGAAAATTTTCTCTTCGTTAGTCAAACAAGCTATACTTGATCCAAATCCCTTCTTTCTAAATCATGAAAAATCTATTCACACTCCTCACACTCATTATCACGACCTCTGTACTCGCTGGATGTCAGCAACCATCATCTTCCGTCCCCACCGTGAAAGAAGAAAAAATGATGGAAGACCATTCCACGATAGATAATGAAATGATGGAACCTAAAGAGTCCGAATCAATGGAAACAGAAAACGTGGAAACCTTTTCCCTCACTGGAGAAAATTTTGCCTTTAGTCAGAAAGAAATTCGTGTCAAAAAAGGCACAACAGTCAAAATCCAATTTGCCAGCACTGGCGGTTTCCACGATTGGGTTATAGATGAATTCAACGCCGCCACAGCTCAAGTCAAAGCTGGAGAATCCACCTCTGTCGAATTTGTAGCTGACAAAATCGGAACCTTCGAATACTACTGCAGCGTCGGCAATCATCGCGCTCAAGGCATGGTTGGCACACTAATCGTAGAAGAATAAATCACAAAAAACGCAAAAAAATTTTCTTTACAAGAAAAAAGCCCATATACTAGACACAAATATTTCTTTTTTTAACCATGAAAAATATATTCGCAATGTTCGCTCTAATCATTATGACTGCTGTTTTAGCTGGATGTCAGCACACTCCTTCTTCTGATTCCATGATGATGGAAGACGACGCTTCTATGAAAATGGAAGAAGAAAAAATGATGGAAGATAATTCCATGATGGAAGATGACGCTTCTATGGAAATGGAGGAAGAAGTAGCTACAGAGGCTGATACTGAAGCGGCTACAAAGTAAACGCAGCAATAGTTTGTATTCTAAAAAAAGTTGGGAAACCAGCTTTTTTTGTTTCTACCTTGACAAAAAACAACCTGAGAAAAATGTTAACTTCTCTCAGGCTGCAGGTTTAGGTTAGATGAGTGGGAATTAGTGGACTATAAGTTGGGCGTATTCTATTGAGGTTCCGGTTCCAGAGTGGAACCTAATCTGGTACGAGCCTCGGGGTATATTTTGCGTTGGAATTGCCATCTCACTGTTGTATCCACCAAAACTATGGAATACCACTCTCCCCATGAGGTCATATATTGTGACCTTACAAGGAGTTTCAAGAGAAGCCGTTACAACATCGCCTTTTTCGACTGGGTTCGGATGGACCGAAATGTCGAGAGGGGCCATGTCCAGAACGCTTGTTGATATGCGGTTGATCACTTTTATCATTGCAAAGTCGAACTTAAAGTTCCAAAATCCTCCATTCTCCATACGTCCCGCAGCGATGAGCGAAGGACGGAAAAAAATTAGAGAATCTGGATCTTCGCTTTGATAAAGGTATTCAGTCTCTTCTATCGGAACAGATAGTGATATTATTCTTGAAGAATCAGTCTTTTCCTCAGAAAAGTCTGTTTCCTTAAAAATATCTTTTCCAAAAATTTCCGCCACGGAGATTTCAGAGTAAATCCCACTGAGAGGGATAAGTTCTCTGAAAACTACTCTGTCTATGGACAAATAGAATTGAAGCTGGTTATTTGTAGTCGCCTCAAACCTGAATTCCATTTCGTCCTGATAATGGACACTCAGCGTATCACCAAAGCACTTATCGTAAATATAAACGCCTGCTCTGACATGATGTTCCCATGGATCACACCTATTATGCTGAGCTATAACAAAGGATACAGAGGAAATCAATACGACAAAAGATAAAAAGAAAAGCCTTTTCATAACTTTACTCCTTTTTTAGGTTTTCTAACAATACTCACTCATAAAACTTCAAAGAGCCATCCTCCTCTTAATTTTTTAGAGAGAATAAAACGCTACTACTATGCTTATACCATTTTGCACTATAAAAGTGAAGAAATTATTAAATGAAAAATCTGCTATGCCTTTTTTGGAGAAATAGTTTTTATCTCAATTGTTTTGGCGGTTTTCCCTTCCATAGCCATAACCTTGAGTTCGATCTGAGTTCGTGGGATGCGAACGACGTCATCTTTTTTGGGAAATCGATGAAGGAGTTCCATAACGAGCCAACCCACAGACTTATACCGGGGAAACCGAACAGGAATGCTTCCATTCATTTCTTTTTCTAAATCTCCCAGAGACATATCCGCATCTACCGTCATATTATTCTTTCCACGCTTAGTAATCGCTAATTTTTTTTTGTCCGTTTCATCCTCGATTTCTCCCACAACCTCCTCCAAAATATCCTCCATCGTCACCAGACCCATCGTTTCTTGATTTTCATTGACCACTATAGAGAGATGCTGTTTTTTCTTCTGAAACTTAAAAAACAAGTCATCAATAATCATACTTTCTGGAACCTTAAGAATCTTCGGGAGAGCAAACTTTCTGAGGGGTTTTTCCAAATTATGAGGATCCGACAAATGTCGACTTATCTGAGAAAGAGCAGCAATATGAGTAATATCATCAACATTGGTCTCAAAAAGCGGGACTCGGGACACTCCATGATCAGTAAAAACCGCCAAAAGATCTTTGAGCAAAATATCACGCGAAGCTGCCACGATACGAGATTTTGGAGTCATAACCTCCCGTACACGTTTGTCATTGAGCAACAAAATTTTTTGTAGCATTTCCTGCTCTTTTTTTTCGAGTACACCATGCTTTTCTCCGACACGAATCATAGCCTGTATTTCTTCTTCGGAAATATCACTAAGCTCCATTGAAGAAGTTTGAGCTTGCTTTTTTCTCTTGTGACGGGGTTTTAGAAGCTCTGTAGCCTTTGATACCGGTATGATCACCGGTGCTAGTACAAACATGAGAAAGAGCAACACATGAGCCGAAGCCCTCGTAAATCCCACTGTGTAATAGATCGCTATTTTTTTGGGAATAATCTCCCCAAAGAGCAAAATCAAAACCGTCCCCGTCGTCACCGCCCACGTAAAACCAAGCCCCACCCCGAATAAAGCCGTCGCCGTCACCGTCAGATACGCACTAAGTAAGATATTCACCAAATTACTCATGATCAGATTCGTCATGATACATCGATCCAATTCACCATAAACTTTTGCTATCGCCTGAGAAGCAAACTTTTTTTGTCCCTTGATCATCTCTACCTTTGCTAAAGATAAAGCGGTAAAGGCTGTTTCCGCACCAGAAAAAAACGCTGATAAAATCAGCAATACCGCAACGTTGAGAGAGACGAGTCCTAGATGAACCGATTCAAGTTCCATTATATGCAGAAAGTATAACAGGAAATGAAAAAAAACAGAGGCATATCAATGACTTTTGCCCAAAATAGAAAAAAGTATTCCTTCATAATAACATGCCAAAAGATGCCAAACTAATACCAAAGGGTGGAAGAACACAAAATCAACACATTCGTTTCTATATAAAAAAATAGAGGAGAGATTACTCTCCTCCGAAAAAAGTTTGTTCAAGGGAACCAAAAGGATGAAACTGATGATCTCCTTTGTTCGTAAAATGAGGTGCCTCGAGAACTGCTTCGTTGAGGCTCTTCGAAAGTACGAAGCCTATCCTGCACCAGTTGCGATGAACCCCCTTGCCGAAGAGCATGAGCATTGTTTATCACAAATCGACGAAAATTCTTTGTATTACGCACAATGGTTCTGTGCTTAAGACAATTTACTCTGTATCTCCCACCGCTGAGAGGTTTAAACGTTACCCTAAAAGATGGGTCTTGTCCTAGGTGCTTTATTAAATCACCTAAACTATTGAATTTCACGGGTTTAGACATACAAACCTCCAATGTTTATAAAAAAGAACAAACTAAATATTTTTCTAATGTATATTTAATTTTTTGTCAAAGTTCCTTTATGATGTATTTTTGAAAGAAAAATTTCTCTCTTACGTCTATACTTTATGAAGTATGGAAGATACAAAAAAACTGAGCGACGAAGAGTTGGTTCAGAAATCACTCCAAAACGTGGATTATTTCGGTTCTTTGATGGAACGGTTTGAACCCAAACTCATCCGATATGTTCTACGTATATCCTCATTTTCACTAGAAGAAGCAGAAGAAATCATCCAAGAAGTTTTTTTAAAAACATGGAAAAATCTCAACGCTTTCTCAGGAGAAGTGAAATTCTCTAGCTGGATTTACCGCATCACACACAACGAAACTATTTCCGCATTTCGCAAATACAAATCTCGTGGACACGACCAAAAAATTGACGATGAAAAAGCTTTTGAACTCATCGCTTCCGAAGTTGACCTTCCCAAAGAACTGGACCAAAAATTAAACGCCCATACCGTCCGAAGCACTCTAAATCAAATGAAAGAAAAGTATCGCGAAGTACTCATCCTCAAATTTCTAGAAGACAAAAGCTACGAAGAAATCTCCGATATCCTGCAAAAACCCATGGGTACCGTTGCCACACTAATAAATAGAGCCAAAGAGTCATTCCGAGAAATCGCCACCCGCAAAAATATTCAATTCTAAATACCATGTCCCCAAAAAAACTCTCCAAATCCGTCCTCAAAAAAATCCAAAAGGAGCAAATAACTCCCACTGCTCGAACATATTTCATCTTCCGAAATATGGTCATAGGGGGTCTAGGAATACTTTTTTTAGTCCTCGGAATCCTAGCCTGCGCGATTATTATTCATTTTCTCAATAATGCCGAATTTCTCGAATTTGTATGGAAAGGACCGAGACAATTTCTAAAACTTCTGTGGTTTGGCATTCCAGTTTTTTGGATCATCCTACTCATCGGACTCGTATTCATCACCACCTATCTCACTCGAAAAACTCCCAAAGGATATAAATTTCCATTCGGATGGGCATTAGGAGCTTTTTTACTCTCACAAATAATTGGAGGAATTGTCCTCGAAGGATCAAATATCGGTGAACAACTCGATCAACGTATCGCTCGACACATATCCTTTTATCAAAATCGCCAAGAACGTCGTCAAAAATTCTGGAAAAATCCCGAAAACGGCTTTCTCGCCGGCACTATCATTGAAATAAACGAAAACGGTATTTTACTACTCGATGATTGGAATAAAACCCAATGGACCGTTGATTTTACCAAAAGCATGATCGGTGAGCGTGTCCAGCTCCAACCTGACGAAAAAATCCGCCTTATCGGTACCAAGGCTGGTAATACAGAGTTTATCGCTGATCAAATCCGATCCTGGAAAAGAGCACGAGGGAGAGGTTTGAGAGGGAAAAAAGACTTTCGTCAGCCACCTCGATTTGAAAAAAAGAAAAATCATCTGCTCCCACCATTCGAAAAAAACTAGAAATCATAGTACAATTCGAGTCGTGTCAGTTGATCTCACAAAATCTCAAAGCGAAAAAAATTATTCTATCGGAAAAAGCATTTCCGTCTCTGATTTGATGCAATCAGGATATACATACCAATTATCAGAACCCATCGGAAAAAATTTTCACCCTGATTTCACACCACAATTCAGTCCAAAAGAAATGCTCTCACTAGGAGTTTTTGAAGGCAAATATCTCAACGACTGCACATCAGAATTTCCTCGAGAATGGTATGAAGAAGCTTTGAAAAAAAATAAACTTTCACCAGAAAAAGCTGATCCATCTCTTAATTATTTTGGCATCAAATCAAGACAATCTTTATCAGTCTGGAGAGAAAAAGGCTGGATCACTCCCGACGATCCAGACATAAGAGGGTGGTTTCAGTGGTACTGTCGATACTATCTGGGACGACGTGATCCCGTACTCGATGAAAGGCAGATCAAACGCTGGCGAGCCTTCCGACGACATCTCGGACAAATCAAAAAAAATTGTTCCCCCGGAGACCTTTTCTGCAGACCAAAACAAAGACAAGCTCTCCTCCAATGGGCTTACGATCCATTTGTATAAGAAAAAAGCGAGTCCGAAGACCCGCTTTTACTCCTAACGAGAATACGCTTGCCTAAGCCTGAGATTTCGCAACCACTGCTTCATCCAACAAATCTCTCATTCTTGCTCACGGACAATTCCATGAACGAAAGGGAAAATATTTTTTCATCCACAGACAACTTTACCTTAGCGTTGTAAAAAACAAAGAGAAGAAACTCTTTTTGACTCTCTCTGGCCTTCTTCGTACTATACTTGTGATATGAAATCTCTCCTCAAACTCATTCTTCTCCTGCTAGTATTAGGCATTGGTTACTATTTCTGGTACGGAGAACTCCCGACCAAAAACAATCTTGATATCCATCTTCCCGACCTCAAACAAGACATTTCTGAAGGAGTACGTGAAATCAAAGAAACAATTCAAACCGCCAAAGAAGAACCCAATCAAAAATCTATATCTGAGAACAATACCCAACAACAATTTCTCCAAGCCCGAGGTATTCCTGGAATTTTCGTGATTCTTTTTTCTGATGCTATGTTAGATGATACAGGAAAACCAATCCAAAGACCCAAACCCATTCGCGCCGAAACCTGGACATTTGGAGCGCCACATAATGTAATTTCAACTTTCGAGAACAATTTTTTTATTCAAGAAGAAAGTTCCAATCAAACTGCCGAGCTCATGAGCCATAGCATCAATCCTCTGAGCTTCACTTTCGATACAACTCAATCAGACATTAAAGAACTTCTCGGCCCCCCTGACTGCCAAACCGAAGCTGACGGTGGATCACATACCATCCACACTCTCAAATATCAGGAAACAACCAATCGACCCTACGCCACAGTGTCTTTCCGCGATGATCAAATCATGAGTGTGACCGTTGGTATAGCATTTTCCGAAAGTAAACAACTCTGTCCCTAATATTTCTCTATGAATCATAAATCTTCCGGCTTCATCATGACCTTCGCGATGGTGACCACCATCATCGTCACCGGAGGTGCGATTTTGCTCGGAAGTGCCGTCATCGAGAATGTAAACCAAAAAGGCTGTGGTCAAGCTTACGATGCCTGGAGATCGGGTGACATCTACGGTGATCTGGCAGATGCCGATAATACGGAAGTACTCGATCAAGCCCTTGATTGTCAGAAATCCATTCATGACGCGGTGCAAACTGCCAAACCCGTCGCCACACTGATTTCTGCTTCCGGTAATATCGGCGGCGGAGCTGACAATTTTGGTACACTCATCGTTGATCGTACCATGGATCTGACCGACAATTTATCCAACCCCGAACACAAACATCCTATTCGAGACGCACTCTTACCACCAGACATCACAAAACACATGGATAAAAAAGAAGAAATAACTGACAATTCCTCCTCACCCGAAAAGACAAATACCACTAACATCGACACAACAAAATCACTTCCACAAAATTTTATCGGAACACGCACCGCTGATTTTCATCACCCAAATCAAAAAACTTTTTCTGAACAAGGAGTAGAAGTCACCATGGATGAACTTAGCGCCGGAAACCTAACCTTTGATTTTAAAGCAGACGGAAGCTTGACCTGTTCAGTAAGTATAGAAGTAAACTTTTCTACCAACTTCGTAGGACAGCAAACTCAGACTGGATCAGCTTCCGCACAATCAACCAAATGCACAGGTACAATTGATAAAGAAGGCATTTTTATCTTTTCTGGAATACTAGATGGCACTATACAAACTGCCGGAAACAATATAAAAAACAGCGGAGCCTTCTCCGGAAGTGGTTTTATTGATGAATACGGATCACTCCTTGGAGATTTGCAAATAGGAGACAAAAACGAAATTCCGTTTGAAGGATAAAAAAAAGTAATTCCTATTACCACAACCGCATCAAACACACCAACCCAATACTCACCAAAAGCCCAATAGACGCCAAACCAATGTCCTTCAAGACCAGAAACGCCGTCTCTTTGTAATTATTTTTGTCAGTCTCCGCATGCAAGTACGTCAAAATCAACTCACGACCTGCCAATAAACCCAAAAAGACCCATGTCGTTGACATTGGGATTGAATTCATTTGTTTAAAATAAATCAAAATCAACGCCATCGTGATATCGATAAACGTCGCCGCCCGCACATCCACCACATCACGTTTCTCCTCCACGATCGACTGAATCGGCCCCCCTCGCCAATATAACAATACCCCAATCAGGAGAAACCCGATCAGCACAAACCCTGCAAAGGTATAGCTATCCATACTACGTGGTAAAAAGACCGCAATATTCGCCGTGTCCTGCATCAACCAACTTCCCCACAAAAACGCCGTTGATGCCCACTGAGCTACTCGCCATGAGCGATGAGCTTTTTTGGATAAAGGCTTGATCAACCAGTGTCCAATAAGCTTGGCAATCAGTCCAAAGACAATGATAGCAATCACAAATGCCAACATGTACCCGATGAAAGTTTTGCTCAGCATGGCTTCGATGGTCTTGCTGGTCGCAAACATGGACAAAATCAAAAACGTCGTACTCACCGGCACACCAAATCGGGTAATCAGGAGCAAGATCGCCGGGGCGAAAACTTGTAAGAAATGAAACGAATCTACGGGTTCAATTTTTTCCAATCGTCCAAAATCAACCCCCTCACCACTACTCCATCCCCAATAAGAAATCGCCACAAATATCCCCCCGATAAAAAGCCACAAAACCCACCATGGAGCTTTTTTATTGGACGTCAGAAACGTCCCCAAAGTCTGAATACTATCATTGCCGATCGCCGCAATCGCCGCCAAGGAAAACCCCGTCCACATCGCGATCGTACTATCGGTGTAGGTAAACGAGATAAAGATTGTGAGAAATATGAAAAAAAAGAGAAAGGTCTTTTCGGCTTGAACCTTTCTGAGGAAGAAATTAGAAGCTTTTTGTATCATGAAAAAATTATTTTTCCGTAATTCATTGTATGCCTATACTATTTCCGAAACAAAATTTATTTTCCATCTTCCTATGCTCACCCATCCTCAAAACAAAAAACACAAGTTCATCCTCACGACAATCCTTTTCCTCGGATTCATAATAGGTCTTATCGTAAGTATTACGAAAGATAAGAATACTCAATTACCAAATCAAGATTCCATTCAAATCGCTCTCCAAGAACAACTTCACACAAATGTTCATATCGAAATAGAAAAGCAAACCGAAACCCACGCCAGAGGAGCTGTGCGGTTTGTAGATGAACCAGGAGGCGGAATCTTTCTCGCTGTCAAAACTGATACTGGCTGGGAGGTACCATATCATGGCAATGGAGCAATCGTCTGTGAAGACATGCAAGCCTATGGATTTCCAGAAAACATGATCTCCGATTGCACCCCACTCGCCTCTGCTGTAGAAATTGTAGAAATCACTGATATATCCTGCGAAAACGATAATCAGTGTGAAACGCCAATGGACTATCTCGTCAAATCAAACTGTCCCTACGGTTCACGTTGTATAGAAGGAAAATGTGCTGTAGTTTGTCCCGAAGGCTGGCACCATTTTGCCACTCCAAATGAAAAAGACATGATCGAAACCATTCCCCCAGAAAAACTGCTTTCCTCCTATGCTGATCCGACGGAACTTGAAAATAAAAATTTACCCAAAGGCACCTTTGCCTTCAATGAATCGGGGAATTTTTACGGAGAACTTTTTGTACGAGGATACATAACTACCAAAGAAATCCCCACCGCTTTTTGTGAAGAAAATTGTGATACCGAACAAGGAGTCTTCCTCAATATATTAGAAACGGGAAACAATGAATTTCAACTTTTCCTCGAAAAAAACAGAGACAACAGTTATGTCGAAAATACTCCCCCACGAGTCATGATCGGATGTCACAAAGGTGATAACATTATCTATTTCAATCACTCGGATGAATTAGGCATGAAAGAATTTCTTATCTCTTCAGACGATACTCGCAGCTTTCTTCAAACAAGCTCAGATCAGCCATCCTATTTTCGACTAGAAAAATATACCCTCAGCGGAGGTATGGGAGCTCCGACCTGTTATTCACATTTTACGGAAATTGAAAGATTGTTGGACTAGAGATACTAATAAGTATGATCTTCCCGATTTTTCATATCCTCAAAAGATATTTTAATCAATCTTTTGGTTGGAATATGTTGAAAAGTTTGGTTTGACCCAAAGGAATTATAATAAAAAGAAAAAAGCCCTATTTGTTATTGCAGTTGGGCTTCTGCAGATTTCAAACCGAAGGAGAAATATTCAACTACTACACGAACGACCTACCGTATATTGCCTATAATCAACAATAAATATAGAAAGCATGCACAGAAATGATCCAAACAAAATATTCGTTATGCCCAACGCAACTGGATTGAAATCCAGAAAGTAAAAGCTAACAACAATAGATACAATGAATTTAAAAATAAAAAAAGAAACAAACACTAATAAGTCGTCTGACGTACAGGCATCCCAACGAAAAAAAAACGAGAGATATCCCAGAACAATGTAAAAGATTACAAGGAAGGCATTTCCCACAGTGGAGAAAAAACCACCCATGGAGAAAAAATCATCAACAGGGAGGTACATGTAATCACTCCTTCGATTTGTTAAAGAAAGTTAGAATAATTTGTCTTTAGAGAGATGTCTGCCTTTGACCTTCATTATTCTTTCCGACAAATTATCTAATTACATAGTAATGATTTTTCAAAAAAAGTCAATACTTTTTCACAGAATTTTGGAAAAGAAATCACATAGAAAGCTCGTATCGTATTCGTAATGTTTTTCGTCTAGCTTATTTGACCTATTTGAATGGGGTACTAGCAAATGCAGGTGTGAGGATTTTTATGACTTTTGCTTTTTTTATAGCCCACACCTAAAAACAAAGTTCTTAATCCGCAGAAATCAAGCCCAATCCTACGTGATCGGCGTACTTTCCAATACCCCGACTGATTTTTTTTATTGTTTCTTTTTCATATCCTCAAAAGACACTTTTATCAGTTCTCGCAGAATATCCAAATTCACATCAGATAACTTTTTGATGTACAAACAACAACCAGAGCTAATTTTATGCTTACCAAGTTTTTTGAGGAGTTCTGGATATTTGCTCGGACCAGACATGATGTAGAGCGAGAGTTGTTGCTTCCGTGGAGAAAAAGCCGTCAACATCCAATCCCCTTCCTGCTTACTTCGTTGAGATTTATAGTGATAAAAACCAAAACCAATGATACTCGTCCCCCACATGACGGGTTTTTCTCCGGTGATTTTACTAAAAATTTTGACGAGTTGGTGACTATCAGCTCGTTTTTGTTCATCATCGAGGCTTTCGATAAAGTCGGTGACACTCGCATCGTTTTTCTGGGTTTTGAGTTCAGCCATACCTTTGAAATAATTTACTTCAGTATAGCAAAGGAACAAATAAATGAACATTACATTCCTACATTCATTTGTTCAGTCCCCACTAAATTTTCCTGATAAGAGACTCTGTTATTCAGTAAATTATTACTACAAACTTTACCCCAAATAGCGAAGTCATCTCAGGAGAAATTACGATAGAAAAATTAGAATGTTTGAAAGTCCTTATTTTTAGAAAGTAACTAAATCCTTCTCCACTTCTTGCGAAACAAAAGTTTTTCCTTCTTTTTTCTCACCTGCAGGTTCAGATATTTGCATTTGATGAAGTTTTAAGTATTTCGAAACATCTTTAAAAATTATATTTGCTAGTTGTCTTGCAAATTCAACTGGCACTGCATTTCCAATCATTTTATATCCATCCGCAACATTATCATATTTAAACAAAAAACAATCCGGAAAAGTTTGTATTCTTGCGCATTCACGAACAGAAAGCCTTCTGTATAAATCTTCTTTTCCAGGCACAAAAGCCCTTTTATTCTGCTCAATAAATTTCATTTTAGGAGCTTGTGGATGAATTGGAGCATGGCGACCTCCTGCTTGAATAGTAAAACTTGGCTCATCCCAACTTCTGACACGATTTCTTGACATATAAATAGTAGAAAAACCACCATTCATATACTCGTGATTAAGAGCAGAAAGTTTTTCATTTCCATTAGTATAGTTTTTTTCTTTAGCAGGTTTTGCAGGCCCTAAATCCCAAATAGCATCTTTGAGAGTTTGTCTTGGTAATATTTCTTTTGGAGAACTAAAAGTTTTCCCTATTTTTTTATGGTATCCCACAATGATAACCCTTTTTCTATCTTGTGGAACTCCGTAATCATTCGCATTTAAAAGAAAATACGAAACATTGTAATTTAAAGACTTAAACTCATTGAGAATATTCTGAAATGCTTCTTTATGTCTTGAAAGGAGAATACCTGAAACATTTTCCGCCAGGAAAAATAATGGTTCTTTTTCTTTTAAAATTCTTATATATTCATAAAAAAGTTGTCCTCTTTTATCGTTTATCCCTCTTCCTGCCCCTGCTTCACTCCAGCTTTGACATGGAGGACCACCAATAATTCCTACAGAATCAGGAACATCAGAGCTAGGGACATCAATAATACTTCTTTTGTCTAAATGAGTCTTTGGAAAATTATGTTCAAAAGTATCCCAAATTGTTTTATCAAATTCATTTGCAAAAATAGTCTCAAAACCTGCTTGATGAAAGCCAAGATCAAGACCACCTGCACCGCTAAAAAGAGAAACTATTTTCATGATTCTTTCTGTCTATGGACAATATTTAGAGTGTTTTTATACAAACTTTTTGGAGACTTTAAAAGGTTGACATCAAACTTTAATGAAGGCTCAACTCTTGAGCTCGCATTATGAATTCTAAAAGATAAAGCCCAATCATTATTAAATTTCACGATAACCGTTGTTTGAGAATTTTCTTTAAAAGAAATATCCGTTATTTCTGTTGGAAGCAAAACCTGTGGTGTTTTATATTTTGGCTCAATATCCTTGAAAGAAAGGTTTAGTGTTCCATTTATATTATAGGCATGTATTTCAACGGTATTTTTACTTTTTATAACTTTGTAAAAATCTTGATTTCCGGTTAAATAGGCAACAAGGTTTCTTGATATTTCTTTCGGATTTTCTTCATGCAGTCTTTTAAGTTCTGTTACAAATGCTTGCAGTATTGGAACATATACTGAAGAATGATGATCTTCAAGCTCACTCCACTTTGCAGTGGCATTACTTTTTTGACGGATTTCTTTTAAGTTTTTAAAAATAGGAGTTACAGAGTCAAAATATTCTTTTGAAACTTTTCTATTAAGCCATTTATCTCCAAAATCTATATCAGCAGAGAGTCTTGAATGTTTAACCGCTTTATGATTATTTTTGGCAGATACTCCAATTTCCCATTTTTGCAAAAGTCTTATCGCAAGAACGTCTCTTACGTCTCCATTTTTTCCGTGATCGTCTGACAATATCTCTAACTGTAGAATATCTTCCTTTCCAATATCATTTGAAAGCCTAGGTTCAATATCCATAAGAAAGTTAACGGCAAAACTTGCCGAAATAAGATATTCACTTTTTTCTATTTTGGTCACTTTTTCAAAGCAATCCTTGGCAATAATAAAAGCTGAATTAGCAATAACTTTTACGTTTGTTTTATTTCTTAGCTTTTCCTCAAATTGAATAAGAAGAGCATATTCAAAAGACTTTCCAGTAATCATTTGCTTTGAAATTCTTATTACCATAGCAGGAGTAAATTATTCGTTAAAATTTACATTCATAATATAGTAAAAGGCAGTTACTTTTCCACCTATATTTCTATAAAGTTCAATATCAGATCGAAAAGCATCACTGAGACAATACTGTGGTTGAGGCGAAACGGATTGTATCGCTTGAAGTATCGTATTAAGCTTTTCAGAAAAGGATTGATAGAGAGCTTTATAATCCATAAAGAAAAACAAAAAGTATGAAAAAAATAGTAATTTTCTCTCTTAATGCAAATGAGTTGCAATAAGAAAAAAAATAGTTAGAGTCTCCCTGCTCATGGAAAAATTATATGATCGACTCCGACAACAAGGACTGAGAATAACCCCTGTCCGACGAAGCATGCTCCAAGTCATGACCGAACACGGACAACCTATCACAGTTTTAGAACTACACGACCAGTTGCATTGCCAAGGTCTCAAGCCTCACAAAGCCACACTTTACCGCCAACTCGAAACTCTGGTCGAACACGGCGTAGTGCAAACGGTGCAGCTCAGTGATGAAGTGACCTACTATGAAATCCAAACCCATCACCATCATCATTTTACCTGTACGGATTGTCAGTCTATCCATTGCATCACAGATGAAAGATTGGAAGATCAGATCCACGATCTAGAACGAAAACTGGAACGCAGTGGGGTGACCTCGTGTCGTCATCATTTTTTCTTATCTGGTCTTTGCGCTGATTGCTCTGCGTAATTCTTTTTTCCCTATGAATCAAACCCTCCTCAAGCTCAGGTATTATTTAGAAATTATCGCAGTACCGGTCTTTGTCTGGCTGGTGGCTCATCTATCAGGACACGGACTAATGATTCTCCTCGAAAGTGGTTATGACCACGCTCACCATCACGGGAGACATGAAGGAAGACATGGCTTTGATCTGCCTGCAATGCTGGAGTTTTTTCTAACTGTGGAAGTACTGAGTGGAGTATTAATTCTACTTCTTTTCACTTGGCTGTGGCATCTTCCAGCGCTCAAAAAATGGGTGCCGTGTAGTCATGAACACTGTCACGGTGAGGTACCAATTTCACACACTCTAGCAATTGTAGCTCTGTGTCTTCATTTTTTTCCAGAAGCTGGAGTCAGGCATGAGCTTTTTCACGGCATGATGAGTGGAGAAATGATAAGCATTCTGGGAGTAATTGGCTTTAGTGCCCATTTTTTCATCGACGTAATTGTAGCTCTGATGGTATCAAGCTACTGGAAAACCAAGCAAGGCTTTGCTCTAAGCTTTGGTTCAATTGCAGTAGTATGGCTCGTAGCGTTTTTTACCGCTGAACCATTTGTTGATCACATTCCGACCTCTGCGGAAGGAATACTCTTCCTCATGAGTGCGTTCTTGCTCGCCATGTTTGTGCATAAACCGCACCACCCAGTGCTGAATTGCGAAGGATGTCAGAATCACCATTGATGTAGATAATGAGTTGAGACTAATATCAAAAGTTACGCAAGTACGGCTTTGACTTTGTTATTACCAGCTTTGGTAATACGGTATTTCTGAGTGAAGTATAACTCAGCAGTACTTAAGATTTCAAAATTTTCATTCTCAAGCTCGATTGTTTCTTCATCAAGAACTACTCCTCTGACTTTGTCCTGAACATAACTCATGATAAGATTAGCTTTTTCAGGTGAATCATAATAAATGGCAAAAATTTGGCTTAGCTTAGAGGCATCCCTTTCTTCACAGTCTTTATACACCTCGTTGCTGAAAAAATAGCTTATGATCTGATTCCATTTTTCAGCCTCTTGAAGAACAAGAGAATAAAGCTTCTTCTGAGACTCATAAATATTATTAAATATCAAACTTTCAGTTTCTTCAGCTTCTTTGCCTGGGACAATCCTATCTGTAGATTCCCAAAGATATTCTATATGCTTTTTTAAATCATTAATGGCTTCAAGGTCAATTTCTACGTCAAACTCTTCCAATAAAGGAGACCATCTTTGAAATTCATAAATAAGTTTTTCGACTATATCTTGAGTGATGTAAAAAAAGTCATCCCAGCAGGCTTCTTCGAGCTCGTACCAAGCTATTAAAATTTCATCCTGTTTTAATAGTTTAATCAGACTGTCGTTTTTAGGATAAAGTATTAAGCTACTCTGAAATGCTTTTTGAAGATCTCTAATCCTGATTACTCCTTCTGAAATTTCTTCTAAAGTAGCTTGCGTATCGAAAATTTCGTGTCTTTCTATTTCCATCCATCTCTTTTTAAAACTTTTTCGATATAAGTCAATAAGTCTTAGCTATATGATTTTTTGTATATTTAGAGATTTATACATATACTACTTTTAGTCAGTATTAATGAATCTAAAGAGATCAATATTGAAAAAAATAAAACCTTCTTTAAACTCGTATTGTTTCTGTTTGGTTTTTCATGAAAAAAATAATTTGGCTAGTGTTGATAGTGATCGTCATCGTTGGAGTCGCCGGATATCAATGGTACATAGATCGTCTGGAAAAGAGTAAAGCCGAAGTCGCCCATGTGACGAATCGTGTCGTACAAGAACTTCCATCAGAAATCAAAGCTCAATACGAAGCAGATCAAGCCAAAGCCCAAGAAACTATGAAAGAAGTCATGGAAGAAATCGAAGTAGAAGAGCTACCAGCACCGGAAAGTTTACCCGTAAACCCTGATCCAGTTGATACGCCAACCGAAGTCCCCATTATTGAACCAACGGAAGAAGAACCAACTCCAGTCAATGAAGAACCGCAAGAACTACCCAATACAAAACCCTCTATCCCCTCTCAGCAAGGAACATTCACCAAAGTCGATTTGATTCATTTTGCTAAAGGAACAGTCCAGACCGTAGCCAAAGACGATGCCGTGTATATCATCTTTTCAGAAGATTTTGAGACACCACGAGGACCAGATCTCTATGTCTTACTCGGAAAAGAGTCATCGATCAAAGATAATGAAGTTCAAGAATCCGAAGCCTATAATCTGGGAGCTTTAGCAGAATTTAAAGGCACACAAGCCTACAAAGTTCCCATGGATATTTTTGAGCAATACGACCATACCGTGATCATTTGGTGCCGAGCTTTTGATGAGTTATTTAGCACAGCTAATCTTGCTCCAATGCAGTAATCTTTCCTTTTTTTCTCATGTTTTTTCGATCTTGTATCGTTGTCAGTCTTTTCTTTCTCGCTGGATGCACCCCGATGACCAATTCACATACCCCTTCCCCTGAAACGCCTACAAATACATCGCCATCTCTCTCAGAAAATACAGAGCAGGCTACCTTTGCTGGCGGATGCTTCTGGTGTATGGAACCAGCCTATCAGGAACATGAAGGTGTGATCGATGCAATCGTCGGCTACGCAGGAGGAAATGCATCAGATGCTTCGTATAAATTAGTAGCCAAGGGAATCACTAAACACCGAGAAGCCGTGCAAGTAACCTACAATCCCGAAAAAATATCCTATGAAGAATTAGTCGATATCTTTTGGCGACAAATTGATCCGACAGATTCGGGTGGACAGTTCGCCGATCGTGGATTCCAGTACACCACCGCCATCTACTACCACAACGATGAGCAAAAAAATATCGCTGAAAAATCAAAGCAAAAACTTCAAGACAGCAAAAAGTTTGAAAAAGATATAGCCACAATCATCCTCCCCTACACCACCTTCTTCTCCGCCGAAGAATATCATCAAGATTTTTATAAAAAAAGTGCTGATCACTACAAACGCTACAAAAAAGGTTCCGGTCGAGAAGATTTTATCGAAGAAAACTGGGCAAAGGAAGCCGCCTTACTATACAGCGAAGAGCAGGAAACATCAGATACGCCACGCCAAGAATACGAATACACCCCCGAAGAAATCGCCAAAAAACGAGCCAATCTCGATCCGCTTTCTTATCATGTGATTACGGAAGGAGGCACAGAACAGCCATTTGAAAACACTTACTGGGACAACAAAGCCGAAGGAATCTATGTCGATAAAGTTAGTGGTGAACCACTTTTTTCATCCACCCATAAATATGATTCAGGAACAGGGTGGCCGAGCTTTTATAAAACCCTAAAAGAAGACAGCGTGACCTATCATGAAGATGATACCCTGCCCGTTACACGGACCGAAATCAAATCAAAGATGGGAGAAAGTCATCTCGGACATGTCTTTGACGATGGACCGGAAGACCAGGGAGGGCAACGATTTTGCACCAACTCAGCATCTCTTCTCTTCGTACCAAAAGAAGAGATGAAAGAAAAGGGATATGAGGAGTATTTGTACCTTTTTGAAGAATAAAAACTATTTCTTCGTTGCTAAAAAAGCATACCCAACTGCCGCAATAAAGATAAAGAGACTAATGTAATATTCCACATCTCCACCAGCATTGATTTGAAAAGCCAGAGCCGCAGAAAAATAAACAATAGCAACTAAAAAAATCGTCTGAATAAAGTTCAAAAGGAATGTCATAAAAGAAGTATGAAGAATCAAGTTCACTATATACTGTGAGAAAATATTTTAGCAAGTAGTTGAATAAAAAATAGGCGCTCCCCAAGAAAGGTTATGCGCCTATATATTTCGAGAAATACTTTTTCTCGAACGATAAAATCCGGCAATGGCAAGACAAAAAGATATCCCTTGCTGAAAGACTAATAAATTTTTGTCTTGAAGGAGCATAAGTGTACCAGTACTTGCATTCATAAGCACAAAAAGCAACCACCCTGACGATTTTTGCCTAGCAAGCAAACGAGTTCCAACAAGAAAACCGATCATAGTGCCAATTTCACAGAAAAAAATAAGAATATCTCCAAAATAAAAACAAACACTATAAATCAATCCCATGAAAGGAAAACTCCAAAAAAAAATTCTGGATATTTTCTCAATCCATCCCACAGTATTACCTCTCACTCCAAACGCCAAAACAAGACCAAGTACCATAGAAGGAAGCCCACCAAATCCAACCCCTATCATAATCCAGTTCTGTTCTTGGAAAAGAATAATAGTCCAAGCCACCAAACCAATAATGTCAGCTGTCCATGCTGTGATTCTCAATTTTCTGGCACTTTCACACCCTTCCGCCAGAAAAAGAAAAATCTTATGAAAGAGGTAACCGAGACCTCCACATATCTGGAGAAAAATGTCCAACAAAGCCTCCTTTTTTAGGTATCTTTAAAGAACAAAAGCCAAAAGTGAAAAATTCATTCACCACAAAGCCATAAGAAAATAAAACTATTAAAGAATATTGTCAAAGAAGAAACAAAAAATAAAGAGACTTATGAGAAACAAACAAGACATGATAATATCAAAACGTTCGGTGCAAAACACCATGACAAAAAAAAGTCCTCTCTCAAAAACAATCAGTCCCAACATGACCTTTTTGGCTGATCATTTTATCCGCCAACACGAAAACCAAAAGAAACACCGAGAGCAATTCGATCAAAAAGTAAGTTGGTTTTTGATGTTTGAGTCAGCAGTCCTTATTTGGTTTTTGGATAAGCCACCAATCTTTCCAGGCATACTTATCGTCAGCATAATTCTAAACACCATCGCCGTCTTTCCCAGAAGCTTTCGAGTTGCCTATAGACCCGAACACATTGTGGATCAGTTCTGGAAAAACGAAATAGACATAGAAAGCGCTCAAGCTCACATGATAGTTCAAACCACCGAAGCCATCAAAGAAAATAAAGAACTCTTTAAAGTAAAAGCCATATGTGCTACATTTGGAATCACTACCTTCATTACTTTCCTCATACTTCTCGTTATCTTTGCCATATGACAGACCCCAAAACACCTCCCGCTCCACAACAACCAACACCAGACGATTACCAAACTGAAGGACTTTAAAATATCAGTACCCCAAAGACGCACTTGAGACAATATCCTAGGTCAAATCAAAGAAAGGATTATACGCCACCTCCCACAAATGCTCATCCGGATCAGAAAAATAACCTGAATATCCACCCCAGAAAACTTTCTGCGGCTTTTTAATCAACTTCGCCCCAGCATCAAGAGCTTCTTGCATCACCACATCGACTTCTTTTTCAGAGCCAACGTTATGAGCCAATGTCACTCGACGAAAGCCACTACCATCAGAAGAAATTTCAGCATCTTCTGCCAATTTATCCACAGGATAAAGCCCCAACCATGTCCCCTCCAGCATAAAAAAACAAACACTATCCGTATCCTCACCATCTTTCAGAGGAAACCCAAGTTTTTGATAAAACTCACGAGACCTTGAAATGTCAGCAACACCGAGAGTGATAAGAGAAATTTTGGGCTTCATAGTGGAATGATAGCAATATTTCTCCCGAAAAAGAAGGTCGTGTACAATACACTTACTATTTCTTTTTTCTTTATCATTATGCAAAAAAACCCTATCGGCTGGATCGAAATACCTGTGTCTGACTTAGACAGAGCAGAAAAATTTTATACTGATTTTTTTAGTTTTAAATGTGACCGTCAACCGGAAAAAGATGGTTACACCATGAGCTGGTTTCCAATGGATATGAAAGGCTACGGATCAGCCGCCACTCTCATGCACGGAAAAGGTTACGCCCCTTCTCACGAAGGACCAATCCTCTACTTCACAGCTCCCGAAGGACGTGTCGATAAAGCGCTGGAAAAAGCAAAAAAAATGAATATCAAAATCCTGCTCCCAAAAACTGACATCGGAGAACACGGCTTTATGGCTTATATCGAAGATTCAGAAGGAAACAGAATAGCCATACATTCGATGGAGGGATAAAAAACATCCCCCATTAAACGAGAATCTAAACAGGAAAAAAACTTTTCTCCAGTCGTAAGCTTATACTCATTTTTTATTTCCATTTAAATACTCATTAACTTTTCTGACCACATCATTAAGCGTCCAATCTATTTTAACAAGATAATCATAGACTCCATTCCTCATAGATCGAACAATACTGTCATGATCTTGAAGGTTAGTCAGCATAATAACACCAATATTTTTCCCTCGTTTATCTTCTCGCAACTTCTGAAACATCGTCAGACCATCCATCTTGGGCATGACTATATCAAGTAAAATCATATCAGGAGAATTTAAAAGAGCCATGCGAAGACCATCTTCTCCATTACTACATTCTACAATATAAAAACCTTCTTTTGAGAATTTATCTCGCAATGCTTCACGAAGTGAATCGTCATCTTCGACAATAAGAATGGTCTTTTTAGTAGTCATTCTTTTTCGTTTAATTTTTTAATCCCTTTTTTAGATTTCATGCCTTTTTGAGGCAAAGTAACAAAGAAAGTAGTACCTTTATTCTCCTGAGATGTGAACCTGATTTCTCCCCCGGCTTGTTCAACGATAGATTTTACGAGATAAAGTCCCAATCCATTACCTTCCGTATCTTGCTGTTTGACATTGTCAGCCCTAAAAAGCTTCGTAAATATTTTATCAGCTTGACCTTTGGGGATCCCATATCCGGTGTCTGTTACTTGAATGGAAATATCACTCCTTTTCTTTTGAACAGAAAGTTCTATTTTTCCTTTTTCAGGAGTGTATTTGACTGCATTAGAAAGTAGGTTTTGAAAAATAATTCGGATGAGTTTTGGATCAGCGGATAAGACAGGAAGTTTTTCATCATATTGTGTGATAATTTTGAGATTTTTTTCTTTTATATCAGGGGCAAGTTCTGACAAAACACTTTTTGCGGTTTCTTTGAGATCTACATCTTCAGGATCAATTGCTAGAGTACCCAACTCTATCCGCGATACATTGAGCAACGAGTCAACGAGCTTGACCATACGCTTATTACCATCATAAATCTGCTGGACATATTTTTTTTGTTCCTTACTGATTTTTCCAGCATCACCATCGAGCAGCATAGCCGAAAACCAATTGATCGCTGACAAAGGTGTACGCAATTGATGAGAAGCGAGTGAGACAAATTCTGTTTTGGCTTTATCGATTTCTTTGCGTTTGGTGATATCCTGCTGGATACCGAGATAAAAAATATTTTTTTTGTTTTCTTGGATAGGAATAACAGACAGCTGAACAGGATACTCTGATCCATCTTTTCTTTTATTTATAATATCCTCGGTTTGAAAAACTTGTCCCTTTTCGATCGATTTCCACATTTTGGTGTAGACTTCAGGATTAGTTTTCCCGCTCCTCAAGAGAGCGGGTTTTTTGCCAACTACGTCTCTCATCAGATAACCATTCATAGCCTCCCATGCTTTATTGACATAGATGATAAACCCTGCGGGATTGGTGATAATGATTCCGTCTGTAGATCGTTCAACAGCTTGTTGAAATTTCTTGGTTTCTCGTATTTGCTGTTGCATTTTTTCTTTTTCTTCTGTGATATCTTCGAGAACGTTCGCAAGAGCCTTTTGTGTGTCTTCTAGATCAGCATTTTGTTTTTGCAGGTCTTTTGTTTTTTCAAAAATCCCTTTTTCCAAATTATTGTATATTTGATTGAGTGTCTGAGTCATACTAAAAAAGGCTCTCGCTAACTGTCCTATTTCATCTTTTTTTTCCAAAAGGTCGGATGGAAATTCTGCATTTCGGTTTCCTTTGGAGATTGATCGTGCTAAACGAGTTATTTTTTCCAGAGGACGAGCAATAGACTTTCCGGCAAAGAAGGTCACGATAATGGTCAGCGGTATAAAGAGAATAGTAATAAAAAAAGATCTTTGTCTCAAATCCCATAAGGGCTGAAGTAAATCATCTTCGTCAATGACTTTAAAGAGTATCCAGTACTCGTTTCTGTTCTGTGGATTATAAAATATTTTTTGCCATATTCTCCACTTCTTTTCTTCTGAATCATAACTGTCAAATATATTATGACGGGCAACATCATCAATCAACTCGGGTTGTTCCAAAAAATAATTATAAGTGTGCGTTCCTAATTGATCACTAAAAAGTTTATTCATGTCAGGATGAATTAAAAACTGACCTTGTCGATCAATTAATATGGTTTCTAACGCACCATTAACTTGTGTCACTTTTCGCAGTATACGCTCAGCAAAAATGTTCATAATAACAGCTCCTTTTCGTTGTCCGGTTTCTGCATCAAAAACAGGAATACCAAATCGTAGTACTGGCACATAGGGAATCTGAATAACTTCATTTTCTACATTGAGATCTAACGGAGATACATAAACAGAATTTTTTGAAGCTCTCATTATATCTCGAAAATAATATCTATCGCTTTTATTCTGCAATTCTGACTCAGCGGCAATACGAACTGTTTCACCAATTTTTTCAACCCGGATCATTTCCTGCCCTTTTTCATCCAGATAACGCATCTGAAAGATATCAGGATCTGTTTGAATTTCGGCAAAAAATATCGTTTGAAGACGTTCTTTCCACTGCTTGAGTGTACTTTGGTCGACCGGATCAATCCCAGTTTCACGAGCACGAATGATCCCCTGAATCGGAGGATAAAGGGCTGCAAGTTTCGCTTTAGAAGCGAAAGCGTCCAAAAGATTTTTAATAGTCGAACCTTCTTCACGAATAACCGTGTGATGAATAAGTCGAGCCTGATTTGAAATAGTCTCTCTAGTATTAGGGAAAATCAAAACCCACTGGATAATAACGGCTGGTACTATTGAGGCAAAAAGTAAGAGTAGGATCAGATTTTTTTTCATAGATAAGAGAATATTACCCCTAAGAATCCGAGGATTTCTTTTTCTTTTCTTTGACTGATTTTTTCAGTTCTATCATTTTCATTTCTCGTCCAATCATGACTTTATTGAGCTTTTCTAGTGATTCTTTTTGCTTTCGGATTTGTTCGTCTGATTTTTTACGAACAGTGATATCTTGGGTTTGTGCTACAAAATACAAAGGTGTTCCCCCTCTATCTCGAACGAGGGAGACATCTAAAAGAACCCATATGATATTTTTTTTCTTGTGAATATAACGTTTTTCTGACTGGAAGTGAGCGACTTCTCCGTTGATGAGTTTCTTCATCAAGTTCATACAGCGATCTAGATCGTCTGGGTGAGTTAGAGATTGAAAACTCATCTTGAGAAGTTCTTCTTCACTATATCCAAGAATGTCACAAAGTGCTTTATTGACCTGAATCCATTTACCTTTGAGAGAGACAAGTGCCATACCGACGGGAGCATTCTGAAATGCTTGCGAAAACCTATTTTCACTCTCCTCTAGTGAAGATTGAGCTTTTTCTGTCTGAAGCGATGTCCGATACTGATGGAAAAGCAAAAAACTAATTATACTCAGGAGAAAAATACTAGCACTTGCGCTAATCAAGAGAGAGAATAAAGGAAGTTGTGTATGAAATCTTTCTTCCATTTCTACTGAAGATTCCCAGAGAATTGTCCAAACATTGTTTCCAAGTTCTAATGATTTTTGAATACTAAATCGTGGAGAATGATTTGCATCAATTATTTTTTTATAGATCAGGTTATCGTTGGTAATGTTTGCTTGGTCATAAACCGAAAAACTAAGAAAACTGTCAGTATTAATAATATCTTGTAAAAAGTTTTCCCCCACAAATGGAGCATAAACCCATCCCTGCAAGGCTTCTCGTTTTTGTATTACTGTTTCTA
Organism: bacterium; assembly: GCA_030429505.1. Classification (GTDB taxonomy): domain Bacteria; phylum Patescibacteriota; class Gracilibacteria; order UBA4473; family UBA4473; genus JAUIFI01. The sequence continues at coordinate 686,771 of JAUIFI010000001.1, forward strand.
CGGGCTTGCCTTTCTCATAGACTGGCAAAAGGAGTAAAAAACCTGCTTTTTTTTGTTGATCCTGTACGAGCTGGATTATCTGGGTGATGGTAGCTTTGCCACTATCACGAGCTTTCTCTGCTGCAAAGCGTCTATTGGCTTCACTACCAATATTGAGTCCTACTGCTTCCTTATTGATCTCAACTGGTTCGATAAACAAAATAATGTAGTCTTCCTTATAATCTAAGTTACCAATGTTGGTAATTTTGAATTGTGGATAATCATCTTCTCGTGCCAATTGCACAAAATTTTCTAGATCATCTTTTGACACCACTTGAATGTAACCAATACCGTTAATACCAGGATAGTGCTGATTGACTTTTAGCGCCTGAACATAAGCTCCCCACTCATTTCGTTCTACACTTTGCGAAGCATTAAAGAGACCCACCCCTCCCCATAATCCTTCCTCATAAAATAACATTCGATTTTGGATGGCTGTTTCCGAGTCATGCACGATATCCAAAAAGAGTTCATAAGACTCTTTTTGTTCAAATTCTTTTGTTTTTTGATATATAAAGATATTTGTTGCAAAAAGAAATATCAAACACATCCCCCAAACTCCCCAGTAATTCAGTTGTTTTTTGTTTTTTTTCATAGAGTTTTTACAAACTTACCTCAATAGTTTCTGACAATTCAGCATCAGGTGCACATACAGTTACACGTTTATTCCCATCGCTTGTAATATGATATCCGGCACCATTAGAAGTTGCTCCTATAGGATCAACAGGAATTTTTACCAGATACTCCTTATCGGCAGTTAATTCACCTAAGCTAACTAGATTATCACAACTAGCTGCATCAGTTCGACAAATTTCATTCGAAAAAAGATTTTCACAACTTCCGACAGGAATATCTGCAGGGAGTTCTCCATTGTTATCAATGGCGTATTGATAAACAGCATTTATGATGGTTGAAATATTAGCTTGTCTTTGTGCATTTTTGGTTTGACTGAGCTGTTTGCTGGGATTTATAGCTATGATGATAATGCTCGCTAATATGGCAATAGCAGCTACAACGAGAAGTGTTTCGATAAGAGTAAAACCGGATCTTGGTGAGCGAAAACAATAATTTTTTTGCATGAGCATAAGAAATGAATATTACCATGATACCAAACCCTTTCGGGATTGAAAAATATTAAATTTGCATTAAAAATCAGCTACTTCTGTCCATGAATGAAGAACTATTTGGGGGGTAATGCTAGAAATAGTAACTTGTGTTTTTCGGATTATACTGCCAGCTGTGCCAGTAGCTGTGACACTACGTGTTTCTCCTCCTGTATTGGTTACGGTATAAGTACATGTTCCTGTAGGGAGAGTGACATTACCAGAGCCAGAAAAAGAAGTATTCGTTCTGACTTGTTCCAAGGCTTGCTCTGCGCAGGTATTACTCAAAGACTTGGCTTGGAGTGATTGTTGAAGTGTGAAGCTAGAACGTGAAGAATCGAGTCCCAAAAGAAGAAGTGATACAGTAATTGATACTCCAACAGCGCCTATAATCAGGATGCTCAGGAGCATAATATAGCCTTGTTTTCGGTTTGGTATTTTAAACATAGGTTTAAGGATAAAATCTCAAGGAAGCAGAACTAGTAAATGTCTTTGTGAAATCGTATTCGTTTCTTGATCCAGGATTTGTATGGGTAAGTGTTAATTGGATTTGAATAGTACCCGGAGTATCAATTCGAGAAATGTTTTCAAAAGTAAGATTCGAGACAATCACTCGATCAGAAGTCAGGCTTATAGCACTACCTACGCCTTCAGTGATGCGAAGAGTTCCATTCGATAGGTCGAAGATAGTCGGATTTTGTTCAGCATTACTCATGGACAGAGAAAGCGTTGATCCACTATCCCCATTGGTGGGAATAGTGATAGCTTCAGCATTTCGGATAGCTTGGGTAATGATTTGCATAGTTTGAATCCCTTGTTGTCCGACTTCGGCAATAGTTTGGTTTTTTATTTTGGCTTGGATAAGTGTCCAGTAGAGAGTGGATATAACTATGAGCATTCCTCCTGCGAGTGCTATGTAAAGCAACAGCTCGACAAGAGTAAAGGCATATTTTTTGTGTAGGGAAGATTGCAAAAAAATGGACATTAGTAGGGTTTGAAAATAAGAAGCTCTTGGTTGTTATCGGTCGTAGTTATAAAGGCAGTATTATTGCGTACAAATATTGAGGTTGGTCGACCGGCAAGACTGGTGATACTCAAGGATATAGGAGAAACGGGAGAGGTCACATCAATCACCTGAAAACCATTGATGTCTCGATTTACCACGATAAAAGCCTTATTATTATCGACAAAGATATCATTCACATCGTCTCCTAACTCAAGTCCATTCAGATTCATCACTATCGGAGACAAAGGATTGGTAATATTGATGATGTAAAACTCTCCGGACTGATTAACCGCATCTTTGCCCACATACGCATAGTTTCCATCGACAAAAACTGCACTTCCAGCAGAGTTATTAGGAAGATCAAGCGCAAACACGACGCTAGGAGAAGTAGGATTGCTAATATCAACTACTTGAAATTCTTCTTGATCATTTGCTACAGCCAGATAGGCATAGTTGCCAGATACAGTAATATCATTAATGGTATTACCAATATTGAGTCCTCCTGACAGAGTAGGTGAAGATGGTGTCGAGACGTCCAGAATGTAAAGTTCATAGCCCGGATTTCCTCCGACATTATTGGTTGCCAAATAGGCGTAATCACCAGACACATCTATGGCTGATGTATCAGCATTACCCGATTTATTAAAGTCTCCAATCTGAGATAGAATTCCATCAGTATGTACTATCTGTAACTCTTCACTATTATTACGTGAAGCGATGTAAGCATTTGGAAAGGAGATATCGATACCTGTAGCTCCTGATGAACCAAGATCAAGAGAGCTGGAGAGTGTCGGAGTCACTTCATTACTGACGTCAATCACATACAAATCATCCTGATTTCCTTGAAATGTTACAAGATAAGCAGTGTCATTCAGTACAAACACGTCCTGACCATCAGCACTAGAAGGCGTATTGTAAATCCCCTCAATCCTCGGAAATACCCATTCGGGAAGTGTCAGATCAATGTTGGCAGATTTCGTAGAACCATCAAGCATCCTAAACGTGATGGTAAAGCTCGTACTCAACATGTTTCCATCAAAACGGAAAAAATCTATATCGACTATTCCTGATGCAGGAGAGAGGACTGTATCAACGATGTCGATTTCAGTACCAGAATTTTGAGAGCCACTTGGACTGCCAGGTCCGCCGTCAGCCCATGCAGTATTATTGGCGATGTCGATCTGTTCGATTTGTCTTCCTGCTTTATTCCAAAAAGTCGTGATTGTATCAATAGTAATAGCACACGTCGGATCAGTATTCTGTACAGTTATATTTTCGAGATCAGTAAAAAGGATTCCTCCGACATCAGCTGAACTAGTATCAATAGTCAAAGTGCTGGCTTGAAAAGGACAAGAAGGACCGGAAAAGTCGATACTAACGGATTTTGAGCTGCCATCCGTCATAGTGAAAGTCATATCGAGAAGCACACCACTCATGTCACCATCAAATTGCAGATAATCCAAGTTTATAGCTCCGCCTCCGGCTGTCAGGGTGACATTTTGAATGTCGATTTCTACCCCCGAACTTTGTGCACCACTAGGAGTGCCTGGGCCAGTATCAGACCATACGATATTTCCATCGATAGCCACTTCATCCATCAGGGTAAAGACATCCCAAGACACGGTTATTTTATCGAGGATAAGGTCGGTAGTACCAGTATTCTCCAGAGTAATTCCATTGATCCTGGTATTGCCTAAGGCTAAGCCAGCACTACTGGTATCAATAATCAGATCAGTCAGATCTGATATGACTCTCTGCCAATTGGTTAGGTACATTTCAGCACTGACAGTTCCTTGCCTTTGTGAACTTTGCTGCCAGGTAATAGTACTGGTGATATGTCTGGTTTGATCATTGATAGTGGTAATAGTGATTTGCCGAGTGAATATATCAGTTTGATCTTGCATTCCGGAAAGTATCCATTGATTGCCACTTTTGATTATTCCATGTTTACCATTCACAAGGAGTGAAAAACTATCATCTCGGATGTTTCGGATAGCCTCCAACCCCTCTTCCGCCAACATTACCGCTCGAGCACGTTCGACTGATAGCTTTGTACTTTCTTGTCCATATAAAAAAGCGCCAATAAATCCCATGACGATCAATCCGAGCAGTCCTGAAGCCAATACAATTTCTACCAGCGAAAATCCTGATTGGTTTGTACGGAAAAATTGAGGAGAAAAAAACATGTGACTTAGTACTGAATCATACCTTTAGCATTGATCGTGAGAGAATGAATTTCATTGAGTGGACTGGTAAAGCTAAGCATTCCGGTGGTATTCGGCTCTCCAGATAATTTTGTAAAAACGATTTCTGTCAGCCCTGACGGGAGAAATCCATTAGGGATGGAAAATGATTCATCAAAGTTGGCATTCCGTGTCCCAAAACTCGCTCCCTGAAAAAGAGTTACTTGTCCTGTCTGAACCGATATGCCCCATGTCTGGTCACTATGTGAAGCCTGAGAAAGAAGTTGTGCTCGACGCATAGTTTGAGCAACGATGTTGACCGCGATGCCACCTTCGTTATGAACTGCGAACGAACGGTACAAAGGAATCGAGAGTCCAGCCAGTAACGCAAATATTACAATGGATAGAAGGATTTCTACCAGAGTGAAGCCTTTACTCGGTTTCATCATTTTCTAAAAGTTCTATGTATCTCCCAATGACCCAGCCGGTTTGATTTTCTGATATCTGAATCTCATACCAACCTTCACTTTCGGTGATGTACGGATATGTCTCCCCGGGAGAGACGGTCGCAATGATATTTCCATATGGTTCTGCCCTAGCATTGAGTGAGCCAGTTCCGGTAGGAAGGATAATGAGCTTTGAAACAGACTTTTCTGGGATCGTGGTTTCTTCTGAAACCGGAGGAATGATAATAATCTCTTCTGGAATATTTCTTTCTTGTATTGGTGGTGGAGAAATGGTTTTTGGGATCGGCGCAGGAGATGTAGTACTTGTGCTAGTTGTAGTAGCATTGTTAATATTTCCTACTAAGTTATAGATAGGTAAGATAACACTAAGAGCTACCGAAATCACTCCTCCCCAAACAATGATGAGTAAAAGAGGTTCTAAAATGACAGTGAGGTTTTTGGTACTGTTTTCGGTTTTTTCCTCAAAAATATCTCCTATCTCCAACAATATATCTGGCAGATTCCCTGATTTTTCTCCAGACGTAATCATTTGCTGTATAGAAAGAGGGATGTACTCAGTGCTTGAGGGCAGTCCTTTAAATATCTTTTGGAACGAATCACCTTCATTTACTCCTTCTTGTATGTATTGATAAAATTTTTGATAACGCTGAAAGGTAGTCACTGATCCTAAGGATTTGAGGGATTCAATAATGGGAATCCCAGCCTGAAGTAAACTGCCAAAGATAGACCCAAATCGTGCTAATTCTACCTCCTGGATAAGTGGTTTTATAAGTGGAAGTCGAAAGAGTATTCCTTGTCCGATAAATCTCGTTTTGGGAAATACAAATATGAAATACAGCATGATCCCCAAACTAGCAATGGTTCCTGGAACGATCCATGATCCATGTACTTTCAAAAAATCACCAATACTCATGAGAAACCGAGTTACTACTGGAAGGTCAAGATTGAGTTGATCAAATACGACCGATAATCTTGGTAAAATAAACCAACCGATTCCTAAACCCACACATACGGTCAGACCCAATACGAGTACAGGATAGAGCATGGCTGAGCGAAGACGAGATTTAAAATTTCGTTCTTTTTGTTGTTGTAAGTGAATAATCTTGAGATTTTGAGGAAGCCTCCCAGATTCCTCACCGATTCTAAAGAGCGCAATAATATGAGAGGAAAAGAGTTTCGTTTGATCGAGTGCTTTCCAAATGGGAATTCCATTATCCATATCAAGCTTGATATGGTCGATAATCTTTTTCATGTACCCGGTTTTGACTCCGTCTTTTATGGCATCAAGTGCGGATAAGATATCGATACCTGAAGAAAGAAGCATACTCAGGTTTTCCATAAAATACTGTTTGTCTTCCTGAGTTGTCAAAAACACAATACCCCACTTTCTCCAACGAGAATTTGGTGGAGCTATGGAAGAAGAAATTTTTTTTGTTTGTTTTTTCATGGAGATCCGAAGATTCACGAAAGCTCACGAGGAGCAGCAACTCTCATCAATTCTTCGAGAGTCGTGATACCTTGTTTTACTTTTTCCATTCCGTTTTCAAAAAGAGTTTTAGAACCTTGTTTTTTCGCGAGCTTCCAGATTTGTTGGATAGATGGACTTTCTAAAATAAGCTCCTGCATTTCAGGAGTGATATGGATGAATTCGAATATAGCCTGACGATCTTTGTATCCAGTTTGTTTGCAAGATTCACAACCCTTTCCTTGATACAAGGTTACTTTTTGACTTTTAAAAAAAGAAGCAGCTTCGGGAGCAGTTTTAGCAATATCTTTTTTGTGTACCGTTATACTATGACGACAGTGTGAGCAGATTTTTCGAACCAAACGTTGTGCCACAATTACTTCGAGAGTTGAAGCGAGAAGAAAAGGCTCAACTCCCATATCTAAAAGACGTGGAAGCGCGGTAGCAGCATCATTAGCATGAAAAGTAGAAAGAAGAAGATGTCCAGTAAGTGCGGCATTGACAGAGATCTCTGCCGTGATGGTATCACGAATCTCCCCAACCAAAATAATATCAGGATCTTGCCGAACAATTGATCGCAATCCTTTTTCAAAAGTCAGATCTGTGTCTGGATTGACCTGGATTTGATTGACTTTGGGTAAACGGTATTCGACGGGATCTTCGATGGTGGTGATATTTACTTCGGGCTTATGAAGTATTTTGAGGAGAGCATAAAGTGTTGTCGTTTTTCCAGCTCCCGTAGGACCGGTGACTAAAATCATACCAAATGGTTTTTTGACGGACTCTTGAATTATTTTTTGATCAGAAGCAGCGAGCCCTAAATCCCCCAAGTCAAAACTTCGTATATATTGAGACATAAGTCGTATAACGATTTTTTCCCCCTCCAAAGTCGGAACGATAGCCACTCGCATATCTACGATAAAACCCTTCTGACTAGTATAACGAATAGCTCCATCTTGGGGGACAAAATGTTGATCGATTCGTAACTGTGCTTGAACTTTGATGCGGTTGAGAATATTTTCATAGTATTCCTTTTCTATTTCGACCGTTTCTTGCATGACTCCATCAACTCGAAATCGAATAAGAGCATTATCTGATTGAGGTTCGATATGGATATCAGATACTTGCTCGGTAATCGCTTCTTCAAAAATTTCATGAATGAGCTCTGAGGCTACTTTAGTTTGTTTTTTAAGGATCGAGCTAAAACGAGTATCAAGTGATTGTCTGTAATGGACAAAAGCTCCTTCGATATGCTCGGGAAGAGCATAGGAAAGGTTTATTTTTTTCTTAGAAAAGAGCGGTGCAAGGGATTTGATAAGGTCTTTTTGTTGCGGATTATCAGTAGCAATAACGACTTTTTTTTCTTCTTCATGAAAAAGGACGACATTATATTTTCGAGCTTGTTTTTCTGGGATATGAAGTACCTGATTTTTGGTAGGCGGATTAGCGGTAAGATCTGCATACGGTACGTGAAAAGATTCGGCAAGGGCTTGTCCTAATAAAGAAGGACTAATGATTTTTTCAGATAACAAATAGTCTAAAAACGATCCCTTATGCTTTTGCGAAAAAGCCTCTGCTTTATCCATATTTTCCTGACTCACATAACTTTCCTTCAAAAGAAGATCTTTTATTTTTTGTATGTCAGCTTTCATGAACTATTTTTTATGTGTTTATTTTTTTTGAGAGAGAAGCTTTTTCACATATTCAACAAGATTGGATATTTCGGTATTTGATTTTACAAAATAATCTTCAGCTCCCAGAGATTTTGCTTTTTGAGCATCCTCTTCCTGACTGAGATTAGAAGTCACAACAATCCGATGCTTCTTTTTTTCTTTAGCAAGAGTTTCAAGTACTTGAAATCCGTCCATTTTAGGCATAACCAGATCAAGAAGTACTAAATCAAAGTCTTCTTTCTTAATATAGCTAAGAGCCTCCTCACCATTCATAGCTACTTTTACATCAAACCCAGCATGACTGAGCTTCAATTCCAAAGCCATTACTAATGGCTTATCATCCTCAGCAATAAGGATCTTGTGTTTTTTAGACATATTTATTCGGATATGCTTTTGACATCCTATCTCAAAAACAAGGAGACAAAAAGCTCCCTATTCTCATTTCTTTTTCTTTTTTTAATTTAAATTTAATATTAACTATCATGATGCTCGGCTATTGAAAAATCCGGTAATTAAAATAAAAAGGTATTGCATATAGAGGGGGTGTCTTTGCACTCGTGGCTGAGGTTTTATGGTATATAGATGGGTATTAGGAGAATTTATAATAAAAGGGCATTGTGAGTGCGGTGCTGAAGATATATCATGAAACTATACACGAGTTCATGAAAATAACTTTTGCCAAAAAACAGGAGCTCAAAACTTTGTCTGAGATAGTCGGGGAGAATTATTCTTCGCATGATCAAAAATTGGCTTTCAAAGAGCTAGAATGTATGTTTCAACCCCTCCCTCTTCGTCCCAAATATCTGGTAGCAAAAGAAGGAAATATAATCTTAGGTTTTTGTGGCTATGTACAATCATGGATAGATTATAGTGTTTATGAGATTTTTTGGGTTAATGTGAAGCCTGAGTTTCAGGGGAAGGGTATCGGAACACAGCTCATTCAAAAAACCATTCAAAGCATCAAAAACATAAAAGACGAAAACAAAGCATTGGCTATTATCCTGACCTCAGAGAATCCAAAACTTTATGAAAAATGTGGATTCAGAATTATAAGCCATTATGCCAAAGATCAATGTCTGATGATACTAAGGCTGTAAGATCATGCGTTCAGAAGTAATATCATATAAAATTAAACTAGTTTTACTTGATTTAAATTTATTTTAATTTTAAAAAACAATCACACTAAAAAAATGAAATGCTAGCTGAAGTATGGGGTCAATATAAACCAAATATCAATAATTTTAGTAAATTCGAACGAAAAAACTCACCGCTTCCACCTTTGGATTTTGAATGTCTTGATATTCAAAATCTAACGAGTGAAAATAGATCAAAATTAAACACACCAATACCACTAGACGGAGTAGCAACATCAGTACTATCCTATAGAGGAAAAATTGGACAAGTACTTAGTCTTAATGACCCCACTGAAGAAATTTGGGAAATAGTACAACTACAGGGAACAAGAAAAAGAGGATACAGAATAAATACCTCACTAAAAACTACCCAATTATGGGCAGACATAATAGAAAACTCAATACCACTAGCAAAAGAAACTGGCGTCTATCATCTAACCATACCAAACCCTTACCTCATAAGGAATATAACAAACGCTTCAAATATTGAAGAAGTTTTAAATCGATATCGAGCCTTAGCTCAAATATTAGGTATGAAATTTTCGAAAGAATTAAATGGTTTTATTCGAGATATTTAGTCGTACTTATTCTACTCCGAGTCCGTATTTGAGAATAAATTGACCGCGCTCCTTCTTATTCATCTCATCCCAATTGTCAGGCAGTTCGACACCAATACTAGCAAAGGTTTTGGCAATTTCTGCTTTTTTTTGCTCTTCGGTCATCTGAGCGACATCTGCAGGAGTAAGTTCGTCGGTATTTGGCATTGTTTTCTCACCGCATCCGATGAGGAGGAAAGTACAGAATATGGTAACAATGAGATTTTTCATCCGACGTGATGAGTACCAAAAAATCAAACGAAAAACAAGGATTTTCCAAAGAAGATTGTGATTGTGATTTTGCTTTCGAAGTATAAAATAAAAAAGCCTATTCTCTAACACTCACACAATGGATCATCACGATCACCACCTTCCCGAAAAAAATATTCAAACCTACTATCCTTTAATACTTGTACTCCTTTTTATCATCGGAGGAACATTGCACTTCGGTTGGTTGAGAGGAGAGTATAGTTTGTTTTTGACGGAATTTTATAGTTCCTTTGATCCTCGGAACTGGATGTTGGATTTCATGGGATTGTTTTTCATAGCATTTTCTTTCTTCAAGCTCCTCGATATTCCCGGATTTGCGAAAAGTTATCGTGGCTATGATATTCCGACCAAGCTATGGTCTGGATGGGGATATGTCTATCCTTTTGTGGAGTTGGCTCTGGGAATGCTCTATCTACACCGGATCGCCATCGAATGGACGAATATCGCGGTGGTGGTGATTTTGGGAATCAGCATCGTCGGGGTCATTCAGAGTGTCGTGGGAAAACGAAAGATACAATGCGCTTGTCTGGGGACAGGGTTTAACCTGCCGATGAGTACGGTAACGATTATCGAAGATGCGGTGATGATTTTGATGGCGGTGGGGATGTTGGTGGTTTAGAGTATTTAATTACTGCTTCTCCAAAAATTCTATCCAACCATCAAAGTCGAAAAGATCAGGTCCATAACCAATAGTATTACTTAAAACACTAATAGTAGCTACAATGGCAGGTAAGTAATCAGAATCTCTAAGAACTCGCAAAGATTCAGAAAAAATTTCTTTTTTAGGTTTTTTTACAATATCAAATAATAAGTAAAAACGATGATCATGGGGAATTCTTTTTTGCTCAACTAAATCAAATAACTCTCTTGTAGTAAAATTTTCAGCTTTTACATCCTTACCATCTTTCGGAAACTTCATACGTAAAGGAGATGAAGACAGAGATTTTAAATAAAGAGAAGTTAAATTCTGCTGAATAACAAGAACCTCTATCTTAGCAGTCGACGCCAAAGCATTATCTGTAGATGCTAATTCTACAAGCCTTTCGTATGATTTTCTGTCTCCTAAATTAGCAGCTCCTTTCAGTTGGGTAAGGATCGTTAAATGCTCAAGTTGAACTTTTGCTTCATTTACTATTTTTTGCATCTCTTTAGAAAAAGGCTCAATAGAATTTTCTACAATATCTTCAACTTTATCTTCAGTATGCTTTTTAGCAGTTTCTTCAATTAAAATCTTTATATTTTTAGCAGAAAATTCAGCATCGAGTCTTTTTTGAACTTTTGTTTGCATATCATTAAATATTCCCCACCATCCCGCACCAAAAATAGTTACTATTATTGCTGTAACAATTCTAAATATATGCCAATTCTGCTTTTTTATCTCTTTTTTAGCCTCAGTAACTTTCTGATCAAATCTATCTTTAGCTCTATCAATCTTTTCATCAAAATGTTTTATCCATTCTAATTCTTTGTTTTTTTCTTTTTCAGTTTGAGATTTATTCATAGCGATAAAATTCGAGCCGATACTACTCTAAAATTATAAACTATCCAATTTCAAGGCGTTGCTATTTTTAATTCTTCAAATACCCATCAAAAAACTCCCTCGCATCCTCCACCGCCTCATCCCAATACGCTCCCCAAAAAACGTGCAAAGCCCCATCATACTCATGATACTCCACCTCCTTTCCGAGAGATTTCAAAATGTCACGAGTCGAACGTGACCACTCGATCGGCACGTCATCATCGGCTGTCCCGTGATGCATCGAGAGCGGAGTCTTAATCCGATCAAAATACGTCTGAGCTGACAACGCCCGAAAAGATTCAGCATCATCAATACTCCCAAAAGTCTCCTCAAAAAGCTTCCGGTTTTCCTCCGTCAAACGACGACGAGACCATTGCTCAAAATTTTTCTAATAATCCCATCGTTCAGATTTTTTGTCTCGAAGCTCAGGATCAAAGGTGCTATTTTTTAGCTTATATTTGTTTGATTCCTCGTAATCCCATCGTTCAGATTTTTTGTCTCGAAGCTTAGGATCAAAGGTGCTATTTTTTAGCTTATATTTGTTTGATTCCTCGTAATCCCATCGTTCAGATTTTTTGTCTCGAAGCTTAGGATCAAAGGTGCTATTTTTTAGCTTATATTTGTTTGATTCCTCGTAATCCCATCGTTCAGATTTTTTGTCTCGAAGCTCAGGATCAAAGGTGCTATTTTTTAATCGATACTCATTTGCTTTATCTGATGATATCCAGAGTGCAGAGGAATTTAATGGTATAAAAAGAACTGAAGAAAAAAGAAGGGACGCAAAAACGGCAAAAAAGTGTTTCATACATCGACCATGTGCCTTTCTGGATTTAAAGCAATGATTTTAGCTGTACAGCTAGGTTTTTATATGTTAACTTACTACTTTTAATTTTTTATGAAAAAAGAAATAACGAAGGCTGACGTAGATAACTTCAAATTCTGGAGACAATGCTCTGTGAGTATCAATATCAGAAAATTTCAAAATACGATCTATCTCCGCCACATATAGATCCCCGTCCTTCCAGACAACTCCATTGGGACTATTTAAGCCCTCGGCAATGACATCCATACGATCAGCCCGACCGTTTTTATCCCGATCTTCCAGAGCGTAAACTTTCCCTTCATTTCTTGTCCCCACATAGAGTACTCCCTGATCACTAAGCGTGAGTGATCGAGCATTAGGAACATTGGTCGCAAAAATACTGATTCTGAAACCTTCGGGTAAGTTGATCTGATCAAGTGGGAGAGATGCGTTTTGAAAGGCTTTTTCCTCACCGCTATATTGTGTCGATTGCATTTCTCTTTCTATCGTTTGAGAAGGTGAATTGACCAAAGATGTATTTGAGCATCCACTTAAAAGAAAGACCATAATTCCTAACCCGAAAAGCATTTTTCTTGATCTCATACGCTTCCATTGAAACAGATTTTTTACACAAATACAAAACGGATCACGAGGTTGATCTTTCTCAAGCTGTGCGTTACATTGAAAACAATATTTTTCTCCTTTTCATGAAAAAAATTTTATCGCTTTCATTGTTTTGTTTTTTACTTACTGCTTGTAGTTCTGACCTGTCTCATAAAAAGAATCAGGATCATATGAATATGGACGATCACATGGGATGTCAAGAAGGAGAAATTGTAAATGGTGAATGCACGGTCGCGAAAGATGGGGAGAAAAACACTGATCTTTTTGCAAATCTAGATTCTCTGGACGTAACCGGAAAGCACGTTCCATATATGGGAAAAGTACAAGGTTATTTGGCACAACCGAGAGCGAAGGGAACGTATCCGGGAGTTGTCATGATCCATGAATGGTGGGGACTCAACGACAATATTCGTGACATGGCAAAGTTACTCGCCAATGAAGGATACGTGGTTTTAGCCGTAGACATCTACGAAGGAGCAGTTGCTGAAACCTCCGAAGAAGCCGGAAAACTTGCAGGAGCTGCACGAGAAAATGTCCAAAAATCAGTCGCCAATATGAGAAGTGCGGTAGCGTATCTACAAACGCTCCCCAATGTACAAAAAGACAAAATCGGTTCCATGGGATGGTGCTTTGGAGGACAGCAGTCACTCAACCTCGCCCTCGCTTCTGATGATTTGGCAGGAACAGTCATCTACTACGGAAATTTAACCGATAACAAAGAACAACTCCAAAATATCAACTGGCCAGTACTGGGCATCTTTGGAGCTGAAGATGGAGGTATTCCCGTGGAAAGCGTGAAATCTTTTGAAACAGCCCTCAACGAATTAGAAATCAAAAACAATATCCATATCTATCCTGGAGTTGGGCACGCTTTCGCCAATCCATCTGGAAGTCGATATGCACCGAAAGAAACTCTGGATGCGTGGAAAAAGACCGTAGATTTTTTGAACACAAACTTAGGCGGCGAATCAATGACCTACGATCAAAATAGCTGGAAGATTATGATTCCAGACAGTTGTCTATCATTTTCTGACGGGTGCAATACGTGTCGTCGTGAAGCCGGAAACGATCTGGCAGCATGTACTCGGAAATTTTGTCAGCAATATGAAAAACCAACGTGTTTGGATGAGAAAAAAAGTTAAGAAAATTTCTACTCTTTTGCTGTGACCCAAATGCCAGAATTTTATCAATCCATCACGCTTCCCTCCTTTGCCCCTCCCTCTTGGCTCTTTGGTCCTGTATGGACGTTACTCTATGTTCTGATATTTGTGAGCTTTGGCTGGACGATGGTACAAATATTTCAGAAAAAATTCCCTTCCAAGCTACTGATTCCCTTTGGAATAAATTTGATAACGAATCTTCTGTGGACGCCAATATTTTTTCAGTGGCGTCATTTTGATCTTGCATTACTCGACATTCTCCTCGTTTGGGGAAGTATCGTATGGATTATGATCGCTATGTGGAGGAAAGCCCGCTGGGTTTCACTACTTCAAATACCGTATTTGCTCTGGGTAAGTTTCGCAACGGTTTTGATGACGTCGATTTGGTGGATGAATTAGAAAGGTAGGATACCGAAAAGGAGATTTTCTTACTTTTTTGAAACGTCTTTCAAAATACTCCGTATTATTAAGTGCCGAGGCATATTCAGTTCTTTCAAAAATGCGAACATTTGAGTACACTCAGTGAGTTATCATCCTTTTTCCCTTATGAATGCCGATACAATGTTTCTGAAGTATTACTTTCAATACTACGAAAAAATCTACCACTATCTTTATTTTCGTTTACACGAAGATAAATCCTTAGCCGAAGATCTTACCTCAGAGACGTTTCTCAAAGCATTCGAAAAGTTTAACACCTATGATCAAGATCGAAGTTTTGGTTCATGGATTTATGCGATAGCCAGAAATTGTTTGATTGATTATGTGAGAAAACATCCTCTAGATCAGGAGGTATCACTCCCTGACGAAAAAGAACAACCAATCAATTCAGACAACAAAACCTGGACTCGAACCGATCAATTACTCACTCGTACAACCCTTCTCCAAGGCGTTTTCACTCTCCCTGAAAATTTACAAGAACTTATCATGCTAAAATACTTTAATGACTACACCAATAAAGAAATCGAAGATTTACTGAATATCAATCCAAACACCCTGCGCGTTCAGCTTCACCGAGCAACCAAAATGCTCCAAAGCTGTATCCCTCCTAATCTATTAGGACTTTTACTCTTATTTTTTATACTATGAAACCACAGAAAGACCATTCATCCTTGCCAAAGGTTTCGCTTCCGCGCGCACCGAAGCTATTGCAATGGAAAATTTTTTTTCGGCTTATCAGTCGAATACTATACAAACGTGTAACCTTATTTTTTAATTTTTTATTTCCTATGAAAAACAAATTTGCCGGAACCATTATTGCCCTCTTTATCCTTATCGGAGGATGGGGAACATTTTCCTTCTTTACAGGAACAACTACATATACTGATCACGTAACCAACGCTCGTGCCGCACTAGAACAATTACGAGCTTTGAGCCGAGGAGAAGATATGTATGCACAAGAGACAAATGATACTTTCTCACTCCTTCCCACCGCTCATGCTCAGGAGGGTGCATCAGTCGATGACCAAATAAATCAATTGGTTGAAGAAGTAGAAACTGAAACAGAGCTCGCTATCGAAGTAGCTGAAGATCTCGACGAATCTCAAGAAACACAAGATGCCTTTGAAGAAATCGACGAACTTCAGGACGAAACAGTAGATGTACTGACTGATGTGATAGATGTAGTAGAAGAAGACTCTACCTTCGACACTATCACCCAAACGATTGAAACCATCGAAAAGATCAACGAAGAACTTGAAAATGCCGTCATCGTCTTACAAGCTGCTATTGATGCAGGAGAAGAAGTGACAGTAGATATCGAAACCAGTGTTGAAGAAAACGAAGATACAGAAACAGAGAATCAAGATGAAACAACAAACGATACCGGTGATAACACCTCTGACACAGAAACAAATGATACCGATCAAAATCAGACTGATGATTCCCAAAATGAAGATGGAGAACCTTCCGAAGAAAATAATGAAAATACAACAGAAGAAGAGGAAGAAGTAACTGCATTCGATGCAAAACTTGAATCAGCAAAAGCCTTATACGAAGAAGTACGTGAGCAAATTGAATCAACCGATGAAATTGACGCGAATATCCAAAAGAAAGTCGAAAAAATCGAAGCCGCTCTCCAAGCTTGTGCTGAAAACTCACACCCATCTCAATGTAAATCAGGTCGGATTAAAGGACTCTCTACAGCCCTTCGTGCCAAGCTCAAAAACAATGCTCGAAAATCAGTTCGTGGGAAACATAAAGATACAGAAAATCACGATGATGTGGATGATGGTGAAGAAGATGATGAAAATCAAAGTGAAGATGGACAATCAAACGATAATTCTGACGATGATACAAATGATGAGGAGAACCAGACTCAAGATGATGACGATCAGAATCAATCAAATGCAGATGACACGAACCAAGATGATTTAGATGCCACTACTGATGACAATAATACAGAAGAAGATAGTAGCGAAAACCAAGACAATACTAATGCCTCTCTCTCTACTCAAACCAATACCACAGTAAAAACTCGAGGGAATAGTGGCAAAACCCCGCCAGGACAAGCAAAAAAACAATCAGAAAAAACTTCGGAAGTCGAAGTCAAAGAAGAAATAAAAATAAACGCCGAAATCTCAGAACAAAACGATACAGATGAAAAGAAACAAGGAAACGGGAAAGGCAATTCAAAAGGAAAAGGAAACGGAAAAAATAAATAAAGCTCAATATCGTGTAATTCCAAAACCCCTTCTGTGTTAATGCAAAAGGGGTTTTAGGTTTCATTAAAAATATATTTTCTCTAGTAGTACAAACCGTAAAAAATGTGGATCTTCTTTTTACATGGAGATCTCAAAGCTATCGAGAAACTGCGAGCCATTGAATCAGATAGCCCAGGACGATGACGGCGATACTTCCCCACAGCAACCAATCAAACTTTGGTTTTGCTCCGACGTGACAACTGGCTCCGTGGTGGTCGTGTTTTTGTGGTGGTTCGTGGTGACAGCAGGATGGTTTATTCATAGTTATTTTTTTTAAGTTGATCATTGATCCAATTTAATATCCATTCTGATAGATTATATTTTGGAGAGGAAATATCATTCAGTAAGAAAAATTTTTCTTTAAGTTTCATTGCTGGGTCATCACTGTAAAGCAACTTCCCATCATGAACAATTCTTGAACGTGCTTCATACATTTTTTCCGCATATTTATTAGCTATACTTTTATCTAAAGTTGAGTATTTAAAAATGAAGTCTTTAAAAAGTTCGGTCATGCCACTAGAATATTTCTTCTGTCCACATTGAGAACACTCTTCCAACACAACACTATCGCTCAAAGCTTCTATCAATATTGAGATATACAAAAGGGAGTCAGATTCACTTTGATTTCTGAATTTTTCCACCCAATAGAGAGCTCTTTTTAATTTAAGACAATCACTTTTGTTTAATTGTTCAAAACCAGCCAATAACTCATTTATAATTTTTGTATTTAGAACTTGTTCTGCATTGTGAAAATATCGTGCTCCATTTGGAAATACTAGTTTGGTTTTTTTTAAATCTTCAAATTGATTATTAAATTTAATATCAGAGATAAATTTATATTCAAAATGAGTACAGAGCTCCAAGGAAAGTAATTTACAAATATAGTAAATCTTTTTTTCTTTAATCTCTTTGTTAATGAATCCCAACTCAAATTTATTGCGACTGTTTTTTATAAAACTTTCGTCATATATGTACACATAGGTCTTTACATAAAACTTTTCATTCTGAGATATAAAGTGACAATCCCCAAGTTTTTGATTGCCTACAATTACTAAAGGCGAAGAAAGTTCAGCAATTATTTCTTTTTTGATAAAATCTTTTTTAAAAATTTCTAAGATCTCATTTATTGGTAAATACAGAGGAACTTCTCCATTTTCAAATTTTATTTCTTGGATTTCTGCATCATCGTTTTTACAATTTTTTATGTAAATTTCCATAACATCGTCGAAAGTTCTTTTGAAGACAGTTCCTTTTTTAGACGAAACTTGTTCAGGCATTGTCGAACTTTCTAAATGAATATTGAGTAGGGAAAAAAGATGTTCGTGAGGATATTTTTTTAGAACATTTTTGAATTCTGCATCAAAATTTGCATTATTTTTCATTGAAACATAATTACAGAATTTACATATCAACCAAGTACTGTTACTTCACTTTAATATAATCACTTTCTGTTTTAAGAGAATACATATAATTTTTTATCCTTCTTTCTCTCAGCATATCAAAAAGTACCGGAATCACCAGCATGGTTGCTGAGATGGATGTAATCAGCCCTCCCACTACCACAATCGCCAAAGGCTTCTGTACCTCAGCTCCGACACCACCCGATACCAGCATAGGAAGTAAGCCGATGATAGACGTAAACGCTGTCATCAGCACCGGACGAAGCCGACGCGTTGCTCCCTCGAGAATCGCATCGTGAATGAGATTTTTGGTGACATGGGAAGCCGTTTGTAACTTTTCCTGTAAGGCATTTTCCAGATACAGCACGATCACGACTCCCGTCTCTACCGCGTTCCCAAAAAGCGCAATGAAACCCACCCAGACTGCGACCGAAAAATTAAACTGTGCCAACCACAATGCCATGATACCTCCCACCAGACTCAAAGGAATCGCCAGCATGACGATCGAAACTAATCCCAAATCTTTGTAAGTGAGATAGAGCATGAAAAAAATGAGGATAATAACTGATGGTACGACCCATGAGAGTTTTTGTTTGGCTCGAAGTTGATTTTTGTACTGTCCGTCAAATTCGAGGGAATAGCCAGTCGGGAGTTCCAAATTTTTTTCCAAATATGTCTTGGCTTCCTCGATAAAGGACACTAAATCCCGACCCGATATATTGAGCTGTACAGCTCCACGGAGTTTTCCATTTTCACTCTGAAGCATGGCTGGCCCGTCTTCGACCCGAATATCAGCCACACTGCTGAGCGGAATCTGGCGACCGTTCAATCCTGTCAAAGTAAGGGCTTTGACATCCGGTATATCTTCTCTGAAAGTGCGAGCGAGCTTGATCTCGATGCCATAATTTTCCCGTCCTTCGACAGTTCTGGTGACGACTTTTCCTCCCGTGCCGATCTCGACCAGATCCAATGCGTCGCGTTTGGGTATCCCATACAGGGCTAGTTTGGCTTCGTCTAAATCCACATTGAGGTATTTGAGTCCTGAGGTGCGGATAGCGACTACGCCGGTGGCTCCGGGAACTGACAGCATGAGTCGTTCGACTTCGATAGCGAGGTCTTCAAGTGTCTCGGCATCATCGCCAAAGATTTTGATTCCGACCTGACTGCGGATACCCGTGGAAACCATATCAATTCGTCCGATGATGGGCTGGGTAAATCCGCTCCATAGATTTGGAATATTGATCTTTCGGTTCATTTCAGCGATGAGTTTTTCTTTGGTCATACCTTTTCGCCATTGCGACTTGGGTTTGAGGGTGAGAAAAGTCTCGATCATGGCGAGTGGGGCAGGGTCGGTAGCACTGTCTGATCGTCCGACCTTGCCAACGACGGTTTCCACTTCCGGAAATTGAGCAAAAATTTTGTTCGTTTCAATCAAAAGTTCTCGAGCCTTCCGTTCCGATACATCGGGGACAGTCATTGGCATATACATGATCGCTCCTTCATCGAGCGGCGGCATAAATTCCGATCCGATTCGCATTCCCAAAGTTCCCGTCACGACGACCAGTACTCCGAGAATGACAAATACTTGTTTTCGATGGGTTAACACTTTTTTTAGAATCGGTTCATACCAGTTTTGGAAAAAACGTACGAGCGGAATCCGGTCATCGGTTTTGAGTTCTCCTTTGAGAAAATACAGACAAAAAAGCGGCACAAAAAAGAGAGCCGCCACCAACGCTCCCAGCATGGCAAAAATATTGGTAAAAGCGAGTGGGCGAAAGAGTTTTCCTTCCATACCTTCCAGAGCAAAGATCGGCACAAAGGACACTCCGATAATCAGTGTTGCAAAGAGAATCGGTGCTCCGACTTCCTGTACGGAGGCGAGAATGGTTTTGAATCGTTCATGAAAATCACTTTTGTCATCCTGAACTCGTTTCAGGATCCCAGAAGAAACAGGAGATTCTGAACTAAATTCAGAATGACACAGTTTCTTTTTTTGCAATAATTTCTGATACGCATTTTCAGTCACTACAATCGCACTATCCACCATAGTCCCGATCGCAATGGCAATCCCTCCCAAGCTCATAATATTGGACGGAATTTTGAATATATACATACACAGAAACGTCATCAACACACCGTAAATCAGGGCTACGGCGGTAATGAGTGTCGCTCGTCCGTGAAGCAAAAAGACCCAGAGTACCACGCCGGTAATAACGAGCATTTGGAGCAAAATAGTACGGAGTGTCTGAATGGAGTTTTTGATAAGTTCGGTTCGATCATAAAAAGGAACGATGTTCACGTCCTCCGGAAGACTGGTTTTCAATTTCGCAATCTTTTCTTTTACGCGATTGATGACCTCGAGTGGATTTTCTCCGTAACGCATGACCACAATCCCGCCGACTTTTTCAGATTCGCTGTCGGCTAAGATACCTCGCCTGAACTTTCCACCGATACGTACAGTGGCGATATCATTGACAGTCAGTGGTGTATTATCGTGACGATACCCAAGGACGATATGTCTGATTTCTTCCGGATCTTCAAAGAATCCGATCCCCTGAACCGAAATTTCCCGTTCTCCGTATTCGAGTACTTTTCCAGAAACATTATTATTTGCTCCCTGAATCGTTTGCATGACGTGGGACAATTTCAACCCGTGTTGTTCTAGTTTGACGGGGTCGAGTACCACTTGATACGTTTTGACGTATCCTCCCACAGAGGCGATTTCTGCGACTCCGGGAAGGCTCTGCAGTTCATAGCGAAGCGTGAAATCCTGAAGTGATCGGAGCTCAGTCAGAGAGTGAGTATCTGATTCCAGCATATACATAAAGATGTGTCCGACTCCTGTGGCATCTGGTCCGAGGACGGGAGTGACTCCGGGAGGAAGCTGGTTTTTGATGACATTGAGCTTTTCTGTTACCCGATCCCGCGCAAAATAAATATCGGTACTGTCTTCAAAAATAACCGTGACGAGAGAAGTCCCCAGCATAGAACTGCTTCGCACGGCTCTCACGTGAGGGAGTCCCTGCATGCCGACTGTAATGGGGTAGGTTACCTGATCTTCGATATTTTGCGGCGACTGTCCACTCCATTCGGTCAGGACGATAACCTGATTTTCTGACAAATCAGGAATCGCATCGACGGGTGTTTTGAGCAGAGCGAGCCCCCCAAGTCCCGTCAGGATGAGAAAGACCATAAGGGTCAAAAATCTGTTTTCCAACGCCAGATGCAGTAATTTATTGATCATCTGATGTGGGGTTAGAATTATTCTTGTCATCCTGAACTTGTTTCAAGATCTCTAATGTCAGAGGTTCACTCGTGCGAAAAAGAGATACTGACGGATTGGCTATGATGTCTGACTTAAGGGTCAAAAGATCTGACTCGATATCACTTTTCTCTCCGTCTTCCGCCAAAATAGTAACCGTCAGGTGTCGATGACTGCCTTCGGTGTCTTGTACCCACACAAAATATTCATTCCCCCGACGTTTGATAGAGTACGAAGGCACGGAAAAGATAGTGCTATCTTTGTCTAAGAGTTGTACATAGACATTGGTATTATGCGGAAGTGATACATCTTCGGTAAAAGAAGCATGCACCATAGCTTGTCGGGACATACTTTCGAGTGATGCTCCTTTACGAGTGATAGTGGCTTTCAACGTTTGATGTGTGGTGGGGACAAGTACGGTTACATCATCCCCCGTATGTATCTTTGCTAACCAGTCTTCGTTGACGCCGAATTGCACTTCGAGAGGGGCTATTTGTGACAAGGTCGTATCGACATCGACCATTTCAAAGAGCGGTTCATTGGCTTTGATCATGTGACCGACGTCAGCCATACGGGCGGTAATTTTTCCCGAGAAGGGAGAAACAATGCGAATATGTCCGCTCTGAGCGAGCTGACTACTGTAGGCCGCTTGAGCTACTTCGACCCGATTACGAGCGGCATCAATATTTTTTTGAGCCTGAGACTCGGTCAGATTGAGATTTTTTTGAGCGGTATCAACTGTCACTTCGATCTGATCAACAGTTAAGAAGGCACTTTCAATACGATCCTGAATTGTTAATATCTTTGTCTGGCTCTCCTGAATAGTGCGGATATTTTGAGAAATTTGGTTTTCGGTCTGTATTTGAGAGATACTGGCATTTCGGTAGAGTGTCTCCATTTCGTCCAGTAATACAGTGAGTTTTTGCAGATACTCAATGATACTTTGTCTTTGCGAACTGAGACCAGATTTTCGAAAGGTTGTATCAAACTGTTCCAGTGCTTGAAAGAGAGTGAAAACTTTTCCTTCCTGAATCGAGTCATGAAAACTCCCAGCGATACTACTGGATGAAGTTCTGGCTTGGAGTGTATCGCCAAAAAGGACTCGTTTCACATTCTGAAACGTTTGCGAAGCGACTGTTTCCGCCTGATCGTAGAGCTGCTGAATGGTACTGCGTTCACCTTCACTTCCCCCCTGAAGAGTGGTTTGCAGAGCTGTTGTAGCTTGTTCTACATTTTTTTCCGCGACAGAGACGGATTGGGACGCTACTCGCTCGGCATTGGTCAATTCCTGTTGAGCGGCAATGAGCTCAGCCTTGGCTTTGGCGATCTGACTGGAGCTCTCTCCCTCCACGCCTGGGGGAAAGAGAAAGGCAATAGCCTGTCCAGCAGTCACCTGATCACCGACGTCGACGAGAATATCTTTAACGATGCCCTCCCGGCGAGGGTGAATCATCGCATATTGATTGGAGTTAATGTTCCCCAAGATTTTGATGGTGGAAAAACTTTCCGAAAGAGTGGGGTGAATCGTTTCATACGTTTTGTGATCTATCATAGATGAGGAGGTATCGGGCGATGGATTGTCAAAGTACCAATATGCTCCCAGACCGATACTAATCACAATGATATAGAAACTGATTTCCCACCATCGAATCGGCTTTTTCCAAAAGCCTTGTATAAATGGTTTCATGGCAAAAAAGATGAGAAATTATTCGTGATGCATACCACTTTTCAAGTGGTCTTCGACTGACATATTCATGCGAGCGGCGGCTTCCTTTTGTTCTTGAAATTCTTCCATGCTCAAACCGTGTTGCTTAGCTAAGTCAGCGTCAGTCATAGGTTTTTGACCACAACCGATAAGTACAAAAGAAAGTATAAAAACGAAAGCGATTGATAATTTTTTCATGATAAAAAAGAGATTAAAAAAAAAGAAAAAGCCTTTCTGTGAGAAAGACAAAGATAAAAAGAATTCTCTTTTTTAAATCACGAGAACAATCGTTTTTTGAGCAATGAGATGCGGATGAAGCACTGCTTTATATATTGGAGGATCAGGTGTATTCAGATTCTGTACAAATGAAATTTCTGATGACAAGTAATCAGTTGGAGCCGTGACCACCTGAGCAATACTTTCGAATTGAATATCGGTTTGATTTGCTACAAACTGCTCACTCCAGCTTTTTTCCGCTATCTCACAAGCGTTGCAATCTGCCATATCCATTTCTTGCACACTGTTTATCTCTTCATGGCACGGAGCTGCCGATACTTCGGGAGACATCACAAAACTCATCAAGCTAAAGCACGCGAGAAGCGTGAACTTTGACGAGAGAAGGGAAAGGGAGAAAAAGGATTTCATCATCTGATGTCATTTTGCATTCTACAATTTTTTAGAAAAAAGCAAATAATCGTTCAATGATGATTATTTTCAAAACTAAACTTTTAGATGGATGGCTAAAAGTCGTTGGCAGATGGCATCGGTCTGGTATCTTTTAAATTAATTGATAAAAAAATTCAGCAATCAATATCATCAGCCCTCTTTATAAGATCTTCTGAATATTGTTCGACCCATCTTAAACAATTTTCATCTAATTTTTTTTGAGCTGGTTTTTGAATTTGCTCTTTAAAATAATCATCTCCCTTTTTTTCTATATTTTCTAAAGTTTCAACAAGATCTTGTTCCCACCTAAAACCGGCATTAATCCGTCTTTGTTTTTGATCACATGCTTGAATTATTGGTAACTCACTAAAATGTTGATTAATACATTCCTCCATTGCCATAAAATCAATAAGGTTTTTCTCATTACTTTCCAATGAACATCCAAATAAAAACAACATAAATGTAAGCAATAATACTTTTTTCATATAAAAATGATAATAAAAAATCGTTAATAGTAAACTTACTATTGCTGTCC
Organism: bacterium; assembly: GCA_030429505.1. Taxonomy (GTDB): domain Bacteria; phylum Patescibacteriota; class Gracilibacteria; order UBA4473; family UBA4473; genus JAUIFI01. The sequence goes on from JAUIFI010000001.1 coordinate 711,078, forward strand.
AATCCACATCTAGCCAAATCAAATATACTGGTTGACAAAAAAAATAGAATTAGTACACTTTAGGCGTCTTTTGGTTGTTCAACATTAACAACTAAGAGGGTTTTATATCCAAGGAATAACCTCCTCGCGGAGGTTATTTTTTATCACCTCGGTGTTTTATTTTTTCTCCCCAGAATCCTTCTATCTTTAAAATGTTAAAATATCCATTCGCTCCAGTTCTCAATTCTTGGGATACGTTATTGTCTGAAGAAAAAATATATGACTCTTTTTTTCGTGCCATTAAATATTTTATTAAGGGGAAAAAATCAGAATCTCCTGTGAAAAATACAGCTAAATCATATTTTTCTTTATGATGAAGAGCATCAATTGCTATTTCAATATCCATATTTCCTTTCTCTACAATAAAAATCTTCCCATCTTCTTCACGTCTAATCTGTTTAATAGGTTTTTTTCGTATTTCAAACCCCAATCCTTTTTTTAGATAGGTCATAAATTTGTGTGTCCCATCAGTATTGTATTCTCTTGTATTATTTTCAGGAAACGCTTCGTAATAGAAAATTTTCTCTACTTCTACATCACTTTTCAATTTTTCATTTAAAGAATTTTGAATAGTTTTTTTGAGATTTGAATAATCAAGAAGATGTCCTTTACTTTTCTGGGAACTCCAAATATTTGCTACATCTAAAAATACATACGCCTTTCTCACAAATTCATCATAAAAAAATTATTTTTCTTTGACAAACTTATTTTTAAAATACATCTTAAGATACAATCCCTTTTATTATAAACGACTAAAAACAAAAGAAAATTTTACCGTCCAACCTCCATCTAGCCAAATTACAAAAACATCCTGTTTCGTTCTACAAGCTATAACAAGACCCACAAAGAGATAAATGAATTTTGAGATATGCCAAAACCCCCTCAGGGGTGATCGGTCACTATGCACTCTTAGTGCACAAGCTGGCAGGACTTAGTGAACTTTATCCGAAGTTACTTCAAAGTAAATAACTTGAACCTAATTTCAGTTAATTAGGCATTGCTACTCATAATGTACATTTTATTTAAAAGTACTATAATTAGAGCATAGTTAAGAATCTTTTTATGAGCAAAAAAGCAATCACTTCCTTCTTAGAAAAAATAAAAACAATGATTTTTTCAGGAATAAAAACATTTTGGATGTATTTTTTCCCACTACTGGCTCAAACTATTATTTATTTTGTAATTTGGGGGATTCTACATCTTTTATTAAGAATACCGACTTTCTTTAAGTTGGATATTCCTGTTCTTCGTATTGGAGATATAGAAATGCCTATGGATGTGCTTGTCTCCAAATTTTTAGACATTTGGGTTGTTGCCGGATTCATTGCAATACTCATTGTTTATATCATACGAGTAACCACAAATTTTCGCTTCAAAGATGAATCTCGATAGAAATGTTTTCTTATCTCATACAAGAGTTGTTGTCGTAAAAATAATTGTTTACGCACTCCTAGCTTTAGGATTTTTTATTTTTATAAAACCAAATTACTGGGAACTTTCAATCTTTTTGTTTGTAATGTTTATCCTTGGAGAAGTCTTATTCATTACAACTAACTACTGGGAGTATCTTCAAACTTCCTTTCTCACAAAACTAAAGAGAAATTTAACAGAAATTTTTATTTTTTTGGGTGCGATACTATGGGGCTTGATATACAAAAATATTCCACTTCAGATAACTGATTTATCTATAAAAATAATTGAAAACTTTCTGGCTCTGCTGATTGGAATTCTTGCCTTAGGAGTTCCTTTTTTTCTCGATATAAGTCGAAAAGCCTCAACTATTCTAAAAGATGATATTGTTAAAGCTTCAACCTATGGAAAGAACGATGTTTTTTTTGGAACCTTTTTAATTACATCAATTATTGCATCTTTTGTTTTACTGTTCGTTCTTAAAAATACAGTAGTTTTTTCTAGTGAAAAGATACTGCCATTTACCAATTTTGATTACTTTTTGATTGCGGAAATCATTGTTTTTATCCTTGTTTTTTCGTCATTCCTAATAAAGAGATTTAAAGATGGATTAGCATTGGAAAACAACATAATTAAAAATTATGGTGGATACCTTAAAGGAGAGTTAAAAAGGTGTGTTTTTAGAGCTCCATACATAAATCCCGTTCCTAGCTTTATTCGGGAAAACAAGAAGAAAGGAGTTTTACGAAAATTCGGAGAAAATATTGCGAAGATAATCAATTATCTTCACCAAAAGACCTATTTTATTGATGGGAAAATAAAACTATATCTGATTACAGATAAGAATAAAACAGCAATAGATAAAAATGCTTTTGACGGGAGAATTGCTCCTAAAGTTAAAGCTCTATATAGAATTGTTGATAGAAAAATCAAAAATGAAGAATTTGAGCAAGTTGATTTAGTTTTATCGGTTCTATTAGACTTCACGAATTCATATGTTTCCCTTTCTGGGTATACGGTGTCTGGATTCGACAACTATTTTACGAGTTTAGTAATTCCAGAAACAAAAAGCTTATTTGAAAGAGCCCTTGAAACGAACCATCAAGATGGACTCGAAAAAATAGTTCATTTTGTTGGGAAAACGTCCTTAATTCTTTTACAGAATGTATCTGATGAAGAAATCCAATATAATCAAGCAATTCCTACGAGCGGATTAGAAGATTTGTTGTCTTCTTTCTGTACAAAGGCTTTTATGAAAGAAGATAGTCCCGCAACTAGCATTGCCATAGACTACCTAAAACAAATAACTCTTTTTTATGCTCAAAAAGGAGAATTTATAAAAGCATCTTTGAGTTTTCGGAATCTAAACAATTTAGCTGCGTTCTTTGCAGAACTCCCCAAGACGCTAATCCCTCTAAAACTAACAAAGCCACATATGATTCAGTGGGCACAATCTAAGTGCCTTCAGGCGGTAAAAAGTAGTATTGATATTTTATCTCTGAATTTAGAAGTAGGAACTGCTTGCAAAGACCACTTTTGGAGACAATTTGCAGAAGAAGTTTTAAGAGGTTTCCAAGAAAATCTTGTAAAACTACATAAAGCATCACTTGAAGCCGAAACACAGGTTGGTTGGGAATACTATGTTCCTATTTTCGATGAAATCAGAAGTATCATTTTAAGAATAGAAGACAGGGAAAGGTTTAATGATGAACAACGCGAAAGTCTTTACTTCTTGTTTCCTGATTTATTTTGGAGGCTTGTAAATATTTCAGCAGAAGCAAACGCTCTAAAAAATGACAGAGATAGAAATGACAATGCTCCTAAAAAAGACCACGTACAAACAATAATGTTCCTATTTGGTTCTATGGTTAATATCTATCGAACGACTGAAAACGACAGATTAAAAGCTGAAATTGAGCACGTTTTATCAAAATATTCCACCCTTTTTGATAAGAACATTTCTTTTCTTGAAAGAACATTTCATCCTGTTAATTGCATAGATGAATTTTCAGTAATAATTGCTACCTCGATTATTTACTATGATGAAGCTAATTGTTTCCAAGAACTCCTAAAGAAATCTATTCAAAACATCATTGAATATTTTGAAACTTACAATGATGAAAATGACCAATTTAAACACAAAAGACGTCATATTTATAAACGACTACTCATTTATGGAGTGTGGCTAAGAAAACATCTTGTGAGAAAGGGTGGAGTGTACAACAAAGTTCGGCGTTTCCTAATTCAGAATGAAGAATTTTTAGAAAGAACGTCTCTTGGAAGTACCCCTTTCCCTGAATGTGACCACTCAGATTCCTTTGGAAGAATTGATAAAATTTGGAGACTAAAAGATAAAGACTTTTACATTACTAGATTTGATGAAAGCTTCGCACAAAAGGCAACTGACTTTGATAATTCTATAGAAAATACTCATTGGGACTTTCTTAGAACAATTAGAAGTTCTTAAGTACTATTTTCAAACTCGTCTTTGAGATACTTGTCTATTACAGATTCAGTTAGCTTATAGAGATTGTTTCTTAAATCTTCAATTTGTTCATCAGTCATTGATGAACAACTCTCTCCAAGTATTTTTCGGCATTCTTCAATAGAAATCATTCTTGAGATTCTTTAATTTCTTGTAGTACCTCTACCAACTCTCCTATTTTTCGCCCCTTTTCTAAAAACTTCTCCCACTCCTTGGGGTCTTTTTTGATTTCGTTGATATAGTCCCAATCTATTTGGGATTCTATTTCTTTCCAAGAAACTCTTTTTGGCTTCTTTGTCATTCACCTATTCCAAGCCAAATATCCGAAATTTTAACTTCTAAGCAGTCCGCTATCTTTTCGAGGTTCTTGATAGTGATATTTTTCTCTCCACGTTCTACCGCCCCAATATAAGTTCTGTGAAGCTTCAATTTGTACGCGAAACTTTCTTGAGAATACCCCGCCTCTTTTCTAAGCGTTCTGACGTGTTCACCGAGTTTTTTTGCCAAAGAATTAGTCATCTAAAATATAAAATTTGTTTGACTAATTTTCGTTTTTTGAACATTATGAATCTACAGACTATAAATAGCATTATTATGAAAAAATACTTCTTGCTTCCGTTCATCGCTCTATTGGTCGTTGGATGCTCGAATCCAACATTCGACACTTCTTCCGAAGAAAATTTCTCAACTTCACTTGAGAAAATAGGAAAATCCGCTGATACATCAGAAAAACAAAAACTCGCTGAGGCGGTAATGTTCTACAGCTTGAAAGATTTGAATATTTTTGCCGCTGAGGAAGCCGAAACTCCGTCAGAAACAGTAAAGCAAAAGTTTGAAGGAAAAACACTCAAAGAAGTGATTTCACAGTATGAACAGGATAAAAAAAAAGACCTCAGTAAAGAAATAGAACAAGAAATCAAAATTCTTGAAGAGAAAAAAGAAATGCAGAGCAAAGCAACGGAGTTGAGCCAAAAGTTCGAGGTATCTGGACGATTTGAATTAACGGAAGACTACTTTGGTGGGACAGATGCCAGACAGAAAATCCGAATAAAAAACAACAGCGAAACCACTATTTCGACTTTTAAGGTAAATACTACGCTTGTTTCAACCGATAGAGACGTTCCTTGGGGGAAGGACGACGTTTACTATAGTATTCCCGGTGGATTAGCTCCGGGAGAAGAAAAAGAAATGAGTTTCTATGCCTATGACTGGGAAAACATCGACTTTGGAAATAGCACACCGCTTCTTAAAACAGATTTAGTTTTTGTTGAGGATTCAAATGAAAAGAAACTATTTGAAGCAGTTGAGTTCACTAAAGAAGATGCTGAAAAGTTGGAAAAACTAAGAAAAGAACTGGCAAGTAGTTAGCTTCTCTTTTCCCTTTTATAAATTAAAATAAAAGGGATGAATATGAAATATGCGGATTTACAAATACCCATAAGACAACAAGACCTAATTTCAGTCAGTAAATTCATAAGTCATTGTAGCGATTTTGGAGTTCGAACCGATAAAAAAGAACTTGAATTTTTTGAAGAACAACGGGTCTTTTTCCCTGTGGTAAGAGTTAGTAGAGGTTTTGCAGAATTTAAAAGAATTTTATTAAAAGAGGAGGATAAAGAAGTTTGGAAATATGTATTTCCTGAAGATTTAGATAAATTTGATGTACTACGAGTCGACAAAAAAAAGTACTACAGCCGTGGAGGCTTTTCCCTTGGAGGAAAGAATTGGCTCAAATTTTATGAAGACCAGAATATGGTTCTTTATCCAGCCCAAGAAAAATTTAAAGATTGGAAATCCTTTAAACCTAAAGAATTAGAGCTAACTGACTTTCTAACGGATACTTCAGAAAAGGAATGGGAACATTTTTATGACCCTCTTCAAGTTTACCTTTTAAAAGAACTTCAGCTTGAATATAAATTAAACGTCAGAAATCGGTCTATAATTTGTGATAAAGAATCGTGGGAAAGCAAATTTCAAAATTTAGAAAAATTCTTTAATCCTGAGACATTAAGAGAACGAGGAGAAAGAAAAAATCGGCATTGGATAAAGATAATTGGTTTAATTCATTCACTCAAAGACCTTGAAGAAAAACATCAAAAATATGCTGTTCAAGAGTTCAAAAAATTCAGAGAAAGCATTGGAGAGGAAAAATCGAACCAACAAGACATTGATGGTCTGTGGGGGCTGATAGATTCCAAATTTAGCCCTAAAATTAAATCAATCATAAAAAAGTATTCCTTAGATGACGAAAAGTTTAAAGACCTGTCTAACTTCTTTTTATCTCAAGCAAGCATAAAAAGGGATGATGTTTTTTTAAAGACGGTTCTAATGCTCACGAAAAAATTGAGAGGAAAGAGTAGAAATGAATTTTCAAGAACAATTGAGCGGTATGTAGGAAAGTTGGATTTTTCTATTTCCATTTTTAATCTTTTCAATTGGGCAATCGAGGTTCAGGGAGAAAGACTTCCTCTTTTAGACACATTAGCAAGAGCTAGTTCTTCACAAGAAATTTGTCCCTACTGTCACAAGAGGTTTGAACCAAAGAGAAAAGATTCTGTAACTTGTGGAGACGAAGAATGCAAAAAGAAACATTCAAGAGAAAGCATAAAAATAGGAAGAGAAAAAGGAATTTATCAAATGAACTACAGGGAAAGGAAGAAAAAAAGTACGTAAAAGTTACGTAAATTTATACGGGATTGTTTCTATTTATTACCCTTCGGGCGTAGCCCTTCGAAGGGGCTTTTTTAGTATCTAATAATTTTTATTAAAAATGAAAGATGAAACAATCCCGGTAAGCGATTTTACACTCGCGACATTTTTAGCCTCTCAGGGGTACGTAATTGAATACCTCGACAGAAGTGACCCCGAAAGGGTTCAGTTCTGTTTTAGCTTTGATTCAAAAGAATCCTTTATGGAGGCTATGAATGCCTTTTGGCGTGGCGAAACACGAGTTGAACCAAAACAGTTCCACAACTGTCAGAAGTTCTTAAAAAATCGGCTTTATAACGAAAAATGAAACTCTCACCTGTAGCAGTTCGAGAATTTCAGGAACTCTTAAAAGAAGAGTACGGCGAAGAAGTATCTTTTGCCGAAGCCGAAAAAACTGCTCAGAACCTTCTTAATGTTTTTATGCTATGCCTCAAAAAATAAACCCAATTCCTATATTTCTCAACGATTCCTTTGGAATAAAGATGCTTGAAACCGCGATTGTAGAAAAAAATAAGCATCGAAAGGAACTACTGAATGAGAAAGAAGTAATAAAAAATTCAAATCTTTACCCTGAAGTAGAAGGTGAAATTCGTCCTTACTTTTTAGAAAAGGTCTGGGAGGTAAAATTTGGAAACGAAGTCAAAAGACTCGAAAAAGAATTACGGAATCTAACGTATTGGTATCGCAAAGCTCAATTACCTCACGATGAAGAAACTGAGTGGGAGAAACTATATGAACACGCTACAGAAAGGGTTGATATTAGAAATGTTGTTTCAAGCCTGATGAACGTAAAAAGCCTCAAAAGAAATATAAAGTGTCCGTTTCACAAAGAAAGAACAGCGTCTTTCAAGGTTTATGAAAAGGACAATCGCTTTGTTTGCTTTGGATGTGGGGTAAGAGGCTCTCCAATTGATTTTGTAATGAAATACAAAAACTGCGACTTCAAAGAAGCCGTAACTTTCTTAGGAAATTTTTAACAACTTAAATGAAAATGCTTAATGAGAATGTCGAAAAAATCATTTCAAAAGTAGAAGAAAAACATTCTTCAGGCGGAGTTCCTGTCAACCAAATGACACAAACTCCGGTTACTATAAACACAATCCTCGAAGCGATTAAAGACATCGGGGAAACTCGCGACTGGATTATGAAGGCTATACTTGCCGTCTATGTTTCTACCTTTTTAGAAAAAGAAAATCCGGTGTGGCTTATGATTGTAGGAAATCCAAGTTCAAACAAAACGACTTTGGTAGATTTGCTCAAAAATTGTCCTGATGTTTTTCGACTGGACACTATGACGGCGAATCCTTTCAGTTCTGGACAAAAAGAAACGAAGAAAGATAAGGCAAAAGATTTGCTTCCTCTCTTGGATGGGAAATGTTTCATAATCAAGGAATACGGAACGCTATTTGGGCGAAGCGATGAGATGGTAAAACAGCTCATTTCAGACCTTGTGGCTATATATGATGGCGAATATTCGAAACATTCTCCGACACGAGGAACCATTCGCTATGAATCCTTATTCTCACATATTGGTTGTGTTACGCCTATGGCGTTAAATTCGCGACAAAAGTATATGAACTCCGTTGGAGCGAGATTCTTATTCCTCCGTGTCCCAACTCTATCCGAGGAAGAGAGAACCAAGAATTTGGAACAGATTTGGGACGAGGGGGAGAAAAAAACAAAAGCTGAAATAGCGGATTTACTCGCCAGTTTATGTTTTCAATTGAAAGAGAATATCAAAGACAGAAAAGTTCTATTTTCAAAGGAATCTCAGGAAAAACTGAATAAATTTGCCAACCTTATCGCTCGTGCAAGAGGGATTGTCTTAACAGAAGCCAGTAGTTTTGAAACCGATGAGGGAAAGAAAAAAACGCACTATGAAGTCGTAGATATTCAAATAGAAGAACCATTCCGAGCCTTAAAACAAATACGAAAATTAGCGAGGTGTCTGGCTCTTATTTCAGGAAAGGATGAAGTAACTGATGAGGAAATTGAAATCGTCCGAAAAATAGTTCTTTCCTCTATGACTGTACGAAGAGCAGATATTTTAAGGGTCTTTGAAAATGGGAAAGTATTTACCGCAAAACAAGCCTCAAAGGCTCTCAAAAAAAACTATCGAACGGTAAAAAGAAATTTTGATGAAATGGTCGCTTTGGGAATCCTTGAACGGATTGATAGAGAAAACCAAAAAGCCCACGAATACAAGCTAAACAAAGAGTTTGAACCAATTTTTGAAGTTTCTGATATTGCTGACGCTGAGTACGTCCAAAGTATTTTTAACGATAACCAAGACGAAGATGACGAAGAATAAAAAAACAAAATCCAATTGGATAACCAAACTCGATGATAACGGGTTTCGGGATTTATTTTTGAAAAATATGAAACTCAAAAAAAGTCCTGAAATGATTATGGGAGAAATTCGAGAACTATACGAAGAAGGCTCGAATCATCCCTCCTCTAGTCAGAAAAGCAAAGATGCAATGGAAGCTGTGAATAAGCGAGGAGAAGAAGTAGCAAAGATGCTCTCTTTGGATACGAAATACATAATGATTGATAGCGTTCATAAAGACTATACTTCCTTCGCTTTGGACTTCGCAGAACAACTTGAAAGAGAATTTGATGTCAAAACAGCGTCCGAAAAAAGCCTCGTTCAATCTGCTGTATCTGCGTATTGCCGAGTGATGCGTTTTTCGACTGTACTTAACCAAAACTTCCCACCAAGTTTATTCCCGGAGAGTCTTCGTCTTACAGAGGTGGTTACTAAAGAGATTGATAGGGCGAATAGACAGTATTTAACTTGTCTTCAGGTCTTAGAACAGAAAAAACGTCCTCCAATGAAAGTAAACGTACGAACGAATACGGCTTTTATAGCTGAAAATCAGCAAAATATAGCTCATCAAAATTCAAATGAAAAACTCAATGACCACAAATGATTTATACCAAAAATTTTTAGCCGAGAACTGTAATAAGTTAGAAGTAAATAAATTGCTTAGAGAGGCTTCTAAAAGGGTAAAAATTGAACTTATTCAAAGTAGTATCTCTGCGAATGGGGCAAGTTTAAACTTGCTTTCATCTCAGACCGGAAAAGGGGGAGAAAGGCTTTGGTTCGAGTGTCCATTGTGTCTAAGAAGGTGCGGAGTCCTCTATGAAAATCCAATAAATCAAATGCTTGCCTGTCGGAAGTGTTTAAAAATCAAATACCTATCTAATGTGCATCAACGCACGTTCAAATCTATTTCTTAATAATATTTACTATGTCAATTTGCACCATCGCTACCGGATTTAAAAAAGAGTTTAATGGCTACCAAGTAGCCAATGAGCTTCAAAAATTACTCCCTTCAATCGAATGGGATGACCACACTTTCAAACCGGAACTGAACCTCAAGGAAGTTGATGACACCTCTATTCGAGTTAATTTCAAAGGAGAGCAAGGAGGCGATTGTTATATTTCAATCGCTGAAGATAAAAAAGGATTGTGTGCTTGCACATATGCACGACGAAGTCCCGGAGCTAGTGCCATTCAGGAAATTGTAGTATTCGATATGATAAAGCACTACGGAGGAATCGCTTTTTATGATACTGCCCCTTACAATCAATACTTTTACGACCCGGAAAAAGGAACTTTTGAAGAAAAATCACTTGATGAAACTTTGTAGAAAATGAATACTATAAATATCAATTATGAATATGAAATATTTTGCCTATTGTCGTGTGAGTAGTGAGCGTGAAGATAAACAGGTTCTTAGTCCTGAGTCTCAAAAAAGAGAGCTTTTAAATTATGCTCGTGAACACAACTTAAAAATTGTGAAAATCTTTTCAGAGAGAGGAACGGCATACAAGACAGGGAGAAAAGAGTTTAATAAAATGCTCGAAGGGTTAGAAAACGGTGAAGCAAACGGAATTTTAGTTTTTCACCTGAGTCGAATCGCCCGAAATAGTTACGATGGTGGTCGTGTCATTTATATGATGGATGAAGGCACAATCAAAGAAATCCGCACGAAAGAAAAGACCTACATAAACTGCTCAGATGATAAATTTCTGATGCAAATTCATTTTGCAATGAATAAGAAGTCATCCGACGATAACAGTACTTTTGTAAAAAAAGACATCATCACAAAGTTAGAAAAGCAGGAATTTCCGGGACACGCCCCAATTGGTTATTTGAACATAAACAAGGATGGGATAATCGCATCAAAACAGTATGACCACAAAAAACAGGAAATTCTTCAAACCTTGGGACGACCATTAAGACGAATTGAAAAAGACCCTATAGTAGCTCCTCTTTTGAGAAAAGTTTTTGATTTGGCTCTTACCGGACAATATGGGCTAAATCCTCTTAGAGAAGAAGCGTATAAATTGGGAATTGTAAGCAAGAAGAATACAAAACTGGCTAAAAATGTTATGAAGAAAATACTTACGAATCCTTTTTATTCAGGGGAATTTGAGTACTACGAAAAAATATGGAAAGGAAACCACGAGGCAATTTTATCAAAGAATGAATTTGAAAGGTTGCAAGAAATTCAGGGCAATAGAAGTCGCCCTAAAAAGACACGCCGAGAATATGTTTTTTCAATGCTGATTAACTGCGAGGAATGTGGACACCCTTTGAGTAGTGACCATCAAAAAGGACACGATTATCTGAGATGTAGTAAAGCCAAGGGGAAAAATGCTACTTGTAGCAACAAAAAACACTATCAACAATATGAAGTTGGGAAACAGGTCGTTGAGAAGCTTAAAGAAGTTCAAATCCCAAAATCAATCGTTGAATGGGCTTTGAAACAGCTCGAAGAAGCTTATGAAAAAGAAACTACCTGTAATACAGCCTCTCAAGACAAAATTCGTCAGAACATTTCTATTTTGAAGAAACAAATAACAAATCTAAATCAAAAATGGCTCTCTGCTGAAAACTTGTCAGGCGATTTAATTAGTGACGCAGAATACCGAAGTATGAAAAATGATATTCAACGACAAATTCAAGACTACGAAGAATCTTTGAAAAGTCTTGAAGGAGAAGAAAAAAACTGGTTTCAGAAGTGTGAAGAGTTTTTAGAGATTTCAAGAATTATTGTCGCAAAGTATGAAGATAAAGAATCAAGCGTTGAGGAGAAGAGAATGCTTTTAGAGGCTATTGGAAGCAAGTTCATCCTAACTAAGAAGAAACTCACAGTAGAACTGAATAAACCCTATTATGAAGTTCGAGAAGCTAATCGAAAGGTTCAATCTATCCGAACCGCAAAAAATAGCATCATTAAAGGCACAAGCATGCCTTGTACTGAAGAAATGATTGTTTGGCAGGCGCGGAAGGAATCGAACCCTCAACTTCGGTTTTGGAGACCGACGTTATACCACTTAACTACGCGCCTGTATTATCCATATCTATATTTTTCAGAAAGACTCGCCCTTGTCCAGATTTAAAGAAGTTTTCTCTCTTCCAAGCTTCAGATTTATCTTTGTAAGTTTCTTTATAAATTAGCTCCATGGGCTTTCGAGTTCGCGTTGATTTTACACTTCCTCGATTATGTTCTTGCAATCTTCGTTCGAAATCACTAGTTACTCCAATGTACTTTTTATTATCTTTCTGACTTTTAAGAACATAAACGGTGTATTTCATATTATAAATGTTATGAGGAATCGCCCGCCTCTGGCGGGTTGGAGACCGACGTTATACCACTTAACTACGCGCCTTCGTCAAAACGAGTTTCACTGACTTCATCTCTTGACTACGCTTAAGACTCATCTCATTACACTCATTTTCCCTCTTCCTCACAAGGAGGTTTTGAATGTCTGAAAAACCATAAAGAATGACCAAATTCTAAGACGCATGATTGAAAAGTCAAAAAAGGCGGCTTTTTGAAAACCCAGAAACACTACATTTCCCTTGAAAAAAAGCCAAAAAACAGGTACAATAAAAGGATTTTTATCTCTTTAAAAATCACTCCCAAAACCAACGAATAAAACCGATGAGCGATATATCAAAGAAAATTCTCATAGTAGAAGACGAAAAACCTGTATCTCGAGCGCTACAAATCAAGCTCTCAAAAGCAGGTTTCGAAGTAAAAGTAGCCTCAAATGGGAAAGAAGCTCTCGAAATCATCCCAAAAGAAAAGTTTGATCTGATTCTCCTCGATCTCGTAATGCCAGAAGTAGACGGATTCAGAGTCTTAGAAACAATCAAAAATGCCGGTATTCAAATCCCCGTCATTGTCACCTCCAACCTCGGACAAGAAGAAGACATTGAAAGAGCCAGAGAGCTAGGAGCTTACGGATACATCATAAAATCAAACACTCCCCTGTCCGAAATCACTCAAGAAGTCCAAAACATACTCCATTAAACCATGAATACAAACGAAAAAAAATTAGCAGACATACTCATCACAGAAGGCTATCTCACCGAAGAAGATATACAAAAAGCTACCCAATTTGAAGAAAGTCATAATACCTCCTTCACCGATTATCTATTCTCAGAACAACTCATCACCAAAGATCTTCTCGGACAAGCCGTCGCTGAATTTTTTGGAGTTAGTTACGCCAACATCGAATCCTACCAACCATCAAAAGAACAAGTCACCACCATCCCCGAAGATGTCGCCAGAAAACATCACGCTGTCATCTTCGAAAATAAAGACAACGAAGTGATTATTGCGACCGATAAACCAGACAGTGCAGATATAAAAACAGAGATCGCCCCCCTTTTCCCGCAAAAAACCATAACCCTTGCCTACGCTCCTACCGAAGACATCGAAGGAACTTTTATTCATTACCGCGAAGCATTAGAAGCTCGTTTCGCTACCATCATCAAGCAGGAAGAAAAAGTCGCTCCCGAAATCATCGATGAAATCCTCAAAGAATCTATCATCAACAAAGCCTCTGATATCCATTTTGAACCCCAAGAAAAAGACGTCACCATCCGCTTCCGAATCGATGGAGTCCTACACAAAGCCGGAACTATCCAAAAAGAATACTACGAAAACATCCTCAACCGTATCAAAGTTCAAGCACAAATGCGTATTGATGAACACGCCACCGCTCAAGACGGAGCCATCAGATCCATCATCAACGATAAACCACTCGATGTGAGAGTCTCTATCATCCCCACCGTTAACGGCGAAAAAATAAATATGCGGCTTCTCACGAGCTACCTACAAGGTTTATCACTATCAGCCATAGGGCTCTCTGAAAGAGATCAAGATATGTTACTTGCAGCCTCCAAAAAACCCTTTGGAATGATCTTAGTTACTGGACCCACCGGAGCAGGGAAAAGCACCACGCTTTATGCCGTCCTTAACCTACTCAATACCCCAGAAGTCAATATCACTACCATCGAAGATCCCGTCGAATACAAGATGGCAGACATCAATCAAATCAAAGTAAATCCCGCTCGAAATCTCACTTTTGCCACAGGACTTCGTTCCATTGTCCGACAAGACCCTGATATCATTTTAGTCGGAGAAATCAGAGATCAAGAAACCGCTGAAATTTCAGTCAATGCCGCCTTAACCGGACATCTCGTGCTTTCTAGTTTCCATGCCAATAACGCCCCTACAGCCATCCCCAGACTCTTAGACATGGGCGTTGAACCCTTTCTTTTGGCCTCAACTCTCGAAGTTATAATCGCTCAAAGACTAGTACGAAAAATTTGCGATAGCTGTAGACACAGTGTCAGCATTAGCTACGAAGAATTAAAAGAAAAAATACCAAATTCAGAAGCTTACTTCGAAAACACTCCATCAGTAACTTTGTATCAAGGGAAAGGTTGTGCGAATTGCAACTTTTCTGGCTATAAAGGTCGAACTTCTATATTTGAATTCATGCCTATCACCAAAGGATTTCAAGACCTCATTCTCAAAAACCCATCCACAAAACAACTTTGGGATTATGCCAAAACCCAAGGAGCTCATTCTCTTTTCGACGATGGTATAGAAAAAGTAAAACAAGGCATCACCACCCTCGACGAACTCATCCGAGTCGCTCCCCCTGACCAAGACGAAGTCTAATGGAAACTGCACAAGCTCCAACACCAAATCCAGAAACTTCTCCTCTTCCCGAGAAGATGGGATTTTTTGCTCGAATAAAGAAACGACTTGATCAACCTATGTTCGCCGTCAAAAGCGGAAAACTTTCTTTCTTTTCCAAAATCGGCATCGGGGAAGAAAGAAACTATCTCATCGATAACCTCAGTATGCTCCTTGCCGCCGGCATGGATGTCATGAAAGCTCTAGAAGCCATCGAAGTCGAGATCAAAAGTCCTCAAATGAAACAAGTCATAGATCAACTCAAGCAAGACATACAAAACGGAGAACCCATGTGGAAAAGCCTAGAACGAATCAACCTCCTGCCAGATCACGTCATCTCCCTCATCAGAATCGGGGAAGAATCCGGTCGGCTCTCTGAAAATCTGGAAGTAGTAGTCATACAACAACAAAAAAGCCGAGCTTTCCGATCAAAAGTCAAATCAGCCATGATGTATCCGGCAATACTCCTCATCGTTACACTCATCATTGGTATCGGAATTGCCTGGTTCATACTTCCCAAACTTTCCGTCGTCTTTATGCAAATGAATCTTGATCTCCCCACCATGACCAAAATTTTGGTCTGGGTCGGAAACTTTCTCAAAGCCAACGGTTTCTGGAGTGTCCCCACCTTTTTAGTAATTTTAGCCTACATCATCTATTTTTTCTTTATTTCACAAAAGCACAAACACCTAGGACAAGCCTTTTTATTTAAAATTCCAGCCATCAAAAAACTCGTCCAAGAATCAGAACTCGCCCGCCTTGGATATATTCTCGGAACACTACTCGAAGCAGGCATGCCCATCGTCGCCGCCATTGATTCACTCCAAAAATCGACCTCTTTTCGAATCTATCAGAAATTCTACCAGCATTTGAGAGACAAAGTTAAAATCGGAACTTCCCTACAAGAAAGCTTTCAAAGTTTCCCTTCAATCAACCGAATGATCCCAAGCCCAATGCAACAAATGATCATCACCGCCGGAGAAACCAGACAACTCCCCAAGACTCTATTGAATCTAGGAAAAACCTACGAAGACAAAGTCGATACCACTGCCAAAAACCTCTCCGTTCTCATCGAACCACTCATGCTCCTCATCATTTGGTCTGGTGTGATTTTTATCGCCATGGCCGTCATCGTTCCGATCTATAGCTTAGTCGGAAGCGTCAATGGACCCACATAAAAAATTCAGATGAGAAAAAAAAATCAATCATTCGCCTTCACCATCATCGAAATTCTCTTTGTCTTTTTTCTCGTTGGAGTCGTAATTTCTCTGAGCGTCTCTCAATATCAAAAATTCTCCGTGAGGAACGATCTAGAAGTAGCCACCAACACCATCACCCAAAATCTACGTCGAGCTCAACTTCTCGCACAATCAGGACGAGAAGATAGTGATTGGGGAGTAAAAATAGCATCCAGTACTTCTACTATCTTTCAAGGCAGTAGTTTTGCAACCCGCAATACTGACCATGATGAAATTTCAACACTAGCTGGAACCATCACTCCCTCCGGAAATTCAGAAACCATCTTCAACAAACTTACCGGCTTCCCTACCGCCACCACATCCATCACTCTCACCTCGAAAGACGGAGACAGTCATACCATCAACATCAACACCAAAGGACGCATAGACTATTAGTTATCCTTCGCAAATTTTATCAAGCCAGGTAAAATCAAGATGGTATGAAGACATTTTCATTCTCAAAGCAGAAGCAACCAGGATTTTCCCTCATGGAAGTCCTACTCGCCATTGCATTACTCAGCATCATCGTTACCAGCGTCACTGGAGCTATTATTTATGGACGAGAAAGTACAGCCCTTTCAGGAAAAAGAGCGCGAGCTACACTCATCGCCGAAGAAGGACTTGAAGCCGTTCGAAGTATAAGAGACGAAGATTTCTCGAATCTCACCAATGGCACTCATGGAATCGCAATTACAAACAATACTTGGACTTTATCCGGCACTTCAGACATTACTGATATTTTTAATCGAGAAGTCACTATCAGTGAAATAAACTCCACCACAAAAGAAATTACCTCAAAAGTCACCTGGCAACAAAACCTACAAAGGACAGGAGAAATCATCCTCAAAACCTATCTGACCCACTGGATGCTTCCCACTATCATAGACGGTTGGGGAAACTCATTTGTAGAATCAAACATTGATATCAGCGGGAGTCTTGCATTTGGAATGAGAATCCAAGTCGACGGAGACTACGCTTATCTTTCAAAATATCTTCTAGGATTACCTGATTTCTTTATTGTCGATATTACCGATACAAATAATCCATTCATATCAGGAAGCCTCGATGTCCCCACAAATCCTGAAGACATCGATATATCAGGCAATAGAGCCTATGTCATATCAAACGATCAAGTTCAAGAACTTGCTGTCATAGATATTTCTGATAAAGCAAACCCCACACTCCTTGCCACCTACAACGCCCCAGGAATTGATGGGAGCAAAAGAATAACGATAAACAATAACAGGGCATACATACTCCAAGATGACAATAATTTTCTTGTAGTAAATATAACCAACAACACTCCCTCCCTCCTCGGCTCACTTGACCTAGGACACGAAGGAAAAGACGTGATAGTCATAGGAGATTATGCCTACACTTCATCTGAAATGGACAGTCAAGAATTACGTGTCATAGACATTTCTGATACCAATAACCTTACCATAGTTGGATCATATGACTTAAACGGAAGTGAAAACGGAAATGCCATCACAGGATTTGACGAAACTATTATCATCGGGAGAACCAACGGAGAAGTCTCTACCATAGACATTTCTGACCCGACAGACCCAGTCCTTCTTGATACCATTAATACCGATGGAGATGTCCGCGATATGATCCTTGGAAATAATGATGAGTATGTATTTTTAGGAACAGACAACAGCAATGCTGAATTTCAAATCCTAGATATCAGCAATCCATCAAAAATCTTCATAGTTGAAGAACTCGATACAGGAGACACTCTAAACGGTATAGCCTATAGCAGTACAAAAAATCGAGCCTTCGGAGTCGGTCCGAATGGAAATGAAGAATTTATCATACTCGCTCCCGATTAAACCATGAGATTATTTTATTCTAGACATATTCACCATAAAAAATCCGCCTTCACCATGATGGAATTACTTCTCTACCTTAGTATAGCCATCGTGCTACTAACAAGTATCGCCTCCTTTCTTCCCACCATCATAGAATCACGAATCAAAAATCAAGTCATAGCCCAAATCGAACAAGAAGGACTATACATAACCAACCTTATCACACACACCATACGAAACGCCTCCACTATCTCCTCTCCAGCAGCCGGATTTACGAGTGGAGAATTATCCCTCGCTATGCCCGATGCAAACGCTGACCCCACTAATTTTTCAACCTCCCTCGGAGCCTTTCAAATTAGTGAAAATCTCAGTTCTCCCATAGAAATCACCTCATCTAAAACTGAAGTCTCCAATGTAGAATTTCATAACATCTCAAGAACAGACACCCCTGGGACAATCCGCTTCAAATTCACCCTAACTCATAAAAACGAGAACAATAAAAACGAATACGACTACTCCAAAACCTTCCAAACTTCAGCCAGCCTCCGTCATCCATAATTATGAAAAAAACAAGCCATTCTCTATCTCAAAAAACAAAAGGCTACGCCGTCCTTCTCAGCATGATAATACTTGGAGTTATAGGAACATCAGTCAGCCTCTCCAACCTTCTATTGGGCATAGGAAGCTCTCGCACGAGCTTCAATGCACAACAAGCCGCCGAAGCCAAAGCACTCGCCTCAGCGTGCGCCGAACAAGCCCTCGACAGCCTCAGACAAAACACCAGCTACTCTGGAGACGAAACCATAAATCTCGGCAACGGAAGCTGTGATATTCAATCCATCGGAGGAAGTGGCAATAGTGATAGAACCATCCAAGTAATAGGAAAAATCAACACTATTCAACGAAAAATAAAAATAGAAATCACCGAAGTACAACCCAATATGACCATTAGTACCTGGCAAGAAGTAACTAATCTTTAAAATAAAATATTTTAAAGATCAAAGCAATCGAATATTTTTTGTGTTCAAAGATTGCCTATGCTAGCATTGAACTGTCTTCACCACCATTCATTAAATAAAAATGAAAAACAATACATCCACTCCCGCTACAAAAAAAGGCTTCAGCCTTCTTGAGATGCTCTTGGTTGTTGCCGCCATCGGAATTTTAGCAGGAATCGTTATCCTCGCTCTCAATCCTGGAAAACAACTCGCTGATACCAGAAACGCTCAACGAAAAGCTGACGTTAATACTATTCTCAACGCTGTGTATCAATATGCCATTGATAGCAATACTGGAGCTCTTCCAAGCACTATCCTTGCCGCTGGAGACTGCTCAACAAACACAAATCTGATCTGTACCACAGGAGGAGACTGTAACGGTGGCACAAACGCCGAAGGACACAATCTCGTTGACCTTGCTGTACTAACCAACAGCGGAACATATCTCGTAAATATGCCCACAGATCCTACTACAACCACTACCAACGGAACCGGATATAGCATCTTTCAAGACGCTAATAGCCGAGTGACCGTCTGTGCACCGAATGCTGAAGGAGGAACCATCAGCGCTAGTCGATAAAACAAACACACACATAAAAAAAAGCACCCCTCTTCTCTGGGGTGTTTTTTTTAGCTAGCGAAAAACACCCCGCTCAACTACAATAAAAACATGGTAGCAAGCAAATCCAAAGAAGAACCATCAGACTTTTTTCTAGCGATGTCTGGGATCGGCACCTGGGAATGGAATACCAAAAAACTTATCTGGGACGATTATATGTTTACCCTTTATGGACTAGAAAAAACAACCATCACCGAAAACTATCCCCTCTACCGACCCTCTATCCATCCAGACGAAAAAGACCGAGTCGAAATAGAAGTAGAATATGCCTTAGACGGGAAAAAAGATCTCGACACATCATTTAAAATTCTTCTTCCAGATAAAAGCATCCGCTACCTCCATGTTCGAGGAAAAAATTTTTTTGATAGCAAAAAAAAAATAGCCTCCATAAAAGGAACTGCTTGGGACATAACCAAAAGAAAACAACTTGAAAAAGAACTACAAGAAAAAATACGAAAAGTCAGCCAAGAAAAAGAAATCGAACGAATGAAAAGTGAATTTGTATCTCTTGCAGCACACCAACTTCGCACTCCACTCACCTCTATGAACTGGTATATCGAACTTCTTGAAAACAAAGACACCGGTCCTTTAAACGAAGAACAAATTGAATGTATTGAAAATATTCACGAAGAAAGTCAGCGCATGACAAATCTCGTCGAAGAATTTTTAAACCTCGCCAGAATCGAAAGTGGCAAACTCAAACAAAATCTCACTCTCACCGATCCCACCACATTCATCACAAAAACCATACAAGAATGTCATCCTCTTGCACACAAAAAAAACATCAAACTTGTCTTTGAAAAACCATCTCAAAAGATGGACTCCATCCAACTCGATAAAATTCTCATACATCAAGTCATCCATAATCTCATAACCAACGCCATCAAATACGCAAGTGAAAAAACAACTATCATCATTAGAGCCAAAGACCACAAACAATCACTCATTATACAAGTTTCCAATAAAGGCATCGGTATACCAAAATCCGTTCAACCACGAATATTCGAAAAATTCTTCCGAGCCGATAACGCCGTATCGGTACAAACAGACGGATCAGGACTCGGACTACATATCGCCAAAAACATCATAGAAGACGCTGGAGGAAAAATATGGTTCACCTCAGAAGAAGGCAAAGAAACCATATTTTCTCTTTCACTTCCACGAAAAAATACTACCATCACTACAAAACAAACATGAAACTCAAAACCAAAAGTATCTACAAAAACAAAAAGGAAAGTTTTTTCTCTGGAATCGCAAACATTTTTAAATTCATCGGAAAGTGCACCGTGAATATTCTTAAAAGTATATGGATTTGTATAAAAACCATACTCAACTTTCTCCTAAAATGTATAAAATACATCTTTCTCATAATCTTTGGTGCCATTATCAGCATCTCAATCTTTCTGGTCTCCATTGGACTATTGATATCCCTCATTTCCAAAGCCTTTGACCTTCCACAAAGCCCAGCTTTCCAAGAAATACGTGAAAATATCCTACAAACAATGATCATCGAATCCGAAAGTAATATGAAAAAATAAATTGCTCCAGAAGTTCAAAGAGCTTTATAATAAAAGTAATTTATTAACCCACTCCCCCCATGGCACTCTCATTCTTTTTGGCTCAAGTGTTTGGTCTCACCTTGACGATCACCGGACTCGGGATCCTTATAAATCGTGATCGAATCGACAAAATCATGAGCGATATGGAAAAAAACCACGCGCTCACCTATCTCGCCGGTATGTTCACACTCATTATCGGTACACTCCTTATCCTCACTCATAATATCTGGTACGGTGGTTGGGCCGTCATCATTACGGTTCTTGGATGGCTTACTTTCCTTAAAGGAATTTTTTATATGCTTTTCCCAAAAGCTATGTTCAGTATGGCAAAGTCTATGCAAAAACAAGGTTGGTACAACTTCGCATCCATCGTCATCCTTATCCTCGGTATCTACCTAATGTATGTAGGATTTAACGGAATTCTGTAAAAGCAAAAAATACAAAAACAAAAAAGCCAAGATGAATATATGTCTTGGTTTTTTTTATTGGGGAAGGTGGCAAGAAGCTCTTACCCCGCTAGAGCGGGGACGAGGTTCCGTAATAGTCGTCCCAAAAAATCGGGACTCCTTTACTTCAACGAACTCATACGAGTTCAATTCATGCCATTCTGCTATGCAGAAATATAAAAAACTCGCTGTACCACAAGGGCACATCGATTTTTTTATTCCTTGGTGGAGCAGGCGTGACACATTTCCAACTTTTTTTGGATTTTGTTCGAGAAATCAATCTGTATGCGAAAGAACTCTTCGAATTACAAATTTCCATGCGAAGATTGGAAAAGATTTTGCAGGCTCCTTCAAAACAATATTGTTCGAGAAGCTTCATTTACTGAGGCTTGAATTCTTGAGGTGTTTGAATAAGCTAACGGCATGTATAACTTTATATTGTTTACCTAGTGATGGGTGAACAGAACAAACCTCTTTATTCCAAACAAGAGGTTCAAGAAGTTCGCAGTCTTACGAGGATTGTCAAAGACATAGACCTCAAAGACGAGCGACGAAGGCTTAATGCCAAGAGGATGATTAACGCCTCAGGAGAAACGGTTTACTTCAATGAGTGGTAAATACTTTCTTCCATTAAAAAATCTCTCAATAGTCTTGTTGGGAGATTTTTTACAAAAGGATTATATTTTTTCCAAGGTTAATCCTGAACATTGAGGAAAGAATATTCTTATATTTTCCTTACAATCATCAGGAAATTTAACCTCTTTAAGGCTGAATTGAAGAATTTTGTCTGCATTTCCTGATTCATGTCCCAAACATCTCCATTCGCAAGCTAGTAGTTCTTTTTTTGTGGTTTCTTGTGTTACTTTAATTTTTGTTTTTCCTTCGAAAGACTTAACTAAAAGCTTCCCAGAAACCATAGAGAAGTTGATTTCAATATTTTCGCTGACAGCAGAATTTAAAATGACATCTAGGCGCTCTATTTCATCGTCAGGAATCTTTGGAAGTTTCTCTAGGTGTTCCACCCACATTACAAAAAAGTTATTGAAGGCTGTGCGGTCTACAGAAACTCTTTTGTCGTTCGTCTTTGGTTTCGATTCATCTTCTCCTGATTCAAGGATGAAACGATTGTTTTTAGTATCTTTTATGTGTACTCGTCCAGTTTTATGGAAAGAAATATGGTCAATCTCCACGTTATTAGTTTTTCCACCGACCTTTGATGCTTGTACTTGAGAAGGAGTGAATAAAATATCACCAGTAAATCTTTGGACGGTAATCATTCCAATATTAAAAAAATAAGATGAATACTTAATGACGATTCTATAGCTGACATTGTCTTGTGAATTCATTTTAAAATTTCGGCTTTTTAATAACTTGTTTTATCGTCCCGTTCACCATAAAGGCATCATCTTCGTGGATGTATATGGGGGGGAGTTCAGTTTTAGATTCAGAGAGCAAAACAATTTGATTATTTTCGGTATCCCTGACGAATTTTTTAATATTTGCTCCTCCGTCAATTACAGAGAGAACATAATCACCGTTTTGAGGGTTTCTTTCCTCAGAATCAATAATGACGTAATCACCATCTTCAATTGTGTCACCTCCCACATCGGCATCATTCATTGAATCGCCCGTAGCTTTTAAGACGAATAATGATTTTTTTGGGATTACTTCTAATAAATTTTTGGAGATTTTTAAAAATCCTTCCAAATTTTCTTCCGCAATAGCGAGTGGGGAACCACAGCAAGCTTTTCCTAATATAGGAATTGAAATGAATGCATTACTTTCATCTTCTGTATTGATTCCTACCCGCTCTAAAACATTTTCTTTGTGGTTTATTCGAATCAGCCCTCTTTTTTCTAGCTGTAGAACATGATTTTTTATTTGTTGAGGATGAGGATTATCTTCTCCAATAGCTTTTCCAATGTCTCGCAATTTTTTCGAAAGTTTCCCACCGTTATCGTCTATAGCCTGAAGAATTTTGCTCTGAGTTTTATGCATTATTTTATTTTTAAGACAGCTGAATTCTATCATGTGTCACAAATGAAATCAAGTCGATTTGACAAATGTGACAAAATCCTATAGACTCCGCTCGTATTCTTAATTTACTCAGATGGGGTACAAGCAGACATGGGTTTCTCCCAATGACGGTAACGG
This sequence comes from bacterium, assembly GCA_030429505.1. GTDB lineage: Bacteria > Patescibacteriota > Gracilibacteria > UBA4473 > UBA4473 > JAUIFI01. Next base: position 734,561 of record JAUIFI010000001.1, read on the forward strand.
CTGGAAAGTTCATCACCCAGAAAATGAACGAGCATCTCGTGTTTTCGACACAAAACAAGATGCTGTGGACTGGGGAAGACAACATTCTAAAAACGAACATACTGAATTTATAGTTCAAAAAGGAGATGGAGAAATTCAGTTTAAAGACTCTCATGGGAATGACCCTCGTAACATCAAAGGATGACACAATTTCACGGACTTTTTATCGGTATTGACCGCTACAAATCTCCAAAAATTAACTGTTTGGGATTTGCAAAAAGAGATGCAATGGCTCTGCATGCACTTTTTAATGACAACCTAGGGGGTGAGTGTGTATTCATGGCAGATGAAGAAGCAACAAGGTCTGCAATTGAGAACGAACTGCAAAAATTACAGGGGTGTTCCGAAGACGATGTTGTCGTCATCACATTCTCGGGACATGGGTCACCTACTCACGAATTAGTAACTCATGACACCGTTCCCGAAAATCTTGAACAAACTGGTATTCCTCTTTCACTTTTGACTGAATGGTTTTCAAAAATTCCTGCAAAAAAACTAATTTTTCTTTTGGATTGTTGTTTTTCTGGTGGAATGGGGGCAAAGGTTCTTCAGGTCGATGCAATCCCTCGAGATTTGGAATCAGAAGAATCTTTATTGCAGAAAATGTCGGGAGAAGGAAGGGTGATTCTAACTGCTGCCAATGCGAAAGAACCTGCATGGGAAATTAGTAGATTCAAACATGGTCTTCTGACGCACCATTTCATAGAAGCTTTATTGGGGAAGTTGGACGCACAGAAAGCAGGAAAGATTTCACTTTATAAACTCTTGGAGCAGGTTGTGCAGAGTGTAGTTGATTCTGCCAAATCAATCAGAAAAGAACAACATCCAACACTTAGAGGAACGATTGATGAGGAAGTGCTATTCCCTGTCTTTGAAATTAAAGAACATTACAAAGCTGCATTTCCTGAAATATGTCGCCCTAAAGTAACAGAGAAAGTTTCGAGTTTAAAAGTCTATGGGTTTCCTGAAGAAGTACTTCAAGCATGGCAAGGAGCTATCCCTAGTCTGAATGAGCTTCAAATTGCGGCAATAAATGATTACGGAATTTTTGAAGGAAATCATTTGCTTGTTTCGGCTCCCACGTCCTCTGGTAAAACAATGATTGGAGAATTAGGGGCGCTGAAAGGGATTACTCAAGGACAAAAAGCAATATTTCTATTTCCACTTAAAGCCTTGGTAAATGACAAACACAGGTATTTCAACACTGTATATGCTCCTTTTAATGTAAAAACAATTCGGGCAACGGGAGATTCAACCGATGACATTCCCGACCTTATTCAAGGACAATATGACATCTGCTTGATGACCTATGAGAAATTTACTGCGTTAGTGCTCAATGTTCCCCACATACTTGGACAGGTGGGAACAGTTGTGATTGATGAGGTACAAATGATTGCTGACACATCGAGAGGAGTTAACTTGGAATTTATCTTAACACTTCTGAAGGTAAAAAGGCTTGAAGGGATTGAACCCCAATTAATAGCTCTTTCGGCTGTAATCGGAGACACAAATGGATTGGAAAATTGGCTAGGAGCATCTCTGCTGAAGAAAATGGAAAGACCCGTAGATTTACATGAAGGAATCATAAATTCTAGTGGAACATTCCGTTCCATAAATCCGAAAACAAATGATGAAAACATAACTCAAAATTATATTCTTCCTGAAATGAGAAGCCAAAGTGGAAGCAGTCAAAACTATATCATCCCTTTGACTAGGAAATTAGTGGCTGATGGAAAACAAGTTATCGTTTTTAGAGCTACTCGCGGGGAAGCTCGAGGATGTGCTAAATATCTTGCACAAAGTTTGGGACTTCCTCCGGCTAATGAAGAAATAGCAGGACTTCCTACGGGAGACGTATCGATGGCTTCTAATGATTTGAGAAATTGTTTGTTGGGGGGAGTTGCTTTTCATATCTCAGATTTAGACAGAGATGAAAGACTTGTTGTGGAAGAAGGGTTTCGAAAACCAGACAGTAAAATTCGGGTAATAGTCGCTACTACCACACTTGCAATGGGAGTTAATACTCCTGCAGAGGCAGTCATAATAACCGGATTAGAACATCCAGGAAACCCTCCAAAACCTTACTTCATTGCCGAATATAAAAATATGGTAGGACGAGCTGGACGGTTAGGCTTTTCAGAGGTAGGAGAATCTTTTCTATTGGCTTTAAATGGACATCAAGAGTCTCATTATTGGGGACATTATGTTTTAGGCGCTCCTGAAGACATTGAATCTCAATTCTTAAGTCGTGGAACAGACTTACGTTCTTTGATTATTAGAGTTCTTATAGCTGGCAGCAAAACGAAAGACCATTTTTTAACAGCAGATGAAATTGTTGATTTCTTGGAAAATAGTTTTGGAGCTTTTCAACAAGCTCGTTTTGATGATTCTTGGACATGGAATCGAGATTCCTTATTTCAAGCCATTCACAATCTAGAAGAGAATGAATTAATAGAGAAGGTCAAAGATGGTTATAGTTTAACAGAATTAGGTTGGTTGACCGGACAAGGCGGAGTGGAAGTAGAATCAATAGTAAGGATTATCAATGCATTGAAAGGAATGAATGCAACTTCAATCAATGAGATGACATTAATCACAGCCACTCAAATGACCGTAGAATTGGATGCTCTTTATTTCCCCTTAAATAAAAAAAGCACACAGAAAGAACCCATTTTTTGGAGAAATGGACTACTTCAAAGAAGCGTGCCATCTACACTAATATCTTTCTTGCAACGAGGGATTGACCAAATTGGAGCCATTGTCAGGGCTAAAAAAGCAGTAGCTTGTTTATTATGGATGAGTGAAACACCCCTCAATGAAATAGAAAAAACCATGACCCAATTTGGCGGAGGATTGAATGGGGCAGCAGGCTCTGTAAGGCAGGTTGCTTCGCGAACTCATGATTTATTGCCCACTGTTATGAGGATTGCAGAAATTCTTCATTCAGAATTGGACATGGGAGAAAGAGGAAAAACATTATTGGCTCGTTTAGAGGTAGGAGTCCCTAATTCTTTAGGAGAACTTGCGATTCATTTTGGTAGTCGCCTAACAAGGAATGATTATTTCTCGCTTATGCAGAAAGGTTTAAACACGATGGAGGCAATTATTAATGCCCCAGATGAACAGTTATTATCTTGCTTCGGAGGAAGTGATGTCGAAAGGAAACTTGCGTCAGTAAGGGATGCTATTCAAAACTATGGAGAAGAAAAAATGGAACGAGAATCCGTAGGATTGCTATTACCTAAATATGAAAGTTAAAAATTCCACTTGTAATCACTTGGATTTTTCGCAGCTTCCGGCTGCGGAGGGGATGCGTTTTGAAAAAGCAATATTCGCTTGGTTACTGTCTTTACCTAGAAAATTACGTCCTCAAAACCTTAAGACCCAAAAGGACTTTTCCAAGTCGTACAATATTTCAGAAAATAGCCTTTCAACATGGAAAAAAGAAAAGGATTTTCAACGACTTAGAACGAGTTTGATGAAGAATAATTTTATAGACAGGACGCCAGACGTTATTGAGAATCTTTACCGAGCGGCTACTGCAGACCCATTGACGGGGAAAAGTCCGGTTCCAGCTATTCGCTTATGGTTGGAATTCATTGAAGATTGGAGATTGAACCAACCAATAGAATCTGAACCCGAAGAAAAAGTAATTTTCCAATTTGCGACTACGCGCTCACCTTTCATTAATCCAGAGGACTAGTTTCTGCATCAGAAACTTACTTTTCTGAGGCAGAAATTGACTTTAGGGGCAAAAGTTTTAAGATTTTTGTGCTACTCAAATTTCTTTATTTATTCGTCTCCAATGACTTTTTACGTTTCAACGTAGAGAATCGGTTGTGGTTACTAGAGCTAAAAGATGGGGCAATTCACCGTCCATTTGGCTTTAGTTTCCGCTTGGAGACAAAAGAAATTTGGGTAGCACGGTTGAGTTGCCCCTTCTTTATATATTTCGAATGAATAAAACTGCAGAAAAATTCGCCAAAGGGTTTGTAATAGCATTCGCCCTTTTCATCTTTGTGTCCGTTGTGATTTTAAATTCCTCTCCCTCCGGTCAGAACCATCCTACCAGCATAAAACAAAAAACTCCTTCAGTAGAGGAGGTCATTTTGTCGACACCGGAAGAAGAAAAATCTGCACTGGAAGACTTCTACAAAAACTTTCTCCAAATTACAGAAGAAGCTGATTCTGCACATGCTGAATCTCTTAGTATTGCAAAACAAGGGAATCTTATAGCGAGTTATGCAATGTTTCAAAACCACTCACTTCCAGCCTTCAAAAAAGTTCAAACTGAACTTCAAAATATGAAAATTCCCAATATTTCAAACGAGGAGAACAAAAGACAACTAGAAGAAGGTGTGAAAGAGGTTTTACAAGCTTATTCCTTACAAATTCAAGGAATAAATCAAATCTTGAAGGGAGTAGATGAAAATAAGAATTCACTTATCCTTAAAGGATTCAATCAATTTGAAGAAAGTCAGGAATTTATTATTTCAGGTGCTGGGAAAATTACATGGATTTTGAACCTTGAATATGGAATTGAAGTTTCGACTGAGTAACTGGGAATTTCAAGGAATCGCGCTAGAATAAAAATCGAAATGAGTTACGAAACTCCAATATGTGAACGTTATGTTATATACGCTCGAAGGTCATCAGATGATGGTTCGGGAAAACAATTGAAATCTGTTCCCGACCAGATTCAGTTTTGCTTAGAATTAGCAGAAAAAGAAGGCATTGAAATAAACAAAGAATCAGACATATTCACAGAATCAGCTTCAGCAAAAAAAGCGAATCAAAGAGCTGTTTTTACAAAACTTTTAAAACTCATAAGACAAGGAGATGTCGACGGAATTATTTGTTGGCATCCTGACCGTCTGTCGAGAAATATGTTAGAAGCCGGAGAAATTATTGATTTACTCGATGATGGTTCCATTAAGGATTTAAAATTCTGTACACACCATTTTGAGAATACAGCGTCAGGAAAAATGATGCTGGGAATTCTCTTTTCTATTTCAAAAGAATACAGCGACAGTCTGAGTGAGAGAATCAATCGAGGAGTTCAGACAAACTTGGAGCAGGGAAAATCAGCAGGAACTCCAAAATGGGGTTATAACCGAATTGAAGACGGCTACTATGTTCCCTCAAAAAACTTTTCTTTTATACGGAAAGCTTGGGAAATGCGACTGAATGGGAAAACTTACGAAGAAATTGTTCGGTGGTTGAAGCGTGTGGACTGTTTTCGAATGACAAAAGAAAGTAAACGTAAAATTGTTATTGACAGGTCATCGCTCACTCGTCTATTCAAAGACCCCATTTATTACGGGGTTTTGGTTCAAACAGGAAAACCCGTCGACTTGCGCGAAATAGACCAAGAATTTGAGCCAATGATTTCGGAAGAGGAATTCCGAAGAGTTCAAACTTTGGCGCGAAGAAAGAATAAGCGAAATACAAAGCAAAATTATCCTTTTCGAGATGGAATTATTAAGCATGTTTCAGGAGAAGTTTGTTTTCCCGAAGCTTCCAAAAGTAGCAATGGGAAGAATTATCTTTACATCACTTGCCGAAAGAATCTCAAGAAAGCTGACCGAATGCGTGCGAGAGTTTTTCTTGCGGAAGTGTCTAAATTCTTGAAGGAAAATTTCAAAAAGCCAAATCCAAAAGATTATAAAAAATATTTGGAAGTTATGAACGAAGCTATTCAAGAAGACATGAATGACCGAACAAAACAGAGAAAAGCTTTAATGAATCAGAAAATAAAACAGCAGCAGGAATTGGAGGATTTGATTATGAGTATGTTTAAAAGAGAGCAGAGAGGGAATGTTTCTGAATCTGAAATTTCTACTTATGAAAAAGAAAAATTCAAACTTGAAGAGAGCCTCAAGGCTTTAGATTCAGACATTAAAAAAATCGAGAAGAACACACTTCTCGAAGCATTTAGTTATGAAGAATTTTCCAACTTTCTCAAAGATGCAGTCGGGTACTGGGAAAAAGCGGATTCTGAACAGAAACACGAATTAGTGAAATTTTTGTTTTCCAACATAGTCGTTGGACACGGAAAAGTGCATAAACTAGAGCCAAAACGACTCATAGCTAAACTTTTTGTTGGATTTGGTGGAGGTGGCGAGAATCGAACTCGCGTCCAAAGAGGAAACATACCTTCGTCTACGGAACCTAGTTCAGCTGTTTACCTCCTCTGATCAAAACTGAACGAAATACAGAAAAGGAGAGCCAAAAATGTCCTCCATAATCGGCAACACCATGAAGTAAGATTCAAATATAAGGAAAATAACTCAGAATCATCAGCTATAATCCACTGACGAGTAAAAACTCAAGCCAGATTTAATTTAGGCTGCGTAAGCGTAAGCAGGTTTAGCCAAAGAAGCCAAAAGAGCTTCAGCTTGAGCAACAGCTTTCTTAGCAAAAGATTTTGCATTTATAATTGAATGGTGGATCTACCGGCGACCATACACGCCGTGTTCGCAGAAAATACATTTCTCAATCTCCCTGTCAAAACCTGACACCCCCGATAAGCTTAAAGAGCAATGAAAAGTATAAAACAATATTCACCAGAAATCAATACCCACCATTGATCTTTCCTTCAAAATCATCACAATAAAACCACTCAAAAAAATCACATGACCACAAAAAAACCATATCAAAACTTCCTGACCAATCTTCACCAAGCTGCCTCTACTATCAAACTCTCAAAAAGCGCACTCGAAAGACTCGAAAAACCAGAACACATCCATGAATTCGAAATCGAATTCGAAACTGATAAAGGCGTAAAAAAACAAGTCTCCGGCTATCGCGTCCAACATAATTCTGCTCGGGGTCCTTATAAAGGTGGAATACGATTTCACCATGAAGCCGACCTCAATGAAGTCAAAGCCCTCGCTGCCCTGATGTCCCTCAAATGCTCCGTCGTCAATATCCCCCTAGGAGGAGGAAAAGGCGGCATCACCATCAATCCCAAAGAACTCTCTCAATCCGAACTAGAACGCATGAGCCGAGCATATTTTCGGCTCGGAACAGAACAAGGTGTTTTTGGAGTGAACAAAGACATCCCCGCCCCCGACGTCTATACAAACCCCCAAATCATGGCATGGATGATGGACGAACACGAAAAAGCCCTCGGATACAAATCCCCCGGAGTCATCACCGGAAAGCCACTTGAAATCGGCGGATCACTCGGACGAAGCTATGCCACCAGTCAAGGTGGATTTTTTATCCTGCAAAAATACTTGCAAACGATTAAAAAGAAACCGTCTCAAACCACCATCGCCATTCAAGGATTTGGAAACGCTGGAGCGTATTTCGCGGAAATAGCTCATAAAGCAGGATGCAAAATCATCGCTGTATCCGACTCCAAAGGAGGAGTCCGACACCAAGAAGGCGCCTTTGAAATTCACAAACTTCATGAATACAAAAAAGCCGGCGGATCACTACGTGGAAATTTCTGCGAAGGAGACAAGTGCGATATTACCAAAATGAACCAAGAAAAAGTTCACGTCGTCTCCAATGAAGAACTTTTACACCTAGATGTTGATGTCCTCGTCCTTGCCGCTCTCGACGGAGTCATTCACACAGATAACGCTGACAAAATCAAGGCCAAAAGTATACTCGAGCTCGCAAACGGTCCCGTCACTCCCGAAGCAGACAGTATTCTAGAGAAAAAAAATATAAACGTTATCCCAGACATACTTGCCAATGCAGGAGGAGTAACTGTTTCCTACTTTGAATGGGTGCAAAACAGATCTGGTGACGTTTGGGAAGAAAATCACGTCAACGAAAAACTCAAAAAAATCATGGAAAACGCATTTGATGATTTAATAAAAATAAAAACCGACTATAAAGTGCCCTACCGACAAGCCGCTTTTATTCTAGGAATAGAACGCATCGTAAACGCCATGGAATTACGAGGACAAATCTAAACAACAACAAATCATTGACGTCCATACAAAACACCATCAAAATAAAAGCATATTTGTTTATTAAACACACACAAAAATGGTCACAACAAAAAAAAATACCGTAAAAAAGACAACTTCAAAAACAGCTAAAAAAACGACTACTAAAAAAGCACCAGCAAAAAAACCAACCATTTCAAAAACCGTTTCAAAACCGGCAATAAAAAAACCAACCCCTCCCATCCATCCCCCAAAACTTCATCCAGAAAAAAAATACAATGGTTGGATGATCTCAAACTCTCTCATAAAAAGATCACTCGCCGTATTCGGACATATGATTATTGGACAACTTCTCATCTTCATTCCTCTCTGGATCCTCTTGGTAGTGCTATCTTTACTCTTTATAAACGCAACAAGTATCAGTTAAACAATTTCTCCTCCTCCGAGACATACATCACCATCATAAAACACAACCGATTGACCAGGAGAAATAGCCCGCACAGGAGAATCGAAAGTAACATTCATTGTCATTCCGGACTTTGATCCAGACTCTGGAGATGCTGAAACAAGTTCAGCATAACAAGGAGTAGATTCACTTCGATACCGAATCTTTGCCATGCATTGAAATTTTTTTGCAGGAACGCTTCCAGAAATCCAATGAAGATTTATTGCCATCAGATCCGTACCCAAAAGCTTCTCCTCATCCTGAGATACTACCAATTCATTTGTCTTAAAATCTTTTTTAATAACAAACCACGGAGCTTCCGGAAACCCCTTCACCCCCCCAATCCCCAAAGTCTTACGTTGACCAATCGTATAAAAACTCAATCCCATATGCTCTCCAACCACCTTCTTTGTATCCGCATCAATAATATTGCCCGGACTTTTCGATACATAATGTTGTAAAAATTCCGTATAATTTCTATCTCCCACCATACAAATACCCACCGAATCTTTTTTATCCGCCGTCACCAAACCAAGATCCCTCGCAATACGCCGCACCTCCTTCTTTTCGATATCTGCAAGAGGAAAAAGAGTACGAGCCAACTGTTCTTGCGTTAACGTATATAAAAAATACGTCTGATCTTTTCCTTTATCTTTCGGGACACAGATATACGATTTTTCAGTATTTTTATTAAATTTTAGTGATACATAGTGTCCCGTTGCAATACAATCAGCTCCCAATTCACGAGCTTTCTGCCATAAAGCCTCAAATTTTATATATTTGTTACACAAAATATCAGGATTTGGTGTACGTCCCTGGCGATTCTGCTCCAAAAAATATTCAAATACATCGCGCCAATACTCTTTAGAAAAATCAAACACATACAGAGGAATACTGAGCTTTGCCGCCACACTTCGAGCATCTGCCGCATCTTCACTCGCCGGACAATGTGGATCATTCGTATCCCACGTCTTCATAAAAACACCGATAACTTCATACCCCTGATCAAGCAAAAGTTTCGCCGCCACCGAACTATCCACTCCCCCAGACATTCCTACCACGACTTTTTTACGAAACTTCATCTATACAAATGCCGGAAGGAAAACCGCTCCCAAAAGTCCGATAATAATAATCCATACCAATATTTGAAGACCGAGTTTTTTGGTTTTTGGTTTCATAAAATAAAAAATTAAAAACTAAGCAGCCGGAGCCGAAATTTTCGCCGGACTTAAAACCATATCTTGATACTTCCAACCCGGTTCTAAAACCTGTACAACCGTCCCAGGCACCCCATCCATAGCCATAACCACTTCATGTAAATCAGGATTAACTGCCTCTCCAACCTTCGGATCAATAGACTCCAACCCCGATTTTTTCAATTCATCGAGAAAAGTACGAATCGTCTTTGCCACATCTTTATCTTGGGTATGTTCCACACTCAAGTTCAACTCTACAAACTTAGGTAAAAGCTTTCGCAAAAAATCAGATACCGCCAATGCAGACCAATGCTTTTTATTTTCCGCCTCTCGACGCTGAAAATTCTGCAAATCCGCTAAAGCCCTCAACTGTCCTTGCTTCGCTTCTCCTAATTGAACCTGAAAATTCTCCAAATCTCTCTCCAGTTTCTCAATTTTTTTCTCCAGAGGACTCGATTTTGTAGCCTTTTTGTCTTGTGTCATCAAACGAGATTGTGGCAAATTATGAGAAAAATGCAAGCATCATACACAGACGTAAAAACAAGATTATCATAAAAAACTTTACTTCACATATACATACACCTTTGTTTTTCCAACCTTCACCACCTTCTCTGGCTTCAAGCCCGCAATCGGAAAAGCATGAGAGATAAGCTTCGCTCCAGGCTTTAATTCACTCCACTTTTTCTCATAAATCTGATCCATAACCTCCGCAAAAAGATAACAAAAAATCACATCCGCATCACGCAAATCTACCTGAAAAAAATCAGCGCACCGTAGTTCTACCGACGAATTTCTCAACCAAGCCTTTAACCTACCCAACCACACAACTGCCCGAATCAATTCATAACCAATAAAATGAGAATGAGGTTGCTTGTTCGAATAAACTCGAAGCTTTTTCTCAGCCATAAATAAAATCTTTCCATCACCGCATCCCAAATCATAGATCATCTGCCCAGACTTTAAATCAGCTAATTCAATCATAGCCCGAGCTATATTTTTTGACGTCGGCACATACGGCACTCGAGACCTTATCAAACCTATCAATGTCCACGTAAAAAAAATCACACAACCAAACAAAACTAGAGCGAATATAAGCAGAATAAAATTCATCATCGTCCAAAACGCTGCCAATAATCAATTTCGTCATCCTCCTCAGGATTAGGAACCAAAGGAAATTCCAAGTTCAAAACTTTCGAATGAGCTTCTCGAAGCTCTTTCAAAACCTGTTCTCGATCCTGCGAAGAAATATCAATCGTCTTTCTCACAAACTGACCTCGAGGATCTGGACTCAAAAATTCCAAAACAAATCCTTCCGCTTGCCATGGTATTTGGGGTGTGTTGCAAAGCAACAAATCATAAAAAACCAACTGTCGCCATAAACGTTCTCCCGATTTAATCGAACGAGGTTTTCCAGACTTATAATCCACCACCACACCTCTCTTCCGAGAACTATCATGAAATTCAATCTTATCCATCACCCCTCGCACAGGAATATTTTCTATCCGGGGAGTATATCGTCCCACGTCAAATTCAAGCAAAACTTCCCCCGAAAAACTCTCCTTTCGAGCTTCAAAATATTGAGACAATCGCTCCTGACCTTGAATCAAAAACCTTTCATACACTTCTTTCTCCAAATTTTGCCCCCGCAACGCATGAGTAAACTCATCCAGCAAAACATGAACATCAGGCAATGCTTTCCCATCTTTTAATGGACGCAAAAAACGTTCCAACGCCTGATGAAGAGATACTCCCAATGCCATAGCCGGAACAGGACGACGCGGAATTCTCAAGATATTCTGGTATAAAAATCGACGAGGACAATCCAGATAATTCTGTAAACTCGTCGCGGACCATATAAACCGTCCAACTTGTTCACGCAAAATATCCTCCTCCGCCTTAGTAAAAGCTGGCATCTCCTGATCAGTCCCTAAAAAAACCGGTAACAACTTTTGAACCCGCTCCTCAACCTCATCAGTAGAGATTATCGTACATAATTCATCAGGCACTTCATGATAAAACTGAGACGGATTACGCTCTCGACCGGAAAAATCCTGAGACGCAAACGACAAAAATAATTTCCTCTTTGCCCGCGTCAAAGCCACAAAAAAAAGCCTTCTCTCATCCTCGTTTTCGTCATGATCCGATCGAAAAAGATGAGGTAAAGGCAAGCCATGCCGTACTCTTCGATTTCCCCACATACCATCCAAAAGACCTGGAATAAAAACCACCTCAAACTCTCGTCCCTTGGCACCATGCGCCGTCAAAATCCTCACCGACCGACGATCAGCCGGCAAAACATCAGGCTTGATAGGAATACGAAGATCTTGATGCAAACCAATTCGCTCCAAAAGTTCAGACAACTGATCGAGATCTTGTCCTCGAATCCAATCAATAAACTTACGCATATGTTGCCAGTCCCGACTAGATGAGCTATATTGCTCTGAAGATATAAACTCTGCTAATCCCGACTCATACAAAAGTTTCTCCGCCAATACCGCTGGACGACAATGGAGATAGTTTTTACGTGTTGTAACGAGAAGATCAAAAATACGCTGTAAAGCCTCATTTTTCTTTCCTTCCTCCTGTAACACATCTACCGCCAATCGATCTTTTCCATTTGCCTCCAAAGTCAATTTCAAAAGCATTTCTGATCCAACTTCAAACCACGGAGCGTGTAACACCTCAATCAAACGTTCACTATGAACAGGATCTGAAAAAACAGTAAGCAAACGAATCAAATGACGCACAGCATCGTTTTCAAAAATATTTTCAAAAATCTGCGCTGACACCGGAATTCCAAATTTGGGAAGTTCTCGAGCAATCTCCTGTACTTCGCGATTCTGACGAACAAGAATAGCAATCTCAGAAGGTTCAATTCCCGCTTCCAGCTCCATACGAATCTGCTCCACCAAAAAATTCAGTTCACTATAACGCGAACCAAAAGAAGCTTTCGTTAGAATAGACTCAATGTTTTTATTCTCACCAGAAGCCACCAAAATCTTATCAGAAGAAATTCTATCCAGATTATGAGCAATCACACGAGTAGCACTATCTAAAATTTTTTGTCCCGAACGATAATTAGCCGTCAATGTCACATCAGTGCGCTTTACAAAACGTTCCTGCAATTCGCGAATATTGGCACTACTCGCACCCTGAAACCGATAAATCGCCTGATCATCATCCCCCACCACCATCAGATTCGGCGCTTCATCAAAATCAGTCAACGCCCACAATATTTGATTTTGAGCCGCATTCGTATCCTGATATTCATCCGCCAAAATCCATTGAAACTGCTCCTGCAAATCCGCCCGTAAACCTTTATTTTTCTGTAACGCATCCACCACCCACATCAACTGATCATCAAAATCAAAATACCCCCGCCCGGATAATTTTTCCTCATACACATCCCACAAATCTGCCAATTCTCGCATCTGACCAATCTTTCGCTCAATTTTCGCTTTAGCATCTGATTTCCATTCACCCTTTTTCCCATACTGAGAATCACGCTTATAAAAATTATCCGGATCTTCTTCCAGACGCTTTTGCTCATCGGGAATAAGGTTCCTCAATGCCGCAGAAGACACATTCTCTCGTTTCAAAGTAGAAATCGCCGATAAAAACGACCTCTGCCAATAAAATGGATCATGAGTATCAGAAAAATATTCCCATCTTTTTGATTCAATTGCACCACGAAAAGCTAAAACTCGCTGCAAATCATCTTCCGCAACCGTCCGTCCCCGACGTCTCGACGCAAAAACATCCGGATACCGTCCCATCACCCACTCAGAAAATCCGTGAAACGTAGAAATTTTGAGCTTATACGCCTCATTTCCCATAAGCTTTTGCAATCGAACCCTCATCTCTACCGCAGCAGCCTCGGTAAAAGTCAGACACAAGATATTCTCCGGATTCGCATCCGTACTCCCTAAAATATACGCAATCCGAGACGTAAGCATATGCGTCTTACCCGTCCCCGGACCCGCCAATACCAAAACCGTCCCATACACCTGCTCCACCGCCTGGCGTTGTTCAGGATTGAGATGTTTTAAAAACTCAGACATATGCCAAGATCATAGCTGAAAAAAGAGTATTGAAAAGTTGACCAAAAAAAAGAAAGAAAACTTAAAACATTTTTCATATAAATATAATTGACTATTTAAAAGTATATTGTATAAAAAAATAAAATGCCAACCGATACACTAGAGTCAGAGCAAAGTTTATTGCAAGTAGGAATACTCCACGAAACTGCAAATGAACTCACTATAGCTATTGGCTACACAGAGATGGTACGGAATGAACTCAACAAAATATTATCCAACAAAGATATTCCCAACAAAGTAAGAAAAGAGCTCAAAAAAACGTTAAACTTAATCGATAGAGTTATAAGCTATCCCCTAGCCAATGCCATAGACAAACTCAGAAGTGACCTCATTCTATCGAAAGACACATACGAAAAAAATGCATTCCTTATTGAAGAAGTGATAGCTACCATAATTGAAGCACACAATAATCACGCAAAACAACACTACATACAAATTCACATTCCAGAAGAAAATACCAAACACACCGTCTTGGCAGACGAAGCCGTCACTCAAACCATCCTCTCAATCTTCATATCCAATTCCATTAAATACGCAAAAAAGCGCCAAGGAAAGATTTACTTGAATACACAAGAAGAAGACAATTATATACGAGTATCAGTTGCAGATAATGGCAAAGGTATGACCGTCAAAAAACTCAAAAAACTTCAAGAAGGAGCATGGTCTGAAACAGGAAATCAAAAAGAAGGTAATAATGGCATTGGGTTTCGCGTTGCCCAAAGAATGATAGAAAAAATGGGAGGACGAGTAGAGATAGAAAGTAAACTAAACAAAGGCACCACCATACATTTCACACTTCCCAAGTTCATAAACAAAGAAAAGTGAAATATACAAACACCAATCGATATTAAAAGGAAAAATATACATCCTCACTAAATAAGCTAAAATAGAAAAGAAATGCTACCAAAATATATTTTTCTTTTCTTTTTCATTCTTTTCTTCATGGGATGCGAACTTTCCAATACTGACACGAATCATACACTCGACCAACAACTTGAAAAAAAAGTAATTCAAGTAGGTAAGCAAAATTTCACCGTCGAAATTGCCAATACAGATCTCAAAAGACAAAAAGGACTCATGAACCGAGAAAAGTTAGAGTCTGGAACCGGCATGCTTTTCATCTTTGATACCGAAGATACTCATACTTTCTGGATGAAAAATACACTGATCCCACTCGACATCGCCTGGATATCCTCTGATAATCAAGTCGTTGATATCCAAACCATGACCCCATGCGAAAAAGATCCCTGTGCTTTATACAAAAGCAAAGCTCCAGCCCAATTCGTACTCGAAGTCAACCAAGGAGAACTAAAAGCAACTATTGGAGATCAGTTCAAAATACAATAAAAGCTGAAGCAAAAACACCTTTCTTGACACAAATATATTTTAAACTTAATTTAATCTTACAAATCTAAGTCCAGATACAGTATGGAAAACTCAGAATATCTAAACGGCACCGATCACTCTCCAGAAGCACCAAAAAAGAAAAATGTAGTTGTCGTCGGAGTCTCCCCAGGAGGTATAGGTGAGGCTCTTGTGCGAGAAATGGCAAAGTACCGTGAATATATAAACATTATTATCATAGATAGAGACCCTACGAGAATAGAAAAAATAGAAATCGCCGAAGAGAATGAGGCAACATTACTAGAAACTCCCGTAAACATTGTCCCAGGTAACATCGAAGAAACTAAGGCTTCTATGAAAAATGCCGTAAAAGAAGTGAAAGAAAAATTAGCAGGTGAGGAACTACACGAAGTAATTCTTGCCGTTGCAGGTGTCCCAAGAAGTCGAGAAGCTGCAATAGAAATGCAAAAAATGAAAAAATTCGACAAAGATTTTCCTGAACTAAAACGCCAAGTCGTAGAAGCTATCATAGAAATCTGTGTCACAGGGAATACAGAATTTATAAAAATATTTGAAGAAGCAGACATTGGAAATAATATTCAATATACAGTCCTCACATATCGCCTAAAAATACTCGGCTATATAAACGAAGTTAAAGAACTTTTGGACTGTTGTGTATACTATCTCAACAAAAACGGAGTAAAAGTAACATCAATTGATGTTTTACGCATAATCAGTCAATCGACCAGAGCAGGAGGTCTTTTTATGGCGCTTTTAGCAACCTATGATCACCTAATGCATGAAGGCATAAAGTATTCCGACCCTGAAATCCAAGAAGTCTATGATAAAGGAAAAGAAAAACTAGAAGCACTTTCGTTTTTTGAACTGCTAAAAGAGACTACAAAAGGACTGTTTAATGCAGAAGACGGAACATCATTAGACCTCACAAAAATTGGAAGTATCCACTCGCCAGAAGGGCAAAAATTTATAAAGAACATAGAAGAAAGACAAGAAAAGTTAAAAAAAGGTGGTTTAAAACCAAAAGACCTAATAGAACTCACTGAAATAACAGAACATCTAAGGCTAGGAACCGCTAAAATCGTCACACAAAGAATTTTACATCCTACTCCACCAGCACCAATGCAACAAATCGCACACGACAACATTGCCAACTTCGGAAAGGACGGCTATCCACTTACAAATATTCAAGATACAAAACCAACAGCCCCGACATTTAAAGACCCAGAGAGTGGTGAAGAATGGCAACCAGAAATTCCAAATATCCCTCAAAAAATAGTAGCCTAACAATTGACGACAAAACCCATAAACATATAATCAAAAAAAAAGTGAATGGAAACTATTATACAGAAAGCTCTCAAGCTCCTGCTTGATAAATATGGCGCCAATTATGATTGCGTGAGAGTATCCGAAGAAAACGGACACTACAGAGCTATTATTGAAACTGAAGACCCAGCTCGAATGATCGGACGAAGTGGAACTATACTCAACTCTCTTCAAATCCTACTCAAAAACATCCTGTGGTCTCAAAACGAAGAAAAAGCCTTCGTTACTCTAGATGTAGACGGATACCGCCAAGAACAATACAATCAAATCTACGAAAAAGTAAAAAAATCAATCGAACTCATGAAAGAACAAAATCTATCGGAAATGAAGCTTGAACCCATGAAACCATTTCTTCGTCGATTAGTTCATCTCTGGATCGCCAATAATTATTCTGAACTCACCACCGACTCCGTCGGAGAAGGACGACAAAGAGCAATTCGAGTGTTTTACAAGTAAAAACAACTAACCAAAGAGAGAAAGGAACCTATTGATTGCCTTTTCTTTCTCGTGTAATCTGCCTCACGCATGAAATACACCACCCAAGATTTAAGAAAACTGTGGCTTGATTTTTGGAAATCCAAAAATCACGTAATCATTCCCAGTAGCGGCGTCATACCAGAAAACGATCCTTCGGCCCTTTTCCATAACTCAGGTATGCACCCACTCGTCCCATTTCTCATGGGCGAAGATCATCCAGCTGGAACGAGACTCGCTAACGTTCAAAAATGCATCCGCACCGGAGACATAGACGAAGTCGGAGATAAAACTCATCTGACCTTTTTTGAAATGCTCGGAAATTGGTCTCTCGGAGATTATTTTAAAACCGAGCAAATCCAATGGTCTTTTGAATTTTTGACCCAAGTACTCAATATCCCTATCGAAAAACTCGCCGTATCAGTTTTTGCTGGAGATAAAGACGCTCCGCGAGACAACGAATCCTTTGAAATCTGGAAAAAATGCGGCATACCGGAAAACCGAATCGCCTTTCTCGGCAAAGAAGATAACTGGTGGTCCAAGGGTGATGTCGGTCCTTGTGGACCAGACACAGAAATGTTTTACTGGACAGGAACAGACAAGGCTCCTGACAACTTCCAAGATACTTGTACCAATCCACACTGGGTCGAAATATGGAACGACGTTTTTATGCAATTTAATAAAGATGAAAAAGGAATACTCACCCCGCTTCCTCAAAAAAATATCGACACCGGGATGGGACTAGAACGAACAGTCGCCGTGCTTAACGGACTTTCCTCCATATATCAAACTGACGCCTTTACATCGATCCTGCAAAAAATTGCTGAACTGTCGGGAAATCAAACACTCGCTACCGATCCTCTCGGAACTACAGAAGCGCATACATCAGCACGAATCTTGGCCGATCATCTACGATCAGCTGCCATATTACTCGGAGATCGAATTGCACCATCCAATACTGATCAAGGCTACATCCTTAGACGCCTCATCCGCCGAGCAATCAGACACGGGAAAAAGCTAAATATTGATCAAAAATTTTGTTCAAAAATTGTACATGTCGCAATTAAAAATTTATCAAATACCTACTCAGAACTCACAAAAAACGAAAACTTCATCATCGAAGAACTCGAGCGAGAAGAACATCAATTTGGCAAAACTTTGCACTCTGGAGAAAAAGAGTTTCGAAAAATGATTGATAAATCACCCGACTGTGTCATCTCTGGAACCATCGCTTTTCACATTTACGAAACCTATGGATTTCCTTTGGAAATGATTGTAGAACTAGCCAAAGAACTCGGAAAAACTGTAGACACATCAGCCTTCGAATCTGCATTTCAATCCCATCAAAAAAAATCACGAGAAGGAGCTGAAAAAAAATTTTCTGGAGGACTCGCTGATCATTCTCAAGAAACCGTAAAACTTCATACCGCCACGCATCTCCTTCATGCAGCACTCAGAAAAGTATTAGGACCCCACGTAGAACAACGAGGATCAAATATCACCCCCGAACGCCTTCGTTTCGATTTTTCCCATCCAGACAAGATGACACCCGAACAAATCACTGAAGTAGAAAAATACGTCAATGATGCCATAGCATCAAACGCTCCCGTAACCTGTAAAGAAACCACGGTCGATCAAGCCAAAGCAGAAAATGCCATCGGACTCTTTGAAGATAAGTACGGAGACAAAGTAAAGCTCTACACCATGGGAGAATTTTCCAAAGAAATCTGCGGCGGACCTCATGTAGAACACTTAGGAGTTTTAAAATCCTTTAAAATCAAAAAAGAACAAAGTGCTAGCCAAGGAATACGAAGAATAAAAGCAGTTGTTGGAAAATAAACGAATTCTCTAGCGCTAAAGAAAGGCTCTCCCTGCCGTACGCGCTGAACCGGAAGAGTATCCCTCCAAGCGCTATGATGGTAAGCAAGGGAGAGCCAAATTACTTCTTCCGCTTAAAATAGATCAATAAACGAAAGAACCGTACACTTGTAAAGAAAAAAGAAAAAATATCAAAGAGACACTTCATAACAAATTCATAAAAAGACCTTTAAAATAAAATCTGAAAATCACAGCAAATTCAAAAAAATGAAGGAAATTATATTACTAGGAAGACTTTTCACATTATTTGGCTGTTCTCACGACAAAACAAAAGCCCTCTTATTTAGACAGGCAAGTCTCTTATAATCATTCAATCTTCTATTTCAATTTGCTCTTGCTGAGACTTAGTTGATTCTTCTAAATCCTCAATCAAAGAAATTGATGATACAAAATCCTTACCAGATGGTCGCATTAAAATTACTCCTTGAGTAGAACGACCAGCTGTTTTAACTGTATCAAGCGGAGTTCGAAGTGTCTGACCATTTTTAGTAACCAAGAGCAAATCAGCACTCTCATTACCATCAATAACTCGTGCTCCTACAATCTTACCAGTCTTTTTCGTAATATTAGCCGCCTTTACCCCAGTACCTCCACGAGACTGATTTCGAAAAAGCTTCACCTCAGACATTTTCCCGAGCCCATTCTCCATCACCACCAATAGCTTTGCTTCTTCATTTTTCAACACATCCATAGCTACCACCTCATCACCAGATCGCAACTTAATACCACGTACACCTGCAGCTGTCCTTCCCATAGCCCGCACATCAGCCTCTGCGAAACGAATCGACTTTCCTTCTTTCGTAACAATAAAAATCTGATCATTCCCTGTCGAAACCTTAGTCCACTGCAACATCTCTCCCTCCTTCAGATTACAGGCAATTAATCCCGAGCGACGAACATTGTCAAAATGATCTAAAGCAGATTTTTTAATGGTCCCTCCTGTTGTACACATCACGATATATTTCCCTTCTGAACGAGAGATATTAAGAATCTCAGTAACCTTTTCTTGAGGTTGAAGTTGTAACAAATTCACAATCGGAGTCCCCTTTGAAGTCCGAGAACTCTCCGGGATCTCATACATTGGGAGCTGAAAAACTCGACCTAAATTTGTAAAAAACAAAAGCTCATTATGATTAGTACCAAAACGAGCCTTAACAATTTGATCCTCCTCCTTTGTCTTAGCTCCCACCACTCCCACTCCTCCACGTTTTTGTGAACGAAAAACCGATGGATTCATTCTCTTTACATAATTCTGTTCCGTCAAAACCACCAACATTTCTTCATCCGGAATAGTATCCTTGGCACTAAATTTGCCCAAAGCATGAGGATATACCTTTGTTCGACGTTCATCACCAAATTTTTCCTGAATTTCTTTCAGTTCTTGCTCAATAATATCAGCCTGTTTAGTTTTATCAGCCAAAATACCCTCCAATTCTTCGATCAAAGCAAGTTTTTCTTTCAACTCATCCTCAATTTTCTGACGTTCAAGCCCTGCCAAAGTCTGCAATCGCATCTCCAAAATGGCCTTAGCTTGAATTTCAGTAAGTTGAAATTTTGATATCAATTGCTCAGCCGCAATTTCTTTCGTTTCCGATTTTCTAATCGTCGCAATCACCTCATCAATGTGATCGAGAGCAATTTTAAGTCCTTCTAAAATATGAGCACGAGCCTTTGCCACCTTCAAATCAAACTCCGTTCGCCTCTGAATCACCTCAAATCGATGATCGAGAAAATAATTCAAGACTTCAGGCAGATTCAACAACCGTGGATGAATTCCATCCACCAGAGCAATCATATTTAAGTTGTATGTTTTTTGCAGCAACGTGTATTTGAATAACTTATTCAAGGTTTTTTGAGCATAAGCATCACGCTTCAGTTCAATGTAAATCCGAATCCCTTCTCGATTCGACTCATCCCTCAAGTCAGAAATGCCTTCTATCTTTTTATCTCGAACAAGATCAGCAATTTTCATAATCAGATCTGCCTTATTTACCTGATAAGGAATCTCTGTCACAATGATAGCTTGTTTTCCTCCTTTAAGCTCCTCAATATGAGTTTTTGCTCGAGTAACAACTCCCCCTCGACCCGTAGCATACATTTCACGCAAAGCTCCTCCGTCATAGAGTTCTCCTCCCGTCGGAAAATCAGGTCCTTTTACAAACTGAAGAAGATCATCCACTGTTGCTTCTGGATTACGAAGAAGATGGGCTGTTGCCTGAAGCAATTCATTCAAATTATGCGGAGGGATATTCGTCGCCATCCCCACAGCAATTCCCATAGTTCCATTGAGAAGAAGTTGAGGTACTTTACTCGGTAACACCGATGGTTCCTCTGCCGTAGAATCATAGTTAGGGCGAAAATCAACCGTTTCTTTTTCAATATCAGACAAAAGCAAATCTGACATTTTTGTCATTCGGGCTTCTGTATAACGCATCGCTGCCGGATTATCCCCATCGATAGAACCATAATTCCCCTGTCCATCAATAAGAGGATATCTCAGACTAAATTCTTGAGCCATCCGCACCATAGACATATAGACCGCCGCATCACCATGAGGATGATATTTCCCCAAAACTGCCCCCACAACTGTCGCAGACTTTCGATATTTGGCACTAGAACGAAGTCCATTTTCATGCATAGCATACAAAATACGACGATGCACCGGCTTCAAACCATCACGCACATCAGGCAAAGCCCGACTAACAATCACTGACATCGCATACGAAATATACGACTCCTCCATATCCACCGATATTTCGCGAGTCAAAACCCGTCCCTCATCCATCGCTCCCAAATCAAGCGTTAGAGAAGAATCTTCACCTTCTTCAGGCAGGTTATTTTCATCATTTTCATTTTCCAAAGGAGCTTGCGATTCGTCAGTCATATAAAATAAAAAAAGCCCACCCATTGTAGAGAAAAATCAAGAGAAATCAAACACTATCAAAGGAAAACAAAATCAACCCATTATTTCACTATTTCCTACGAAGCTTGAAAATCACGCTCAATTTTTTCCTCCAAAACCGTCATCAAATCAGGCGGCAAAAGCACTTTTAAACGATCAAGGAAATCTCGTGCCAAAGCCGTTCGAGGCAACTTAGAAACTTCTTCATTCAAACGAGATACTTGATCAATCTTTAATTCACGATTCTGCACATCACGCAAAAATACGACAACATACTTTTGCTTTAAATCCTCTTCGAAAGCTACCTCTTCTGGAGTCGCTAAAGAAAACAAAAGATCAAGCATAACAAAACGATCAAAACTCAATACTTCTGTAGGTGTAACACCAAAAGCTATACTGTTTCTATTACGCTCAACTAAAGACAATAATGCTTCCACAGCCCGAGCATCAGAACGCAAATGTTCAGGAACATCTCTTTCGGACAATAAACGCACAATATCCCCCGGAGTAAACGCCTCAAAATCAATCTCTCGGACAATCTGTAAGTCACGAGAAGATTGAAATACATTGTAGATAGATAAAAAGCTTTTTCGAGCCGATAAAATATCTTTCTCAGATCCATCCTTCTCACGAGCGAGAATTTTTTCCACAGCCGTCAACAGCTTAGCACGTACAATAATCAACTTAGATTGGATCGATCGAAGCTGAGCCCCAGACAAACTAATGTCATCGGGTAAAGATTGCTCAGAAAGAACTGTATCCGTACGCAAACGAAGCTTTTCACCCTCAGACAAAACAACCTCTCCACTATCCCAGTCAAACACATTTACTTTATTTTTCTGGGAAATCACTTGCATCTCTCCTGTATCAGAAACAGAAATAACAAAACGCGATCCAGGATTCGTACGCACAAATCCTCGCAAAGTCGAAAACTCCCCCTCCAAAAAAGACTGATTTTCAATGGTCCCAGCCCGCAAAAACACACTATTACCTTCTAAAATACGTAATTGCGTATCAGACCCAATAGTAGATGTAAATTGATCTGGAAAAACAAGCTTGGCTTGTCCATTATCAACACGAACGATATCACCCTTCTGCAACTCCATTTCCTCTCGAACCAATAACACCTGATCTCCACGCACAATTTCCACCACTCCTCCTTCAGGAACAAGCTGCCCTGCAGACAAATGAGATTGATCCCCAGGTAAAATATTAAACAAGACAAAAAATGACGCTAGAGCAAAACCCGCTAAAGAAACGCGAGGTGAAAATAATCGATGAAAAAAAGAAGGCTGTCGAACTTCATTACTTTCTGTAAAAACAGACAATACCTCATCCTTCACTCGACTTTTCATAGCCTCATCCTGAGGCTTTTTAGCAGAATGAAAGAAACACTTAAGCTCTGATTCAAAATTCTTGTGAGGATTCATGAGAAAAGAAATGGAAGAATAGAATAATATTCCTCACAGTATAAAACGGAAAAAAATATTTTTTGTTACAAAAGAGTCTTTCCTTCACCTCCAAACCGAGTAGCAACAGCATCAATAATAGATCCGACAATAAATCCCTCAACAATTGCCCACACAAATACATGCCAATCAGCCCAAGCCCATAAATTCATAGTAGCAATCATAGAAGCAAATTGATCATACATCAGTACTGACAAAACTAAATTTAACCAAGCGCCCAATCCTCCTCCTCGCAAAATAGGTCTCCAAAAATCAGATCGAGTAAAAAGAGACTTCTTTCCAAAAAAAGGACATTCTTTCACTACCCCCACAAGACCAATCAAACCTCCAAACGTAACATACCATAAAAACATACCCCATTGAAAATGAGGAGTAATAATCGTAGCCCCACGAAAATACCACGGCAAAACCATAAAAGCCCCAAGCGCACCAATCAAGAGACCAAGTCCCTTGGCCATAGACATTCGACGAACAAATGTATCGTGCTTATTACGAAAGAAAAACATAGGAAAAAATATTAACGCAAATCAATGCTTTCAATAACAACAGGACTCAAAGGTCTATCAGAAGCATCTGTCTCTACTTTTGCAATCTCATTTACCACATTCATTCCATTCGTCACCAGACCAAAAACATTGTGACGATTATTAAGGAAGTGAGTTCCCTGAGGGTTTTGTACAATAAAAAACTGAGAACCATTCGTATTGGGTCCTCGATTTGCCATCGATACTGCCCCCGGAACATGAGTCAAATCAGCAGAAAACTCATCATCAAAATATCCTCCCCCAAAAGCATGTCCTCCCGTACCATCTCCCTTTGTAAAATCACCCGTCTGAATCATAAAATCATCAATTACCCGATGAAATACAACTCCATCATATTTTCCATCTCGAGCTAATTTTACAAAATTATCAACCGTCCTCGGAGCCTTGTCACCTCGAAGTTCAATCTCAATATCCCCCATATTTGTATGAAGAGTTGCTATCTTTGGCACACCACCAAGCAAGCTAGTCGATAAAAAACCGCCATCAGAGCCATATATAAACACACCTCCAACCACAGCAAGAGCCAAAACCAAAAATAATAAATTTTTTTTCATCTAAGAAGACGCTAAACACCGCAATTATGAAAAACATATTTATATTTGTCAAAAAATTAACCCCTTTCAAGAAAAACCATGAACTTTCTCAAAAATATGATACGCTCACCATAGAAAGAACATGAAAAACTACCTCTTTATCTTAGGGAGAAATACGGAACTATCGAGAGCTGAACTAACACAATTCTGCAAAGAAGTAGTCTTTGACAAAGAAAAATCACTATTAATTGGGACAAATCTCCATTTTACAAACCCAAGAAATATACCACGTACCCCCGAACAACTCTTTTTGGATAGACTAGGCGGCACCATTCGATTCGCAGAAATAACAGGCGAATTTTTTTCAGAAACCGAACTCAAAAATCAGATCATCAAACAAATTCAGAAAGACAAAAAAGAAGGGAAAATTCATCTAGGAATATCCGGATGGGGAGTGAAATCATCCTTCACAAAATCAATGCTATCCCAGCTAAAAAACGAATTCAAAGAACAACACAGTCGTAATTGCCGAATCATAAACATCAACGGAAAAGCACTCGACTCGGGCACTATATTTGGTGAAAAATTACTCCGCAAAGGATTTGAATTCATTATCTGGAAAAAGAAAAACTCATACCTCCTTGCCCAAACCGTCGCCAATCAAAACCTCCGCAACTACACCCTCCGAGATCACGACAAACCCTGGCGTGATAATAAAATGGGAATGCTTCCCCCCAAACTCGCCCAAATCCTGATCAATCTCACAAACCCACAAGAACACGACACCATCATAGATCCATTTTGTGGCAGTGGAACCATCAATATCGAAGCTGCCATCATGGGATTTCATACCATCGGAAGCGATAAATCATCCAAACACGTTGAAAAAACAAAAGAAAACTTTGAGTACCTTGCCGAAAAATTCAGATACCTGCCAGACAACGGAACCTTCTTTGCCTCAGACGCCAGAGACATCGAATGGGAAAAACTATCAGGAGTTATCGCCACCGAAGGTTTCCTAGGAGAAAACTCTGGAAAAATGGTCTCTCCCGACACCATAAAAAAAGAAGAAGCCACCATCCTCAGACTCTGGGAAGATATATTTGAGAAATTAGAAAACACTTCTATTCAAAAAATAGCTTTGTGCCTTCCCGCTTGGAAAACAAAAGGCAAAACCCACTCCCTATCACAAAAATTATTTGCCAAAATCGCGAAATCTTCGTACACTCCCCTCGCTCTTTTCAATGGAGAAAAAACCTTTCTCTACGCCCGACCAGACGCATTCGTCATGCGAGAAATTTGCGTCTTGGAAAAACAAAAATAACAAGTTCACTTTATTCCAGCCCTTATCCCCCGAGTAAGGGGTAGCTGAGTACGAGCAGGATGAGAGAGTGTAACGATCGAATCCGTAAGCGAGTGGGAAGACCTCCTTACGAGGGAAGAGGAGCGAGGAAAAGCAAGTAATAAAAACAAAATTAAAGCGGGTGCTTTGATTTTGGGAGGAGGAGATGACGAAAGCAGTGAAGTTCCGAGTTCAATCGAGGAACGAAATAGCTGAAGTCATTGACGACGATCCGGGGTAGCTCAGCGGTAGAGCAAGTGGCTGTTAACCACTTGGCCGCCGGTTCGAATCCGGCCCCCGGAGCCATAAAAATGGCAGTATCCCCTGCAAGGGGATAGTGTCGTTTTTATAATGTTCGAAGAACATGATTCGAACCGAGGTTCGATATGAAGCGAAACGGAATCACGAAGTAATCCAGCCCCCGGAGCCATAAATTCTCAAGAGAATAATATTTCCAATCAGTAATGAAAAAGTCAGAAAAAAAGTTAATTAAAAAATTGGAAAAACTCTATTATAGCACGGAAAATACACAGACATTTAATACAGAAGAAAATAAAATTTTAGTTAAATGGGAGTCCATTGGTTATCTTGATAATAACGCATTTCAAGATGTTTCCCGCCATGGAGAGTCATACAAATCTTTAATGCAAATTTCTGCTTTTTATCCATTCTCGAACAAAGGAAATGATATTTTAAAAAAAGGTTGGTACATAAAGTTGAGGGAAAAAAATATTATTATTTTTATTAGAGATTTATTTTTAATTATTTCTTTTATAATTTCGATATGCTTAGCTATAAAAGATGTACTTGTAAAATAAAATTAAACGAAATCACGAAGCAATTCGGCTTCCGGAGCCACAATCAAGCAGAAAAACATTTAGTCATAAGCTCTAACACTGTTTTTAATAATCTCATCAATTTTGTTTCTTTCGCTTTCAATTTTTGTTTTCATTGCTTCTTGTCGGTCTAATTCGGCTTTGATTTCATCAACGATTTTTTGTTGAATTTTTAAATCAGGAATAGGAAGAAAGAAATTATTTAATTCTTCACCTGAAATTTTTACCATTGTTTGATTTTTTCCTTTCGCCGAATATTTAAAATAAAATCTTCCAATTACAGAATTAAAAACAAATGCTAAATATTCTTTATTTATATAGTTCTCATCTAATTCAACTCTGATAAATAAATCAGGGAAAATAAAATCCGTATCTTCGGAAATATTTTTTACTACTGAGGCAAGAGCCACTAAATCAACTGTGTTTCCTCTACTTACAAAAAAATCACTCTCTTTAGCAAAAAAGTTTCCAATATCATCTCTTGATTCATCAGAATATTTTAAATCTTCAAAAATAATATTTCCTGTTTTTGAAATGGAATTTACCCCAAAAACAGAATATTCACTATCTGATTCCTTACAGTTTGGAGACCAACCATTTTTTGTAGATACAATATATTTTCCGAGTTTCTCAATGCAATCAGTATTTTGATATAAAGTTTTTTGAATAGGGGCTATTTTCTGCCATCTTACACTCGACCTTAAATTTCGATTTCTAAAACTTATATCATTGGAAACATTAAGATACTTTGTTTTTTCAATTTTTTTAACCTCCTCCAAATCAAACCCAAATTCTCTCGCAAAGACCTTATTTATAATTTCTTGCGGTGGTGTGATTTGTGCTTTTAATTCTTTGATTTTCCTTTCAATCGGTTCAATTTGGGCAATAATTTGGTCTTGTTTTGATTTTGAAATTAAAGGGATTTTAATTTTTAGTAAATCAATTGGATTAACTCTTCTATGAGTTTTTCCACTTTCCAATTTAGCGAGGTCGGAAAGAAATTCAATTGAAGTTATTAAATAATAAACAAACAACGGGTTGTGGTTTCCTGAAATGGAGTATTCCAAAAATTCAGTAGAACCGATAAATTTTTTGTGTTCTGTATTCAAAAAAATGTTTCCCATTTGCGGTTGCATTTTGGGAATAACAATATCGCCATCCTGCAAAATATTTTTATCAGAACCAATTTCACTAACTTTTTCAAAATTTACTAAGTTGTTAAATCTTCTCTCAATATTTCCAATATCAAGTAAGTATTCTTCATTTTCTAACTCCCCTTTAGTTACTCTTTGAGTTGGAATTTCTTTTAAAACATATTTCAATTTAATGAGCTTATCAAAGCTATAAATAATTGCATTTTGAATATCAAAAAAATATCTATAACCAACATTGGGTCTTAAAAACTCTTGCTTCCCAATGTTTTGAAAGTCTGTTGTAAAAATTTTTAATCCCATTGTACTTCTCTTAAAAAATCTAAAGCGGTTTCTTTTACGTCATCATCAACCAGAATTTCGCCGTTTTCGTTTAAACGGTAAAGTTCATTCGGCATTGATTTTTCGCCTCTTTTGGTTCTTTTGTAACCAACATTTTCTACTTCTGCCATAAAGATTTTATGATTGAGCCCTTTGGCAACTTCGCCAAAAACCCACCAAGTGTTTACAAAACCAAAAATATCTTTTGTGTCTTTATCAAACTTACAAAGTTCTTCTAATTCATCTTTGTATTTTTCAACTAAATTTTTGGCAGCAAGTTTTTGATCTTCATCTTCCATATAATCTTTGAGCATTCTGGCTAAAATTGCTTGTTCTTCTTTTTCGGTCAAATCTTTGATGGAAGGCAATTTTGTGCGATCTTTCTTTTTTAGATAAACCGCCAATAAGTTTTCACATCTGGTTTTCAAATTACTCCATTCGTTTGAATATTTGCTCCAAAAATTATTCCATTCCGCAACTTCGGCTTTGGTTTTCTTTTGAATAAAAAGCAAGCTGGTTTTGGTACTAGTAAACGGTTCAAATGTAACTTGTGGCAAACTTACAACGGCTTTTACTTTGAAATATTTGTAAATAAAAAGTCGGATGTATTTATTTTCAGTCGTATCAAAAACACTCTCGGGCAAAACAATTCCTGCCCGTCCGTTTTCTCTTAAAAGCTGGTAATATCTTTCTATAAATAAATTTTCGGAATTTTTTTTATCGCCAAAAACAAAAGATGATTCTAATGTTCTTTTTGTATCATTATCAAGATCAACACTAAAAGGTGGGTTGGTTATTATTGCATCAAACGATTCATTTACATCTTTAGAATAAACTAAACTATCTTTTGATTGATCTAAAACATTTTCGCCAGATATTTTTTGATACTTTGAAAATTTTGAAAGCCCATCTCCTTTACTGCTTCCCACAAAAATATTTGCAGACCCATCTCCATGCAAAATCATATTTACTTTTACAGAAGTTCCTAAATTTGGGTTTATCTCACTTCCATAAATAAACTTTTCTGCCCACATGTTTTCTAATTCATCAGGATAGAAATTTCTTTGTAAAAAGGCTTGTATATTTCTTGAATCCTCTATTTTATCTTTAAATCTGTATTTCACAACATGGGTAATAAATTTCATGTATTCAATAAGGAAAGAGCCACTACCAGCACTTGGATCAATTAAATAAGGAATTTCCAAATCTCGGTTTACTCGCTGAATGGCTAATTTATCCAGTTGTAAGCCCCAAAGCAAAAATCTAACTACGTTGATATGAGTAAAAAATTGTCCTTTTGATTGCTTAAAACCTGTGGAAATAATATTTTCAAAAAAATCTCCCAAAATATCTTTTCCATTTGGCAATTTGTTTCCCAGTGTAAAGGAGTATTTCTCTAATTCAGATACTGCAAATTTCAATTTTGTTAAAGAGAATTTCTTTCTTTCTACTACAAAACTTTCTTTTAACTCATTTTCATCAACAATATTCAATCTTTGTTTTAAAGCTCTTCGGTAAAGTTCGTTAATTCTCCCAAAAAGCTCTTCATTGGTTTCAAAGCTTTCGCCGTTCTTAAAAGCAAAAATTTGGAAATCATATTTTTCGCCTTTTTTCTTTTCCGATTCATCTTGAATTTTGGCAAGAATGATATTTACCAAAGAAGAAAAAACATCATTGTCATCTGTTCCGCCACCACCCCAAAGCACATTGTGTAGATTTTTTCTAAGTCCATCTAGTTGGTCGTGAGTAAAGTTTGTTTCTAAATCTTTTTCTTCACTTCCTTTAATGTACGGTTCTTTTTGTGCCTTTTCGTATCTTTCCGGCAATTTATCTGCAAAATTCCTTACATCTTTCCAAGAATCAAAAGAAGTGAATTTTTCATAATCAATCAAAATACATTTATCCCTGATCTCATTTTCGATTATTTCAAAAGTATAAAGCACCAAATATTTTACATTTCCCCCCTGCCCTTTTTCTTGTGAAGCCAGATTAAAAAGTTGTTTTTCAATAACTTCATCTTTGTCTTTTTCATAATCTTGAGGGCTTTTTAGTTCAATATACAAAAAGGCATTACCCTTATCGTCTCTAACAATAACATCTATTCTAGGTTTATTTACTTTTGGTCTTCCAATATCATACTCTTTCTCAATCTCAATATTTTCTGGTTTATAACCAAGTTCATTAACTAGTTTAGAAAGAATAAAAGCCCTTACGATTTCTTCATCTCCAGTAATCTTTTTAATTTCTCGATGTTGTTTAATTGAATTTGAATATTTTAGCTTTTGCTCTTCAAGTTTATAAGTTTCGACAATTTTTATTTTTTGATTGTCTAAATATTGTTTTACAACCCGAAAATTCATTTTTTTAACTATGAGCTACTCGGAGTATAATCCAATTTCCGTTTTATTTAAACTAGCATTGAAACAAATTTCAAAAAACCAATTTCTTTCTCTTAAAACTATCGACGCCCTAAATCTCTAGTATTTTTATACTATTTGAGTTTAAGAAAAATTAAAATCCGCTTCAATACACTTTTTGGATAAAATAAGATAGTATTTAGGTAATAAAAATACCTCAAAATGACCAAAATAGTTACCTCCAATATCGACACCACTACCAAAGAAGCCGCCGAAGCAGTCTTTGACCAAATGGGACTTACCACCAGTAGCGCCATCAAACTTTTTCTCAACCAAGTCGCTACCACAAAATCCATTCCCTTCCAACCAACCACCATCACAAAACCCGGCTTCACATCAGAACAAAAAACAACTCTCCTTCAAATGATACAAGACGCCAAACAACAAAAATCACACGATCCATTCGCTGTCATAGATGAAATGTTTGGACGTCTATAAAGGAATCAAAGCAAGACATTGATCTCATCTCTATTGAATTGACTATTTATTAAATATATGTTAAAATAAAAAAATGAGAAGAATTGTCTGGCATCTTATAGTTTTCGCCATTTCAATAAGCGTAAACACCTTATTTCCAAAACAAGCCATCGCTCAAAACTACAATCTAGTGAGTCACAATATCGGCTCTTCTATCGAATCAAGTACCCTTAGTAGCACAAATTTTTCTGGGAACACCGTACTCGAAAACACCAGTAATCTAGAAGAAAACCAAGCAGAAACAACCTCAAGTCAGACATCATCATCAAGCTCACAAAGCTCTGGAGGAGGAAAATACAACGCCTCTTCCTGGCTCCTAGAAAGAATATATAAAGATCACAAAAAACAACAAAAAGAAGAAAAAGCCGTCACCACTCCCCCTAAAAAGCAACTCTCTTTTTCATCATCACCATCTACTGTTTTAAAAGAAGAAGAAGAAGAAGCACATACCCCATCAATTTCTCCACAATTAAAATCAACAAACGCAAAACCAGAAGAAAGTCCTACACAAAAATCTCAACCATCAAATAACCCAAGACAAGAATACATCACCAATCTCATCGAAAACATAAACCAAAGATCTAAATCAATAAAAGCCAGAGGAGAAGTAACCAAGAAGTTGAATCTTCAAGATCTCAAAACATCAAGTATTCAACATCCACAAGAAACCACGAATATATTTGAACCAATTCGTATTTGTATCGAAAGCGAAGTACTCGAAGACCTCAGTCTCACATGGGTTGAAAAATTTATATTTCCCAAAAAATACGCCTACGCCGATTCCTACACATCAAATAATTCCTGTGAACTCATACTCCATGACAACGGACACTTAGGACTTTTTATGGCAAAATCAAATGCACATCAAAACATGATCAGCGTCATGTTTATCGGGATATTAATCCTCATCGTAATGAATATTAGAACTTCTCTTCTGATCCGAAAACAGAACAACACATTAAACAAGAATATCCACACACACTTTAAAAGCCATCCCATAAGAAAATGGAAAGTGCGACATCCTCTCCTTATACTCGCCATAATCTTTTGCTTCGGAGTATTTTGGTTTTCCATTGGAACAGCTCACGCCCAAAACATCACTACTCCTCAAAAAATCGTCTACTCCGGTCAGCTCAAAGACAGCCAAGGAAACTTCCTCAATGGAGAATACCACTTTCGATTTAGTGCCTGGTCTAGCCAAGACTACCAAGAAGCTGACATGACCTCCAATGAAATCAACGAAAGCCGTCCTGCCTATCTCGGCTGGAAAGAAATTCAGCTCGTTACTCTCGTCAATGGTCATTTTTCACTTTATCTAGGAGATATAACAAGCTTTCCATCAAATCTTTTTGATCGAGCAAATGTCTACCTACACATTGAAGTAAAACAAAAAAATCAACCCAACAGCGCCTTTGAGACACTCGACGTCAACGCAAATGATGCAACGAAAGACCGACTCCTCTTTCATTCAGTCCCACACGCTATCAACGCTGATAAAATAGATTTCCGAGATACTGGATTTGATGCGGGAAACATTCCACATCTAAATAACAATGCAAGATTACCAATCAGCACTATCCCGGGAGGAACCAATCAAAGCACCTTTACTTTAGATAAAAATGACGACGCTGAAGCGGGAGAAAGTTTGATCTTAAAATTTGGTGAAACTCTCGCCAAAACACTCTCCTGGAGTAATCTCCTCAACCGCTTCGAATTCAACGACACCGTAGCCATATCAGGAAATTTGATCGTCAGTGGAACCATCAACGGACAAAATCTAGGGACAACACAAACCACAGACACACTTATTCCTCGATACCCAAACTCCATCTTCATAGCCGATGGAACCAACAACAAAGGGTCTCTCTATGAAGAAAACGATCCCAACGGGGGGAACGTATTTCGATGGAGTACAAGCCAAAACAACCTCCAAGACTACACGATTCAAATCCGCTATGTCCTCCCATCAAATTTTGTACAATTTGCCCCTTCCAACCAGATATCAATTGATCTCAAGACCGAAGGAATATCATCTCAGTCCAAATTAGATGCAACTATAGAAAAAGACGGAGTATCAAACACAGATCAACTGGAAGGAAATGGCATCGCTCTATCAAATAGCAACTGGACCACACAAAATCTCACCCTCAAAAGCGACACCAACTGGTCCGCTGGAGACACACTCATTTTTTCGATAAAGCCCTATGCATCAAACGGATTTGATGCACACGTCAGTACGATCAAGATTCGATACATCACTCGTTAAAACAAAAAAATTCATCACATCCTATGAGGGCTTATTTTTTTGTATAAAAAATTTGTCCTGAAACTCTAAATCCATAGAATATTAAATGAATATTAAACACTATATGTTTTCTCGATACAAATTTTGGATAGTATGGATCGCTTTATGTTTTTCGCTAGGAGTAACTCTAATAACATCTCCATCAGCACAAGCGAATCTGTATTTTTCCCTCGAACAAGACGGCACCTTCGCCACCAACTTTACCCTTGACCAGGGAAATATTGCTACCACCTTTATCGACCTTATCTTTGGCACGACCAGCGCACAACTACGCTATGATGTATCATTAACAAAATTCATTCTCAATAAAGCTCTTCAACTTAGCGGGACAGGAACGGTATTAGAGCTCGGAGACGGAACGTCTAATGACTTTGCTTTATCCTTCAATGACGGCAATGCACGAACGCTCACATGGGACGACGCCAGTACTCGCTTTACCTTCAATACTGCCACCCGCATCGAAGGCAATCAAGCTACCGTCGGACAAACCTACATTGCTTCCGACCACGCGGCTTCAGATAGTGATGGAATAGTCAATATCGGACGAAATGCCAGCACGTGGGAAAACATCACCTTTGATGCCACAACAGACGATCAGTTTGAAGTCAGTGACAATGTTGAAGTAACTGGGTCCATCTTGTCGACTGAAGTAGAAAAAACAACCGCATCCACCATAGCCATTGACTGGGAAGAGGCTAACCAACAGTCGATAACACTCAACCAAACCGGACATACTGTTACTTTTTCTAATTACAATCCAGGACAGACGTTACGTTTAATAGTCTGCCAAGATGGCACGGGGTCCAGAACTATTACCACCTGGCCTTCCGTCATAGACTGGGCAAGTGCAACAGCTCCGACTTTAACGACTACTGCCAATAAATGCGATGTCATGACCTTCCTCACCACCAATGAAAGAGGAAATGTAGAAGTCTTTGGTTCTTATGTTCTGAATTTTTAGATGAAACAATCTGGAAAAAATACCATTACACACATTCTCCTAGCATCAATAACACTTATGTGGGTAATGATCGGGTCTCCACGCATCTTTGATTTTCCACTAAAGCTAGAGCACGTCCAAGCCGCCAGTACACTTGGACATAGCGCAATCTATCGAGACTCAAATGGAACACATGATACGAATAATGCCACCTATACGGGCGTCCCTTTTAATGTGCAACAAACGCAAGATGCCACCTTCACACAAAATGCCAATGATATTGATATCGACTTAGCTGATAGCGGACGATACTTGTTTGGATACACAATCCAATCAAGAAATGATAGCTATACTAATCGAGTTTCCTATCGTTCTCGGGTAACTTTGGGTGGAACCGAACAAGTAGTAGGTCATGGACAGGGTTTTCGGAGAAGTGCAGTCGATGATCGCTATCACTCCTACGGCTATGGAATCATCAATGCCAGTGCTGGAGAAGATTTTCGAGTAGAAGTGATTCGTCAGGGAACAAATGATCCCAGCACCCATTTACTCGAAGCCAATCGATCATCAATGTGGCTATTAAAGCTTGATGATACCTGGGATTACTTACGTCTACAGGGAGCAGACAATCAAGCAACCACTGTCACCAAACAAACCATCAACTTTACGAACCTTGTCGAGAATACCAATACATCAACTTTTAGTCATGATACAGGCACAAATCCCCATCAAATCACCCTTAAAGAAGCAGGGCATTATTTGATAACCTACAACGTAGGAGTCGATGGTTCAGAAAATCGAACCTCGATTACCACCAACCTTGATATGAATGGAACAGATATTCCACAATCATTTGATTATGCATATATCCGAAGTAGCGACGATACCACAGAAGGTACCGCTACCAACATGACGATTCTGGAAGCCAATGCCAACGATATCTTGACCCTCGAATGGGGAGCTCTCGATAACAATAGTGCCAATGGAACCAATACTATGAGCGATCGAACTGCCATTACGATCGTAAAGCTTCCTGACAGCGCTGACTATTTACGAGCTTATGAAGCAGGAGGAGGTCAAAGTTTAAATAATACAACAACGACAACAGTAATCTTTGACACTCAAAGCGAAGCTGACAGCAGTTCTTTCAGTTACAACACAACATCAGGAGTAACGACGATTCAACAAGATGGAAACTATCTCTTTACTCACGGTGCTCGGAGTGTACGAGACAATACAAATGCCCGTACAATGAGAGGAGGATTTTGGTATGTAAATGGTGTACAACAAACCGTTGGAAATACTGGTGTCTATATACGAGGAGATGGTGGTTCACAAGACTCGTTTGCTGGAGGGTGGTCAGCAGCTGGTCTTTTCTCTCTTTCAAACACCAATACTATTGATTTTCGCTACGAAGACCAAGGAGATGATGGTGGTGGTGGAACAGATTCCCTGCAAGCAAATTCCTACGGAATTACAGCAGTGAACTTAAATACACTGTTTCCATCTGGCGACGATCCCACTCCCGCTGGAAATTTTTGGTTTGGAATGGGATTCTAAAATATATAAAAAAATAATTGTACAACTTCATCAATATATAATATTTGCCTAATAAGCATAAAAAGGATACAATGACCCGATTTTTTTCATATAAGTTTAACTTAGAAAGGAATGAAACACATAAAGCAATTTCTAGCAGGAATACTTCTCGTATCATTAGGACTACTTACAAACGTTCCTGAGACTAGCGCACGCCTGATCTTTACTACCGAAGAAGATGGTACTAAATCTTCGGAATACCATATCGATCAAGGCGATAGTTCGAGTAGTAATATTGACTTAGCCTTTGGATCAAGCCTCACCAATCGATTACGATACGACGTGTCTGCTGGAGAATTCAGCTTTAGCAAAGCCTTGAGTTTAGCCGGAAATGCTTTGAAAAACTTTATCATTGAAAAACTCGCCTCAGACCCCGCTACCTGCGACAGCTCTGCTGCGGGTCGAATGTACTACAAAACCGGAACTAATGAGATGATGTTTTGTAATGGTTCAGCCTGGACCGCCTTCGAAGCTGGAGGAATTTCTGATGGCTCCATTACAGGAGTCAAGCTCAATGCCGCTGTAGCTGGAAACGGGTTAGGGAAAGACGGATCAAACAATTTAGAAGTAAAAGTAGATGATTCAACTATCGAAATTGATACAGACGCCCTGCGAGTAAAAGATAGCGGAATCACCTCTGCTAAACTCGGAGCCGATGCCGTAACCGCTGCGAAATTAAATGCTGATACTGCCGGCGCCGGTTTAGGACAAAATGGAGGGACTGGAGCTCTCGAAATCAACGTCGATGATACAGGTATTGAAATTAGCAGTGACACTATTCAACTCAAAGACGGAGGCGTCGTCGCCGGAAAAATTGGAGCCGATGCCGTAACCGCCGCAAAATTAAATGCTGATACCGCCGGTTTAGGAATCGTTCAAAACGGAGGAACTGGAGCTCTCGACCTTAACGTCGATGACTCAACCGTAGAAATCAATAGTGACACCATCCAAGTAAAAGACGGAGGTATTACCTCCGCTAAAATCACGGACAATACCATTGCTTTTGCCGATATAGCCGAACGAGAAGTAACCTTCACCCTCACTCCTGAGTATCCAAATTTCTCACTCTATGCTGACGGCACAAACAACGTCGGAACCATGAAGGCTGATTATGATAATACTGATGATCGAAATTATTACGAATGGTCCACCAAACAAGGAAGCGCTCAAGACTACGATATCATCATTCAATGGCCGATTCCGGAAAACTTTCAGAGTTGGTCCTCAAGCTCAGATGAGATTCAGCTTGATGTCAAAAGCACCACCACCACAGCTGCCAATAACAAATTAGATATAACCTTGAGCGATACTGCCGGATCAGACGTAACCCTGACGGGTGGAACCGATATTGCCAGCTCTACTGCCGATACATGGAGAAACAACTACGGCATCACCTTTAGCGGCGGGACCTGGACTCCAGGGGGATACGCAACTATGAAAATAAAAATGACCGCCACCAATACCAACGCGATTCAACTCGGAGAAATTCGATTCAACAGTCGAGTAAAATAAATAATCTCAATTCTAAAATCAGTCCAGAAAAACATTTCTGACATACTTGTTACGGAAAGCACAGATTATGGCTGAAACTCAATGTGAGCCTCAAGAGCCTCCCGTGCTTTATCAGCCAGAGAAGATGCCAAAAGCTTAATATTCACCGCCATCTCTCGCATTTGTAATGGATCAGTTTGTTCTGCTTGATCAGCAAATCGCCAAGCATTTTGAGCAGCCTTAACAACATCTTCAAACAATGCATTCTCAGCCGCCGCATAAGCCCCCACCAAACTATTCACCGCCTCTACCGTCAGTGATACAGCCTGTGCCGTTACATTGTCTGGTGTAAGGGAAAGCAAAGCCTGACTATACTTTTTCGCCGCTACTACAGAAAACCCCGCCGTCATCACATCATTATGCTTTAAAACATCAAGCGCATAAACCAAATGACGTTCAGTAAGACTAGCAAAAAGCTGCGGATCTTTTAATCCATTCCCCTTGTACAATGTCTGGTACAAAATATGTGCAGCCAAGGAACGCGTCACCGGACGATCCGGAAAGATGTTCCCTTCATCATCCGGTTCCAAAATACCAAATTGCACCCCAAAAAGAAGCGAAGGCGCAAACCAGGCTTCATCAGGAACATCTTTCAAAGACACATTCAGCTGATAAACGGAAGGATCAACTTCAAAAGCAGCTAAAACCATCTTAAAAAATTCAGCCAGATTCACTGGTCTGTGAGGAAAAAACTGTCCAGTTTCAGAACTACTCGAAACAATACCCTTCACAATAGCATGATTTACAAACGGAAGAAACCAAGCGCTCGAAGAAACATCAGAAAAAGTATTACTTCCTTCAACCAAAGATTCTTCTGTCGTAGCAATAATAGTTTTAAGAGCCTCTACTCGATTAATCTGTTTTTCTACACCAAAAGTCCCATCACTATACCCTTTCATATATCCTTTTTCACCAAAATATTTAATCGCAGTATAATGGGGATGAGAAACAGAAACATCCGTATACCCAGCAAGAGCTGTGTGAAAAACAAACATGCTTCCAATACCAAGCAAGAAAAAATTTTTTAAAACAATCGAAGATTTCATTAACCCCAGTATAAATACCATCTCTCAAAAAATGAAATCTACGTGAAAATAAAAACAAGACAATACTCTCTACTTCCCTATAAATAAACCACATGGAAGACTTAGAAGACATCATATTACTTGAAGATCAAGACGAGAACGAAAACAGTTCATCAAAGAAAATTATCTCAGGAAGCTCTAATAAAGTCTTTCTTATAACTTTAGCTGGTATAGCCGCACTTATCGCCATTATTACAGCATTTTTCAATTAATATTTTTCAAAAGCACATTGCACCAACAAAAGTTTTCCCAGATAATAATACTGTATGGTGAAAGTCTTCATCGTCTACGGTACTACAGGTGGCAATACACACGTCGTCTGTGAACACGTAGCCAATATGTTGAGAGAATGCAAACACACCGTCACAACCAAACGTTGTGAGATCACCAAGCCTGAAGAATTGTTAAAGTGTGACTGCCTTATTCTCGCAAGTCCTACTTACGGACACGGTTTACTCGAAAAACACTTTCGTACGTATTTTTTTCCAAAAATTCAAAATTTGAATTTAAAGCAAAAACCCTGCGGCGTCATCGGACTCGGAGACGACAAATACGACAGTGATTACTTCATAGAATCAGCAGAAATTCTGTCAGAATACATCAAAAATCATAACGGAAACCTAATCATAGAACCACTCAAAATCGCTCAAAGCCCCATCCCAAAACTAAAAAAAGACATACAAAAATGGAGCAACCAACTTTCTAAAACACTGAAACAATGAATCGCATTCGCTTAAAAATTGTCGGACAAAGCGGATCTGGGTTACTAACCGTCGGAGACATAGTGTCTCAAGGACTCAATCAACTGGGATTTCAATTGTGCAGCGATCGGGAATACCCATCCTTAATTAAAGGGGGACATTCTTGCTATACCATCAATTTCGCAAATCACCCTATCCGTTCACTTTCTCATACCGCAGACATTCTCGTCGCTATCGATAAACCGAGCTTAGTTGCCTACCATCAGGCACTCAAGCCCAAAGGGACCCTTATCCATGGATATGAACGCACCCAAGGCATCAAAGACATTCTTGATCAAGCCAAGAAAAAAAACATAACCATTATCAGTACCAAAGCCAGACAACTCGCCCATACATACGGCGGAAACGAACTCATGGCGAATGTCATTCTCACAGGCATGGT
Organism: bacterium; assembly: GCA_030429505.1. GTDB lineage: Bacteria > Patescibacteriota > Gracilibacteria > UBA4473 > UBA4473 > JAUIFI01. The sequence goes on from JAUIFI010000001.1 coordinate 773,904, forward strand.
CTGGAAAGCACTAGGATTTGAACTAAAAATCGTCCAAAAACTCTTCGAAAAAAAATTTCAGCGCAAACCAGAAATTTCAAAAATTGCCATTAAATGCCTCAAGGCTGCCTTCAACGAAGTAAAAAAAATCTCAGATATCCCACTCCCTACCAAGAAAAAAACACGAAAACTTCTCGATGGAAATCACTCTCTTGCCCTCGGAGCTGTACACGCTGGAGTTCGATTCTACGTCGCCTACCCCATGAGCCCTTCCAGCTCCATCCTCACTCACATGGCCAATATGAGCACAAAAACAGGAGTCATCGTCAAGCAAGCTGAAGACGAAATAACCGTCGCTCAACTCGCTCTGGGCGCTATACACGGAGGCACGAGAGCCTTATGTGCTACCTCTGGAGGTGGTTTTGATTTAATGACAGAAACCGTATCACTCGCCGGCATCATCGAAACTCCCTTAGTCATAATCATCGTCCAACGTCCTGGACCCGGCACAGGACTTCCCACTTGGACCGCCCAAGGCGACCTCAACCTCGCCATCCATGCCGGACATGGCGAATTTACACGACTCGTCATCGGTGTCAGCGATCCTGTCGATACCTACAATAATATTCAACACGCCCTCAATTACGCTGAAAAATATCAAATCCCTGTCATACTCCTCAGTGATAAAGTCACCGCCGAGTCCAAACACACTATTGATCCAAAAGATTTCGAAAGCATCGCCATCGAACGGAATCTCACAGAAGGAAAAGATCTGAAAAAACTCGCAAGCTCAGACCGCTATGCTTTAACCAAATCAGGCGTATCCAAACGCTGGCTCCCGGGATCATGTAAAACGTGGTACTTCGCTAACAGTGACGAACATAAAGAAGACGGTGTTTTAACTGAAGAAGGAGAAGAAGCCGGTAAAATGTACGCTAAACGTAATAGAAAACTTGAGACACTCCTCGAAGAACTTCCTGAACCGACTTTATACGGAGATATCAAAGCCGACATTAGCTTTATCGGGTGGGGCAGTACCCGCACCACTATGCTCGACATCATTGAGTTTTACAAAGACAAAAATATATCCGTCAACTACCTCCACTACGATTATCTCTGGCCGCTCAAAACCAAGATGTTCGAAAAAGTACACAAAAACAATGCAAATATTCATCTCATAGAAGGAAACTACCTCGGACAACTCGGAAACCTTTTAGAACAAAAAACTGGGCTAAAACTAAAACAAAAATTTCTCAAATACGATGGACGTCCTTTTTTCATTGAAGATGTCATAGAATACATTGATAAACATACCAAATCATGAAATCACAAGATCTCAAAGTCCTCGCGAAAAAATCCGATCAATACCTAGAGTACGAAACCGACGAACTCATGACCTGGTGTGGAGGATGCGGCAACTATGCCATCCAAAATGCCGTCAAAAGATCACTTGTCCTAGAAAATATAGATCATCAAAATATCCTTTTCTGCTTTGATATCGGCTGCAGTGGCAATGAATCTGATAAAATCCAAGGCTACACCATCCACGGACTCCATGGACGCATACTGCCACTCGCCGCCGGCGCCAAAATCGCCAACCCCAACCTCACCGTCATTGCCACCGCAGGAGACGGAGCAACCTTGAGCGAAGGCGTCAACCACCTCATCCACGCTATCCGCAACGACTACCCTATCCTATTTTTACTCCACGATAACCAAAACTACGCCCTGACCACCGGACAAGCATCCAGCACCTCTCCCAGAGGATGCCGCCGTAATGCCGCTCCTGAAGGTGTTCCTGTAGATCCACTTAACCCCTTGGAACTTGTACTCAGCCAAAAGCCATCCTTCGTCGCCCAAACCACCTCCAGCCACCCCGACCACATGACAGACACCTTTCGCAAAGCGCTCAATCATAAAGGTTTCGCCTTTGTCTCGATCCTCCAAACCTGCCCCACCTACAATAAACAAACCTCCAACCAGTGGTACCTCGAAAACACCATAGAAGTCGAAACCATCAAAAAATACGACCATACAAATATCTGGGACGCCCGGAAAATCGTCGAATCCGAAAACGAAAAAATACCCCTCGGTCTCATCTATCAAAACCCGAAAAAAACCAATTTCCTCAACGCTATGGAAAACGGGAAACCAAGGAATCTTACGAAAGAAGTAAAACACTACGACGTATCCAAGCTGTATTAAAATACAAAAAACAGAGTAACAAAATTCACAAAAAACTCTCTTTGTGATAGAATGAAGGGAACATAAAAAAGAATATGCCACTCGATTCACTACAAAACAAAAATTCCTATGAAAATCATGAAGCAATAGCCATAATACAAGAATCACGCAACAGCATAGAAAAAATCAAAGAACAAGAAGAGATAAAAGGAGAAACGAAAGAAAAGTTGGAAAAGTTAAAAAACAGACTTATCAATAGCCTTCCAAGCTCTCTACTCACAATATTCATAGAGGGGAAAATAAAAAAAGCAAAAAAAGCAATTAGTGAGTTTTTCGAAGAAAGATCTAGAAAAGTAGATCAAGGAGTATTAGAAAAAAAAGAACAAGCCTACGAAAGATTGCTTGAAATTTTAGAGAAACATCTCCAACACGAATTAGATTTCTTTAATCCAAAAAAGAAAGAAGAGTACGAATCTAGAAGAAAAGAAGTAAACAAATACATGAAAAAGTATTATCCCAATTTTTGGATTGAATATGAAGCAATTCAGAAAAAATTCACAGAAACATACCCAAAATAAGAAAAAAAAGCCCGATCTCAACAAAACCGGGCTAGAACATTTCGAACCGTCAGTATCTTCATCTATTTAGAGTTAGGAGAAGGATCAAATGTAACACAAACATTCGAATCTAAATCAAAACATCTACTAAATCTCCCACACTGCTCAATAAAGTTTGAACCATGTTCGTTTTTCATGATCTCGATTGAGTCTTCTTCTGCATTAAAGCACAAAAGAAATATATCAATTGAGCTAAAAGACAATACCATTCCGTACTGGCCCTTAGAAACAATAAGGGGAACAAAATAAAAAGAATAATAGACAGTAACAGATTGCCGACCATGCCACTGAAATGATTCTTTATTATGCGTTCTTTTAGTAGTTAATTGTCCCCGAGTGAAAAGAATTGAAGTAGGAAGCTGATCAAAGTACAACTCTCCACACTTTGATTCTTTCCCCAGAGGAGTAATACAAAATTTCAAACCAAGTTTCATCTCAGTCGAACGCAATTCCAACGCAACAGTAGAATCTTCTCTACCTACGGAAAGTTGAATAGTTGCCATAATCAATTCCTTTAATTTCGATTTCAAACAAATACCATTATGAAGAGAAAAAATCCGATCACGCACAAAATCATCTCTCTCCACAATCCAGACACCGACCTGTCAAAGAAACAGTCTTGTGCAATACTATAGATTACAACAAAAGACAAATAACAAATACAATACAAAAAAATACATGTCAATAAAGTCTTTGACATTTTCCCCAAAAATACCACAATACCGCCGTCCATGAATTATGCTAAAATTATTCATGACGCGTGGAATCTCACCACACGCGCCCCAAAACTCAAATGGTTGGTCTTCGTGCCAAGCTTTGTCGCCGTCATATTTTTCGTTGGAGAAATCGCTTGGCAGTCGACGCTACTGTCCGAAGAATTAGGCTTTGTCGAAAATCACTTCGTCTATGACAAGCTCGGCAGCGGAATATCCTTCATAATTGATCATAACTTACTTGGGTGGGTTATATTTTTGGCACTTTTCATTGTTTTATTTCAGTTTTTCTTCCCAGCCTGGATACTCTCAACACTGATTCTTTCCATACGACAAAAATTCGAATACCCAGATTCACATTTTTCCATTCGACAAAAAATCCTCGACGGCTTTGAATATTTTCCTAGGCTCTTTGAACTCAATGCCATCTTTGCTCCTTTCTCCATTATGAGCATCTGTCTTTTTACCGTCACTATGTATCGATATTACAATGGTGAAATATTTTCAAGCATCATTTTTCCTCTGGTCGCAGTGTTTTTTATCATATCACTCTTTGTAAACGTATTCATATCATTTGCTCAATTTTACGTTGTCTGTGAAAAATGCCCCGTTGCCACATCTATTAAAAAAAGTCTGGGACTCGTTTTTCTAAATTTCAAGGCCACTATGTCGATCATCCTTCTGATGCTCCTAGTCAACGTTCGCATCATTGTCAACGTCATAGTGGTTCTAGGCGTACCATTCCTGCTCGTTTTTGCTCTATCATTTTTTGCCAAATCAGCATGGCTCACCATTGCTGTCTTCGGAGTCAGTATAGTCGGACTCATATTACTCGCTCTTGCTGCCTACCTCACCTCAATCATAGAAGTGTTTTCAACAGCCGTTTGGGAAAGGGCATTCAAAGAGCTAAGACAAAGACAAGAAGATGAAATAGTAAAAACAGAAACAAAAAATCACACACCTCAAACGGAAAATTAAATCATGAAAAAAACTCTAGAAAAAATAATCTGGATACTCCTTGGAATAGTCCTAATATTTTTAATCTACGAAGTCACAGTCAAAAAAATCATTACCCTTCACATCTTCGGTGAAAAAAACGGACTCATTATACAAACTCCTCAAAAACAAATCTTTACCTTCGGAGATCAAAATTCACTCTCACTCCAAAGTACTCTAGGCACTATAATGCCGTACTTTCAGAAAAAAACTATCTCACTTGAAGAACAAGCCATAGGCAAAGAAACAATATTTCACCAAACATCTGTTCTTCTCATATCGGAAAATCTAATTCGAGGAAACTTTGAAAACCATACTATCTGGTTCATCAATAATCCAGAAGATGAAGATTTTACAAAGCTAAAACAGCACCCTATCAACCTAAAAAGCGACTGGTGGGCATTGACCAAAACCAAATATCCCGACTTTTTACCCATCCCCACCCAAGGCATTCTTTTCCTCGGAACACAAAAACCAGGTCAAACCCTCATTACTTTTGCCGAAGAAAACAAAATCCCTCTCATCACCATAAAAGACACCAATGGATTTTTACTGGAATTAAAAGATCAGGAGTGGAAACTAAAAACGAGAAAGTAAAAAGAGGAAAAAAGATAAAAAACACAGTTTCCAAAGCACCAAAAATCTTAACGCCGACGCACTTGCGGCTGATCAAGTTTCCAATTTACATACTGCTGTTGAAAAGCTCCGAAAATCGTAGACGTCAGCCAGTACACTCCCACTCCAGCCGGAAAACTCGTCGTAAAAAAAGCCACCATCACCGGCATCACCCATAGCATAACCTTATTCATCTGCTGCATTTGTCCCAAAGGACCAGTATTTTGTTTCGCTGGAGAAGATGATTGAGACTGTTTTTTCTTTGCAGCAAGAAAAGATAATTTTACAGCTACAAATTGAGCCAAACCCACACACAAAGCTAAAACCAACGTTCCATTCTGAGCCAAATCAAGCCCAAAAAAAGCATTCTCCACTGCCGTTAAATCAGGCACCTTGTGAAAACTATAAAGCAAGTAATGTAAATGAGGCGACAAACCATCCCGAATAATATAATAAATTCCCAACAAAAAAGGCATTTGCAATAAAGTCGGCAAACAGGAACCCATCGGATTCACCTTATGAGTCTTATATAGTTCCATCGTCTTCATCGCCATCATTTGCTGATTATCTTTATATTTTTGTCGTAATTCATCCATTTTTGGTTGCAATTTCTGCAACTCTCGTTGCGATCTCATCGCCTTTTGATTAGGAACAAAAAGAAGTAGTCTCACAAGAAGTGTCAGCATTACAATCGCCCATCCAAAAGAATGTGTCGGTAAAGCCTCCGTAAAAAACACCAAAATATTAAACAAAGGCTTCGTCACAATAGCTCGAAAAAGCTGACGAAACACACCCGCTCTTTTAATTTCAAAAGCAGAAGACTCAATGGTAACAACATCACTCTCACCAAAAGAAAAGTCCATAAGTACCTTATAAGTCCCCTCATCGCCAAACAATCGTTCATTAAAATAACGAAGACTAAAAACATGACTCGCACCAGGCTCTAAAGAAAAACCTGTTGCTAAAGAATCAGAACAATTTTCAAAAGCATCACCCGAAACATCTGTCTCTTCATGTTTCCCCACATAAAAAACCTGTAACGCCCCCCCTCGCTCACAAGGAGAGGTGAAAGTAATTTTTTCTTCACGCTGATTCTCCACCACCAAACGCACCAAGTTTCCGGTCACAAAAGACTTCTTTTCAGGTGTAACAGTAACAGATGAAACTACCGGCTGATCAGATGGTTGTTCTTCACCAAAAAAATGCTGAAAGCCCAACAGCAAAACATAAAAAACCGCAAACCACAATAAGAAACTTTTCAAAAAATGTTTAATCGTATTCATCTATGACGAGAAAAAGAAGCTTTATTTGGAGAACGACTCAAAAACTGTCGCAGTTTTCCAAGTCCTTCTACAAAATCCTGTGAATTCTGAAAGATTTGATCTCCCTTGTAAAGACAAATAACATTTTGCTTTCTTAAATATTTATACAAGTGAAAACGTAAAAGTTCATAAATTTGGCGACGAATCCGATTGCGCCGCACAGCCAATTTTGCCACTTTTTTTGATACCACCACCGCACAATGCGAACGATCATTATCCGAAGAAACTAAAAAAAGACAATCCTTCCACCGAAAAGATCGAGATTTTTTAAACTTGGCATCAAACAATCGACTTGTAAACCGATCCTCCTTCGGAAGCATATCAATAGTTTATAAAAACTAAGTCCACGGCTTCTCCTTTGAAGCCACCGACAAAAGCTTTCGCCCCTTATTTCTTCGATTTGCCAAAACCCTTCGCCCCCCAGGAGTCTGCATACGAGCCCGAAACCCATGCGTTCGTAACCGTTTTCTCCATCGTCTTTTCGCAAGCATTGTCAAAAATAATAACAGAAAGACTTATACGCACTTCCACACACCTTGTCAAACAAAGACATTTTTCTATGAAGAAGAAGGTATCAAAAATAATCTTAGGCAAGGCAGAAAACTAAAAATACGGGAATCGTACATTTCGCTGTACGATGATAAATTTTTAGTGTATCCAACACAGCATTAAGACATTTTTCAGAGCTTCTAAAAATAAATTTGACAGAGAAATGGAAACTCCATACAATGCGCTGGCTTTTGGGGGGTGTTTTGAAGCATATTCACTTCAAAAGCAGCTTAAAAGCTCTTTTTCATTTCGAACGCATAACAGTATCAGAATATTCTGATATTGATACAACCAAAAATCAACGTTTATTCTTTTTGAAATTTTTTCAAATTTTCTTTTTTTAAGGAGAGTTTGATCCTAGCTCAGGATGAACGCTGGCGGTGCGCCTAATACATGCAAGTCGAACGTGATCTTGTTGGATTTATTCAGCAAGTGAAAGTGGCGGACGAGCGAGTAATACATAAGAACCTGCCCTGTACTCGGGGACAACCCACCGAAAGGTGGGCTAATACCGGATAGTCTCGAAAGAGTAAAGCTTTTGCGGTACAGGAGGGGCTTATGGCTTATCAGTTTGTTGGTGGGGTAAAAGCCTACCAAGACTATGACGAGTAGCTGGTGTGAGAGCATGACCAGCCGCGATGGGACTGAGACACGGCCCATACTCCTACGGGAGGCAGCAGTAGGGAATCTTCCGCAATGGGCGAAAGCCTGACGGAGCGACACCGCGTGAAGGATGAAGCATTTCGGTGTGTAAACTTCTTTTCTCGGGGAAGAAAATCTGACGGTACCCGAGGAATAAGCTCCGGCTAATTACGTGCCAGCAGCCGCGGTAATACGTAAGGAGCAAGCGTTATCCGGAATTATTGGGCGTAAAGCGTCCGCAGGCGGTGGAGAAAGTCTGTCATTAAATACCAGTGCTCAACATTGGTGCTGTGATGGAAACTTCTACACTAGAGGATGGGAGAGGTATGTGGAATTGTGCAAGTAGGGGTAAAATCCGTAGATATGCACAGGAACACCAAAAGCGAAGGCAGCATACTGGACCATTCCTGACGCTCAGGGACGAAAGCGTGGGGAGCGAAACGGATTAGATACCCGTGTAGTCCACGCCGTAAACGATGCGTGCTCGGTGTAGGGACCCTCGACCTGGTCTCTGTGCCTAAGGTAACCCGTTAAGCACGCCGCCTGTGTAGTACGGCCGCAAGGCTAAAACACAAAGGAATAGACGGGGACCCACACAAGCGGTGGACTATGGGGTTTAATTCGTCACTAAGCGAGAAATCTCACCCAGACTTGACATCCCTATCGTACTTTTTAGAAATAATTAGGTCAGTTCGGCTGGATAGGTGACAGGCGCTGCATGGTTGTCGTCAGCTCGTGCCTTGAGGTGTTCGGTTAAGTCCGTAAACGAGCGCAACCCTCATCGTATGTTGTACTTTCATACGAGACTGCCGGTCATAAACCGGAGGAAGGTGAGGATGACGTCAAATCAGCATGGCCCTTATGTCTGGGGCTACACCCGTGGTACAATGGCTAGTACAAACTGAAGCAAAGCCGTAAGGTGGAGCCAATCGGAGAAAACTAGTCTCAGTTCGGATTGAGGTCTGAAACTCGACCTCATGAAGTTGGAATCGCTAGTAAACGTGTATCAGCTACGGCACGTTGAATATGTTCCTGGGTCTTGTACTCACTGCCCGTCAAGGCATGGGAGCTGGGGGCACCCAAAGTCTGCGAAATAATCGTGGCCTAAGGTGAAACCAGTGACTGGGCTTAAGTCGTAACAAGGTATCCGTACGGGAATGTGCGGATGGATCATCGCCTTTTCCAAAGGCATAACAGGGTATTCCTATCGTATGATAGGTAAGAAGCAAAGAGTTTGAGAACACACAAACGTTGGTTCTCTTTGTACAAACTCCCTCTCGGTCGATGCGTTCGAAGTGAAAGCGAGCTTTTCGCAAAAGGAGAGTGCTGAAGGCATTCTCGTTTTTATGAAAAGCGAGTGCATCACTCACGTTAGTTAGTGTAAGAGAGTTTCTTTTATTCTGTCATCCCGCATTTATTACGGGATCTAGCCATAAATCAATATTCTAAATACAGAACAAAGTGAACAACAAGCCTTATTTTTAATTCAGTCCTCTAAAATACATACTAACTTACCTCTAGACTCCAGAATAAATTCGGAGTGACAACCAGTATTTTCACATTCCTGCACAAACAGGAATATCAAAAAAAGCACCATAAAGATAAGATTCTTGTTTTCAGAGGAGTAAAAATTTACAACTGCTTCCGCAGACTCTCCATCTGTTTTTTGTTCAAAATCTCTAAAAGCTCCTTATCTGAAGCTTTTTTAATTTCTAATACCGAACCAAATTTTTTGAGTAACTTCTTCTTCGTCACTCCCCCAATCCCCGAAATCTCATCCAAAACCGATTTATGAGCCTTTTTTTGCCGAACGGCTCTATTAAAAGTAATCGCAAACCGATGAGCTTCATCACGAATACGCTGCAACAATTTCAAAGCGCTACTCTCAAAAGACAAAAGCAAAGGCTCTTTTTGTCCCGGACGAAATATCTCCTCTTCCCGCTTCGCCAAAGCAATAATCTGACTATTTGGATCAAAATCATCAGGAAAAAGATTGTCCTTCGAAAAATCATCCACCGCCTTCATTACACTCGACAACTGCCCCTTTCCACCATCAATCACAATCAAATCCGGAAATTTTTCAGCAAACTTCTTATCTTCTTTCCGTGCAAAACGACGAGATAAAATCTCTCGCATTGACGCAAAATCATCAATTTTTCCATTCAAAGTCTTGAGTTTAAATCTTCTATATTCAGATTTTTTTGGCTCACCATCGACAAATACCACTTGACTCGCCACCGTCGCCGTTCCGCTCAAATGAGAAATATCAAAACACTCTATCCGATGAGGTGGATCAGATAGTCCCAAATGCTCCGCCAATTCAGGTAATGCTTTCGCAAAATTTTCCGCATGAGACATTTCTTCCAATTTCTTACGCTCCGCAAATTGACGAGCATTTTTTTCTGCCATCTCCAGCACTCGTTTTTTATCTCCTTTCTGCGGAACAATAATCTCCAACTTCCCACTATCAGGAAAAGATTCCATTAAAAAACCTTCTACCTCAAGCGTGTTATCTAGCTGGGAGCCAACATAAATTTCTCGAGGCAAGACATCTACCTTGGGATAAAACTGTAACAAAAACGCCTCCACCACCTCTTCATCGGAAAAAAAATCACGAGCTCGAAACACCACCTCATTCTGATCTAGCATCTGACCATGACGAAACGCTATTCGCACAAAATACGCCAAATCACCTTCTCGCTCAAACGCCAAAAAATCACGATTGACCTGATCCTTGATCTGCACCGCCTGCTTTTGTGTAGAAACCTGGATAGACTGGATCAGATCACGTGTTTTTGCCGCCGCCTCAAAGTTTTTATCCTCAGCAAACCCCATCATCCGACTTTGTAAAACCTGTAACACATTCCTCGTCTGTCCTCCCAAAAACTGCTTCATCATCGATACATTTTTCAAATACTCCTCCCGACTCACCTCAAATTTTCCGGATAATAAATGCGGGTAATAATCCAAAGAAGACTTCACCATCCGAATCCGAAAAAATTTTTGGCAAAACCGCACCGTCTCTCGAAATTCTTTTGTCGAAGTCTTTGGCCCCAGATAAAAACTACCATCCCTCACCAAACGCCTCGTAATCTCCATCTTGGGCCAGTCTTCATTGGTAACATGCAAATAAACAAAGTTCTTGTCATCCTTCAGTCGAATATTAAACCGCGGAGACAATTCTTTGATGAGATTGTTCTCCAAAATCAAAGCCTCCATCTCAGAATTCACCACCCGCGTCTCAATCCGATCTACTTTAGATACCAAAACCCGAGTCTTCGCTGGCTGTTTGTTTTTTTGAAAATAACTCGCTACCCGTTTACGTAAGTGCTTTGCCTTCCCCACATAAAGTATTTCGCCATCCTTATCCCAAAACAAATAACATCCCGGCCCCATCGGAATTTTTTTCGCATGAAACGAAAATTTTTTTGAATCATCTTTCACAGCTCCAGTTTACTTTTTCGAGCAAAAAACTAAAGTAAGAGTATGTCACCAAAAACGAAAAAAACAAAAGACTCCGTAACCGAAAAAGACATACACCATGTCGTAAATACCCTAAAAGCCGCCGGATTTACAGATTTTATTCAATATCTTCAATCCCCATGGCGCATCATGGGCATAAACTTGGTAGCCGGTATATTTCGAGGTTTGGGAATTTTAATCGGGATGACCGTCATTTTCGGAGTCCTCATCTGGGTTTTGAGTCAATTTGTAAATTTTCCTCTCATTGGATCATACTTCCAAAGCATACTTAAAGTTATAGAAGAAGTCGCCCCGCCAGAAATTTACTAATACATGACCGAAACACTTATCCTGTTTGCTATTCGATTTATAAACATCCTTATCCAGCTCATGTACTGGGCTATTTTGATCTATGTACTTATGAGTTGGTTTGCTCGTGGAGCATCACCACTCGGATCACTTTTGGCTCAAATCGTCCGACCAATCCTAACCCCTTTCCGTTGGGCTCGCATCGGCATGATCGACCTTTCACCCATTGTAGCTCTGATCGCCCTCGACTTCCTCGGACGATTCCTCATACAAATGCTTCAAAAACTCCTGGCATAAACACCATGAAAGACTTTTTCACAAAATATCCCGACTGGAAACTAAACCCCGATATCCCAGCCATCGAAAAAACCTATTCCTTTCCAGACTTTCAATCAGCCCTAAACTTTGTAAACACAGTTGGCACCATCGCCGAAGCCGCCGACCATCACCCCGATATCCAACTCTCCTGGGGAAAAGTCACCATCCAACTCAGCACCCACAGTAAAAGCAAAGTCACCGAAAAAGATTTCAATCTGGCAGAGAAAATCGAACAAGCCTTCGAAAAAAAAGCCTCTTATGCAAATAAATGAATATCCCTCGATACAAATTGACGCATAAATATATAGGCTTCGTATAAATCTTTGAAAAAAGACTCTCGTAGATCTTTCGGCAAATCTTCCCAACAAGCACCCTCACGAAAGAGAACAAGAGTCTTTTGATAAGATTCTTTTAAGCGATCACACAACTCACCCCTTTCAGCATCCAGTTTTTTTCTCGCTTGCAAAAGACCAAGGTACTGATGCGATCTATCCTGAATATAATTCACAAGTTCGTCACCCATCAGCGAACCAGCATGATTATAGTCAAGTTCAAGATACTTGAGAAGAAAACCATCATTATAATATTGAGACCAAAGGCTCATACAATTATCCTCTAAATCGGAAAAAAACGTATAAAAACTATTAAACTTTTGCGTAATATTACCATCTTCATCATACCCAACAAATTCCTCAGAACTCAAAAGAGGGTCTGTATTTTCCGGCACAATCCCTGAGGTATCAATCTGTCCTCGAACCTCATCAAACGATAAACGCTCTGAATTATTCATAAACAATAAATAAATAAAAAGAAAAAGTCAATACAGTTGTAATGATTTGTCCAAGATCGTGTGAAGATTAGCGTAATGATAGTTTCAACATGCGATTCCAAACAAGCTGGAATGACACAACAAACAAAAACAGTTGCCAAAATTCTTCATCTCTCAATAATCGTTTTGCATGTTGCCAGAAATTTTTTTGCAGAACACCCTCACCGGAAAAAAAGAAACTTTTAAACCCCTAAAAGCTGGTGAAGTTAAAATCTACTCCTGCGGTCCCACCGTCTACGACTTTGCCCATATAGGCAACTTCCGCTCCTTTATGATGGCAGATCTCCTCACCAGAGTCTTTGAGTATGCCGGATATAAAACTACCAAAGTTCAAAATATCACAGATGTAGGACATCTCGTATCTGACCACGACGAAGGCGAAGATAAAATTCTCAAAAAAGCCCGCTTAGAAAAAAAAGATCCTTTTGCCATAGCTCGTTTTTTCGAAGATGCCTTTATAGAAGACGAAAAAGTCCTCCGCATCCTCCCACCAGATCACAGACCTCGTGCCACTGACTACATTACCGAACAAATCAACCTCACCCAAAAACTCATTGCCAAAGGATTTGCCTATGAAGTTAACGGATCAGTCTATTTCAGAACCGAGCAATTCAAAACATACGGTCAACTCTCCAAAAACAAACTCGAAGACCTCATCGCCGGAGCAAGAATAGAAATAAATGATGAAAAAGAAAAACCTCTCGACTTCGCTCTCTGGAAAAAAGCCGAACCCAATCACCTCATGCAATGGGACAGTCCTTGGGGACGAGGATATCCCGGCTGGCATATCGAATGCTCTGCCATGAGCCAAAAGCTACTCGGAGATCACTTTGACATCCATACCGGTGGAGAAGACAATAAGTTTCCCCACCACGAATGTGAAATAGCTCAAAATGAAGGAGCAAACGGCGGACACAAATCCGTCAACTACTGGCTCCACACCAAACACCTCCTCGTTGATGGAGAGAAAATGAGTAAAAGCAAAGGCAACTTCTACACCATTCGCGACTTATTAAAAAAAGGCTGGAAAGGCGAAGAAATCCGTTACGCCCTTCTCTCAGCTCACTATCGAACCACCCTCAATTTCTCTGAAAATACTCTCACACAAGCTCGTAGCTCCATTGCCAGAATGAGAGAAGCTCACAGAATCTGCCAGGAAAAATCCAAAGATCAATACGATATTAATGAAAACTTCATCCTCCCATACGCAAACGAATTTCAAAGAGCTCTCAATGACGACCTCAACATACCAGAAGCCTTGGCGACAGTATTTACACTCATCCAAGATCTAATGAAAAAACGAGAACTCAACCAATTGACAGCCGCCCAAGCCCGTAGCGCTGGCTTATTTTTTGAAAAAGATTTCGACCAGATTTTTTCTGTCCTCTTTCCGGAAAAAATTATTTCTGAATCAGAAAAAAAAGAAATTGAAACTCTTATAAAAAAAAGAAAACAAGTTCGTAACGACAAAGATTGGGCGACATCAGATCTCATTCGAAACCAAATCGAATCGCAATTCGGAGTTGAATTAATCGACGAATCAGGTACCACTACATGGCGAATAAAACAATAAAAAACTTCTCCCAAAAAACCAACATATATGCTTGAAATCATCCTTTTCGCTATCCTCTCACAACCAGCTCAAGATCTCTTTGGAGGAACTGAAAACGCCCACGCCCTCCCCCAAATAGAAATCTTTAAACCGAGCCTGTGGCCACAAAAAGTCAGTCAAAAAGTTGCCCCAAAACTCATCGAAGATCCACGCACAGCAATCCTCGCCATCGACACCAATTCCGGAAAAACCTTGCTCAATAAAAACGCCGACCGTCCCCAATACATCGCCTCGCTCAGTAAGCTCATGACCGCCCTCATAATTCTGGAAAATCACGAACTCGATGAAGTAGTCACCATTCCCTTCGCCGCTACCAAAGCTCAAGGATCACAAATAGAACTCTATGAATACGAAAAACTCACCATCAAAACACTCCTCGAAGCCCTCCTCATACCATCCGCTAATGATGCTGCTGTAGCTCTAGCCCTCTATCACGAAGATATGTTTGGTGTAAACTTTGTCGACACTATGAATGAAAAAGCCAAATCTCTCGGGCTTCATTCGGCTCAATTTTTAAATCCCACCGGACTCGACATAACCATCAGAAAAAACAATCGATCAGACGAAACGAAAGTCACCGGAAACATCATGTCCGCTCGAGACATTACAAAGCTTGCCAGAATTCTTCTCAAATACGATTTTGTAAGAGAAATCGTCTCTCAAAAACATTTCTATGGAACATCCGTTGACGAAGAATTTTTTCATGAAAAGGCCTCCACCAATGAACTCCTCGACAGCTTTCTCAATATCACAGGACTCAAAACCGGCTTCACCAATCTCGCTGGACAATGTTTCGTAGCACTCGGAACCACAAACGAAGGAAATGAAATCATAACCGTTATCTTGGGATCTGAAGACCGATTTGGCGAAACCAAAAACCTCATTAGTTGGATCTATGACGCTTACACGTGGAAGTAAAAATATATATTTCTTGATATATTCTCGCTCTTGGAGATGTTATCATCTCCATACTCAGCATTACTCTATACAAAGACGATGACGTCTTCGTAAGCTATAAAATGTCATTCTGAATTTATTTCAGAATCTCCTCTAGGCTTCGTTTATGATTGAGATCCTGAATCAAGTTCAGGATGACACAATTATTTCCTCTCAAACAAAATTTCTGCATCTCCAACCTTCTCATCATCACCCAGCATTTTTCGCATCTTCACTACACTCTCTGGCAAAATAACCTCAGCCATATCAGTAAGAGTCACAAGCATAGTCAAAAGCTTATTCATACTAGCCCGAGCATCAGGCGGATCTAGCTTCCATGGCTGAACATCATTGATATGCCTATTACAAGCATCTACCATTTCGAAAAATACATCTAGAGCTTCTTTTACCCTCTTTTTTTCCAAAGCCTGAGAAAACCTTTCCTCCCAACCTTCTCCACTTTTTTGAGATTTTTCTATGTATGGTTTTTTTCCATCCCACAATTTATGAAAAAGAGTTATGACCCGATTAAATAAATTTCCAACACCTCCCGACAACTTCGTCCGGTAAAAGTCATCAAAATGAGCCAATGAAAAATCACCATCATTTCCAAATTCAAAACTTGAGAGCAAGCCCACTCGAAGCGCATCATTCCCATACTTCTCAGAGAGCTCCAAAGGAGAAATAACATTCCCCAAACTTTTCGACATCTTCACCCCATCAATCGTAAAAAAACCATGCGCAAAAACATTTTTCGGCAACTCAATCCCCGCACTCATCAACATCGCTGGCCAAATCACACAATGAAACCGAATAATATCCTTCCCAATAATATGCTGCGCCGACTCCCAAAAATGCTCATACTTCGTTCCCTGTAACGCCGAATAATAATTGATCAAAGCATCAAACCAGACATACACCTTATGCTTCGGATCAATTGGTAACGGAATCCCAAACTCCGCCGTCTCTCGAGAAATTGATACGTCCTCCAAACCAGACTTTATAAAGCTCATCACTTCATTACGTCGAGAATCTGGCATCAACTGCTCTGGCTGATTTTTATACCACTTTATTAACTCATCTTGATACTTCGAAAGCCTAAAAAAATAATTCTCCTCTTCCAAAAGCTGAGGTGGGCGCTTATGGTGAGGACAATAACCATGTTCATCCAATTCTGAATCCTTGATAAACGCTTCACACCCCGTACAATACTTGCCCACGTAAGTATCCTTATAGATATCACCCTTTCCGTGAATTTTTTTAAAAACCTCATTCACTACACCCCAATGTCTCTTTTCTGTAGTTCGAATAAAATCATCATACGAAACTCCGATTTGATCCCAGGTTGATTTCCATATACCAGCCATCTCATCCAAATACTCGGGAATATCCTTCCCAGAAGCTTTCGCAGCATCGACCGTTTTTTGAGAATTTTCATCCGTCCCCGTCAGAAAAAACACATTTTCCTTTCCAATCTTCTTTCGCCAATAACGCACCAAAGTATCTGTTGCCAAAGTACAATACGCATGACCGATATGAGGCACGTCATTCACATAATAAATCGGCGTCGTCAGATAAACTTCCTGTGACATACCCCATTTGTACTGAAAAAAAGCATTTTGTCGAACGATTCCGCCTCTCAAGCCTCTAAAAATCTAACCCGAAACATAACTCTTTTGAAAATTCACTTTTATTCTTCGAACGTGACTCTTTGACTAATTTTATTCACGGGAACTTTAGAACCACCAGCAATATCATTAATAACAGCACCTTGATCACTCCCTCCATAAATAATCGTCTGATGCAGTGACTGAGAATCAAGCACTTTCTGAACAGAAAGTTCATACTTTTCAATTATTTTAGAAGAAGCTATAGACTTAAGCTGCTTAAATGACTTTCGAACATCATCAAACCGTCTTAACTTCAAATTAGCCTGCAATTTCAATTCAACAAAATATACGTCATTATAAAAATTTATATCTTCTCTCACAAGAACGTTAAGATATCGGAGCAATAAACCAGGCTGAGAAATAAATGTTTTAGCTTTTTTTCTAACGCTCTTAGATCCCTCATTAAGAAGTGTTTTCACTAAAGACAAAAGATCATACTCTATCTTGCTAGAAAGAGTATGAATGTATACAACATTTGATCCACTCCCTAAAATGGAAGTTAAAGACATATAAAGTTTATAACAGTCTAACAAAGTCCTTCTATTTTTAACTTTTTGAGTGATCAATAGCTCCAAGTCTTTTGCCTTTTGAATACTATTGTTTTGAAGAAAAAATCTATGAATTTGAACAAAGTGAGATAAATTGCGTTTATCATAAGTTTTCAAGTTAAGTATATCTTGAATACCAAAATTCAAATCCAACATTCTCCTAAGTACAATTTCTAGCAAATCTAAATCCGAATTAGAAAAAGCATGATTAAGGAAAACACCAAGAGAATGAGAATTTTCAGTCATCTTTACACGGTTAAAAACCATGTAAAAAACATCCTCAGTTTTCTGTGGATCTTCATGATGTGGCAAATCACGAACTAGATTCAAGAGAGCAAGTAAAGAAGATTGGTCAAAGGGAAGTTTCTTAAGGATATTTTCATACATTAATCGAGCTTCTTGAGGTCTATTTTTTTCTTTATTAATCTTAGCTTGTTTTCGACAAAAAGTAATATCGATGCTTACAACGTCTTCATATTCACACCCTGTAATAGATTTAAAAATAAGACAGGCTTTAGAATGATTTGGATTTCTTTTAAAAATTGTTTTACATATCAAAAATGCCGATTCACACATATTCCTTTCTAAATATACTTGTGCCATTTCAGCTAACACAATGAGCTTTTGGTTTGTATCTTCGGAAAGATTTTTAAGTAAATCAATACGTGTTTGAAAATCTCCTTCGCTTTTGTTTTTTATATCCTGAAAAACAGATACAAACTTTGCTTCATCAGATTGACTTGATCCATACTCAAAACCAGTAAAGTCATTATACATTTTTAATGCAGCATGATTGACAGAGTCAAAAGCAAGCCAACGAACACAATACTGTAAAGCCTGATCAATCTTATTCATATTGCGAAGCTGACAAATAATAGACGAAAGCAAAGAAGAGTTTTGAGGATCTTTCTCCAAATTCTGCACCATAAGATCAAGTTTTTTATTATCATCTCCTTCACTCAAAACTCTTATTCGAAGTCGATCAAACCATGAATGAAGGTCATTATCCAGAATGTTTGTTTCATCTATGGTATTTAAAAGGCTGGAAGCTTCAACAAAATAACCATCTCGCAACAAGTAACTAACTCGTTCTAAAAAAACTCGAACTTCTTCATTTTTCTCAGAAGAAACTGGTTCATCCGAAACATCTGAATATTTTTTGTCCTCAGAAAGTGCGTCCAAGTATATTGTATATTCTTCTATTTCCTGCTGATCTCCACCAGCAAGTAAAAAAAACTCTAAAACACTCTTTAGACTTTCATAAGAGCAATTACTTTGCATAAGTCTATGAGCAGCTCGCAAATAAACTACCAACGGAAAAGAAGTTAAACATTTATTGATAACATTAAGCCATTCTTCATTAGAAGCCTTGGCGGCCTCAAACAACAATGTTACTGGTACATCCAAAAGACCGTCCCATGGTTGTATACAAAAATATAATCTCTGAGTGATTAAGCTTTGAATATCATTCGCTCTAGATTCATTTCCCAGTTCAAGAAATGAAGATTGCAACCTCATAATATTAATTATAGCCTCCATATTAAAAGGGTCATGCTGTATTACTCGAAAAAATAAAATAAAAGCTTCATCTAAGACCTCGGATTGTGTAGCCTGTAAAGCTCTTTTCATATTTTTTCGAATATCTACTGTATTCACAGGATCATAATCAAACCCTGAAATAGACTTATACATATCTAGTGCTTTCTTATTATCCGAATTTTCAATTAAAACTCTTTTACAGTGAGCAAAGGCTGCCCTAAATTTATTTGCTGCAAACTGAGTTTGTGCATATCGCAACTGCTGTTCTTCTTCCATTTTTTCAAAAAAACCTAATTGCTCCATTCTTTTTCGAATAAATCTTTTAGGTCCTATCCTCTTACGAGCAACAGCAAACCGAAAAAGTTGATTCAGTGATTTCTTTGAATCTAACATTTCAATATGCTTAAAAATAATTTCTCTTAATATTTCTTTTTGAGAATTATCCTGCCTGAAAGATATATCTACTCTCAAAAGCCTCATTAAGGCATTCAAATGAAACGGATTTATTTGCAATACTTTCTCGGATAATAGTTGAGCTTTTTGAAAATCATTAGATCGAAAGCTTTCTTCCGCTTTTAAATCAAGAAACGAAACATCTGTATTTTTTTCATCATTATATTCAAAACCTGTAATAGTTTTAAATATAGAAGCTGCTTGCACATGATTTGGATTTCTTTTAAGAACCTCCTTACACATCAAAAATGCCGACTCATACATATTCCCTTCCAAGTAAGTTTGTGCCATCTCAATCAAAACTACTAAATTTCTATAGGTATCATCCAAAAGATCTTCTAATAAATCTATACGCTCTCGAACATTAGATCCACTCTTTTTCTTAATATTCTCAAAAACATCTTTAAAACGCTCTATTTCAGGTTCTTCCAGCCCATATTCAAATCCAGTAAGATCACAAAACATTCGAAAAGCATCTTTATGCTCTAAATCCACATCAAGAGATTTCTTACAATACTCTGCAGCTGTTTCAAATTGTCCCAAATAAAAAAAACCTCTAGCAATAGCAAAAAGTAAATATGAATTGTCCGGGTAATCTTGAAGCGACTGGATCATTAAATTGACTCTTTGAGTTTTATTTCCAGCACTCAAAGCTTTAGATCGAACAAGAATAAATGATGCAAGAATTTGAGCATCTGTAATATATGATTCATTTATAGAAAATAAAATTTCTCGTGCCTGAGAAAAATTGTTATCGTCCATTAAATGATTAGCTTCCTCAATAAGAGTTTTCGTTTCTTCATTTTTCGAGTACTCTTCCAAAGAAGCATTCGTAACGTGAGTTGTACCAAAAACTACGTTTTGAACTATTTCTAATGATGCAGTAGAAGTAGATACAACTTCTTTTATCCCTTCATCTAAACCACGAACCTCACCATGTTCATCAGAACGCGAAGACCCCTTTTTCTCATTTTCAATCCCCATCAAAGAGTTAATAACATTATAAAGAGAAGTAGTCAATAAAATTACTCGCACATCAAATTATTCATTCTTCACGACCTTCCCACACCATTTGCATAACCTTGCAATACCTCTTCTCATACTACTAAAAACCATCAAAAAACACGGAATCAAAAGCAATGTCAGTACCGTAGACAATACCATCCCAAAAACAACCGCAAATCCCAAACCTCCCCACACTTCATCAGATAAAGATAAAGGCAGCATACCTACTACCGTTGTTACTGAAGTCAAAAAGATAGGCTGCATTCGTTCTTTCCCTGCTTCGATATATCCTTCGACTTCACTTTTTCTCCCTCCACCATCTGAATGCTGATGATTGATACGATCAATCAATACAATTGCATCATTCACAATAATCCCCGCTAGAGATACAATCCCGATCATTGTTGGAAAAGACAATGGCAATCCCAAAATCCAGAAACCAATAAATACTCCCGTCAAAGACAAAGGAATCAGAGCCAAAATCACAAAAGGCTGCACATAAGAATTAAACTGCCAGACCAAAACCAAGAAAATCAAAAATAAAGCCGCCAGCATCGCTCCAGACATTTCTCGAATCAAACGATTCCCTTCCTCACTTTCTCCCCCAATTTCAACCATCTCTCCAGGAACCGTATCCAAGTCATCAAGAATCGCTTGCAAATCAGATTCAAGCTGGGAAGCCGTAATACCTCTTTCTAAATCTGCTCGCACATACATCACTCTCACTCCATCACGATGATCAATTTTAGATAATTCTGAAGACAAAGAAGCATCAGCAACCTGCTGTAACGTCACAAAGTTTCCGGAAGGTGTCTTCATCGGAATTCGATCTACATATTCCAATGACGTAGGATTGTCCCACGCTCTATCTCCTTCCCAATCAATTCGTACATCCACATCAATCTCATCATCACCTTCCGTCAACTGAATCGCCGTCACACCATTAACCGAAGCTCGAAGCGTCTCCAAAACCGCGCTAGGTGTTAAGCCGAACCGAGCCAAAATATCCCGATCAAACTGCCACGTCAATTGAGTTACCCGTTCAGAACGAGAATCACGCACATTTTTCGCTGGCTGAATAGTTTGCCCTCCATGCTTTATAGTCAAACTCTCTACACCTGCCTTTACTTGATCTATTAAACGCTCCAACCGTTCCAGATTTTGACCGATAAGTCTCACCTCGACAGGCGCACCAGTCGGAGGACCTGCCACTAATTCTGAAAACTCAAATTCAGCAAAAGGCGGGATTACTTTTTCCAGTTCCTTACGTAAGAGAGGCACAATCTCATAAGATTTCATCTGACGACTATCCTTATCTGTGAGATTCAAAGTAATCCCCAGCACATTTTCCTCCGCCTGACCACTTTCTCCCGGCTGCCGTACCGCATCGGAAGACTTTCCCACTGTAAAAATAAAATTCTTTAAAAACACATCTCCATTTTCTTGGGGCTCAAAATACCGACGCAATACTCCTTCAATCGGATCAATCAATTTTTTAGTCTCTGACAGTTCAGTGCCTTCTGGTAACTCTGCCTTAGCCGTAAAAAGAACCTGATCAGATGAGGGAAAAACCTCCACTGGAACTTTTTTAGTAACGAGAAGACTAATCGAAAACAAAAACACTACCGCACTCAATCCCAGTACCATCCATACTTTCTTCAGAGAAGATAAAATAACTCTCATCTTCTCTCCATACCAAAACTGAAATGCACGAAGAAATTTTGCCTCTCTCTGCTTTTTTGGAGGAATAAAAGAGAAAAAACGAACCCCCAAACTTGGTAACAAAAACAAAGATACCAGTAACGCCCCAGTCAAACCAGCCATCACCGTAATCGGAATCACCCGCACATACTGACCACTCACTCCCGTAATGAAAAAAAGCATCGGTAAAAACGCAAAAAGCGTCGTCAACGTTCCCGTAATAATCGGCCAACGAAAAGTTTTCAGCGTATACACCGCTGCCTGACGTGGACTCATCCTCTTTTCATGAATCCCCGTCGACAAACCCTCTACGATGATAATCGCATTATCGACCAAAAGCCCCACGGACAAAACCAGTGAAAAAAGTGATACACCATTGAAAGTATCTCCCCGCAAAAAAAGCACGATAATCCCAATCAAAAGCGATAAAGGAATCGCTAAAGCCGCAAGCACAGATTCTCGCCACCCAATAGCAAGTAACATCACAATCGCAATCAAGATCAAAGTCTGTTTTCCACTCCCCGTCAAAGTCCCCAAACTTTCATTAATATCATCCGCTCGACTATAAGTCGTATCGACATTGAGTGACTGAGGCAAAAGCCCACTCAACTTCAAAGCCTCAACCCTCCCAAGCACTTCCCCCACCATAGTAATAACATTTCCTTTTGCCCCTGATTTAATGACATCAATCGAAACCGCCGGTCTCGAGGCATCCTTCGTCGAAAAAAACGTCTCCACCTCAAACGTATCAAATTCACGACGAATTTGAGCAAAATCTCCCAAACGAAGAATAATGCCATTACTTGTCCGAACAGGAACATCCATAAATTCCGCCGCCGTTTCCAACTCACCCCTTACCGTCACCTCAATCTCTTGTCCATCTACCGTCACTTGCCCAAGAGGTAAATCTCTATGAGCAGAACGAATCGCTGAAATTACTTCATTTACCCCAATTCTTTGTGCCTCCAGCTTAATCGGATCCAACAAAATATGAACTTCTGTCTCTGGAGCACCATTGACCAAAACATCTTTTACCTTTGGAATCCCCTTCAAATCATCCTCAAGAATTTCAGAAAACTGCTTGAGCTCCGACCATGAAAAATCACCCGACAACGTCAATGAAATAATCGGAATATCAGACACACTTACTTCATTGATATCAGGATCATCCACAATCGTATCCGGCAATTCTTTTTCCGCCTGATCAATCTTTTCCCGCAATTTCTGCATATTTTCCAACTTGTCACTTTCGATATCAAACTCAACACTCACCACCGACACCCCTGACATCGAAACTGAGTTATATTTTTCTATATTCTCAAGATTCTTGATCTCTTTCTCGATCTTATTCGTAATCAATTGTTCCACATCCCCCGGACTCGCTCCAGGCCATACCGTCGTAATTGTTGCCGCAGGAATATCAATAGTCGGCGTTGTCTCACGCGGAATATCCCGAAAAGCCGTCACACCATAGATCAAAATCAACAAAGTAAACATCAAGGTCACCTTGAAACGATCTAGCATTAACGTCCACAGCTTCGACAAATGTTCTTTCATAAGTATTAAGAATATTTAGTTTGAAGTAAGCTCAATTTTTTCTCCTGCATGCGCGCGATTACGAAACTGAATCACTTGCTGTCCATCGAGAAGTCCATCCAGTATTTCCACGCTATCAGACATAATTTTTCCAAACGAAACTTTTTGTCGACGAGCAATATTTTCATCATCCACAATCAAAACCTCAGCTCCACCAGGTTCAAAAGATAGACTACTAATTGGCAACAAATTCGTATGACCATTGCGAAGTGGTACCAAAATCTTGGCAAAACTTCCCACCAAAACACCCTTCGGAAAATCATTAAAACTGAATTCTGCTCGTATTTTTTGAGTTTCAGGATCAACCTTAAAGCTTAGATAAGACTTTGAAACACCAATCATTTCATCATTCGCCAGTCGAATGCGAACAGTCTCCGCCGTCAAAAGACGATCAAGCTCTTCAGTCGTGACAAATCCCACGATCTTTGGCGTCACACTTTCTGAAACCAGAGAAAAAAGCTTCTGACCAACTGTCGTTTGATCAAAGTTTGATACGTTTTTTTCCGTAATAACTCCATCAAAAGGAGCCTTTACCTCCAAATCCAAGCGAGAAACTCGTGCAGACGAAACCTTATTTTCCGCTGTCGCCACTTGAGCATCAGCCGTAGATCGAGCTAATTCCAAAGAAGCCTGCGAATTTTCAACCTTATTAAGAGCCGTTATCAAAGACAATTTATTTGTTTCTTCCTGTGATTTTAGTGATTCAATCTTAGTCTCTAGATTGGTAATCTGAGTTGCCAAACTCGCCAAAAAAGACTCCGATTGAGTCTGCAAAGCCGAACGATCACTTTCTGAAAACGTAGATGAAAAGTTACTTCGACGAATCATACTATCAACATCTCGAATAATTCGTTGAATCTCAAAGAGCATTCCTAAGCGAGTTTCCCCAAAAACTATATACGTCTGATTATCAGCTTGAAAGTCATCAAATTCGACTAAATTTTCAGTCCTATACACAATATTTTCTAAATCATTTTTCGTAGCTCGACGCTGAATTCTATCATTCAATCCCACATTCACATTCGTACGAGTCACTCGAGATCGAAATCGCTCAGACCCTCCCATAGTACTATCCGCCCAATTAAGCGCATTAAAAAATACCGTCTCTGCATTCTGCGCCTCGATCAGTAGCGCATCGCGAGCTTTACTCAAACTCTGGTTATTCGAGAGCTCCGTCTGACGCAACTCTCGCTCAGCAGTATCGAGAGAAATTTCTGAAGATCGCACAGAATTCTCCGAAGACAACTTCGTGGTCTGCAAATCCCTCAATGAATTTTCATAATCCACAAAATTCTTGTCATCAAAAGCTCTAAATCGAGCAAGGATCTGTCCTTTTGTCACTCGACTTCCCAAAGAAACAAAAACATTCTCAATCGTCCCAGCATTTTCAGCCACGATATCGAC
Source organism: bacterium (assembly GCA_030429505.1). Taxonomy (GTDB): domain Bacteria; phylum Patescibacteriota; class Gracilibacteria; order UBA4473; family UBA4473; genus JAUIFI01. The sequence continues at coordinate 798,903 of JAUIFI010000001.1, forward strand.
ATCTCCACTCGAAGCCACTGTCGCCAAGACTTCTCGAGAACTCTCCGGCTGCCATGAACCAAAGACCACTACTGGCAACTCTTTGACCCTAGTCTCCACCTCCACCTCCTCTATTACTTCTTCTTTTCCAGAGGGAAAAAGGGTAAAGATCACAAGCAAAGCCAAAACCAGTAAAATACTGTTACGAACCGTCAGATATTTTTTAAAACGAGAAAGCGAATTTTTTGTCATGACACTATGATAATCGAACAATTATACACTTTTTGGAGTTTATTGGCAAATAAAAATAAGTCAAAAGAAATGTCAATAAAGACATGAACACACTTATCAAACATCGTTATATTCAAATCCCCTAACAGAGAAGAGCATCTAAATCATTCTGCAAGTCAGATATCTTCACTTTTCGCTGTTGACCATCTCTCATATCTTTTCTTTGTACCTCATCTCCATTTTTCACTTCATCTTCACCAATCACCACACACACCGGAATTCCTAATTTATTCGCATAGTCAAACTGCTTCCCAACCTTTTTATTTTCCAAATAATTCTCCGTCTTGTACCCAAAGCCTCTTATCTTTGTACCAATCTCAAGCGCCTGAGACAAAACATCACTACTCATGGCAATCACTAACACATCAGTCGGCGAACTTCGGTCTGTTTTAACAATACCGGCATCGAAAAGCTGTGCCAAAAGCCTCGTTAAACCAATCGAAATCCCCACCCCTGGCAATTTTTTCCCCGTAAAAATCTCCGCCAAATCATCATACCGCCCTCCAGAACAAATCGAGCCCAGAGACGTATTAATATCTCCTTTTTCATTCAATAAATTCGTCTCATAGACCGTCCCCGTATAATAATCCAAACCTCGAGCAATAGCTAAATCCACCTGACATTGCTCATTAGAAATATCCATAGACCGAAGCCCATCCACCACCATCTTGAGCGAACGCACACCTTCTTCATATTCTTCGCCAGAAACATGTTCTTCAAGCTGCGCAAGAATATCATCATTCCTTCCTGATATTTTCGTAAAATCAACAATCGCCTTGACCTGCGCATTAGTCAAACCATCCTTCGTTAAAGCCTCTGTCACCTTTTTCAAACCAATTTTTTCCAGATCATCAATATGATCCAAAGTAGATTTAATTTTCCCAGCATCAACACCAAGCGATCGAAAAAGCCCTGTTAAAATCTTCCGATTATTGATCCGCACTTTAAACTTTCCAATGTTTAACCGCTCAAAAATCTGAACAATAATCGCCACCATCTGCGCATCATTAAGCAAAGAAACCTCTCCCGAACCAATCACATCGATATCACATTGAGTAAACTGACGATATCGCCCCTTTTGTGCTCGCTCACCTCGAAAAACCGGACCAATCGAATACCGCTTAAACGGAAACGCAATGTCATTCAAATGCCGCGCCACATACAACGCCAAAGGTACTGTATGATCAAACCGCAACGCATTTCCGGAATGAGATGTATCACCATCTTCATCCAATAATCGTTTCAAGACATATACTTCTTTGGGATCACCTCCCTTGGCTACCAGATTTTCCTCACGCTCTACCATAGGAGTTGTAATCGGCATAAACCCATTCGCTTCAAAAACCTCCGTAATAACACGAATCCAATCCTGCTGAACTCGTTCTTGCGCCGGCGTCCACTCTGGAAAACCAGACGGACAAGAAACATTATATTTGTGAGACATCACAAAGATTGTAAGCAAAAAAGAGAAAAATACCACCGCTCAGACATATAATCTCCAATTCTATTGTGTCATCCTGAATTTATTTCAGGATCTCTCTACAAAAAACAAGATTCCGAAACAAGTTCGGAATGACAATAAAGAGAAAGAATGTTTACAAAGCTCCCACCTCTTTTCGCACCTCAGCTCGCAACGATTCAAAAGGAGCAATATCATCATCTTTGAGCTCAATATCCTTCACTCGAGCGATCTTCTGTAGAGAAGGCAAACCTTCAACTTTTGAGAAATCAAAATCATCTCGATCAGCCAATTTCAAGCCTTCTTCATACAAAGTCAAAATAGTCTTAATCATCTGATACTGTTTGAGCGCAGGAGTATAAGCATCATCAGGATCAAACGAGTCCTGATACAAGTAATCCTCACGCAGAGACTTCGCCGTCAAAAGTACGAGCTTTTCTCGAACCGACAAAGCATCCGCTCCCACCAAACGCACAATCTCATCCAGTTTCGCTTCTTCAGTCAAAAGCGATAACGCCTTATTACGCAATTCCCAATAATCAGACGATACATTATCCTTCATATACTTCTCCAAATTCGGAGTATAAAGTGAGTAACTTTTGAGCCAATTAATCGCCGGGAAATGACGTTGATAAGCTAAGTTCTTATCCAACCCCCAATACGTTTTCGTAACCCGAAGCGTATTTTGCGAGACCGGTTCAGACAAATCTCCTCCCGGAGGCGATACCGCTCCAATCACAGTTAGTGAGCCTTGCCGGTCATCAGAACCCAAACAATCCACAGCCCCTGCCCGCTCATAAAACTCAGCTGTTTTTGAACCCAAGTAAGCCGGATAACCTTCTTCGCCTGGCATTTCCTCAAGACGCCCTGACATCTCACGCATAGCCTCTGCCCATCGAGACGTAGAATCAGCCATCAAAGCCACATGATATCCCATGTCACGATAATATTCAGCAATCGTAATACCCGTATAAACAGACGCTTCACGAGCCGCCACCGGCATATTTGAAGTATTCGCAATCATCACCGTCCGACGCATCAAAGGTTCATTCGTATTCGGATCAATCAAATGAGGAAACTCACTCAAAACCTCCGTCATCTCATTTCCACGCTCTCCACAACCGATATACACAATCACCTGCGCATCACAGTACTTCGCCAAAGTTTGTTGTGTAACCGTCTTTCCCGAACCAAACGGACCTGGGATACAACCAGCTCCTCCCTTAACAAGGGGGAAAAACATGTCAATTGAACGACATCCAGTTCGAAGGGGAGTTTCTGGGACTCTTTTATTTTGAACCTTTCGAGAATTTCGAATCGGCCAAAATTGACGCATTTCAATATCTTGTTTTTTTCCCTTCACATCCAAAACCGCCACTGTATCAGTAACCGTAAATTCTCCACTTTTGATAGATACCACCTTAGCTTCACGAACACCGACCGGCACCATAATTTTATGAAGAATAAGAGACGTTTCCTGTACTTCTCCCAAAACATCTCCCTCATTTACTGTATCTCCATCACGAGCCACCGGCTGAAATTTCCACTTTCGATCATGATCCAGACCATCTGCATCAATCCCTCGAGCCAAAAAATGCCCTGATTTGTCTTCCAAAATCTTCAAAGGCCGTTGAATCCCATCATAAATCGTCTCAAGGAGTCCTGGACCAAGTTCCACAGACAAAGTCTGACCAGTCAGCTCCACAGGTTCCCCTGGACCAATCCCTGCCGTCTCTTCATAAACCTGAATAGAGGCAAAACCACTCTCCAAGCGAATCACTTCCCCTACCAGACCCTCTTCTCCCACACGCACCACCTCATACATTTTAGCCTGATGCATATTTTCAGCCACCACTAGCGGTCCTGAAACTTTCACAATAACCGGATCTTTACCACTCATAAAAAAAAGATGAAGAATCAATCCAGAGCATTCTCATGAAAAAGCTCCGAATGTCAATGCTTTTTTAAAAATAATCTTTCTACTTTTCTCCCATATCTCAATCAATACTTAATTGTTAATTCGTAATTATTAATTGTCCTATGCTTTTCCTAAAGTCTTCTCTCCTTCCTCCCAACTCGTCGGACAGAGGTCTCCCGTCTGAAAAGCTTTCAAAGTTCGAAGAAGTTCTTTGGGATTTCGCCCTACTGGCAAATTATTCACCGTCATCGACTGAAGCACTCCATCAGGATCAATCAAAAATGATCCTCGCAGACTCATGCCATCCTCATGCAACACATTATAGAGAAAAGAAATCTCCTTTGTCAGATCAGATACCAAAGGAAATGCAATATTCCCAATTTCTTTATTTTGCTGAGCCCAAGCTTGATGAGAATAAACTGAATCAATCGACACACCCAAAATCTGACAGTTATGCTTTTCAAATTGATCCTGCATCCTTCCCAACTCAATCAACTCTGTCGGACACACAAACGTAAAATCAAGCGGATAAAAGAAAAGAAGTACCCATTTTCCCCGATAATCAGACAAAGCCACCTTTCCATCTACAGACTTATCCATATACGCCGGTGCTTCAAAATCCGGAGCTGGACACCCGATCGCGAGTTCATCAATCTGTTCTGGTACTTGTTCTGACATAAGAAAAAAAGAGTTAAAAAATCACCCACATTGTGAGAAAAACAAAGCGATTGTCAATGATTTCTATTCTCCTGTTTCACCTTGCCGTCATCCTGAACTTGATTCAGGATCCAACCAAGAGAATGTATTTGAAATGCAGAACGAAGTGAAAACCCAACACAAGTTATTCACTTTGCTCTTGGATCTCGATATAAAATTATCGCTAGACCCCGCAACAAGTGCGGGGTGACACAAAAAACTAACTGTCATCCTGATCCCGCAAAGCGGGAGAAGGATCTCATACTTTTACCAAACAAAAAGAAGATTCTTCATCGCTCCGCTCTTCAGAATGACAAAAAATTAATTTGACAAATTAATAAAAATATGTATAAAAATATTGTCTACCCCATAGCTCTCCAATTCACATCAAAGTGACAAGGACAGCCTGAAAAGACAAACGATCCCGTTCTTGATACATTTCGATTAGTCACATTCCAATGGAACACTCGATAGATTGACTCCAGTCTCTCGATACTTCCATTGGAAATTGTTGTTTATTCAAAAACATAAAGGAAGCGAATCATGAAAACATTAAAAGCATTAAGCACTTTGTTCATTAACATGCTCCGCAAGCACAAAGAAACGACTGTAATCGTTGCTATCGGATTAATATTGATCACAATGACAGGCGTCGGCGCATTTACAAGCAATGAACCGCATCAGATATATGCACAGGTAGGAGAAGATCTATACAGCTGCTACCTTGTAGACAACAAGGTAGTAAGGAAGGATCTTGTATCGATTATGAAAAAAGAGCCAAGCTTCATTCACCAGTACGAATCAATGCTAAAGAGGGAGCGTAATACATACGGAAACTCTACGCCAGCATTGGGTCTTCGCACAATGGTAAGTTCAGAAACAATCACGTTTGAATTCTATCCTCAAGGATTCGAACAGGGCGCATACAAATACACAGCTCCGCTATACGAATTCTACATTGACGGCAAAAAATGCGCCTTATTTAGACCAATCGAGCTGGACTATTAGCAATAAGCCAGGGATCATTACAAAACGAAAGTAACTGCAAAGCCAATTTCGTTGCCAAAATACAAAGTCCGCCCCTCATGGGACGGACTTTTTTCCTCATACCTCAAAAAACTTGACACCCCAAAAACAATCACTACACTCCCGAAGCTATTATTTTTAATATTTATTAACATGGCAGATAAATTTGACCGCAGTAAGCCACATGTAAATGTAGGAACCATTGGTCACGTCGATCACGGAAAAACTACATTAACGGCTGCCATCACCGCCACACTAGCCGCTCAGCTCCCATCAAGCGTCAACAAACAAGTTGCATTTGATCAAATCGATAACGCTCCCGAAGAAAAAGCACGAGGAATTACTATCGCTACCTCTCATCAAGAATACGAAACCGAAAAAAGACATTACGCTCACGTGGACTGTCCAGGACATGCCGACTACGTCAAAAACATGATTACTGGTGCCGCTCAAATGGACGGAGCCATCCTCGTTGTAGCTGCTACTGACGGACCAATGCCACAAACCAAAGAACACATTCTTCTTGCTCGCCAAGTAGGAGTAGAAAATATTGTCGTATTCTTGAACAAATGCGACATGGTTGATGACGAAGAAATGATCGATCTCGTCAAAATGGAAGTCACCGAAGAACTCGAAAAACGAGGTTACAAAGACTGTCCAATTATTACTGGTTCAGCACTAAAAGCTCTCGAAGATCCAAAAGGAGACTGGGGAAATAAAATCATGGAACTCATGAAAGCTTTGGATGAACATATTCCCGAGCCAAAACGAGATATCGACAAAAGCTTCCTGATGTCAGTAGAAGACGTTTTCTCTATCAAAGGACGAGGGACCGTCGCCACTGGACGAATCGAACAAGGAATCGTCAAAGTCGGTGAAGAAGTCGAAATTGTAGGAATTAAAGCCACCAGCAAAACTACCGTTACTGGAGTCGAAATGTTCAAAAAACTTCTCGATGAAGGACGAGCTGGAGATAACGTCGGACTTCTTTTGCGAGGAATCGAGCGAGAAGATATTGAACGAGGACAAGTTCTTGCAAAACCAGGAACAATCACTCCTCATACAGAAGTAGAAGCAGAAGTTTACATCCTCAAAAAAGAAGAAGGAGGACGACACACTCCATTCTTCAAAGGATACAAACCTCAATTCTTCATTCGAACCACTGACGTTACTGGAGAAATCATTCTCCCTGATGGCGTAGAAATGGTCATGCCAGGCGACAACGCAAAATTCAAAGTCACCTTGATCAACCCAATCGCCCTCAACGACGGAACCCGCTTCGCCATCCGAGAAGGAGGACGAACAGTCGGTGCCGGAGTAGTTACCAAGATTTTGAAGTAAAGAACCACGTATTTGCACTAAATTTAAAAGACCGTAGCGAAGGCTATGGTTTTTTTATACATATTTGTGAAGAAGAGTCTCCTTGAAAAATAATCATTAAAAACATCGATAATTTTGACAACACCACACCAAAAGAGTAAAAGGGAAACGGTGAAGATTTTCACGAGACATTTATTTCTTGAGAAAATCTTCTCAATTAAATTCGTTTGTGGTGGTGAGCGATCATAAAAGAAGGGATGAACGCACCCTTCTAGGGGAGTTACCAGGCGGGTTCTGTGGTGGGAACCCGTCTGATTTTTTTATGTCTGTTTAGGACAGAAGCCATTCTAAAGATGTCTAGCACCAGATGCTCCTCTCAAGTCATATCAGGGATAGCCTGTTTCTATTTAGTTCAAAACGTTTCCAGCCCCATCTCAAAATCATCTCCAGCTAGTACTATTACTTATTCTATAGTTCGAAAAAAAAGGAATGCGACCAACAAAGAGAACCAGTCTCTCAATGCTTAATTCGTAATTCTAATAGATCTCCTTATCCGGAAATGAATCTTCTCTATCAATCCGCAACTTCAACCGATCACCATCTTCAGCATCATTACGAATACGACCTGTAATCGTAACACGCATACTTCCAGAAATCACCTGATCCGCATCAAACGACAAGAAAGCATTGCCCGCACTCCCGGAAAAACTATTCACCGTATCTTCTCTTCGACCATTAATATACAACTCAAACGGTCCGAATGTCGCATCAAAGTCCGCCAATTCATTTCCTGTTCCATTCCCATCTTTATCACTCGCTCGAGTCCCAGAAGCTACAAATGCTCGTAGCTCCTCAATCATAACTTGCCCTTTACTACTCACATACGTATCCAAAAATACCACATCTCTTGATCCTGGATTATAAGACTGATTCCATAAATACGAGGGAGAGAGAGAAGACCTGCGACTTCGATACGATGAAGAAGAACCCCTACTCACCTGAAAACCTCCAGGACGAATCTGATAAGAACGCCCTTGTATATCTTGACCAGAAGACCGAACTTGATACGAACTATTGACTTCACGCCCTACCAAGTCCGATTGATTATCCAATACCAAAGATACAGTCTCTCCATAACGAGGCACCACTACCTCTCCCCATACCGAAAGTGTCTCACTTCTTCCTGCCTCCAAGACATAACCATTGATATATTCATCACCAAAAATAAACTGAACATTCTTTCGTCCCACCACACTCTCACGAGAAATTTGACGATTACCACGATTATACAAATACAAAGAACTAAATACTTCATCCAAATCCGCCGAACCCGCATTTTTCAGAGACAAGGATTGAAGTGTAATATCCTTTCGTCCATTATTTTCTAACCGAAATCGCCCCAATCTTTGCCATCCGGAATAAATCGTGACATTCGATCCTCCTCCCAAAGGTTCTAACTTCAACTCTGAAACCGCATACGAACTTACCTCTTGCTGAGATTGCAAAGAAGCACCAGCACTCTCACTTCGAAGTGCCCCATCAGTTTCAATCCCCTCCAATACAAACCCAACCGTTCGTCCAAAATTCTCCATATCTAGATTCGCCGTAATCACAACCTCTCGAACTTCTCCATTACGAATCAATAAAGGTCCCAAAAAACGCAATCGCGCCACATCATCATTACTCACAGAACCTCTCAGAGATCTCGTGTAACCAGCCCACGCCCGCACGGAATCAATATCACTAGAACTACTCAGCCCCGTCCGTCTCACATCAATCGAAGATACCGAAACATCCCCCCCCATAGCCTGCAATTTCAAAGATAAAAAAGGAATACTCACACCATTTCTCGGCAAAACTCCTCGACCTAAAGACCTCTGAGACACTTCCAAAGTCCCCGATGCCATCACCGGAAAAGCAAACACCAAACCAAATGAAATCAAAAGTAAATTTCGAAATATATTCATGCCATTTTTATACCAGAAATACAAAAATCCCCAAAGAAAAAGAACTTCCTCCACAAAGGCTTTGTGATTCATCGGTTTTTATGGTAAAATAAAAGGAAAAGAAAATCATGCCTCTTTCCTTCCTCAATCAAGAAGCTATTCCCAATATCCATTTCAAAAACAAAACAGAAGATGGAAAAGTAGTAAACAATGAAATTCTTCAAATCAGAAGAAGAATTTTGCATATTATCGACACACTAGAACCACAAGCACAAAGAAATGAACGACATCGAAAAATATACGACATAAAAGAAAGAATTGAGCATTTTACAGAAACAATCACCAATACATTTAAAAGCAACAAAGAAAAAACACATATATTTAATGCTCTCATTCTTGCTACCGAACTTCATATAGATGAAGAAGACAGACTAGAGGGACAACCATACCTCGGACATGTTTTAGAAGTCGCTCAAATACTCCTCGATGAATACAAAATCACAGACTACAAAATCATTGTAACAGCCCTTCTCCACGACTCAGTAGAAAATAACGCCATCAAGCTTGCAAAGATGGAAAATTTTATGGGAAATGAAGACAATGAAGAAGAACAAAGCAAGGAAGATAAAGAAAAAATTACAAGAAGAGCTATATTTCAAATCAGAACTATATTTGAGCCGAGCATTGCACAAACCATAGAGATACTATCCAAACCAGATTTTCCAGCCATGATTCAAAAAGCATTAGAAGAAGGAAGTAAAGAATCTCCCACAACACTTAAAAATAAGTTTTATAACCAATACATTCAAAACATTACACAAGATAAAAAAGCCCTGACCGCCAAATGGGCAGACTTCAAGGTAAACGCGATAGAAATCATAGAAAGAGTGCCTGAAAGTGAAAAAAAACATCGAAAAATTCTCAAATACAATACCGCCCTCCCCACACTCCTTACAGCCTTTGAAAACTTAGAAGAAACACATCCACTCTTTCCACATCGAGAAAAAATCATAGAAGACATCAAAAATACACAGACGAAATACGCCCGCTACCTCGAAAACAAAAAAAGACCTGCCACAAGCAAGTCTTTTTTCATAAAAGCATCATAAACTACTTAGTCTCACATGTAGTACACCCTGTCATACCACAAGGACACATCGGAGGCGTAACCAAAAGCCCTACCAAAGATGCAACTCCCAAGATGTGAAAGAGAATAACAGGCTCTCTCATTGGCATTTCTCCTGGAATATGAACCGCAAATAAAGCCACCAAAAGAATAATAAGCTGTCCAAAAAGAGACACTTTGTACAACTGCCAAGGAATAAGTTTTCCTAAAATAACAAAGAGACCTCCCAAAGCTTCGAAAAGTACAACCAACCAAAAAGCTAGCATCAAAGCTCCTCCGGTCAAACCAAACATATCTCCAAGCATTCCCTGAAACATTTCCGGACTATTAAATTTCATAATCCCTGGAATCAGAAAAAGAAGTCCCACCGCTAAACGAACGAGTCCCAAAGCCACATCAGGACGAGACATACACGAAGCCGAATTTCCTTTTTTCATGTTTGTTTGTGTGATTAAAAAATGAAAAAGACAAAAAAATTGTACCAAACCCTGTTCAAGAAAAGCAAATTTTTCTCCTAGTCCACCCAAAATAGCGAGTGTTATAATCATATAACACTCGCTTATTAAACAATTCATTCAGCCCCATGATTCCTCGCAAGCTTTTCTACTGAAAAGCTCTCAATAAAACCAATCCATAGAAGATGATTCCAACACATTAATTTCCCAAAACTTCCCCACAGAACCATCAAGAGTTTCCTGTTCGGAAGAAGTGAGTGGTTGTCCAGTTGCTTGCTTCTGCCTAACACGCCTCAATTCCCGAGCATAAGGAATATTAGGATGCCGATCGAAAGCAAGTTCTTCTATCCTAAGCTGAAGATCAACCAATTCTGCCTGCACAGACTCTGCTGAAATTGCCATAGTACTCCTCCAAAAAATTATGAAATTGATTGCTTTACCTTCATTTTGTAAGACAAAGAACAATTCCATAACTCAACTTGAAAGAACACAGTATTTATAAATCTATTCGTATAAAAATCAATGAAAATACTAATAAATATTCACTACTTCCATCACATCTCTACTCTGTTACTGCCACCCTTACATAAAAACAGTTTTTTCATAAACGACATTCAGATAAAGATTCACGAGTCAGCACCTTTGACCGCTCCACCCCGGGCTGATCAAAAGTATTAATATCCAAAAACTCACCCAAAAACGCCGTCGCTCCCTCAAAAAGAAGAAACAAACCACCCATATTTTCCAGAGAAAGTGTATCCAGAGAAATCATCAAATTCGGACGCCCTCCTTCCGTCAGACTCTCTGCTGTCGCCTTATTTTCGGCATGAAGCAAATTTTGAAAACTCACCCCCTTCAAAAATCGAGTCTTATCACTTTCCACCAAGACTGGAATCTCCATATCATAGGAAAATTTCTCAACCTGAAGAAACAAAACCAGTTTATCCTTAGGTCCTTCAGCAAAAAGTTGAAGCTGTGAATGCTGATCCGTCACTCCCAGAGAAGCGATAGGCGTCAAGCCGACACTCTTTCCCTTTGAATTAAACTTGCCCGTAGACTCAGCCAAAAGCTGAGCAAACCAACCCGCAAATGTTCGTAATTTCATCACATAAGGCATCAAAACGTTATTGGAATACCCTTTTTCCGAACACAACCACTGCAAAACCGCCAACTGAAACGGCTTGTTTTCTTCAAAATCTACAGATAAAAATGCATCCCGCATACTCCTCGCTCCTTGCAAAAGAGCACGAATATCCAATCCCACCAAAGCCGCCGGCAAAAGCCCCACTGGCGTCAATACCGAAAAACGCCCTCCCACATCCTCCGGCACTGAGAAAGTCGGAATCCCATCCTGATCCGCCACCTCACGAAGGAGACCTTTCTCTCCCGTAATAAAAACCAGATGATCTTTCGCCACCAAACCAGCTTTATCCAAATGTTGGCGAAAGAAAAAATACTGAGCCAAAGTCTCAGGCGTCCCTCCAGACTTAGAAATAACTAGAAATAAAGTCCTCTTCAAGTTTAAAGCCTCCAAAGCTTCTGATAAAAAAACCGGATCAATATTCTCAAGTACATGAAGTCCTACTTTTGATTTCTCAAAAAAATTCGCAAACGCATCCCGCAAAGTAATCGTACCCAACGCCGAACCACCAATACCACATACCACGATGTCATCATATTTGCCCTTCACGCTCTTCGAAAAAGCCTCAATATCAGTTACCATCTCCTCATCATCAATCACCCGATAAAAACCTTGGTTACGAGCATCAATCTGTTTCAAAAAAGAATCCAATTTTCCCTCCTGAGACTCAAAATCAGCCCTTGATACCACCCCCGAACGAAAAACATTCGAAAAATCGAAATCAATCATACAAAAAATATTAATAAGGTTTTTGGCAGTCCTTACACTTCTCCCAATCCGCCAAAAATGCCGCAATCCCCTTATCCGTCAAAGGATGAGAGACAAGTTTATCAAAAATATTCGGAGGCATCGTCGCAATATCGACTCCCAACTTCATAGACTCGACCACATGCTTGGGATGACGAACCGACGCTGCCAAAACCTTCGTCATAAAGCCATAGTTTTGAAAAATCGTCACAATCTCCTGGATCAGATACATTCCATCCCCTGAGATATCATCCACCCGCCCTACAAAAGGCGAGACCAAAGTCGCCCCAGCCTTCGCCGCCATCACCGCCTGAGACGCAGAAAAGATTAACGTCACATTCGTATGAATACCCTCAGACGATAAAATCTTCACCGCCTTCAAACCTTCTGACGTCATCGGAATCTTCACATACACATTCTTGTGCCATTTCGCCATCTTACGCCCTTCTTTGATCATCCCCTCGCTATCAGTCGCAATTACTTCAGACGAGATCGGCCCATCCACCACCTTCGTAATTTCCAAAATCCGAGTCTTCAAATCCACTCCTTCCCTAGCAATCAAGGTGGGATTCGTCGTCACACCATCCACAATCCCCCACGAAGCATATTTTCTAATATCATCAATGTTCGCCGTATCGAGAAAAAACTGCATACAAAAGAAAGTTAATAAATCTCTTAATTATACCATATCCCAAAGCAAAAACCAAGCACTCGCACAAAGACTTTTAGTCTTTTTTAAAAAAAGACACATACATCTCTGTACGTGCCTTATGAGTTGTTTAAGAGTCCGCTTAAAATAATTTTAGCGCCGGTTTTTCCAGTCATTGTAATCTTGTCTTTCCTCCGCCAAAGATTGTTCGTATGCAGCAGCGTATTCAGCATCAGATAATGGCTATTCACCAATACTATTTGCCCATACATCCATAGCAGCATGGAGTGCAATGTCATCCCAATCACCCAAATTGCTTTCCATCAGAAATACCTCGTTGATTTTAAAATGTGAAGAACAAACTCTTATTTGTATGAATCTACCTTGTAGAAGGCATGCTCACATTTAATTTACAATATATTTATATTAATTTGTCAATAAAGTTGTCCACAACAGAAAAAACAAAGGTTAATTTTTATCCTATTCCTGACACGTTTTACAAAAATGCGTCCCTCTCCCCGCTACCCTAATCTTTGAAATCATCTCCTTTGAACATCTCAGACAAAGCTCTCCCTCACGAGCAAACACCTTCAATTCATCCGAAAACTTCCCCCGCTGTCCATCAGCATCGCGGTAATACTGAAACGTCGTCCCCCCCAGCTTCACCGCACGATCCAAAATCTCTTCACATCCCTCAAAAAGCTTCTTTTTTTCCTCCACAGACAAAGAAGAAGCCAAGCGATTCGGTCTCACCCCTGCCAAATGACATACCTCATCCACATAGATATTACCAAGTCCCGCCACCAAAGATTGATTCAAAAGCAAAGCCTTCACATTTGTCTTTCGGTTGTGAAACACTCGATCAAACGAATCCCAATTCCACCCTTCTGTTAAAGGCTCGATACCATACCCCGCCTCCACACGCTCCAATTCCGATCGATCAACCAACTTCAAGTACCCAAATAACCGCATATCATTGAAATACAACTTCGATCCATCATCGAGCGAAAAAATCACTCTCGTGTGTTTATGCGGAAGAAAAAGAGAAGAGTCAGTCAAACTATGACCACCACCATCCATAAAAGACTCCTTCTGGTAAAAAAACTGCCCCGTCATCTTCAGGTGTGCACACATCACCTCTTCCATTTTTTCAAATGAAAACATCAAAAGCTTCGCCCTCCGCCTAATGGGACCAAATGTTTGATTCTGCAACTTCTGGACAAAATCAGGCGTAAAACGCACCGTCTTCGGATGAAAGACCTCCACAGACTCAATTCGCTTCCCCACAATGTGAGGCTTCAAACTCCGTCGCACCGTCTCCACCTCTGGTAACTCAGGCATAAAAAATAATAGCTACGTAGATAGTTAATACGAAAAAACAAAAAAAGAGCAAAAAAACAGGCGATCCGGAGGAATCGCCTGAAGCATGAAAGCCATTGAAAGCATGAAGAAAAGTCTACATATACCTTTCGATCATAGAGGGAAGTATCTCTCTTTTCGGCTCCATCCTAACTGGCGTCAGAACTTCACAGCCTCCTTCCTAGCTCAGCACATCTATGGATCTATCGCCGACCCAAGTCAAGAGTACATCTAAACCCTTAACTTGTTTACACGCAAAAAAATATATAAACCAACAAAAAAATACGTCAAGTTTGATCATGTTTTAAAAAAATAGTTAAATATAAAATATGACAAAGAAAATATTCATAGCTATTGCCATCATGGTCGGACTGACCCTTGAGATAGGCATCATAAAAGTCACCTACGAATTATACAAAGAAGGAAAAAGATGGGACTCTCCTTACCATGGACTCACCACAAACAACCCAGACAGATTTTATCCGGACGCCCTCAATGGATTATTAGACCAAATTTATTTCAACATCGAAGATCAAGACTTTCGTCAAGAACTCTTCGAAAAAGTAAAAACACTGAAGAACATCATGCCAGAAAAAGTATCTGAGCCAGATGAAATGAATAAGTTTGATATTCTGCTCGAAGAAATAACGATGGCAGTAATACCAAAAGTTTCTTTTAATAGAGATTCCTACGACAACATATACACTACAGCGTATAAAGCTCGGCTTTTTCACGCAAGCCGCAAACCCGAAATAAAGATCGCTACAAAAAAACTCGATCAACTATTTAAAACCAGAAAACCAACAAACGATCAATGGATAAAAGAAATGAATATACTGATGAAATCAGTCCTCGGCACAGAAGGTTATCAAATTCTTAAGAAAAAAGCCCTCATTCATCAATTATTAAACAAACCAACATATCGATCTCACGACAACAGAGGCTACATAAAAAAAGAAATCGAAAACGCAAAAGATGACACCCTTAAAACAATACTCAAAGCCTGGTACAAAAAAAACATGAGAAATGTATGGAATAATGATTTTTATGTACAATTTGAAGGATTTAAAACCATCCAACAAATCTACAATTACCAGATTCCAAAACTTCCACCTCAAAAGCAAAATCTGTACATACAAAAACTCATCGCTCTCCAACCAGGAGACACAAAGACATTGTTACAAATACAAGCTGAAGTGTTACAAGAAATAGAAGAACAAAAGCTGCCTTCACTCTAGCATGACCGGAATCTCCACCGCCGCATCATGTTCTGGCAATCCAGAAGCATTATGTCGCTGAAAGATAACCATGCCTCTCTTATAAGGAGTTTCTGGAGGAAGAGAAAATGAAATCTCTCCCTGAAAATCCACAAAATCTTCCGTCATCCAATCCGACTGAGCTGTAGCAAAAGACTCTCCAATGATACGACCATCCCAATCCACTACCATAACTGGAAAACTTCCTTCAAAAAACCAATATCCACGAGCTTTTCCTGATACCTGGACAGGACTAGAAATCGTTTGATAGGGTTGAGGCAAGAAAACCTCCACGCGTTCATCAGTCGTCACAGGAAGCCGAGGCTCTGTATCAAGAGCACCCTCTTTTGTACAAGCAAAGCAAAAAAGAGAAAACACCAAAACCAATAAAAACTGTACGTTTTTCATACCATGAAAATAATACTGTAAATAAACAAGAAAGAAAGGTACACGATTCACCATCGAAGAAATCCCGTTGCATCGACGATATCCCCCGTATGGAGGTAATAATACCTCCACACCATCCTTCTTGAGCAAAAGTGGCAACTTCTTCGTTAGCCCAAAAAATAGCTCTTACTGAAAATCTGCCGGCAATCCTCCGCTTTTTCCCCAGTGATCATGGAGAATAGCCATTTTCCCAGCATGAGAGACAGTCGCTCGAAAGCCGATTCCTTGAAAAGCCGCTCCACCGAGCCATGGAGGAACCGGAAATCCGAAAAGGTGAACTGAGTGACTTTCTTCCGAACAGTTTGTACATTGTGATGATCCTTGGTCTGCAACTTGGTTATTATTGGTACCTTTGGCTTCGATTTTTATCGAACTGACTTTTTTTTCAACTTCAACGGCTTCCGTTTTGCTGCAAAACCAAATGCACCACCATTGTTTCACCTTTTTTTTCTGTTTGATGGTGGTAGTGACAGTTCCTCTGGCGGGCTGCCATAAAATCCCCAGCCAGATCCATGACCACCAAGGAGCAGAAACTTTGAGTGTAGCTTTGGTGCCGTCTTGAAAGGTAAAGGTTGCTTGTGCCATGTTTCTTTGTGTTTAGGAAATAGGAGAACGTTTTTATTGTATTCCTCAAAAGATTCTCTTTGCGAGAAACAAAGAAGATGATTTTTCATCCGGATTTCATTTTGCCAGACTCTTTTTTGAAGAATAATTGAGAGATACTTTCTTAGAAATACTTTTGTGTCTTTGCGTTGCGATGAGGACACCCAGGCCAGCAGCATGGTCGGCGTTTTCCCTGGAGAAGATCAGCGCATAATCGCTCTATATGATTTGCTCTGGTTTCCGGTTTTTTAACCATGGTCGTCCAGCAGATCCATTCATTACGAGCGAGAGGCGTGAGATCGTTCCACGTAGCAAGCACATCCGGATGGGAAAGGAGAGCTTCTTTGAGATCATCCGGCACGATATGCACGACGCCAGTAGCAATGGTTTCTTTGGTCATCTATCTTTATCTTATCATAGATGAAATACAGCTCAATCAGAGGAGGTGTGAGAGAAGGCGGAACAGATAGCACATATATCCATATCAGAGTCTCTTTTGAGGAGGCTCTGACATTGATGGCTGGAAGGCGTAATAATACAAGGCAAAAAATAATGGAATATAAAAAACTACAGAAATCGTTGATATATAAAACTGAGAAACTTCCATTGTTTCTATTATTTTCTCTGGTAATGGCAGAATATAAAGATAAAAAATATTCCAAACTATGTGTATGAAAAAGTAAGCCTTCCAAAATAACTTTGGAAAAATTATTTTTTCCCATGAGAAAGCAAATAATCCGATAAGAGCTATAAAGAAAACAACTAAGTCAGTAAATTCCCAAAATCTCGAAAAGCTCTGCCATAAATACATGCCTGCCCCATTTATAACAATAAACCAAAAGTAAATTTTCCAAAAAATTGATTTTGTAGATTTTTTCATAGTAGAAGGTAAATGATCTTTATGATTTGTTCTTAATACGTAGTTATAATGATGCTTTTTCACAGAAAAGCTAGATCTTCTACCTTAAAACAGGTCTATTTTAAGATTGGCTATATACATTTATAGTCAACAATCCGTCTTTTGGAGGGAAAATGAGAATCCCTTTTTTTAGATCAGCAAAAATAGCAGCCGTCAACTCTATATCCCATTTTCGTGCTGTTGGAGCTGTTATCACCTCCATCCTATTTTCCTTGAGCAAAGGTGACAACACTTTTGCTAGTTGGAAAAAACTTAAAATCTTCATCTAACAATCAATTTTTTTAATTCATTTATTCTTAACCATGGTCTTCTTCTATGAATCATTCTATGACAGTTAGAGCATAATAATACTAAATCCTCTAATTTAGTTTTGTGACCATCTTTCATTTCGCTCACTGGAATCGTATGGTGTGCTTCTATAAATTTTTTTCCTATGTCTCCGTATTTTTCATGAAAATCAAATCCGCATAATTCACAAAATAAATGATTATGTGTTTTTTGAAATAATTTCTTCTTAGCGTTAACTACTTCTACACTTCGTTCTCGTATTTTGTGTTTTCTTTCGACTATTTTCCCTTCAGGAAACTCATCATTCAATAATTCATTTTCAATAAAATCATTCTCTCCGAAATCAAATATCCAATATTTTCTATGGTTATTTTTAGGATTAATACCTAAATCTGAACAATAGGTTAGAAATTTTTTTTCTAAATCATTATTTTCCCCCAAAGAAGCATCTGCCAGTTTTTCAATTGCTGGATTTGTTTCTTTTCCATCTTTATCATCATTGTTTTTATGTAATTGTATTGAATTATTGGCGTACCCAATAAATCTGCTGGGGGCAAACCGCCACTCATTTTTAATTTTGTAAGCAACAAAACACATTCCGTTTTTTATCAGACTTGAAGCATAGTCGGATTCGTCATCGTTTCCTTCCGTTAAGTATGTTTCAAGGATCGACAAATTTCTTCTTAGTTCTTCAAGAGTTTCTATAGTTTTCATCATGGTTTAGTGGAATAAAAGCACCTTCAGATTATTCATATTTGCATTTAAGCTCAATCTTATTTCTCTCTATCTTCAATCTTTCTTATCTCCCTTCCTCTCACTCTTTCTCTCCCAACAATCTTAATTAAAGATGAAAAGCCAAGTTCCATTCTACTAGGCGGATCAACTCCGTCCACCGCACAATAGAAAAAACAAACCTTTCTTTTCCTTTTTTTCCATGAAAAAATATCCGCTGACCACGCTCCTGTGCGCGGGGCTTTTGGCTGTGATGCCAGTGCTTACCTCGCTTTCTCACCTGACCGGCTTTCTCAATTCCGCCTATGCGGCGTCAAATACCGGTGATCAGGTAGGTGTCATTGACGGAAAATTCTCTGTCAACCGCAACGGAGCGGCGAACTATACTGTTCCGATTCCGGTTCCTCCGGGCAGAAACCATGTCGAGCCAAAGTTGTCTTTTGCTTATAACCATTTAGCGGGAAACGGCGAGATGGGCATGGGATGGAGTCTGAGTGGACTATCACTCATTCATCGTTGTCCAGCGACACTCGCTCAAGACGGCTATACCGGAGGTATTACCTATGACAGTACGGATCGTTTTTGTCTGGACGGACAGAGACTAGTAGCCGTGGAAAACAAAGCTGGTACAAAGCTGACGACACTTTCCAGCCAAGCCTCAGCCTATGGAAAAGACGGAACAGTATATTACACAGAAAACCAGGGCTGGACGAAAGTAGTCTCCAAAGGAACGTGCGGATCAGGACCATGTTCATTTGATGCATGGATGGCGGATGGAACGCATTTGTCTTTTGGATCGCCGGATGATCAGAGTGATAAGGCTAACGCGCGAGTTCAGGCGGTCGGAAAAGATGATGTGCGTATCTGGGCGCTGAACAAGCAAGTTGACACCAATGGCAACTATATGTCTGTCAGTTATTTTAAAGATGTCACCGGCAGTGATGCGACGGGTGAATACTATCTCAATCGTATCGACTACACTGGTAACCAACTCTCCAATCCTACACTCGCGCCTGATCGTTCCGTGCAGTTCACATATAATTTGAATGGCAAAAATGTGCCGCCGACCTATCAGGGCGGTTCTCTGCTCCATTACAAAGTCCTCCTCACCAATGTCAAAACCTACGTGGGATCAGATTTGGTCAGTAATTTTCAGCTCAATTATACGCTGAGTAAGGCTACAGGCAGAAATTTACTGCAAAGTATGCAGGAATGCAGTTCCGATACCGCGTCTAGTAGTACGTGTTTTTTGCCAACAAATTTCACCTGGCGTGATAGTGAGGCTGGTGGCTGGAATACGAGTAGCGCTTATGCTCCGCCCACTGACATCATTGACAGCAATCATGCCAATCTTGGTATTCAGATGGTTGATCTCAATGGCGATGGCATGACTGATCTGATCCAGAACCTCCTGAAGAGCGACGGCACAAAGACCACCGGCGCCTGGATCAATACTGGAAACGGCTGGAAGGCTGACCAGAGCTATATCCCGCCTTTTTACACAGCTATCGAGCAATACGGGGGTAGCAATCCATACGGCTTTTATGTGGATCTCAATAGCGATGGTCTGACGGATATGTTTCAACTCAAAGTTGATGGCACGGTTAATATCGAAAGTGGCGCCTGGCTCAATACCGGCAGCGGCTGGCAGTCGAGCAGTAACTATACTCCCCCGACCTCGACCGTAGCTACGGGAGGAAAAGCTTCGGGGGTACTCCTGGGAGACCTCAATGGCGATGGACGTCCGGATATGATGCAAAACCGATCACAAACCAATGGCGGTATTCAGGCTGGCGCGTGGCTTAATAACGGTAACGGTTGGCAATCACAAGGCAGCTACATCCCCCGAATCGAAATCGCAACAGATGAAAATGGCGACATGGGAGTGCGTCTGTTTGATGTCAATGGCGACCACCTGCCTGACATGGTGCAGGGTTGGAGCGATGGCGACAGTCAAACTCAGCAAAGCGTCTGGATTAACGAAGACAACTCCTGGACACAGGACAATAGCTACAATATGCCCGCCGATACCTTCTTTGTAATCGATGGCAAAGATATGGGCGTGCAACTGATTGATTTCAATGGCGATGGACTGCAAGACATCCTTCGTTGGACAAAACCTCCCTCTAATCCCAAAAATCCTTCCGCCTACACACCCGGCGCCTGGTTTAGTACGGGTTCGGGATGGACACAAGCTGATAATTATTTTTCTCCCACACCTCTCACCAATGACGGGCAGGATATGGGGGTGCGATTTATTGATGTCAATGATGACGGATTGCAAGACATGGTGGCCTATCAAGAAGGCGGGGTCAATAATGCCTGGATCAATAGCGGTGGCATGTGGACGTTGGCGCAAACCATGGGCTACACCTATAACTCACCGATACCTTTCGTCAATGACGCCTATCAGGATATGGGCGTCCGTATGGGCGACTTTACCGGAGACGGCATTCCCGACCTTTTGTCTGCTATGGAGGGACAAACCAGTCAATCGTGGGTTAACCCGTTGGTGCGGTCTGATCTGGTGGATGTGATGATCAATGGTTTCGGCGGAGAGGTTGATGTCACCTACGCCCCTTTAACGGACAGCAGTGTCTATACCGTTAGTTCCGACGACACTCCCTACCCCAATGTCGATGTGCAGGGAGCCATGTTTGTCGTGAAAAACTATGTGACCAAAGACGGGTCGGCTTCCTATGGTCGAGGTACTCGGGGAGATACTGAAGGACATGTGTACACGTTTGACTACCAGTATGAAGGAGCTCGGAATAACTTTCAGGGACGAGGCTGGCTCGGTTTTGAAAAAGTCACCATTATCGACGGCGATACCAAAAAAAGAGCTGTCACTTCCTACATGCAGGATGCTCCTTATACCGGTCAGGTCAGCGAACGCGACACTTTGTGCGATAGTGGAAATCCTGTTGATCCCAAATGTACTACCGACAACACCCTTTTGAAAAAAGAAACGATGGCCTACACCTGTACCGATATTTTGACCGGGAAGGCGTGTGTATTTGGACAGGGAGCAGAGAAAAATACCAAGGTCTATCAGGTTTTGGCGCAAACCGAAACCGAAGATGTGTATGACTATGGCACGTTTAATTATTCGCAAACTACCGCTTACCAGAGTTATGACGCCTACGGACACCCTACCAAAATCTATGATCAGACCAAACAGCTCTACACCTGTCATCAATTTTCCAACGATGAAGATACCTGGCGAATTGGTTTTTTGACACAAAGTAAAATCACCACCAACGGCAGTTGTGATTTTTCATCATGGGACAGTGGACAGGACTGGAGTTGGAGCAAAAAAACATTTGATACCAGTGGGGCATCACCACGCATGAATCTGCTGAGCGAGTCTGAATGGGATGATGAAAATAACGACTGGTTGACGACCAGTTTCGCGTATCAGGAAGGCAGCAATACCTACGGGAATGTATCGAGTATTACTTCGCCTCTGGGAACAACGACCATTGTCTACGGGAGCGACCATATTTTCCCGCACAGCGAAACTACTCCGGCTGATGCGCAAGGCACGAGTCTCACTACCACCTATACCTACGACAACCGTTTCGGAAATAAAACGTCGGAAACTGACTCCAATGGTCATACCACGATAAGCTGCTTCGACGATTTTGGACGACAAACCATGACCCAAGGTCCTTTGCCGGATAATCCTGTCACCTCCACCAAAGACACCAATTGTCTCACCGGAAAAAAAGATGTGATCATGCTTTCGACCACTGACTATGTCAATGACAGCACTGGTACGTACATCGAAACTCGTCAAAGAATATCATGGGATGATAGCAATACTGCCAACTGGCGCTGGAGTCGTTCGTATCTGGACAGTTTATCCCGTCAGTACAAAACCGTATCGATGGGACCTAGCGCCACTCAAAATGTCATCACCGAAAAAGAATACGATAACCAGGGTTTTGTCGAACAGGGATCAACGCCATATTTTTGTAACGGTTTTGATTTCTCTGACTGTTCTAGTGCCGAACGCTATTACACCTCCATCGATTACGATCTCTACAAACGCGAACTCAAAAGCACTTATCCGGACGGCACTATCACAACCAATGCCTATACCGGTAGCGCTTCCGGTCAGATGACAACTATTACAAAAGCGGTGGGTACTAGTGACGAACGAAAAGAAATTTTGCACTACGATACTTTGGGAAATCTTGCCTTACAGGAATTTTTTGATGATCAGGGCAATGCTCTTCAGACCAGTCATACCTATGACAAACTGCAACGCCAGAAAACCATCACCGATCCCAGTACTCCTGCCGCTCCAGGGGGCGTAACCGAAAGTTTTACCTACAACTCTCTGGGACTCAAAACCCAGTTGCAGGAAACGGCGGTCATCGGAGGAAAAAGTCAGGCTACCGGTGTCGGTACAATCTCCTATGAGCATAACGATCAAGGGCTTCAAAGCACCCAGACCAATGGTAAGGGAGAGAAAACAAGTCTGATGTATGATGCCCTCGGACGAACGACCACGAAAACATTTAAAAATAGTAGCGGCACGACGACCCGAACCGTTCAGTACACGTACGATACCAGCACCTACACTGACGCCAATCCCAAAGGACGACTCACCAAAGTCGTCGTCTATCCGGGCACCACCAGCACAACCCCCGAATCACAATACGACTTTCTCTACGACAATTACGGAAACACCAAGCAAGTCGTTCTCACCATGGACGGACAGACCTACACGTGGAAAACAGCATACCATCCGGACGGACAGGAAAGCCAGCTCACCTATCCCGACCAATCCGTACTGGAACGAACCTACTATCCATACGGCAACCTAGAATCTCTCAACCTTGCCAATTTTGACAGTGGTTCTCTCAGCCCATCGCTCAATTACGCAACCTACGAAAACTACAACGCACAGAATGCTGTCGGACAGATTACCTATCCCTACGATCCGAGCGCAAATTGTCAGGGCGATGATTGCGCCCTTATGGCGACCTATACCTACACTCCTCAGACCGGTTTTCTGGCAACCCAAAAGATTCAAGACAAAGGACGCGGCACAACCATAGCTGACAAGAGTTATAGCTGGAATCAGCACAGTGATATTCTGGGTATCACGGACAACAATACTTTATCAAGAAACGGAAAAAGCGCTTTTGATTATACACAAAACCTCACCTACGACTCACTAGGACGACTCACCAAAGCCGTCGGTATCTATGGTACGAAAGAATACGGATATGACGCATCAGGGAATCTGGTTTGCAAGGGAGCTACCACCGCCTATTCCCCTTCCGGAAGCTTGCTCTGTACCGGAGGTACGACATACACCTACCAGGGACACCAGCTTATGACAGGATCGGGAGCTAATACCGTGGGAATTACCTATGATGACAGTGGCAGCATGTATGTCAAAACACTGAATGGAAAAAAATCTGCCTACACCTACCAAAACGATATGCTTCAGCAGACTCAGATCAGTTCAGGTGTTACGGCCAGTGTGTCAGAAACGTACCTCTATGACTATGTCGGCAAACGTCTCAAAAAAGACAATCAAACGACAAATGCTACAACATGGTACGTCATGCCGAACTATGAAATAACAACAGACAGTAATGGCACTACCCATACCAAATACATTCCCGGACCATCAGGAACAGTTGCAACCATTACGACTGACAATTCAACGGTAAACCTCTTACCACCTCCAGCCACGAGCAGTATCGCTGGTCTATGGCAGAAAACCAAAGACAATCTGACCGACCAATGGCAGGAACACATACAATCACTGCTGGCGCAAAGTTTATTCATCGCTCTTTACACGTTGCTCTTGGGAGGAGCTTTGTGGCTCATGTTCTTGATTATCAGAGGAGCTAACACACAAAGTTTGTTGGGAAAAATGAGACGAGGGCTTATTGAAACCCTGCACCGCAGACAATGGCTGTCTCATGGAACTGCCCGAAAGCTGGCTCGTCAGCATACCACTGACATTGCTCGACGATCACCGTGGATGAAGTGGGTGTCGCTTGTCTTAATCATGGCAACGCTGACCGGATGTTCCAATCCAGCTGGCTTACAAAGCAGTATTCTCCAATTATCCAAGACAGAAACGACCTCAGGAACCTACCCTGCAAGCGCCCAATTTTTCCAGCATGATCATATCAAAAGTGTTCAGATCATTACGGACAACACCGGAAAAGTCATAGCCCATGAAGTCTACCTACCTTATGGAGAAATCGATACCGCTCATAGTACCGGGATTGACCTATCACCGTACAAATTTTCCGGCGAAGAATGGGATAGTGATACCGGTCTCTACTACTTTGGAGCGCGCTATTATGATCCGGTATTGGGACGTTTCCTGAGCGCTGATAGTTTCAATGTCGGCAGTGCTAATCATCCCAGCAGCTACAATCGCTATGCATACGCGGTCAACAATCCCGTTGATTATACTGATCCGAGCGGACACTTTGCCTTTCTGGCGGCTATTGCAATTGGAGCGTTAATTGGAGCAGTCGTCGGCGGTGCGAGCTACGGCATCCAGACAGCTGCCAGCGGTAATGAATTTAGCTGGGGAGATTTCGGAAAATCCGTCGCCTTTGGAGCCATTACCGGAGCCGTAGGAGCAGGTGTCGGAACGGCGGTCAGTGCTGGAATATCGGCGGCCTTTGGAGCCGGAGCGTCGACCTTTGCCGGAGCGGTCGCCGGTGGAGCTGCCAGTGGAGCTCTCGCCGGTGGAGCAGAGCAGGTCGTCACCAACGCTCTGACCGGAGAAAAATGGGACAAAGATCTGGGACGCGCCATGGTCACGGGCGCCATTATCGGTGGTATTACCGCCGGAATCGGACACGCCTGGAGTCGTTATCGTGGCGGCAACGCCAGAGCGACAGGCTGTCTGTCTTTTCCGACTGGAACACCTGTACTCCTCTCCAATATGAGCAAATCTGTCGAAAATGTGGCGGTCGGAGACGAAGTCTGGGGCGCTCATGAGATTACCGGAGAAGTCGATACTTATCCAGTCAGCGACACCTTCTCTCGTATCGCTGACAGCCTGATTGTGATTACTATAGGCACAGACATCGTCAAAGCCACCCCAGAACACCCTTTCTGGGAGATAGACAAGGGCTGGACAAGAGCCGAAGACTTGCGTGTCGGTGACAAGCTTCTGACTCGTAGCGGGCAAACTGTCGCTGTCACAAACCTCGATAAAGAACTGGGGACATTCCAAGTGCATAACTTTGAAGTCGACGAAGCACACACCTACTATGTCTCTCCATCAGAAGTGCTGGTACACAATCAGCCTGGACCATGTACGAGGACTGTCAGAGCTCGGTACGATGAAGCGGTCAGACGGGAGGGCTTGGGAGAAAGTTATGAAGATTTAGTCGAATGGGGAACACGATCTCGCAGACCGCCTCTACGGTATGATGGTACCGGAGCACCGCCGATCAAACCCGGAACGGGCATGGGACCGACCGCCTACCAACCTTTCCCTGATGCGGTCAAAGCGCAAGCTTTTGCAGAAAATCCGAGACAAATTTGTGTCTTTTGTCGGCGTGAAGGCGTAGCGACACAGGTCGATCATGCGTGGTCGAGAGCAACGGGTGGAAATGCGACGTTTGATAATGCGCAGCTTGCCTGTCCGCACTGTAACGCTTCCAAGGGTGCAGGCTTACGCCCGGGAACCGCTCCAGCGGGGTATTACGGAACATGGCCACCACCATGGTTTTAGGAAGGAATAAAACTTAAAAACAAGGAGTGGGAGCTCCTTGTTTTTAAAGGGGAAATATAAGATTTTTAAAAAAGTTTAAAGTACAATGTTAAAAAGGATTCAAAAGATTGAAAACATAGGAAAGTTTGCTAATTGTTCAGCAGGCGGATGCGAATTTAATAAAGAAACAATCATTTTTGGATTTAATACCCAAGGAAAAAGCACCCTAACTGCAATATTTCGCTCTATTAAAACAGGAAATAATGATATTCTTATCGGACGTAAGACTTTTGGAGCTCAGGGAAATAAAAAAGTAGATATTGATTTTGAAGATAACGGGATAAATGAAAAGTATGTTTTTCAAAATCGCACTTGGAATAAGCATAATCCAAATATTTTAATATTTGATTCAAAGTTTATAACAGAAAATATTTTTAATGGAGAGGTTATCACCTTTGATCAACAAAAGAAGCTTAGCACAATTATTATTGGTAAAAAGGGACAAAATTTAAGCAATGAAATTAAGAACTTACAAGAGAAAAGTGATAATTTTACTCTAGCGAAATCGGAAAAAACTCGTGAGTTTTCTAGACACTTCCCAAACATTCCCTTTGATAAATTTAAATTGTTACCACAGAGAGTAGGTATTGATGATGCAATAAAAAAGAAAGATGAAGAAATTAAATTCGAAAGAGAAAAAGAAGATATTAAAAAAATAGTAAGAAGTCATATTCAAAACCTTTCATCTTTTGATTTTTCTGAAATTCGTACTTCATTGTCAAAAACTTTCGATACAAAACAGACAGAAATTGAAACTCATATCAAGTCTAACTTTTCTACAGAGAAAAACGCAGAAAACTTTCTTAGCGAAGGGCTAGACTTTTTGAAAGAAAAGCCTATTGACGGATCAAAAAGAACTTGTGTGTTGTGTGGTCAAAAGTTGGAAGATCGAGCCGAATTTCTAATTTCTCTTTATGCTAAATTTTTCAAGGGAGGGTACAAAAATTTACAGGTAGAAATAGAAAAATCAATCGCCTCTTTTAGAAGAATAAATATAGGAGTTGCTTTAGAAAAAATACGAAATGAATTAAAAGATAAAGGTTTAGATATTGGTCTGGATGAACAAAAAATTGGCGAACTTTCCAATCTTAAAAGAAAATTTGAAGATGAATTAAATAATAAAAAAGATTTAAATTATGTAGTTAATTTCGATACATTTGATCTTTTAGAAAGTGAAATAAAAAAAATACAAACTACATTAGAGGATTTAGAACGAAAAAGAATTAACATCCCTTCTATAAAAACAATCCTTCAGCTTGAAAAAGAAAAAATAATTCTTGAGCTTACTAAAAAACGACATGAACCTATATGGGATAAATTTTGTAAAGATTTAGAGATAATTGAAACCGAGGCTAAAAAAATAAGAAAGGAGAGGGATGCAAAACGCAAGGAACTTGAAGACTACTGCTTGTTCGTCTTTAGCATCCATAAGAAAACTATAAATCAATTTTGTAATGACATGGGTGCTGATTTTGAGATTGATGATTTCAAACCCTTAAGAAAGATCGTCGGAAAAGAAGAACGAATTTTTGCTATTAAGTTTTTTGCTAGCCATAAAGTAAGTATTCATGGAGACAAAGGTGAACACGTGCCAAATTTTAGAAATACTTTAAGTGAAAGCGACAAGCGTCTTTTAGCTTTTGCATTTTTTTTATCGCTACTTAGTCACGATAAAAATTTAGACCAGAAAATAATTATTTTTGATGATCCTATGTCTAGTTTTGACAGAGAACGTCGTCGAAAAACTATTCATTTGATTGCAGATATTTCCTGCAAACATAAGGATACTTCTGGAACAGAAAAAACAGTATATCCAAAACAAAAAATTGTCTTAACTCATGAAGATTATTTTGCAAAAGAGCTAGTTCGCTTAATGCCAAATGCTTGTTCTTTAAAAATTGAAGAATGTATCCATAACAAACAAAAAAGCAGTAAGATTATTCGTGCAGATTTTAGCCAAGAATTTCCAGACGATGATATATCTTATCGTATTGAAAAAATTAAGAAGATACTTGATACTCGATCATTTACAGAAGCATTTGAGTTAGATTGTAGGAAGGTATTAGAAAATATTTTTAAAAAAAAGTATCACCTTAAGCTTAAGGACTTAAATAAAGGCTCAAGTATTAGAACTTTTGTAATGACATTATTTGATAGCAATGATACAAAATTCCAAAAATTCATAAGACTTTGTGATGATTTAAATATTGAACTGCATGATAATAATAGTTCTAATTCGAGCGGTGATAAAGAAACCATTCTCAAAGAGTTTTTTGAGTGTTTAGAATTGATATAACTAAAATCTATCAATTTTCATGCCTCTCGTCCCTGACAAAAAACTCTTTACAATTGTAGCACATTTGTGCTACAATCTATGCACTTAAAGCATTGAATTAAGCCATGACCACCAAACAATCCACCGTCCGAGCCCGTATCTCTCCCGACCTCAAACAATCCGCAGAAGAAATTTTGGCACAACTGGGACTCACCAACTCTCAAGCCATTAATATTTTTTACAACCAAGTAGTACTTCACAAAGGACTTCCCTTTGCTCTCACACTGGAAGCAGAAGACAGCCCTGAATACTACACAGAAGTGAAGAACGAAGCGCATCTCAAATCTCTCATCGGACTTGAATAATGTATGAATTACATATTCATAAACACGCTCAAAAAGCTCTCCAGAAATCACCACAGAAAATAAAACAAAAAGTCTTTGTCTGTTTACAATATTTGCAACAACATGGGTTCAAAGATTGCCCTTTTCCTATGGACACGTTAAAAGGAAAATATAAAAAATATCAGTATCTGGAGATAAAAATTTCTCAGGACTATCGTTTGATAGTGAGACGTGAAAAACAAAAAATATTTATTCGTTATGCCGGTACACATAACAGCTTAGGAACAGGCTAATTTTCTTCTCTCATGCCCTCCATCCCCGACGAAAAAATCGCTACCCACCCCCACCCTATCTGGCAAGATCAAGCCAACTATATCATCATGGCTGAATGTGAAATTGATGGGAAAAAATACAAAGAACAACTCTGGACAAAAAGACTCGGCGACAATCATTTTCGAATCTGCTGTATTCCCTTTTTTCTCAAAAATGTTCATCTGGGCGATGAGGTCGATACTACCCTAAAAGACGGAGTGCCGTACCTCCTTCACTCAGTACTCAAACCTTCCGGACACCAGACCTTTCGCATCTGGTTTCAGAAGTCCGCTCCCAAAGAATTGTACATCTCTCTGCCTCAAATGATCCAAAAACACCAAGGACTGATCGAATGGTCATCGACCCATCTACTTACCGTGAGCAGTTCTTCACAGAAATGCACAGAGTCATTGATTCCTCTCTTTGAAAAAGAAATGGAGAAAGGGAATATTGTGTGGGAAAGAGGATAGGATTAAACCCCTCTAGCTCCCCTTATTAAAGAGGAGAATATTTCCCCCTTGCAAAGGGGGACGAAGGGGGTTCTTCTAAAGAAATTAGCTATTTCACCAACACATTCGCCATCCTGACACGAGTAAACGGATTGCCATCCTTGGTCTTTCCCGTGACTTTGACATTGATCGTGTGATATCCAGGGACAAAAGTATCTACTACCTGTCCAATGTGATGACCCGATGAGTCTTTACTGAGAGATAGAGGCGCGCTTTTACGAGGAATGATATCCGCCTCCCCTTGAGCGAGCTTTTGGTCTCTGAGAGTATTGAGCTGAGCAGTCTTTTCATCCACTCCATCATCGAGCGCTTCTTGAGGAATGGTAATATTTTTTATCTCATCAGCATGTTTTGTGATCAGGTCTTCAGTTTTAAATTTCGGCGACTCATCAGTGGCTTCGATTTTGAAATCATCAATTGTATTATCACCATCCAGAGCATGAGCAGTGACTTTAAATGGTTGTCCTCGTTCAATCACATATGAATCAGCTTTGAGATCCAGACTCAATGGACTTCCCGGTTCATACGCCCCAGCCCAACCTTGAAACGTTCCCGTTCCTGAATACCAGCAAATGACATTCCATGTCCCAGCCTGAAGAGATGGTGCTTTGAGCACCACAAACCGATCTCCAGAAGCCGTAACTTCCGGTTGATACGCTTGCCCACTCGGATCCTCAAGCGAGACATTGATCTGTTGTCCACTGGGAGTATTGGGAGTGTATTTGGTAGCGGAATTTTGCCAGGTAACAGCAAAGTAATTCGCCGGAGAACTCGCTGAAACGGTGACCGGAAGGAGGAGTGGTTTAAAAGGAGTAGCATTGCTCGCCTGATTCATCGAAACCGGCGCGATAGTTTGCGCGGCAATATCATTATATATCTGGAAGAGCTGGGTCACTCCTGGTGCATTGTAGGGCTTCCCATGAGTGTTATTGGCAATTGTTGCCATGTCGGCAACCCACTGATGGTAGTTATCAGTATGACTCCCAAGCGTAATCGTGTAAATCGGAACATCAGTTGGAAGAGAAGTAATAGGATTACCTCCAGTATTCCACATACCATCAGATAACAAGATCATAGCTTTAGGAGTCGAAACTGAAGCCAGCATACCATGCGCCTGAGTAATAGCGGCTTTCATGTTTGTGCTTCCACCAGCCCGAAGACCTTGTATGGCTGATACGGCTTGGTTAATTACATTCTGATTAGCAAGTTGCACCAATTGTGAAGCTCCATTCGTCGGGAAAATGATATTGGCACTTGATTGGTAAGCCACTACGCCCAGATTATCGTCCGTATGCATGATATTGATAAACGTGCTGGCATCGGTTTTGGCAGCTCCAATAAAATTGTTGTAGGTCATACTACCAGATTTATCGATGATGGGAACGATATTGGCGTTGGTCATGGGAAAGAGGAGAAAAGATATATTTTTACTTTTTCATGGTAAAGCAAAGAAGCCTGCATCCCTTGAGAAAAACAAGGCACTTTTTCATAAAAAATTAAGAAAGCTGTCCTGATAGATATAACTACAAACGCTATAATCCCAAAAAGGAAATATAGGCAGAAAACATAACAATCTGCAGTTTCCTATCTCACGAATAAGTGCATCTGAGTAGGATAATTTAGCTGGAGTGGAGGGATTCTCTTCTAACGACTCATTCCGTTCGTCTACTCGAGGGATTTGCATCCTCGCTCTGCTCAGTGCAAATCCTCGAATCCATTTAGGTTCTTACCCCAACGACAAATAAAAGTTTTCAAATAGAAATAATTTCAAGAAGCATAGAAAAAAAGCAAAGGAGATGTATATAATATACTTCGATTGTTTTTTTTCGTAGCGACACAGAAATTATCCTATTTGAAAACTTTTGGCTGGGGTGGAGGGATTCGAACCCCCGAATGGCGGAACCAAAATCCGCTGCCTTACCACTTGGCGACACCCCATCGTCGTCAATGAAAGCTTCAAAGCTTTCATTTTTCAATATAAACAAAAAAAGCGCAGCGATTGTAATTTTTTAACACCGAAAATCAAGTTTTCCTCAACTGACAAATCAGATAGAGTACGAACCGATGGAAATAATAAAAATACACCTCAAAGAAAGTGATACAATCAAAGATATACTAGCTGTCTTCGACGAAGAGATTTTCCAAAAAATAATCCTTCTCTGTCCCCGAAATCTCCTACTCTTTTCAGAAATATCAAACCTTAAAAAATTAAAAACCAAGGCTCAAGAAAAAAATAAAAAATTCGCTCTTATTATCCCCCAAAAATTCATCCGAGACATCGCAATCTCTCAAGAAATAGAAGTCTATTCAACACTTCCCAAAGAATTCATAGAAACACCAGAAAAAAACCTAGAAGACATAAATCACCCCAAAAAGAAAGCAAGAAAAATCGAGAAAGAAAAGACAGAAACCAACAAAAAAAATATATCAAAAAAGCTCCCTGAATTCTCCACCCAAAAGATAGGTGAAACCAAACAAGAAAAACTTCTTCGAGGAAAAGTATTTTTTGGACTTTTGACTGCCATTGGACTACTCAGTCTAATACTTTTTTGGATATCACCCAAGGCAACGATCATCATAAAACCCAAAATCTCTGTCATTCCCGTAACCCAAAACATCCTGATTCAAATGCCAGAAAGCACCATTCGTCCAGAAGATGAAGAACTTCCCAAGATAAAAGGTATTGAAATCGAAACTGAAATCGCTGAAACTCAAATCTTTCCTACTGGTGGAAGAAAATATGATCTCACAAATGCAAAAGGACGAGTCACGCTTTTCAATGAAACCACCAAAGAAAAATTCCTCGTTCCCTCCAGACTCGCCAATCGTGAAGGTGCCATCTTTCGATTTTCAAATAATGTCACTATTCCACCTGCATCAAGCACAGAACCAGGAAAAGCTGAAGTCATCATCACTGCTGACGAATACGATAGCAAAGGAGAACCCATTGGGGAGAGAGGAAACATTCAAGCCGGAACTGAACTCTATTTCCCTGCTCTACGTTCAGAACTCCAAGAATTGTACTATGCCAAAGCCAATAAAGGACCTCTAGTTGGAGGCTCAACCCTCACTCATTACTTTATGATTGAAGAAGACATCCCCACTGCCAAAAGAAGGCTATTTGAAAATTTTGAATCGAGAGGTATCGAAAAATTGAGACAAGAAGTCCAACAAAGATCCTCTCGAGAAAAGAAGCAATACGTTCTGCTCGAAGACCGAAGAATTTTTAAATCCGAAATACTCGAAGAGTCATATCCGACAGAACAAGTCGGACAACCCACTCAAACCTTTGAAGCTTTCGGAAAAATGAAAATGAAAGGATTAGTATTTGACCAATCACAAGTCATACAGTTCCTCAACCAAAAAATACAAGAAACACAAGATCATCGAAAAAAACTAATAACGATCGATCCTCATTCCGCTCAGTACAAAATCCTAGAAACAAGCGAAGATAATGAAAAAACATCAAATTGGGTCAAATTATCAGTCCAAATGAAAGGAATAGAAATGTTCGATTTTAATGCCGAATCAAACACCGCCCGAGAATGGAGACAAACTCTTAAAAAAGAAATTGCTGGTAAAACCAAACAAGAAGCAATGGGGCTACTAACAAATTTTTCAGAAATCGAAAATATAGCCGATATAAAAATCGATCCACCTTGGTCCAAAAAAATACCGACCCTCTTCGATCAAATAGAATTCAAAATTCAAAACGACACGACATCCGAATAACAGCAAACATTTTTATTCAATATTTATTGCTCCTCCTTCACAAAAAAAACTAAAAAGCACTTACCAATTCACGTAAGATTGACTCAGGATCATCAGCTTTTGTAATCGCACTCGCCACTAAAAACCCACGTGCCCCCAGTTCCAAAGAAATCCGTACATCCTCCGATGATTTAATCCCTGCTCCAACTAACAAAGGCACTCCTTGAGCCGCTCGAACCGACATCTCAATAGAACGAGGTTTACTAGATGCCACTGAATCAGTACTCGAGCCAATCAATTCTGGTGGCTCAAACGCTAAAAAATCAGGCTTTAAAGCTGAAAAAACACCCACTTCTTCTTCATTTTCAGCACAAAGAATCGTTAATAAATTCGCCCTTCGTCCATATTCACATGAAGTCGCAACCACATCAGGACTCAATCTTCTTTCAGAATGATTCAATAAAGTTCCCATAGCTCCTGCTTGTACAGCAGACTCAGGCAAAATATTTCCCGTCCCCTTTCCAAAATCAACCGGATCTATGTGCTGAACCAGTACCGGAATAGAAACCGCCCGACTAATCCTATAAACATCTATCGGAGATACAGCTACCGCCAAATTCACTCCCGTTTCCTTTGCTACCCTTTCATGAATTTTTGCCAATTGAACACCATTATCACCCACAGAAGTTTTATAGTTCTTAAAATTCGTAATCCAGATAGGAGTCTTCATAAGAAAAAAGGAACACCCTCATCATAAACGTTCTACCAATGAAAACAAGCCAAGAAAAGAGAATCCCCTAGTGACAATTGCCAATTTCAACAAAACCAGCATAATAACCAACGAAATGCCACTTCTGTATCTCAGCATAGGAATCATCATACTCATTGGACTGGGAATAGCGAGCTTAATAAAAATAAGAAATCGCTTTAACCTAAACCGTTCACTCGACTTCACATTTCTCCAAATCCTCGTTCCCAAAAAAGAGTCAAAAGAAGAAATAGAAAGGGAACGAGACCAAACCAGCGAAATCAGAAAAGTCATTGGTATTGCTGATCACCTATTCTCAAGTCTTCACGGTATTTACAGCGGTGGAGCAAAAAGCTTTTTTACCGAACAAGATTTTCTCTCCCTCGAATACATCGCCACAGACGGAGAAACTAAATTCTTTATGGGCTGTCCCCGTCCTCTCGTATCTCTTGTCAAAAAACAAATCACGAGCTTTTATCCCGAAGCCGTCGTAGAAGAAACCACCGCTCCAAAAATATTCCACCCCAAAACTGCTCAATCAACTAACCATCTAGCTCTAAGTAATAAATCATGGCTCCCTTTTAAAACATATACCAGACTCGAGACAGATCCCATCAATAATATTCTCAATACCCTCTCCAATGCCTCAGACGAAGATGGCAACTCAGCTGCCATTCAATTTATGATTCGCCCAGTAGCAAACACATGGCAAAAAAATGCCCGCCAAAAAGCCAAAGACATAAAGTCTGGTAAAAAGTCCATCGCCTGGTACAATCCCCTAAGTCTCATTGGGGGACTTTTTGACCTGATGGTCAAAGGCGCTGGTGAAGAAAAAAAAGAAGACATAAATCAAAATTCAGAAGAATCTGACGAAACAGTCAAAGCCATTCAAGAAAAATCAGAAAAAGTCGGCTTCGAAACCATTATCAGAATAGTAACTTCGTCAAAAGACAAACGCATCCGAGACAACCACATGACATCAGTCATGAATAGCTTTGCCCAATTCAATGCCCCTAGCTTCAATAGCTTCAGCTCCAAAAAATGGCACTCATCACGCAGTTTAGTCAAAAATTTCTTATTGCGAACCTTTAAAAGATCATGGCACCTGCAAAACAAAATGATCCTCTCCAGTGAAGAACTCGCCTCCCTTTTCCATTTCCCTCACATCAAATTCAACCAAGTTCCAGGTGTCAAATGGCAAAATTACAAAATCGTCCAAGCTCCTGCCAACATTCCAAAAGAAGGACTTCTTCTCGGACACAATCAATACAGAGGACAAAACAACCCCGTCTGTATGAAACGTGAAGATAGGTTTAGACACCTATACGTCATAGGACAAACCGGAACCGGAAAATCATCTATTTTCCAATCCATGATCCGCCAAGACCTCAGAAACGGTGACGGGTTATGTGTCATCGATCCTCACGGAAGCCTCGTTGAAGCAATTATCCCTTTTGTCCCTAGACACAGAGCCGATGACATCATCATCTTTGATCCTGCCGACGTTGAACGTCCTATGGGTCTCAACCTACTTGAAGCTCAAACCGAAGACGAAAAAGACATGGTCGCATTGGACGCCATGAACATAATGCTCAAGCTTTTTAATGAAGAAGTCTTCGGACCCCGTATCCAAGATTATTTTAGAAACGGCGTACTGACTCTCATGGCCGACCCCGCCGGTGGTGCCTTGACAGATATTGTGCGACTTTTTACTGACGATTCGTTTCAAAGAGCAAAAGTTAGACACGTTCAAAATCCCATCGTCAAGTCCTTTTGGACTAATCAAATGGCAAAGACCGGAGCCAAAGAAAAAGGAGAAATGATACCCTATTTTGCGGCAAAATTCGGCGCCTTCATCACCAACTCCATGATTCGAAATATCATCGGACAAACCAAATCCGCCTTTGATTTTTCTAAAGTCATGAACGAGAAAAAAATCCTCCTGATGAACTTATCAAAAGGAACCACCGGAGAAATTAATTCAAAATTACTCGGACTTATCATCGTCTCAAAACTCCAGATGGCAGCCCTCCGCCGCCAGCAAGAACTCGCACAAGGAAAAAAACCCACTGATTTTTTCCTCTACATCGACGAATTTCAAAACTACGTCACCGAATCCATCGAATCTATCCTCTCTGAAGCCAGAAAATATAGACTTTCACTCAATATAGCTCACCAATACATCGGACAGCTCGACCAATCAAACCAGAAAAAAGGCACCAACCTCAAAGACGCCATCTTTGGAAATGTAGGAAGTATGATGTGTTACAAGATCGGCGCCCAAGACTCCGAATACATGGCCAAAGAAATGGCACCCGCCTTCAGCGATCAAGATCTTATCAATATCGACAAATACAAGGCCGCTATAAAATTATCCGTTGACACCCAACCTTCACGACCATTTTCGATCATTCCACTCAACCCATATCTCGAACAAGGAGACAGCGAAATAGGTGATACCCTCAAACAAATCTCACGCCTTACCTATGGCCGCTCCAGAAAATTCGTAGAAAAAGAAATATTTACGAGACTGGATGTATAAAAAAAGCAAGCACCTCAAAAAACAACTGACGAAATAGAGTCAAAGAAAATACTTAATTCTTTCATACCATTTGGCATTTTCTTATCTTTCAGTATGTTCAGTCTCGCATGACACGCCCGAAAGTATTTGGCATTAGACAAATCGTCCACCACCCGGAGAAAGTCCGACAATTTTTCGACGAACTCTGCAAAGATCCACCAGTATCCAAAAAAGACCTTGAAAAACGCAAACATGAATTCTCCAAACGAGAACGCATAGACACCATCCTCAACCGCGACCTCATCGCCGTCACCCAAGGACAAAAAATCCCAGAATCACTTGAAAAGCTCCTACAAAAAAGAGCCGTTCGTACCATCTCTGGAGTCTCTCCCATAGGCATCCTTACCAAACCCTATCCCTGTCCCGGCAAATGCGTCTATTGTCCGACCGAAGATAGAATGCCTAAGAGCTATATGTCCAATCAACCAGCCGCCGCCCGCGCTGTCAGAAACAAATTTCACCCATACAAACAAGTCAAAAATCGCATCATAGCCCTAGAAGAATCCGGACATCCCGTATCAAAGCTGGAAATAATCGTTATGGGTGGTACATGGAGTTTTCTACCACACAACTACCAAAGCTGGTATATCAAACGCTGCTTCGACGCCGCCAATGGTATAAAATCCAAAACCTTAGCCGAAGCTCAACACATAAACGAAACAACTAAAAAACGTATTATTGGCATAACTCTTGAAACACGCCCCGACTTTATCACAGAACGAGAACTCATCCGTATGAGAAGATACGGCTGTACTCGGATCGAGATCGGTGTACAAACCCTCGATGATGAAGTTCAAAAGCTCACCAAACGTGGTCACACGAGATCACACGTCATCCGAGCCATGAAACTGATGAAAGACTTTGGATTCAAAGTCTGCTTTCACCTCATGCCCGGACTCCCCGGATCAACACCAGAAAAAGATTTAGTATGGCTCCGAGAAGTGTTCGAAAATCCTGATTTCTGTCCGGATTTCGTTAAAATCTACCCTTGCGTAGTACTCGAAACCGCAGAACTAAAAACTTGGTGGAAAGAAGGAAAATATGAACCCATGAGAGATGAAGACCTCGTCAAACTACTACTACAATTCAAAGCCTTCGTTCCACCCTGGACTCGAATCATGCGTTTGATGCGAGACATTCCTGTATCCAACATCCTAGATGGAGCCAGATTCTCCAACCTCCGCCAAATCCTCAAAGATCAACCCACAAAACTCCGCGAAATCGTTGGAGAAAGTTTCTGGAAAACACACAAACTCCAAACTCGTACCTGGCCCTGCCAGTGTATCCGTTGCCGTGAAATCGGCTTCTTAATGCAACCAAGTTGCAATAACGAACCCGTGCTTAAACGCAGAGACTATCCAGCGTCAGACGGACTCGAAACCTTTCTCAGCTTTGAAACCAAAGACGAAAAACATCTCTTTGCCCTGTTGCGCCTAAGGAGACCAAGCGGACAAAAGTTTTCTCAATTCGGATCCGTACTCCACGAAGCCGCTCTGATCCGCGAAGTACATTCCTACGGACAAGAAATATCTGTCGGGGAAAACGCTGGAATTGGTCAACATCGAGGACTTGGAAAAAAATTAATCAACGAGGCCGAACGTATCGCCCGAGATGAATGGGGACTCAAAAAAATATCCATCATCGCCGGCATCGGTACTCGAGAATATTATCGAAAATTCGGATACAAACTCCGATCAACCTACATGACAAAAAAGCTCTGCTAATGGTCTATACTTTCTCCCTCTCTTCAGCTATAAAAACAACTGATGCTCAAAATCCAAACCGGCGAAAACAACGCCATTCTCCGTACCAAATGCAATCTGGTAAAAAAATTTGATGAGTCCTTGCTCAAGACAATCAAAGATATGGAAGAAACCATGCTCGCACCAGATGAAAACAATAAAGTTCGAGGAGTTGGGCTCGCCGCCAACCAAGTCGGAATAAATCAACAAATCATCCTTATCACGCTCAACATAAACACTCGAAAAGATCATAAAATCCTTTGTCTTATCAATCCCGAAATAGTTGAAACTTCATCTCAAACTATCACAATGGAGGAAGGATGCCTATCTCTTCCCGGTGTCTACGGACACGTACGCCGACCTTCCAAAGTCAAAGTACGTTGGCAAAATACTCAAGGTAATTGGTGCGAAAAAAAATTCGAAAAATGGGACGCTCGCGTCTTTCTTCATGAGTACGATCATCTTCAAGGAATCCTTTTTACCGACTACCTCAAAAAGAAACGCTAAAGAAAGATATTTAAAAAGAAAAACGTTGCCAAAGACACAAACTTTGATAGGATACGCCACGCAAAATACACCTTTCCCAATGGCACTTGCTCCAAAAAATAATCTCAAAAAACCAAATCCCTTTTCATACCTACTCATCATTGCATTGATAGGAGCAGGTCTTACCATGTTTTTTGGAGATACAGACAATCTTCTCTCCCCGGAAAAGTCGGAAGAAGTATCTCTCAGTCAACTCCTTCAAAAATACGAAAAAAATGAGCTTAAATCCGTCGAGATAAAAGATAATAAAATAACAGCTATCACCATTGATGGTGATACAATCGAAAGTCACAAAGAAGCATCCGCCAACATCAAAGATCTCGGCCTCAATGACAATAATAAATCCACAGAAATAAAAATCATCGACACCTCTAGCAAAAAAATCTGGGCCAATGTCCTTATAGGACTCGCCCCTATCATCCTTATTGTCGCCTTTCTAGTATTTCTTTCAAAACGTGCTGGATCTATGGGGGGAGAGTCGGGACCATTTGGCTTTGGAAAATCACGAGCCAAACTCTACGACAAAACCAAACATCGAACCAAATTTAAAGACGTCGCCGGAGCTGAAGAAGCAAAAGAAGAAGTCGAAGAAGTCGTTGATTTCCTCAAAAACCCCAAAAAATATCAGAAAATGGGCGCCAAAATCCCAAAAGGAATCCTCCTCGTCGGCGCACCTGGAACCGGAAAAACTCTTATTGCACGTGCTATAGCCGGAGAAGCTGATGTACCTTTTTTCTCTGTATCCGGATCAGAATTTGTGGAAATGTTTGTAGGAGTTGGAGCGAGTCGAGTTCGAGACCTCTTTAAAACCGCAAAAAGAAACGCCCCAGCTATCATTTTCATCGACGAGATAGACGCTATTGGAAAGCAAAGAGGTCAGGGAACTGGCGGTGGACACGATGAACGAGAACAAACCCTCAATCAAATTCTCACTGAAATGGACGGATTTGAATCCGGAACATCTGTAATAGTCATCGCAGCCACCAACCGTCCTGATGTACTCGACAAAGCATTACTTCGCCCAGGACGATTTGACAGACGTGTTCACATCGACCTACCCGACATGGAAGCTCGTCTCAAAATTTTGAAACTCCATGCCACCAACAAAATTTTAGACGAAAAAGTAAATCTCAAAGAAGTTGCATCAAAAACCGTTGGCTATTCAGGAGCTGACATCGAAAACGTCATCAACGAAGCAGCAATTATGGCCGTCAAAAAAAGACAAAAAAACATCAATCAAAACAATCTTCTCGATGCCGTAGAAAAAGTTTCCATGGGACCAGAGAGACGTTCGCGACGCATCACCGCCAAAGAAAAAGAGATTATCTCCTATCATGAAGTCGGACATGCCATAGCTGGACACTTTACAGAAAACTGTGAACCAGTTCACAAAATCTCCATTATTTCACGAGGAGGAGCCTTGGGACTTACCTGGTTTTTACCACAAGAAGATACCTACCTACAGAGCGAAGCGAAAATGAAAGATGAAATGGTGTCTCTCCACGGCGGCAGAGTCGCCGAACGACTGATTTTCGGACAAACCACCTCTGGCGCCTCAAACGATCTCGAACGTATTTCACGCATTGCTCGTAATATGGTCATGACGTACGGCATGGGCAACCGTAAAAAAATCGGCCCCGTCGTCTTTGCCGAAAAAACCAAAGGCTATGCTGGCATTGACGTTCACGAAAAAGAGTTTTCAGAAGATACCGCCCGTCTCATCGATGAAGAAGTGCATAATCTTGTTCTCGAAGCCGAAGAACGCTGCGAGAACACTCTCAAAAAACACATTGGTCTTCTCAAAAAAATCGCTCAAGATCTTTTGAAAAAAGAAAATATGACCCGAGAAGAATTTTTAGCCTACCTGCCTGGATAATAAATGGCATTAGGAAAAATCATCTTCATCTCAGGACCCAGTGGCGTCGGCAAAGGGACTCTCATAGATTTTCTCCGCGAAAAACACCCTGAATGGATATTTCCACCCAGTTTTTCTACACGAGCTACAAGACCCGGAGAGACACAAGGACATCCTTATTTTTTCGTATCAAAAGAAGAGTTTCAAGCTAAAATCGATCAAGATGATTTTCTTGAATACGCCCAAGTACATGGTCAAGATTACTACGGAACAGATCGAAAAACCTTGTTAGACCCTGTCAAAGAAGGAAAAATAGTCATCAAAGAATTCGACGTCCAAGGTTTTGTCCAAGCCAGAAAAAAACTCGATCAAAACCTCTTCTCATCCATATTCATAAAACCGGCAGAGGGAATTGATATACTTCTCGAACGAGTAAAACTCAGAGCTCCTATTTCCGATGAAGAACTCCAGCATAGACGCCAATCCATGAAACAAGAATTCGAACTTTCCAATCTATATGATCACATTTTATTATCTCATAATAACCAAATCGATCGCCTTAAAAACGAAGGAGAATCCCTAATTCAAAGCCTTTTCTAAGAATATTCCATGAAATCATCAGATTCTAGCTCAAGTAAAACCCTTGGCAAGGAAGGAGAGCTTCTTGCTCAAAAATTTTTAGTCAAAAAAGGTTTGCAACTCGTCGAAAAAAACTTCCACGCTCAAGGCGGAGAAATAGACCTCATCATGTACGATAAAAAGTACAAAGAATATGTTTTTGTAGAAGTAAAAACCAGAACTTCCGATAGCTTTGGAGATGTAAGATCATCCATCACTCCCAACAAACTCAAAAAAATCATGAAGGCTGCCGAGCATTTTTTCTTTCAAAAATTTCACCTTACAGAGGTACCATTCTTCAGGCTCGACGCCATCTGTATCAAAAAAGACAAAATAGGAAAAACTGATATCGAACACTTTGAAAATCTCAACCCAGAAGGATATTAATTATCCTCAGTATCATCCTCCTGTATATACAAATCAAAAAACGGATGCTCCGGCGTTAAAATCTGCCTTTCAGCCTTTCCAAATTGATCAATACACACTACCTCCCCATCATCAGAATCCACAAAAAAAGGAGTTTCCAAATACAATTTTTTTTGCCCACTATCCAAGTGAATATCAACAATTCTGTGACCATTGAGCACCTCTAAATATCGATTTTCCAAAAAATCTAAAAGCAATTGATAATCTTCCGAAGATAAAGAAGACTTATTTTGATTTGAGTTATTCAATTCCTGCTCCAAAAAATCAAGAAGCTTATGAAAATCTTTCTCCTCCAAAGAATCTAAAAAATTCATAAAAGTTAAGCACAACAAAAAAAACCGGAGTGCCGTTCTTTCCT
The DNA here is from genome assembly GCA_030429505.1 of bacterium. Classification (GTDB taxonomy): domain Bacteria; phylum Patescibacteriota; class Gracilibacteria; order UBA4473; family UBA4473; genus JAUIFI01. The sequence continues at coordinate 841,056 of JAUIFI010000001.1, forward strand.
GTGACTATTTTCCTTGCTGACGCAAAGTGGGTTTTCTCTCATTCATCTCGCAAGATAAACAAATACGAAGTCCCTTCAAACAATGATTAGGAGAAAAAGTTACAGAAAAGAACGAACAGCCTAGTTACAACTACCTTGTAACAAAAAACAAGAAAAGAATCAACAAAAATGTGTTTACCAACCCTTTAAAATATGGTAATTTCCTACGGAAATCTTCTCAAAAAATGAATCTTAAAATTGGCATTGTCGGACTCCCCAATGTTGGCAAATCAACCTTGTTTAATGCGCTTACAAAATCACAAAAAGCAGCAGCTGAAAACTTTCCTTTTTGTACCATAGACCCCAATGTCGGTATCGTCGAAGTACCAGATCAAAGAATCAATCAATTAGTTGAAATAATTCAGCCGGAAAAAACCATTCGATCAACCATAGAATTTGTCGACATTGCCGGACTTGTTGCCGGAGCATCAAAAGGAGAAGGTCTCGGCAATAAATTTCTTTCTCATATTCGAGAATGCAACGCCATTTGTCATGTGTTACGAGACTTCGAAGACTCAAATATCCATCACGTAGATGGACAAATCAACCCCACAAAAGATCTCGACATCATCATGACAGAACTCATTATGGCAGATCTCCAAAGCACAGAAAATCAAATAGAACGTGTTACCAAAAAAGCCCGATCCGGAGACAAAACCGCTCAAATCGAACTCAAGCTTCTACAAGAATATCAAAGCCTCTTGTCAGAAGGGAAAATGGCACGAAATCTGAAAATTGAAGACGAAGAACAACAAAAGCTAAGAAAACAATTTCAGCTCCTCACTCAAAAACCCTACCTTATCGTCGCCAACGTCTCAGAAAAAGATTTTTCTAGTTTTAATGAAGACAATTTTAGAAAAAAAATAAACGCCAATCCAAATATTCCCATTATCCCCATCTGCGCCAAAACCGAAGCCGAACTCGCCGATCTATCCAACGAAGAAGCAAAAGAATTTTTAGCCGAAATCGGAGCTGAAAAATCAGGCTTGGAAAACTTGGTCCAACAAAGCTTTCACCTACTCGGTCTTCAGAGCTACTTCACTGCCGGTCCCAAGGAAGTTCGCAGCTGGACCATTCCCAAAGGAGCAACCGCTCCTCAAGCCGCTGGAGAAATTCACACAGACTTTGAAAAGGGATTTATCAAGGCTGAAGTTATTGCCTTTCAAGATTTTGTTGAATACAACGGAGAAGCTGGGGCAAAAGAAAAAGGGAAGCTTCGTATCGAAGGCAAAAATTACATCCTGCAAAACGGTGACGTCATACACTTTCGGTTTAATAACTAAAACCTAATCAAATTTCATCGGATCACCATCAATAATAGTATTCCAATATTTCGAATCCATCCACACCCTTCCATCTTCATCCTTCGACCACTTCGCATAGTACTCCGGTCCTTCAAATCCATAATCGTTCCATTCCTGTAAAGTCAGAGAACGAGCAAACCTTTGTGTTTGAACATCAAACTTACAACCAGACACCAATTCCACCTTTGTGCGTAAAATACCATCTGATACGCACCGATCTAAAAATTTCCCATCAACATCATGATTTAATATCATTAAAGCTTCAGCAACAGTAGCCTGATCTTCCATTACATTTTCCTTCCCATATAAACGAGCAAAACCACTAAATTCACTCCTTTCTTCATAGTGATCGTGAGACAAATCATGTGCCTCACTCGCATTCTTATAAGCAAGATTTCCTTTCGGATGCAAACCAAGCCAAGGTTTGTCTTCTGACCTCATTCCATCTGAATGATCAAAACGATGGAAAAATTCATGATGCAAAGCGTTAAAAATACCATTATCAATATTAATAACCACCTTTGATTTATACTGAAATCCCCCAACGCTTTTCAAGGTTTGTTTGTTTACAAGATCAGTAACAAAATAAACCAAAGCAGGACCGAGATCTCGAATCATAAAACGAGGATATCTCTGTAAATCTAATTCCATATCTATCAAAGCTAACTTAATTTGTTTAAGAGTAGGCACAGTAGAAGAATAAAAAGAATTTCCAAAAACCTCATACGTAATATTAAACCCATATCTATACTGTAAACGCTGAATAGTCTCGGCAATACCAAAGACCTCAATCTGAGTGTCTCGTATTCGCCCTAGCCATTGTTCTGTTTCTCCTTGAGATACACCAGAACCACCAATATCAATACCCAAAAAATGGGATTCATTGGTATATTGATCTTTTCCTTCCTGAACCAAAAAACCGAGAGAACGAAAGGCTTCTATTTCTTGTTGTAATAAAACCCTTAATTCGTCTGAAGAGGAAACCCCAAGGTATCTATTTATCTCAAAAAAACTCAAAAAAGCCTGAAAAACACTCTCTCGATCCTCCGGATTATCAAACTCCACATCACGCAACATATTGGCAGCTTCCCAAGCGGAACGAGAAGCGATACACATAGCAGCTTGAAGTGATATACGCTCCAACCCTTGAAAATCATCGGAAGCAATACTATCTATTCTCTTATAACGCTTCAAAATAGCCTCCTGTAGCTGATCAACATCTGATTTCGGATTCTCCCCTCCCATAGCCTAAATGTGAAGATTATCTAAGTGCTCATCCATAGCAGCATCTGCCTTTCTTTTTTCTAACTCCGTAATCTTTTCTCGTATCATCTTTTTTCCTTTCCGAGCAGCATTTTGGATATGTGTCTCTAAGGCTTGAAAAAACGACGCTCTCTGGATTTCCTCTATTTTTTTTGATTCTTCACTCATAACCTCAATAACCTTATCTAGCTGAGAGTCATTAATTCCATCTAGCTGAGACAACAAACGATCCTTCAACTTTTGAGGCAAAAGTTTTGAATCCTGGATAAGATGCCGAGCCTGTAATCTTTTCGTCATAAAAAAAAATTTAACGTCTTACTCCAGATCGAGTCGAACCAGATAAGCTACGCAAAGAGTCCGTAAAATCATCTAAACTATATCTTCGAGAAGCAAAATACAATTCCTGACCAGATTTTTTCACTGAAAAATCAGAGACAACATCATCTTTGTTATTGTATTCAAAAGATAATATCATATTTGTGCCAAAGGAAGCATTGGACACCTTAAATTGCTGCATTTCTTCATCCAAGATCCGAATATCAGATCTCCGCACCGTAATACCTCCAGAAGCCAATCGCTCTTGCAATAACTTTCTCTGAATAACCGCATCGGGCGTAAATTGAGGAATAAAAACCTCATCTGCCAAACCAACAGAGGATGAAGTAGTAATAGGCTCGGAAAAAACCGCCTCTTTCAAAAAGGTCTGAAAATGCTTTGGCTTTACTTGAAAAAACTCTTTATTACCTATTCGAAGAGGATCAAAAAACTGCAATTCATAGAAAAATTCAAAATCCAAAGGAACATCATTAAAAAACACATTATTGACTTGAGTCGCCAAACCATATCGAGCTGACATATAAGTCTTAACCACCATAGACTGAAAACTAATTCCTTTATCCTCTAAAAAATCCTTCAACTCCCGAGCATTCGCAATATGATCTAAACGATCATCAGCCTGATCAGACGAATCTCTCTGTTGCTGCAACCCCTGAAGTCGACTATTAAGTTCTTTCTGACGATCACGTTCCTGCTGTATAAGAGCCAACTGCTCTTTCTCAATACCAGTATTTCCCACAAAAAGGATCGTATTGATAATCGCTTGCTCTTCGTCAGTAAAAACATCCAATCCCAAACGTTCTTGAATATCAGACACATTTAGCTTCCTATAGACAGACAATAAAATCTCAGATAAATCTTTTCGAGAAGAACCTTCTAAAAAATTTTGCAAAAAAAACAAAACATCTTGACTAGACTCCAACCGAATTTCATCCAAAAATTCCTGATCCGTATGCAATATCAATTCTTTATCCACTAAAAATTTATAAAGAAGAAACAAAGACTCCGTTTGAAAAAAGTCGTTTTTACGAAAAAGCTCTACTACCAAACGACGAAGTTTTGTAACCTCAAAAGCATCTTGAGGAGAAAGATGAATTTGCTCAATCATGGGAAGAATTTTTTCAAACTCCAAATGAGACTTTGATAAAGACCCTTCCGCCAATAAATTCTCCGCATAAAAAAAGGTGTTTTTTACCAAAAAAAGACCATTCTCAGCTTGTTGTCCAAACCAAAACCGAACCCAAACATTATCCGGTTCGAGAGAAAAAAGTGTTTGAACCCAAAACATATGAGCCTTCAAAAAAGATTCCCACAAAAATCCCATACGATCATCTCGCTGTAAAAGAAATTGCCAAGATTCATTGTGCAATGTCTGCCCAAAAGCTTCCAGAGAAAGCTGAGTAGAACCATAGTCTCGATTTTCAAAAGCCATAAATGCTTCTACAAAATCCCTCATAAATACAAAAAATTGTCTTTTATCCTTGATAGCTTGTGGAATTCCAAACCCAAGAGAATGCTGTATTTTCCTAGTCAAGGAGTCTAGTGGGCTTTCGGACCGAAAAAACAAATTTTCAGGAGCCAATTCAGCAAAAGCAAGTAATGCATCTTTCCAAATATCAATGCGCTCCTCTCCCAATAAGATCAAATCAAAATAGAGAGAATTATCATCTCGATCAATTGGCTGCATTCGAAATTCCTTCTTTAACTTGGAATAAAGAAGTTGTCGAGTGATATCAGTAAGAGAAGCATCGTTAATACGAATTTTCATACCCATAGGAAGCACAAATGAGTGTTTAATTCCTTCAAAAAATACATCTACTGATCGATTTAAAGCATAAATTTCAGAGACTCCTTTATCTTGATCTCTATGAATAAATACACTTGATCCAGCACCATGAATCAATAAAGGACCAACTCTAATTTGACCAACTTCTGGTTGAAAAGAATTAAAAGAAAAAGTTTCAGAAAAGGCAATATTATGACTTTCTTTGAAAATTCTATCCGCAATCAAAGCCGAACTCCAAAACAAATCTCCCGACAAAAAATCCCGCTTTCCATCCGAAAAATCCGCTTCACTTCCAGAAAAAAACAAAAACAATTCACCATCATGAGTAAAAAATTCTTGGTGGTCCTCATAAAGGTCAACACGAACTGAAGAATTGATATCAACAGCACGTTCAAAAGGATTATCAACAACACTTGCCTTGTAAAAATTATTTTTTTCCAAATGCACCAAAAAAAGGAAAAGCAAAAGCGCTATCAAAAACGACCCACTCAGAAAGATAATTTTTTGAGAAAAAAAGTCTTTATACATCACGTCATTATACCATTTCGAAAGCTTTTTTCCAAGCTATTTTTATACTTTCTTGAGAGTACTAATTTTTTTAATAAAAACAGAAATACAGAGGCAAAGAACTCAATATGGTATAAATCTATTTTCTCTATAAATAATTGCCCCCTAAAAACCTTTTGATTTTTTAAAAAAAATGGCACAATAACGACGATGAGAGGTGTAATTTTAGCAGGAGGAACGGGGTCAAGACTCTTTCCAAGCACGAAAGTCGTCAATAAACACTTGTTGCCGGTTTTCAACAAGCCGATGATTTATTATCCGATTCAAACTCTCAAAAAATCTGGTATCAATGAAATTCTTATTATTACGACAGCCCACCAAGCAGGAGATTTCATGAAACTTCTCGGTTCGGGCAGAGAATTAGATGTAAAATTTACCTACAAAGTCCAAGATGGTGCCGGAGGCATTGCCCAAGCACTCAGTTTAGCGGAAGAATTCGCTAGCAATGAACCTATTGCTGTTATTCTCGGTGATAATATTTTTGAAAACAACTTTTCAGAAGACATTCGATGCTTTGAAGAAGGCGCGACTATTTTTGTTAAAACAGTAGAGAACCCCTATCGATTTGGCGTTGTAGAACAAGACGAAAATGGAGATGTTTTATCGATAGAAGAAAAACCATCAAATCCAAAATCAAATCTAGCACAAACCGGTTTTGCCATCTACGACCAAGAAGTATTCGATATTATAAAAACTCTTGAACCCTCTAAAAGAGGAGAGCTCGAAATTACAGATATAAACAAAACATACTTAGATAAAAAACAACTTAATGCTTCCGAAGTCTCGGGAAATTGGATCGATGCTGGCACACACGAATCACTACTTGAAGCCAATCTTATCGCCCAAGAAATATTTGAAAATAAAAAGCAAACACAAAACAGCACAAAAAACATATCTACAGAAGCACAAAAAAGCCCATCTGTCACTATTGGCATTATTACTCATAATTCTGAAAAATACATCACACCATGTCTGGAATCACTTCAAAACCAAGATTATTCAAATCTAGAAATCGTAATCTTTGACAACAATTCTACCGACCAAACTTTGGATATTCTACAAGAAAGATTTCCAAATATCCGCCTCATAGAATCAAACGAAAATATCGGATTTGCTCGCTCTCACAATGAAATCATTAGACAAACAGATTCTGAGTTTTACGCCTGTTTTAATATCGACATGATTTTTGAACCCAACGTAATCTCGGAACTAGTAGATGCCATCCAACAAAAGCCAATTTTTGGATCAAGTGGTGGAAAAATAAAACGATGGGATTTTGATATGTTTCAAAAAAACCCAAACGCATCAGAAATCCAAGGAAAAACAAATTTCATCGATTCAGCCGGAATCCGCATTCTTAGAAGCCATCGCTTTGAGGATCGAGGTCAAAACGAAATTGACCATGGACAATACGAAGACTCAAAGCAAGTTTTTGGTATCTCTGGGGCCGCAGTACTGTATCGAAAAAAAGCTCTTGAAGACATTGCCTTCATTAATGAAAAAGAGAACAAAGAATATTTCGACGAGTCCATGTTTATGTATAAAGAAGATATAGACATCGCTTATCGCCTTCAATGGGCGGGGTGGAAATCACTCTATACACCAAAAGCCGTCTGCTATCACGACCGCACCATTGCTTCAAAAGGAAGCTCCCACTTTCAAATTATAAAAAATAGACTCAAAAAGAAGAAAGTTGCCAATAGACTTTCCTACATAAATCACCACATTCTTTTGAAAAAAAATTTTTCCAAAGACTTCTCTTCCTCTATATCTCGAGCGACTTTATGGTACAATTGCAAAGTGTTTTTCTATATACTTCTGTTTGAAACAGAAGTTCTAACCGAATGGTGGAATCTTTCTCGACTCCAGTCAAAGATCAAAACTCGAAAACGATCCATGCCACGAAGAGTGTCTACCACCGAAATAGAAAAGCTTATTGAAAACGAAACTCTTTAACCCCTATCATTCATGCCAGAAAAAACAACCCCCGATTCCAAAGTAGAAAATACAAAAACAAATCCAAAAGGAGATCATCATTTAGCAGAAAATGCTAAAGATATGGCACATAAGTCACTCGAACTTCTAAGAAAAGGTGAAGAAAAAGTTATGCATCTGCCCATGGACCGACGAATGATATTCTTTGTAGGCATTATCATTCTCATTGCTGCTCTCATCGGTGGCAATGTCGGAAATATTATTTTAGTCCTTATCGCCATCGGTATGATCTACGTAAGTATAAGTGAGAATAATCCACTCACAAAAATGCTCGAAAAAAAGAGGCATGAAGACGAATTAAGCACAAAAAGCAAAAAAAAGTAAGTCCCCAAAAATGGCTTTTCTTCACGGTAAAAACGCACAAGAAGCAGAGGAAAAAATTCTAAATTTTATCCGCCATCACAATCTGTGCGTCGTAGCCACAGTAAATTCAGAGCAAAAACCAGACATTGCTTTGATGGAATTTCTTATAGATCAAAACCTAGAAATTATTGTCGGAACAAAAAAAGAATATCAAAAATACAAAAACCTTAAAAACAATCCTCACACCGCCATAGAAATCGGTTTTTATGAAGACATCACTATCCAATACCAAGGTATTGCCAAAGAAATACCCACCACAAATCTCGAATCATTTCAAAAAAATAATGTTGCTACTCGACTCAAAGAAAATAAATATCTCGGCATAGAAAACGATCTCGTGTATTTTAAAATTACCCCTACCTACATCCGCTATACCGATGTTTCTCAAGGTCCTTGGCAACACTTCGAAGTTATCTTTTAAAAAACACCATCTCCCCAGAAGGTGAATCCACGTAGCTATATCTACAACACCACAAAATAAACCAAAGTAGACTCAAATACCTATTAGAACTAATAAAATATTAGCGCTGTTTTATCTTGCGCCTGGATAGCTATTTCTTCATATTCCGGGTGTAAGCTAAACAGTGCATACGCTGGTTAACGATGAAGCTCAGACGTTCTTTTCAAAATTGAAGATAGCTCCCTGGCTGGATTGGCTGGAAAAGGTTGAGGTGACTACGACCGCCGTATGGCGACACTTTGACTTAACCGGTTCTCACGGGTTCAGATAAAGAAACCCACCAGCCGTCCTACGACAGACAACTGGCGGGGAAAAGGGCGACGTCCAATCGAGTTCGACAAAGCCATTGTCAGACGAATCAGACGAACCCGACCAGAAGCATTCACCCTCGGGGGAAACCCAACACATATCGCCTGTGGTGAGCTGCGCTTTCAATAGCGGCCGGATGTAGTAGGATACATCCAGCCTTGCATCACCTCCGGCTCCGATCGATAGAAACGGCTATCGAAGTAGGCGCACAGAATTGGCGTTGCCGCGCTCAATTGTACCAGTTGCTTAACAAATTGTCAATGTTAAACAACGGTACGCAGACGGCAGGCCAGATGTTAAGCTGAAAGATTTAGCGGCTATCGATCTCGAATCGGTAGTCGCTTTTTTGTTGTTTAACTTTTTGTGGAGGCAGTGCAATGAGTAAAACCAAGTCCTGTCCGGGATGTCGCAAGGCGCAGATGAAGTTATTCCGCCAAGTGCGCCAGCCGAAAGGCTCCTGGGCGTATTACCAGTGTCAGGATCGCCGGTGCCGATTCCGTGAAAAGCGGTTTGAGTCCAACGAGCCGAAGTATTCGAATACCAAAAGATCAAAAAACTTCATAACCCCAAAAAGAAATAAATTTGACAGTTTTCTTCTTTCTAAATAAAGTGCCGAAGCATATATTGCTTTCAGTACCAACCATTGTAGCATGTTAATGATTCGTTTGTCTCGAGCAGGAAGAAAAAAAAACGCCTATTTTCATTTAGTCGTTGCCGAAAAATCAAAAGCCGTCCAAAAAAAATATGTTGAAAAATTAGGACAATACAACCCTCATGCCAACAAAGGAGAGGGAGAATTTACTTTCTCTAAAGATCGAGTTCTTCATTTTATTAAAAACGGTGCCCAACTCTCTCAAACCGTCGCCCGCATGCTTTCAAAACAAGGTCTTAAAGAAGCAGGGGGGTTTATAAAAACACGCCCCAGCAAACCTAAAAAAGAAGTAAAAGCAAAAGAAGGAGACAAAGAAGCCACAGACAATAAAAATACTGAACCTTCAACAGAAGAAACTACTGAAAAAACAAGTGAAGTAACAGAAACACAAGAAGCTCCAGAAAATAAGCCTGAAGAATCTGTAGAAACAACCACAGAAGAAGAAAAGCCATCAGCAGGAACTGAAAAATCTGAATAATCTGTTTAATAAAATGGAAAACAACACTATCGAGTTCGTAAAACACGTCCTCCAACAAATCTGTGAACACACGGAAGATATTAAGCTTGAAGAAACTCATGACGACAAAGGCACCTTAATTTCAATTCAAGTTAACGAAGCCGATATGGGGAAAATAATCGGAAAAAATGGACAAACGATTTCTGCCCTCAGGCTTTTGGTACGAAGTATGGGAGCCAAAAACAAAGAAAAAATAAACTTGAAAGTTCTAGAGAATTCATAATATAATGGAACTATGAATGAGGATTTGTCCCCTCCGGTTTACTACGAAGCCCCTACTCCGATAGAGCAGGGATTATCAGCAGGAAGTGCGAATTTTGGTGGCGCTTTAGACACAGGAAGTGACTTCAGTATTATCGAGCTTGTACAACTCGGCGTTGTGTATGCTTTCATTATCGCCGGAGCACTATCTGCTGTTTTTATTTTCATCGGTGGAGTCTCCTTTATTCTGTCTGGCGGAAATGACGAAAAAATAAAAAGTGCGGTAAACACAATCCGATATTCAATCGTAGGACTCATTATCACCATCCTCAGCTTCACCTTTACCATGATCATCGGTAGAATATTTGGACTTAATCTCATGGACTACATCTCTTACAGCCAAATCAAATGTTCTATCAACAAGCTTGTCTCATCAGGAGAAAATCCAACAAATAACGACTGCGTAAATCCCAAGCTCCGAAGACGATAAAAAAACATTCAAAAGTATGGCGATGGGTTAAAGATGCACTTTTTCCTCCGAAATGCCTTATTTGCAAAAAGTCAGGAAACCTTCTTTGCAGTAACCACAAAAAAATTCCACCAGCACCTCCGAACCAAGTATCTTTTGAATACGTCGATCAAATCTATGCTTGTAGTAGCTACTATAAAGAACCCACAAAAACCATCATTCGCACATTTAAATTTCAGGGAAATAAAGACCTTGGAAGCATTATAGCCAGACATATAATCGACGCAGTACCTAAATCCATATGGGATAAAGCCGTCATCATTCCCATACCACTCCATTGGAGCAGAAACCTCTGGAGAGGATTTAATCAAGCAAAAATCATTACTAAGGAAATCAAAAAACTTATTCCTACTACAAAAACATCTAAAAAACTCAAACGCATAAAAAAAACATCGCAACAAGCAAAACTCTCTAAGTCCGAACGAAAACAAAACCTCAATAACGCATTCACCTGGAAAGGAAAAGAAAATACTCCTCCTTATATTGTACTCATCGACGACGTAGTCGCCAGCGGCGAAACTCTAGAATCCGCTGCCAAAACTCTAAAAGAAAGAGGAGCAAAGCATATTATCGCCATAGTCTTCGCCCGAGGAGGAAAAGAATAACAAAGCATTTGTATATTCAACGTATTTTTGATACAATGAGAAGAAAACAAAAATCCACATGAAACTTGAATTTTCCGGAGCTGCCCGAAACGTCACCGGCTCAAAACATCTGCTCCACGTAAACGGCAAAAAAATTCTACTCGAATGCGGGTTATTCCAAGGAAGACGAAAAGAGGCCATTGAGGCAAATGAAATTTTCCCATTCAAAGCTACCGAAATCGACGCACTAGTCCTGTCACACGCTCACATAGACCATTCAGGAGCCATTCCATTGCTTGTCAAACAAGGGTTTGATGGACCCATTTATTGCACCCATGCCACCCGAGACCTGTGCGGAATTATGCTCAAAGATTCTGCCTACATCCAAGAAAAGGATGCTGAATGGATAAAGAAAAAGAAAAAAGATCCGAATGCCAAGCCTCTCTACACCATTGAAGATGCCGAAAAAGCTCTATCCATGTTCCGCTCTGTTGCCTATGGACAAGCTTTTTCACCAGCTCCGAACATCAAAGTAACTTTTCACGATGCTGGTCATATACTTGGCTCAGCTGTAGAAGAATGGGAGATTTTTGATCAAGATATTCAAAAAAAAGTCAGACTTGGCTTTACCGGAGATTTAGGACGAAAATGCCTACCAATTCTAAAAGACCCCGTACAGCTTGAAGATCTTGATATTCTCATTACAGAATCAACCTACGGAAACAGACTCCATGACGAAATTAAGGACATCGAAGACCAATTCTCAAACGAAGTCAATGAAGCCATAAAAAGACAAGGAAAAATTCTTATTCCAGCTTTTTCTGTCGGACGAACACAAGAAATTCTCTACGTAATTAGAGAACTCCAACACGCAAAAAAACTTCAAGCAGTACCCATTTTTGTCGATTCCCCATTATCACAGTCAGCCACTGAAATATTTGCTCTCCATCCCGAATGCTACGATCAAGAATTACGAGCTATGATTGAACGCGGACAAGATCCATTTTGCCCAGAATGTGACGGGATTCATTTCACACGTAATGTTGATGAATCTAAATCTCTAAACAATTTTCCTGGAAGTGCCCTCATAATCTCCGCTAGTGGCATGTGCGAAGCTGGACGAATTAGACACCATCTCTACAACCACATCCAAGATCCAAACACGCTAGTACTTATTGTTGGCTTCATGGCAGAAAACACTCTTGGACGAAAAATCGTTGAAAAAGAAAATCCTGTTAATATCTTCGGAGAACCCCATGAACTCAATGCTGAAGTAAAAATATACAACGCCTTTTCTGGACACGCTGATCAAAAAGGACTACTCAAATTCGCCAACCGAAGTGGTCAACCAAAATCAGTCTTCCTCGTCCACGGAGAAGATGAAAGCATGGTAGTCTTTAGAAAGGAATTATCCAAACTCGACAACCTGAAACAATCTGACATATTTATCCCCACCCCAGGAGACATCTTTGAAATTACTCCAGAAAAAAAATGGCGTAAAACGGATACCATAAACCCACTTTCTCGAAAAATTTTAGGCGGAGAATGGCAACCATTAGGATAAAGTATTGACGAAACATAAAATTTTACTAGAGTGACGTGGCTTATTGATATTCATGTCACGAATCTGTAGCCTCACCGGAAAAAAGCCAACCAGCGGTAATAACCGTCCTTTTTCATTGAAAGCAACCAAGAGAACCTTTCGACCCAACCTTTTTGTAAAAAGAATCATGAACCCATTCACTGGAAGAATGGAAAAAATAAAATTGTCGGCCAAGGCCATCAAAACCATCAAGAAGTGGGAAAGAGAAGGGATGATCGGAGAATCAAATGAAGTAAATCAAAAAACATTTCATCAAGAAACCACGAAAGAACGAGTGAAAAAAGAAAAACTCACTCCCAAGCAAAAGAAAGAACTTGCCGCACAAAAAGAAGCAGAAGCAAAAGAAAGTGCAAAACCAGAAATGGCGAAAAAAAAAGAAGCCACTGAAAAGACAAAGAAAAAGCAAGGATAGTCTTACTTATCCAAGATCATAAGAGTAGTGTACAAATATATTGATAACAAAACTACATCAATATACCCAGATCCTACTTTTTTCTCCATGCCCCAAAAAGTTATTATTCTCGAAAACATCAGATCACTCCACAACGTCGGATCTATTTTTCGTACAGCCGACGGTGCCGGATTCGATAAAATATATCTCTGTGGTTACACTGGTACTCCACCTGATAGAAGAATCGAAAAAGTATCTCTCGGAGCTGAAAATTTTATTGAATGGGAACACCATGAACCATGCACAAAAATATGCCAAGAGTTACAAAAAAAAGACTTCAACATCATTGCCCTCGAACAAACTCCAACTTCTCAAAATATTTTTGAAACAAATCTGAAAACAGAAAAAAACATTGCCCTCATCGTCGGAAACGAAGTCGAAGGTGTATCAGAGGAAGTATTGAAACTCTGTAATCAACATCTTCACATCCCCATGCTCGGACAAAAAACCTCTCTCAACGTGTCGGTTGCAACCGGAATTGCACTTTACGAGATAGAAAGAAAAAGCAAGCTATAGGAAAAAATACAAAAACTCGTTTTCAGTAAAAAACGACTGAAAGCATAAAACTATTTTTGAAATGGTGGGCAGGGAGGGACTCGAACCCCCGTAGACATAAGTCGGCAGATTTACAGTCTGCTGCGTTTGACCACTCCGCCACCTACCCGAAAAAATAAAAATGGCACTACAAAAGATAAAAAAAGAGCCTCGAGAGTCTATTGCCATAAAGAAAAAAGTCAAATAACCATACAAAAACACTCACAAACTTAAAAGTAATAAATTTACAAAAACAAAATTTCAGGGATACAATAGAACCAATTTATAATCTTTTTATGATGCTTCCTTTTCAAGATATTAATCTCACCGCCGTACTTATCGCAGCCATCATCAGCTTCGCCTTTGGAGCACTATGGTACTCTCCAATTTTATTTATAAAAACCTGGATGAAACTCACCAACACCAAAGAGTCAGACTGTAAAAACGCTGGCAAAACCATGATTTATGGCTTTATTATAAACCTAATTCGAACATACATTTTAGCCCTCGTTATCACAATAATGAACGTTACAACAGTAAGCGAAGTTATGATCATCGCTATCTTGCTTTGGCTCGCTATGTCGGTTCCCATAGAAACCAACGGAGTTCTGTGGGAAAGGAAACCTATCAATCTCTTTTGGCTAAATTCTATCTATTTTCTAATCACCACCTGGATCACCGCCTCAATCCTCGTAACCTGGCCTTGGTAGATCTATACAATAAAAGACTATTTCGCAAAGACGAGATCAAGTTCAAATTCCATTTCGTCTTTAATAGCCTTGTCTCCCAAGTCATCAAAAAACTTACCCGAACCATAACGAATATCCCATAATGTTCGGTCAATCAAAAAACTAGCCTGAGCCGTAACTTCATCATCCATTCGAACTACCTCAGCCTCGAACTCAATCTCATGAGAAATCCCCTTAATCATAAGTTCTCCCACAATACGATAACGATTATCTCCCAAAACATCTCCACCTTTTATTACAAAAAAAGCACGAGGAAACTCATCCACAGCAAAAAAATCTTCATTTTTAAGGTGATCATCCATATTTTTTTTCGCATCACCTTCTAAATCAGTTGTGCTAATCGAAGTCATATCAATCTCAAATCCACCACCAACTAACCGATCTCCAACCATTTGAATTTCAGCTAACTCGCCAAACCCAACAACGCCACTGTGCTCTCCAACAATCTTTCTCCCCACCCATTTCATTTTACTTCGATCATCATCAAGAACAAAAACCTCTACATCCCCAACAGCGATAGCATCCCCATCCGCTTGCACAGATCTAGATTCTTCTTGCCCAGAAGGAATCGTATCATTAGTAGAATTGCATCCCCATAATAAAAAAGGCAAAAGGAAGACCGAAAACGACAAAACTTTTTTCATGAAAACCAAAAAACAACCGCACTATAGCATTCCCCAAAAAAAAGAAAAATATTATTACAAAATCCCCTTAAAAGCCTTTTGAACAGAAAACTTCCGCTCATCAAATAAAATCGCTCCCTCTTCTAAGCGAATCACCCTCGGTGAAAATACTTGAATAAACCAGGGATCATGAGTCGCCAAAAGAATCGTTAATTTTTTTTCTTCATGAAGTTTCTGAAAAAGCTCCCCAATCTCACGAGAATTTTTAGAATCCAAATTTCCTGTCGGCTCATCAGCTATTAGGATTTTGGGATCGTGTACCAAAGCTCTGGCAATAGCCACTCGTTGTTTCTCCCCCCCAGACAAAGACTCTGGAAACTGATGTCGACGATCCCATAAATCAACCAAAGACAAAAGTTCGCTCACTTTTGTACGAATAGCATCATCCTTTCCACATACCTCCAAAGCAAACGCTACATTTTCAAACACTGTCTTTTGAGGCAATAGACGAAAATCTTGAAATACCACTCCAATCTGACGACGATAAGATTGAATCGCTGTCAGCGACAGCTCCCTCAAAGACAATTTATCAAGTAATATCTGTCCTTTTGTTGGCTTTAATTCACCTATCAGCAATCGAAACAAAGACGACTTTCCCGCTCCCGAAGAACCAATAATTCCCACAATTTCTCCAGAATCAATCTTAAAATCAATATCACGCAAAACTGATTTCTTACGAATAGTCAAAGACACCTGATCAAATTGAAGCATAAGAGAAGTAAATACAAAAAAATTGTCCCACAAACCTTACTTTTTTCCAAAATAATGAAATATAAAAATCACCAATTTCTTGATTGTCTTACACACAAATTCCCTTTATAAACAAATCAATATGAAATTTTTATACGAAACCTTCTTCTTCGAAGATTTTGTTTGGATCCCGGAAGAAAAAAAAGTGATTTTCAAATACTCCCTAGACGAAAAAATATCTTTTCAAGAAACATTTGTTTTTGATTTCGAATGGACCAAAAAAATTCCAAAAAGCATGCTAGAAAAAGCTCTTTTAGGACTCTGGATTATGGCTGGCATTTCGTATTTTAAAACCTACCTGCCCCCTAAAATAAAAATTAAAAAATTCTCTCTTACCAGGTCACAAGCCCAATTTTTTACCAAAACCTATACCCTCGGGCTTGGAGAGTTTTGGTATCAAAATAACATCAATCCAAAAGATAAAATTAACTTTCCCTACCATTCCTCCCTTCCACAAACATCATCAGAAAAAACATCATTTCAAGGAAACCTGGTCCTTATCGGAGGAGGGAAAGACTCCATCACCACCGCTGAAATCCTAAAGTCACAAAACGAAGATTTCGAAACTCTTACCATCGGCAACTATGTCTTTTTTGACACAATGCTCAAAAAAATAGACAAAACACACCTCACGATTCACAGAAAATTAGATCTGAAACTCAAAGAAATAAACGCCCAAGGTGCATTCAATGGACACGTACCTATCTCGGCCATTCTTGCTTTTACAAGCATCATTGTTGCCATCCTTCGAGGTCGAAAAAATACCATCTTGTCTAACGAAAGCTCAGCCAACAATGAAAACACCAAAGCATTCGGAATCAACATCAATCATCAGTACTCTAAAAGTTTAGAATTCGAGCAAGACTTTCAAAACTATGTCAGAGAAAATATATCTTCAGATATAAACTATTTCTCATTTCTAAGACCTCTATCAGAACTTAAAATTGCTGAAGTATTTTGTAAAAATTGGTTCAAAAAATATCAAAAACACTTTGCCTCTTGTAACAAAAACTTCGTCATTAGTAACAAAAATAAAAAATTTTCTTGGTGCGGACAATGTCCCAAATGTGCTTTTGTATTCCTTCTTTTTTCTCCCTTTCTCACAAGACAAGAAGTAAATAATATCTTTGAAAAAGATCTTCTTAAAGATAAAAACCTCAAAAAAACCTTTCAAGAACTTGCAGGTATCAAAGGACAAAAACCCTTTGAATGCGTCGGAGAAGTATCAGAAATCCAGGAAGCCATCCGACTCGCTCTCAAAAAATCAGACTGGAACGACCTAAAGCCTCTGCAAATGAAAAATCCACCATCCCACAACCATAAATTTTCTCTCCATAGCATGCCAAAAAAGTTTGAAAAAATACTCGCAAACTTTCTCACAAAATGAATTTTCAAAAGATCAAAAATTTCAAAAAGATTCTTATCTATGGCTATGGCGTAGAAGGAAAATCAACAGAAATATTTTTTAAAAAACACTTTCCTGACATCACTATTGATATCCTTGATGATAACAAATCTATTCCTTCTACTGAGAAAAATATTTCTCAGCCACAATGGAAAAACTACGACCTCATCATTCTAAGTCCCGGGATTACTCGTTCCAAATTACCAAAGTCTGTACAATCAAAAATCACCAGCCAAATTGAACTTTTCTTTGAAAATATCTCTGAAGAAAAACGCCAACACACAATTGGCATCACCGGCACCAAAGGTAAATCTACCACCACAAAATTTGCCTTTGAAGTTCTCCAAAATGCAGGAAAGAAAGTCCAATATGGTGGTAATTACGGACTACCATTTTTAGATATATTTGATGATTTCATAAGCGACAAATTAGAATATATTATTCTTGAACTCTCCAGTTACCAACTGGAAAGTCTACAAATATCTCCTGGTATTGCCATCTTTCTCAATCTTTTTCCAGATCACCTTGATCGACACAAAACATATGAAAGATATCACCAAGCAAAAAAAAACATCTACCTGCACCAAAGCAAAAACAACACTCTCATCATTCCAGATAATCATAAAGATCTAGCTCCCTCATCACCACTACAAAATCTCATATTCTCAAAACCTATTCCAGAAAAAATATTCCCAAAAAACTCTCTCTTTCAAGCTCAACATCTAAGAGAAAATTTCGGCACCATTCAAGCTCTCGCCAAAATACTCAATATTTCAGAAACAATCGTTAAAAAAACTGCCCACAAATTTAAAGGTCTTCCACACAGGCTCGAATTCTTTACCGAAAAAAATCATATCCGTTTCTACAACGACTCGATTTCAACCACCCCACAAAGCACAAGTGCCGCCATCAAAACATTCAGAGAAAAACTTGGCTCACTCATCATAGGAGGAAAAGACCGACAAATCAACTACACTCCACTCGCACAAACGATTCGAAAAACAACTCCTGAAATAAACGTTATATTATTGAAGTCAGAAACCACAAAATCCATGACACAAGCACTAAAAAAAGAACATATCTCGAATATTTTCGAAGCAAAAAATCTAAGCCAAGCCGTACAAATAGCCTTCAAATCGACCCCTCCACACACCATCTGCCTTCTCTCTCCAGCAGCATCCAGCTTTGACGCATTCCAAAATTTTCAAGATCGAGGCAATCAATTCAAAAAATTAGTTTTAGATTACAAATAAAACTAAATTGACAGTAGGTCAAAAAAATGTAAAAGAAATATGATCAAAAGTGATCAAGCAGGCTTTTAACAAAGAATGACTTGATCGAAACGATCAAACGTTCTTTGAAAATCGCAAGCAACCTAACAAAGACATATCAATTCATTGGAGGAGACGAATCAATGAAAGCTTTGATAGTAATTTTTATAGCGGCTGTAGCAATAAGCACAGCTGCACAGCAAGAATATAATATTCAATATCTACTCTACCAAGGAGTAGAATATTACATCATTGACAATAACAATGACAATGACAATACTGTCAAAGTCACAGATATGGCGGGACCATTTGGTCCCCTGTTTTACGAAAACGATACTCTAAAGGTAATATACTATTCTCTTCCGAGTATAGTATATTCAGGAAAGACAGTCCTATCGTCTCCTGTAATCAAGCCTTCAGGTCATACTGAAGGCATTTACAAAGATACGGTAATGTCTATACCTCTGCCAGATGACACCTCAAGCACGAGGGATTACGACAATCATCTCTGGGGACAAGGAGATGAAAAAAAGCATCAAAATACAGCCATAAAAACCGGAGAAAAATCAGCAGTAGGTGATCAAGCCATACTCAATGGCGACACGATAAACCTAAAAAATAAGTACAATATTTACACTTGGAAAGGAAATGAAGTTATTGGCTTTGCTGGAGAATGGATTCCACTCATCCGAACAGCAAGAACACCAACACAAAATAGCCATGAAGAAAGCTATAAAGGTTGGAAAGCTCGTGTTGGATCTGGTGTAATGAGCGTGGACACACAAAGCGTGACCATGCTCAAAGCAGGGATTTCTGGACAAGCCGGAAAATTTATCTTCGGATTAGAAGGAAGTATTGGGCTACTAGAAGAAAGTAAAACAAGTAAAAAAGAGCCCCTCCAAGGGCAAATAGAGGTTGGATGGAGAGAGGATATCTGGTCTATAGCATTAAAAGGATGGGCAAACACAAACAACCTTGCTGATCCCGATGGAAAAGCAAGATACGGAACAGGAGGATATTTTCTACTGGCTCCTTCAAAAATCCCTATTAAAATAGCAATAGATGTCGACATCGGATTGACAAATGGTCTGATAGCAGGAGGGAAAATAACACTAGGGACAAAGGACTTCCCAATAATCCAAGAAAAATGGATTATAGGAGGGAAAATAAGACTATTAGTAGTTCGAACAAGTTCTCAATTTCAAGGAGTTGTTATTCCAAGAAGTCGAGAACAAATTTGGACCATAGGTGGAACCCTAGGGTACAAAACAAACTCCATTGCCTTCAAGTTTATTCCCAATATCGGAATAAGTGATCAAGGAAGTGGACATTTTGATTTTTGGCTTGGAATAAAAGGAACAGCAGGAGAGCTAAATGGCTTCTCGGCTGGACTAAAAAACAGAAACTTCGTACTACCTCGGAATTTTCCAACAAGTTGGTGGGAAATTGAAATCGAAGTTCCCCTGTAATAGCTTGCGACAAAGAATACACATAAGCCTTGGCAACGTAAAAAACTGCCGAGGCTTTCTTTTATTCTTCCACAAGTAACTGAATCTTAACTGGTTCCTCTTGAACCACCTCTATCTCAGCTCCACAGAGTGAACACTCCAATACTTCTCCTTCTACGATGTCTGAACTTTCCACCACAAAACGACCTCGGCAGTCAGGACAGAAAATAGTAACATCAGTACACATAGAAGAATATGTTTATTTGTTTCTGGATCCCTTTGTACCAAATTGACAGCGAAAATCAACTTTTCTTTTCCTGTAATGATCGTAAAATAAAAAGAGTATCAAGAGCTTGTTTTGGCGTCAATTCATCCAAATTTTGCTTGCGTAAAAACATCTCCACCTCAGACTTTTTTTCTATCTCCACAATCTTTTCATGAGATCGAGAGAAAGAAAATAAATGTGGTTGTCCACTCAGAAGATTCTCCGACTCCAGCCGTGATAAAACTTGCTTGGCTTTTTCAATAACACTTTTCGGCAAACCCGCACTTTTCGCTACCTCAATTCCAAAAGAATCAGAAATACCTCCCTCAGCAATCTGACGCAAAAATACAATTCCATCCTTATTCTGAGAGACTGTCACATGAAAATTCTTTCCTGCTCTCAGTTTTTCCACCAAATCCACCAATTCATGATAATGCGTCGCAAAAAGAGTCTTGGCTTTGATCTGATCATGAAGAAATTCCGTAATCGACCACGCCAAAGAAATTCCATCAAAAGTCGATGTTCCACGACCAATTTCATCTAAAATCACAAAACTCCGTTCAGTTGCCGCATTTAAAATCCGAGCCGTCTCTGTCATTTCCACAAAAAAAGTCGACTTTCCTCCCGCCAAATTATCAGAAGCTCCCACTCGCGTAAAAATTCGATCGCAAATTCCCATTCGCACTTTTTTCGCTGGCACAAAAGAACCAATTTGTGCTAATAAAATTATCAAAGCATTTTGGCGTAAAAATGTGGATTTTCCCGCCATATTTGGACCCGTAATCAAATGCATTCGAGAAGTTTCTCCATCCATTACCAAATCATTTGCAATAAAAGCCTCAGACGTAATCTTCTCTACCACCGGATGGCGTCCGTTCTCAATCTCAAGCACAGAAGAATTATCAATGATCTCCGGACAAACCCATCGCCATCGCAACGCCGTCCGAACGAGTATAAACACCGCATCAATCTCAGACAAAGCCTTTGCCGCCTGCTGAATATCCTCTATATATTCCAATAACTTCTGCCGTAACTCCTCAAAAAGCTTATGTTCCAATTCATAAGACTCACTCTCAGCCCTTAACGCCCTTTCCTCGTATTCTGATAACTCTGGCGTCGTAAATCGCTCTGCATTAACCAGAGTTTGTCGACGAATCCAACTCTGTGGAACCTTGTCTTTATGCGCCGAAGACACCTCCAAGCAAAATCCAAAATTCTTGGAATATTTAAGCTTCAAACTCGAAATACCAGATTCCTGTTTTTTTTGTTCTAAAAACTGGTCAAGCCATACCTGACCATTCTTCGTCAAACGCCTCAACTCATCCAATTTTTCGGAGACTCCATCCCGAAACATTCCACCGACCGTAATCTCAAGTGGTGGATGATCCACCAATTTCTCACTTAGCACCTGATACAAAGACCCAAAAACACTCAAACAAGCCAATCTTTGCAAGAAAAAAGGAGACTTGAAATCCTTAAATATCTCTGAAATTGCCGGAAAAACAGCAAAAGAATCTCGAAAAAAAGCCAGATCTCGCGCATTTCCTTTGCCCGTAACCAAACGCGCCAAAATCCGTTCCAAATCACACACTCGAGCTAAATTTTCTCGTAAAATATCATGACACTCCACATGTCCTGACAATTCAACCAAAGCATCTTGTCGCTCCTGCAAAGCAATCATAGACAATAAAGGATTCTGAAGCCATGAGTAAAGTCTTCTCGCTCCCATAGCCGTTAGACTCTTCTCAAAAACCGACCACAACGTTGCCGTGTTTTCATCCGCATACAATGGTTCAAAAATCTCTAAATGTCGATACGTTTGCTGATCCAGTTGCATAATTTCAGAAGTATCGTAACGCACGAGCTTAGAAATATGAGAAGCCTTTATCTTTTGTGTCTCTGCCAAATACTCCACTATCTGTCCCGAAACTACTATTAAGAGAGTGATTTTTTCAATACCAAACACATCTAAATGTTCCAATCCAAAATGCTTTTTTAGAACCTCAGCCGCATTTTTTGATGATAAATTCTTCCGCGGAGTTATATGCACTTTCGGTAGCTTTTGACACCAACCCTCATCTGCAAACAAATCACTCGAGAGCAATATTTCACGAGGATTAAGCTTGTACAATTCATCAAAAAAAGACACTTCATTCTCAAACAAACACGTACGAAATTCCCCTGTTGCAAAGTCTGAATACGCCAAAGCAAAAGTATTTTTCTCACGCCCGATTGATACCAAAAGTGACGGTTTATCTCGCTTCAAAGTACCTTCTTCGAGTGAAGTCCCAGGAGTCACCACACGCACCACCTGGCGTGTAATCGCTTTAGTCTTCTCATCCTCGACTTGCTCTGCAATCGCCACCTTATACCCCTGTTCAATTAACTTTTCCAAATATTCCTGATGCGCATGATGAGGAAACCCACACATCGGCATTTCATTTTCTGTGCCTCGATGCCTAGCCGTCAAAGTTAACCCCAATAATCGAGAACCCACCTGTGCATCTTCGTAAAACAATTCATAAAAGTCCCCCAACCGAAAAAACAACAATGCTTCCGGATTTTGCTTCTTAAGTTCCCAATACTGACGTTGCACTGGAGTAGACATCGCCTCGACATTGTTAATAAAATAAAAATTTTCGCAAGTTCGCTCTTTGAATTGATATTAATTCACTTTTTAATCCACCATTTCAACACATATTTTCCTATAGACAAGAGACCATCGTTTCAAGACAGATAGTTTCTACAAATAAAAATATTTTACTCTTTATCATCAAAACTAGAAAAAAAGGCTTTGACACAAAAGAAAAAAACATAAAAATAATTATACTGGAGAATTAATATTTTTTTCATTTTCTCTCCACAGTTCTTTTTATTCACGGTCGGAGAAAAAACCATGCTAAAATTCCTAATTTTTATAGTAATGGGAACCTTTCTTGCGGGAACCCCAATCAAAGCAGCAGGCTTGTTTGAGTTCTCGAATATGGTACACGACACCCTTTTGTGGAAAGGGGAGCGTTTTAGCCTAGTAATATCAGGACCCGCGCCGGGCGAAAAAACGTCCGTATCATATTTTGAGATAACAGAGATCCAAGGAGGACTTTCCCCTAGAATCTTTTTTGCTCAAAAATTAGATTCTACCCTTTATAAAGGGTTTCTGGATGGATACAAGGTGATAAACATAGAAACCGACAGTATTCCCGACGGGGATTACCGGTTAAATGTAAAGTCGTTTTTAAACAACGGGTGGAAGCAAAATTGCAGAAGTCCGTTTTTCGTGACTATAGAAAAACCGTTTAAAGGACGGTTTGTATCCCACATAAAAAACAAATCACGGTGGCTAGAGCTACCACGATCAACTTTTGTGTGGCAAATTGAAAAAACCCAAAGTATTCGAATGGATATGCTGGGGGATACGTGCGAAAAGCTAGAATGGTACCGCTTTGATGTATCCATTCCGGGAAGAGCTAAAGCTCTTTTTTCGTATGAAGGAAAGGATTCCTTGATAGAAAATATAGATATTGGAGATAACCCCGGAGAGGGGCCTATAAACACGTATGCTCGAGTATCAACTCTCATCCGATCCGACAGCTCTCGATGGCCCGAAGAGTTCGCTACAGGGGTTGCCATGAGTACCCCCAAAATAACAAAACCCGAAAAGCTATTATTGGAAGTCATATCGGGAAACCCACATATGACAGAGATCTTGGTAGGGGAAATCGTCCACACACGGGTCCCCAGAAACTATCAATTTCTCCTGCAGACCGGCGAAAAAAACCCCATTGTCTTAGGCTCTGGGGAAGAGCCGAGAAGATTGGTAAATGTCGAAAAGTTTTGGACACAAGAAAAACTGCCAGATGGAGCAGAGATTCCTGTCATAATTCATGTTCAGAAAAACTTGGCAGGCTTTCCAAGTTCCAAAACAAAAGACAGTACCATCCTAACTCTGAAGGGACAGTATAGACACAGCATAAAAATACCTGAAGACTCCTTGGTATCATCTGTTGTGAACATCCCCGTGAATAACGGTGGTCCTGTCGGAGAAAACACCTCCTTTCTGTACTCAGTACAGGAAGAAAAAAGTGGCAGAACAGAGAGGCAAGAGTCCACCGAACTAAACGTGGACTTCAACCTCCAAAGCATGATCGAAGAAATGGGTGGATTTTTTCAGGAAGGAGATACGATCCGATTCCTCCTGAAAGTGGAGAAAAGGGTACCAGAAATGACACCCTTACAAAGCGAAGGAAGTATTCGCTTTGTATACACAAAGCGACCGACAGGAATAGCCTCGGGAGAAAGGGGAAAAACTTTTGTTTTTCCCAATCCTCTCTCCAGAGAGGAAGTTTTGACAATTAAAACGGAAGAAAGTATCGAAGGAAATCTCGTGGAAATATATAATATCCACGGGGAGGAGATCCTGGCAACAGGGTCCATCCAAAACATATCGATGAAAAGGTTTCCGAGTGGCATATACTTCATTCGGACAAAGAACGGCAAAGAAGAAGTATGGGTAAAACTCATACTTCAGTAAACCCTTTCATTCAAATCCTTGTTCTCAATTGAACAAGGATTTTTTTTGACTTTACCCAAATACAAAATCCAGCACCTCCACCGCATGCCCGCGTGCCTTCACCTTCCGCCACTCTTTTACAATTTCACCATTCTCAATCACAAAAGTGGACCGCTCAATACCCATATATTTTTTACCATACATAGATTTTTCCACCCATGCGCCCAAAGCCGCAATCAGCTCACATTTTTCATCAGACAACAAAGGAAAATTCAAATTCTCTTTCATGCAAAACTTCTCATGAGACTTTAAAGAATCTTTGGATAAACCAAAAACCTGATAACCAAGCTTCTCAAAACCAGCCTTCATATCTCGAAAGTCCTGTGCCTCAATAGTACACCCCGAGGTCATATCCTTAGGGTACAGATACAAGACAAATTTTCCAGAAGCAAAGTCTTTATCTGTATAAGTTTTACCATCACTAGCGGGAAGCGAAAAAGAAGGAGGTTTCATTAATTAACATAGTAAGAAAGCAAAAACGTTTTTCAAGAAAACATAAAAAAGCTTTGCACACACGAATGAGCACAAAGCAAAAAGAAGAAAAAGTCAGGCTTCCTATCCAGGAGGACGACTGGCATTTACTTGCACAAAGCCAGCCACAGCTCCACAGACAGCAAGAACCGCACACATAAGCCAAGGAATCAACATGGAGACAACGGCAATTACAAGAAAAAAGCAGTAAATCCACACAGGAACCTCAACAACATCCTTCAAAAGATTCAGCATAAAAACTCCCTTCCATTAAGACAAAAGCCAGCAAAGAACCAATGCCTTAAAAAATTAGATATATAAATTTTTTTTACTATTCAACAAGGCTTTTTCTCTATAAAATAAATAAAAAGAAACGTCAACTAAATTTACCCTGATCGAACAAAAAAATATTCCTCAAAATCCCTTTCTCCCATCCTCAGAGTCCGGTCTTTTCGTATTGAAGTATGATGAAAAATTTTTTATTTTCTTGTCCGCAGAAAATACCAGACTTTATAAAATCACTTCACAACCTGATAATAAAGCTGGATCGTATTATCCGACAATCGCTTGCTTTCCATCAATTTCAATTGTACATCAAGCAATTCATCTGAAAACAATGATACGCCTTTTCCAAAGATAAAAGGTTCGACATCAAGATAGATTTCATCAATCAATTTCTCCTTCATGAAAGCAGCATTCAGCCTTCCCCCTCCAGCAATAAGAGCTTTTGAAAAATTCATTTCTTCCAATATCTGCAAAGCTTCCTGGGGCGATCGAACAAAAACAGTATTATTTTCAGGAGAAAAACTACTTGTTGAAACAACCACCGTAAATGGATTGCCAATTTTACTAAATTCACCATGAGCCTCCATAATCTCGTAAGTCTTTGTGCCAACCACTATGTTACCAGCGTCTTGTACAAAGCGAGAAAAACTCAACCATTCTTCATCAGACCAAGGAGTTTGATCATTTTGATCAGCAATATAACCATCAACCGTCATCGCCATATACAAGATAACTTTCATCAGAAAAAACACTAAGACGAAAAAATACTTTTTAAAACCCCTTTTCCCCACCGAGAATTTTCTCGAGGATCAAGCCAGATCACACCCTTCACAGAAGGAAAAACTGACAATCTCCGAGATAAGTGAGCCATTACATGCGGCATCGTCCACACATCCCACAAACTCTGACCAGATTGCTTCATCTGCTCATCTATTGAATCTAGCAAAGGATGCGGTGGACTAAAGGGAAACTTTTGCACCATGAAAGTCTGAAATGGATACTGAGCCAAAGCTGGATGAACTAAGTTTTGCGTAAAAAGAACCACTTTTGTCGCTGTCTTTAATTTTTCCAAAAGCTTTCCATCCCCTCCCGTTACTTTTTCACCCAAAATCGTTACATCATGATCAAAAAAATACTCAGACACCTCCGTAAAAACTTTTTTGAGAGATTCCTGACTCGAAAAATTTACCACCAACCAATGCTCATCCGAAACTTTTTGTTCCACTTCATCAATAATTTTTCGCGCACAAAAAGAATTAAACTTCGGATCCTTCACAGAAATTAAATCAGATGGAATTTGGATAGACTTAGGAGAAACTAATCGTCCATCAGACAAAAATATTCCTTGAGATTTTCCCAAAAAAACGCGAAAAAAAGCATTCGAATCAGAAATGTTATGACGGTGAAAAATAACCGTAGAAAACTTTTGTAACAGCTCCTTTTGTCGCTGCCATACATCAGCCTTCCAAACACTCAAAGACAAATGTCCATTTTCCGGATTATAATAAACCCATCGAACTGATTTTTCAGGAGGATTTTCGAGCACATCAGCCATTCCAAGAATCTCTTCATCACGATCAATTTCGCGCAAGCTCTGAGCCAAATCAAGAAACCTATCTTTTGGGGACAGAGCTAATTTTTGAGGAAAAGAAGACAGCATGTGCCGTAACTTCGGCTCAATTACCTCTCGACAAAAGTGCGTCACCCAAAACTGAGTTGCCGTAGAAATTTGATCATTTTTCGATTCCATATACGACAAAAGTGAATACGTTTTCGTCGGAGAAAAAAGCAATTTTTCCGCACACACCTCACCTTCATCCAAAATCAACACTCGATCCTGCCAAAGAGGCAAGTGCTGAAATTGCCAAAAGGCCTGCGGCGTCAAAGCTATAATATCCTCATTCTGCCGCTCCTCTAAAACAGATTGAAAAACCAAATTTTTTTCATTCAAAACACAAACCTGTTTCCACAATTGTCGTTCTTGAAAAAACAAATCAAAATACACCACCCCACGAAAGCCCAAAAAATGACGATAGAAGCACTTCAGATAAAATGTAGTTTCGGCATTATCAAGTTTATCTTGCTCCTCAACAAAACCGGCTAATCGCTCGGGATCTAGCAAAACTTCCGGTGTCGGAAACTTTGATAACCAAGGAAAAAAAGACAGCTTGGGAGACAAAATCACCACTTTTTTCCCCTGCGAAACAAGAGATTGCGCTATATACATCACCGCATCACGCCCCTTGATCGAATCATCCTGTTCAATAAAAATAGATTCTTCAGACGAAAGCTCCGGTAACCGAGATCCAAACTCAGGCATAGAAAAAGAACTATCAAAAGAAGGACGAATGGGTTTTGAAAAAGAAAAGTCATCTACTCCCTTCAATCCCTGAAACAATCGCTTAGCATACCAATCAGTCTTGGTCTGTAAAAAACCCTGAATATCTCTCAAAAAATCCGATGGCAATGCCTCAATCCTCTGACACAAAAAACCAAACAAATCCACCGAAGCCTCGACATCAGACATAGCCCGATGAGCATCCGTATGAACAAACCCATATTTCTGAGACAAAATTTCCAACGCATAGCTTTCCTCTCCCACCAAAAGAATTCTAGACAATTCATGTGTATCGATACGAGGGTTTTTCGATACATCAATCCCATTCGCTACCAAAAAACCAATATCAAAATCAATATTATGCCCCACAATCACACTCTCTCCGATCTGATCTTGAATCTTTTGCCGAATATCAGACAAAGACAAGCCTTTTTCATCAATCTCCCCTTGAGAAATACCCGTAATGTGGGTAACAGTTGACGTTAACTCTGATTTCGTAGGAACAATGACCTCATCAAAAGTGTTTAAAGTTTCCTTCCTTTCATTTCGAACTACAAAAGAAACTTCAATAATCGAATCCTTGTCTGGATCAAAACCAGTCGTCTCCAAGTCCAAAAAACAATAATCCATATGACCCTACTCTATGGAAAAACATCTCAGCAAGCAATGAATACCCACTTGTTTCAGTAAAAATCAAAGCTACAATAAAAAAAATGAAAATCTCTCAACGAAGTCAAAAAGTCGCCAGCCTCATTCAACACAACCTCGGAACATTACTACAGCAATATTTCACCCCAAATCAAATCGGCTTGGTAACAATCACAGCCGTTGAAGTATCAAGTGATCTGAGCATAGCAGACATATTCATCACCAGCCTCAAAGCCCCTCCGGACTTCATCACAAAGCTCAATCAAAAATCAGTTAAAATAGGACACGAAATAACCAAGACTATAAAAGTAAAAAAAAGAATTCAGCTCAGATTCAAGCCAGATAAATCCATCGAACTCGTTAAATCAATAAAAGAAAAACTGTCTTCTGAATAAAAAATATGAAGATCCTCATTGCTACAAATAATCCCGGAAAACACAAAGGTCTTATTCATGGACTAGGTATCATACCAGGAATTGAATTTTTGCCTCTATCAAAATTTCCTCCTTCGAAAGACTGCGAAGAAACAGGCACTAGTTTTGAAGCCAACGCACTTCTCAAAGCACAATTTTTTGCCAATACCCATCAAATTCCCACCATCGGAGAAGACTCAGGCTTTATCCTTGAAGCCTTCCCTAAGAAATTTGGACTGAAAAGTAAACGAGAAATTCAAGCCAAAGATGACATAGAATGGACACGTCTATTTTTAGAAATGATGGAAAACACCTCCAACAGAAAAGCCACCTTTTACTCTGCTATTGCTTTTTATAATCCTCAAAATCAAACAAAACATATAACCATCGGAGAAACAAAAGGAGCAATGTCCGAATTTCCGCAAACACCACTTGAGCCAGGAATTCCAGCCTCCGCTCTCTTTACTCCAAATGGAGAAACTGAAGTTTACTCTGCCATGAACAAAACCAAATGGAAAAAAGTCTCACATCGCGGAAAAGCTACTGCAAAAATGGCTCAATTTTTACAAACACTTTCACTTTAATTCTTACATCTCTCAAGTACAATCAATCTGACATGACAAGCTCAACCACAAAATACAAACGAATTCTCCTCAAACTTTCAGGCGAAGCATTACTCGGAAAAAAAGAATTCGGCATAGACTATGACATCATCAATCAAATCTGTCAGGAAATAGAAGAAGTGAGAAATATGGGCATAGAAATCGTCATCGTCATCGGCGCTGGCAATATCTGGCGTGGGAAAGAAAATGAAGAATCAGGCATTGATCGAGTACCTTCTGATTTTATCGGCATGCTCGGAACCATCATGAACTCCGTCGCTCTCCAAGCCGCACTTGAGAAAAAAGGTATTCACTCTCGCGTCTGCTCTTCCATCGACGTCCCAGCCGTCGCTGAACCATACATCACCCGGAGGGCCGACAGACATTTAGAAAAAAAACGAGTCGTTATCTGTGCCGCTGGCACTGGCAATCCATACTTTACCACCGATTCTGCCGCCGCCCTCCGAGCACTCGAACTCAAATGCGACGTCCTCCTCAAAGCCACCAATGTCGACGGCGTATACTCAGACGATCCGCGTACAAACAAAAACGCTACAAAATTTAACACCATCACCTTTGACGAAGTCCTCGAACAAGACCTCCGATTTATGGACGCCACTGCCATCGCCCAATGCCGGGACAATGACATGCCCATAATCGTCTTCAAGCTCATGGAACCAGGTAATCTCAAAAAAGCGATCCAAGGAAAAACCATTGGTACACAAATAAAATTATAGAATCATACCAAAGGAATAAAAATATTTAAAAAAAACCGCTGATAGAAACTATCAGCGGTTATGTTAAAGTTAGTTGATGATAACTGCCAAGCGAGTAAAACCCTCGGCAGAAAAAACCAACAACAAGCCAACCATCTCAGGCACGTACCGAATAAATCTGGTTATTTAACCAAAAATACATTGTGAACTTCTGTTTCGGCAACAGTTTTTCCCGATTAAACGAAAGAGGTTGTACCACCTCTCTGTATCGAAAGACCAAAAGCCAGGAAAAAAGCAAAACCACCCCCAAGACCAGTCCGCCCAAAACATAGTTTTGTGGCGAAAGAAAAAAGCCAAAAAGTGCCCAAAGAAGCAAAACCACCCAACTGGTCCCGCTCAGAATCATGGTAAAATAATACAGAAAACCACCTCCATCAATTTTATGAAGACGATTATTCGATGGCACCAAAACAAAAAAACGAGCCAGCAAAAAAAACATAAAAAACTTGAATACAGAATGAGAAGTTATCACAACCTCTCCTTCTAAGGAAATATGGGATAAATGGGGAATAAGCGTAAGAAGAAAAGCAATTCCCACAGAAGTCAAAACCGAAGAATAACGATTGAAAAAAAACATATCTATCCTCCCAAAAATGTACAATAAGGTTACAAAACTGAGTGTCCATCACCCAAATTCGTAACCTCATCAATACAAATAAAAACATTTTTACCTGAGATGTGAAAGAGCTATTTAAATAATAAGACAAAAAAAAATTTTGTCAAGAGAATC
The DNA here is from genome assembly GCA_030429505.1 of bacterium. Classification (GTDB taxonomy): domain Bacteria; phylum Patescibacteriota; class Gracilibacteria; order UBA4473; family UBA4473; genus JAUIFI01. Next base: position 871,953 of record JAUIFI010000001.1, read on the forward strand.
CATGGTTTTCTCTACCCTAGAAAGAGACTTTCGGGGGAAAATAAAACAGCATTCAGCCTCTCTTCAAGAAAAGATCTGCTATTTTTTAATTATCTTTTTTCTCTTAATCAAACACCACATACCCAAACGCCCCGATCGCTGTTCGCTCTGGAATACGAACGGATAAAGATTTCTGAAAATCATCAGCCGTCACATTCGCCGTTACCGTATAAGATGTATCCGGCAAGACATTCGGCGAAGAAGTAGATACCTGATAAGGAATTCCCACGATCTTTGCACTTGTCGTCGAATCCTCAAACTTCAAAGGCGACAAAAAAGACAGTTTATATTCACTCCCACCCACACTATCAAAAAAAGCATTCAAATCCGTATTGGCTTGCCCTGGAAAAATCTTTCCAGGAAAAGTACCCGTCGAAGAAATTGGAAAATACGTCGAGCTCTGAGCTAAAAATTCATCCTCACACAAATACCCCGTACCAGAACCACACACCCCTCCGGATCCCTGTACAGGAAAGAAAGACTGTGCTTGTCCCGAAACATTTTTACGAGATAAAGACCAATCCACCACCAATTCATTCGCGGCAGAGCCAAAATCAATCGATATTCCAGTATTATCCAGTTCAAAAGAAAAATCCCCTCCATCAACCAACTCCGTCACAAAAGGAGTTTGCGTAGGATTAGTTGAACCATCCCAAAACAAAGGTACCTCCACCGTTTGCCCCTCATCAAGCACTCCTGTAACAACTTCTTCACGACCATCCAGAAGCCAATCCACCTGAATATTCACTGCATCAAGTCCCAAAGACTGAGAACCATGCGAAGTCATAAAATGAGTTCCAGCTCCTCTCGCATTATGATGAAAAAAAGCCGCCTCCATCCCTGATTCGGCCGCAAAAAAAATCTGATTCGCTCGTTCGATATGAGCACTCCTTTCAATAGAATGAGAAATCAATTGTAAAATCACTAGTGCCATTCCCAACACCGTAAATGATACCGCAAAAGAAATAAGCAAAGACACTCCAGGATTTTTCCATTTCATCAGTTTTTATTGTAAGCTAGAAACAACTCTAGTGCGAATATTTTTCTCATGGCCTACAAAATAGTCATCATCAGACACGGCGAAAGTATTTGGAATGCTGAAAACAAATTCACCGGATGGACCGATGTCGATCTGAGCGAAAAAGGTGTTTTAGAAGCACAAAAAGCCGGTAAAATATTGAAAAAAAACAATTTCGAATTTGATCTTGCCTATACTTCTTACCTGAAGCGAGCGATCAAAACACTGAATATTGTGCTCGAAGAGATGGATCAACTCTGGCTGCCTATTATGAAAGACTGGCGCTGGAATGAGAGACATTATGGAGCTCTTCAAGGATTCAACAAAGCTGAAATGTCCGAAAAAGTCGGTAAAGATCAGGTTCATCTCTGGCGGCGAAGCTTTAGTACTCAACCTCCAGCCCTCGAGAAAAAAGACCCCCGCTATCCAGGTCACGACCGACGCTACCAAGACTTAAACGAAAAAGACATTCCACTTACAGAATGCCTCAAAGATACCATCGACCGCTTCATGCCTCTGTGGAAAAACGACATCATTCCCCTTATCAAAGAAGGAAAACGCCTCATCATCTCCGCCCACGGTAATACAATTCGAGCGCTGGTCAAACATTTAGATAATATTTCCGATACAGACATCCCAAACCTCAACATCCCCACCGGCGTTCCCTTGGTTTATGAACTCGATAAAAATATAAAACCCATACAAAAATACTATCTAGAGCAATAATTTTCTTTTCTTCTTAATACTCCACTTCTATCCCGCCACCCGATACAGTTCCTCCAACGTCGTCCTTCCTTCCAATACCTTCAAAAGACCATCCTCAAAAAGCGTCAAAAAATCTGTATTCTCTTGAAGATGTTTTTCAATATCTACCACCGGTTTATCCGCCAAAATCATTTTTTGAATAGTTTCAGTCATCATAAATACCTCCCCAATAGCCATTCGTCCTAAGTACGTAGCATCAACATCATTTTTTTCGGAGACCCTCGGTACCTGAGAAGGAAAAGACCGATCCGGAAAAACAGTTTTTAAACGCGCAAAAGCCTGTTGAATCCTAGAATCAGAAGGCAAATCAACCATATCAACTCGATCCAAATCCACCGTCCGCACCAAACGTTGTGCCAAAACCAAATTAATGGAAGGTGCAATATTAAAATTCTCCAACCCCAAATTTCGCAGTCGAGCGACTGCACCTACTGCAGAATTGGTATGAAGAGAACTCAAAACCATGTGTCCCGTCAAAGAAGATTCGCTCGCCAACCTTGCCGTCTGAAATGTCCGAACCTCTCCCACCAAAATAACATCTGGATCATGCCGTAAAATTGCTTGAAATCCAGTTTCAAAATTATACTCCTTTTTTTCATTCACCTGAGATTGCAAAATCCCATTCAGTCGATATTCAATTGGATCTTCCAGCGTGATAATCTTTTGCTCTTTAGAATTAAGAAGAGAAAGCAATGAATACAAAGTAGTTGTTTTACCACTTCCTGTCGGACCAGTAACCAAGATCAAACCATTGCTTTTTTGAAGCGCCTTTTGAATTTTCTTTTGAATATTTATATCAAAACCAAGCTCCGACAAGGTCCGAATGCCCCGCCCAGAATCCAAAACCCGAATCACCACCGATTCGACCAAAGGCGTAGGCAAAGTCGAAACCCTTAAATCAACCGAACGCTCATTTACCATAAAATCGATATGACCATCTTGAGAAATGTCAGTAACATTAGACTTCATACCAGCCTCATACTTAATATGAGTCACCAGCTTTGTATAAACATCCCTATCTAAAACACAAATATCATGCAACACGCCATCAATTCGAAATCGAAGCATAATACCACACTCTTCAGGCTGAAAATGAATATCAGATGCACGAAGCTGTATAGATGCCAATTTAATTTCTTGAAAAACACTTGAACTTGGCACAACATTCCACGTCTTTTGATGATCCTTTAACCGCTGTAAAATATGATCAAGATCAGCTTGATTCTCTTCCTGAACATGAGACTGTAAAACAACCTCCTTTTTTTGAAGTAATCCAGAATCATAAAGTTTTAAAGCTTCATGAAGACCAATTTCAGAGCACACAAACACCTCAACTATAAATTTTTCCTGCTCTAATTTTCGTAACAAAGTAGTTGTTTCAGGATCATAAGGATCCACTGCCGCAACCTTTAGTCTTTGTCCAGACCGATCAAAGACAAGAACACGTGAAGTCTTCGCATCTTGACGAGAAATCAAGCGTAACCAATCAAGATTCAATGATACATTCGATAAATTCACATACGAAACCCCCCATTGATTCGCATTTTTTTGAGCTTGTTTTTCCTCAAATTCACGATCAATGTTCTGTAAAAAATTCGCCTTGGTACGCATAGATCCCATCCCTCCATTATACCAAAAAATAAGCATAAAATCAATGACAACAACAGCAAATTACTCATAAAAAACAACTTATAATATTTTTTTGTAACAAGATGTATAACAAAAATTATATTGTTTGTTCGTAAAACCACTTACTGGTCCATCTGTATACTCGATTTCTCCAACTTCGTCCTCAAAATCTTCTCTGCCCTCATCCGTGTAAAGCCCACCCCATCTCCCGTTACAATCTCAAGTTTCCGCTCCGAAACCGCAGACTCAAAAAATTCAGAACCCAAAAAATCACTCGGAAAAAAAAGTTTTATCTGACTGCCAGCAATATGCTGCAAAATATTTCGTGTCTTTTCTTCTCCAAAAATTACCTCCAGAAAAAAAATACTATCCACATGTGCATGCTTGGCCCGCCGAATATATTTACGCGCCAAACGACGAAACTCTACCGTATCACTCAGTCCTTCGTTCGCCATCTCATGTAATACCTGAGCCTCAAAAGAGGTAATACAAACATTCTTCTCCGCTCGTTTATCCAAAGGTTTATACTCAAATGAAATAGTTTGAATTTGTTCACAAAATTGATTCGCTCGAGTATTTTTCCTATCAAAAAAAAGTCCAATACGACCAAATCTGGAGTGATTTTTCACAATACTGTGAAACCCTAGACTCCAGAAACAAGATTCTGTACACTTTTTTTGATCAAGTGACTTAGAATCACCTTGTTGCACCTCAAAAGTCAATATAGTCTTAGGAGTACGTCTTAAAATCTCTCGTCCAAACACCAACGGACCAAAGTCAGAACCACAAAAATGATATGCCATTGACCGCACCATAGAGAAAGACTGAAAATTTTGCAAAAACCAAGTCCTCGCACTATCATAAAAAAAATGAAAATAAACACAGACAAAGTTCCCGATCTCCTCAATCCATTTGGAGAAAAGCCGGTCAAAACACACCACAAAAAAAACAAATCCCCCATAACATCTCTAGTCATACTTCTTGCCGGGATAACAGTAGGTGCAACCGGGTTTTTCTGGATACAGCAGACCAGCCTCCAACAAATACAACAAACTCTCACACAAAGCATCCAAAAAAAGAAGCAAACTATTCAAAGCAAAACCGGTGGACAAGATTCTGATATCTATATCAATCTGACACAAAGCCTCGCACACATAGAATCCAATCGAGTACAGTGGTCAGAAGTAGTTTATGAAATTCTCAATATCGAAGAAAAAAATAATCTCGTTTTTTTGAGTTTCTCAGCCACTCCAGAACAAAAAATATCTGTCAGAGGCAAATCTCCCTCTATCGAAAACATTCAAACACTCCTCACCAGACTCAAAAATCAAGAAAAAACGAAAAATCCATTTGTCAGCTCGCTCGCAGAAATAAAAGAACAAAACGGAACCATCTCATACCAATTTGAACTCACCTTTGACATGACCTCATCTCCCTCATGAAAATCTGGCACATTATCAGTATCATAGTCATTATTGGCGTTCTAGGATTCGTCACCTATCCCATTATGAATGAAAACCAAGATATAAAGAGAGAAAATAGTAAACTCAACAGCGATATTGAAATTCTCAACCAAAAGCTCGTCAAAGTCGCTGATACACAAAAAAGAACCAAAGCTGAGAACGACCAAATTTTAAAAAAAATTCCACTCGACAGCGAACAAGAAAATCTTATCCAAGATCTACAAAAAATTTCTAAAAGAAGTGGTTTCAAATTTAATAATCTCAAATTCTCAAAAAACCAAAATTCTGATTTTGGCTTACCAGAGCTCAAAGTATCATTTTCCACAGAAGGAAATAAAAAAAGCTTGCGTAACTTTCTTCTTCTCATTGAAAACAACGAACGCTTTTTAAGCATGGAAAATCTGGACATACAAGCCAAAGAAGATGGTAGATCTCAAAGCGTAAGTTTTGGAGTATCAATCAATGCTTTCTATCAGCAATAAAAAGATGAATACCGAACACAAAGTAGAACAAAAAACAAAAAAAGAAATTCGAAAAGTAATTTACGGTATTACCGATCGTCGTTTTGATCCTTGGTGGCAAAAACTGAACGACTTTCTTATTGATCATTCCCCAGTAAAACAAAAAGAAAAAAGTATTTTTTTTAATTCCTTACAACTTCTTGTTTCCTCTGGTGTGCGTATTGTAAAAGCACTTGAAATACTCGCAGAAAGACAAAGAAATCTACGTTTTCGAAGAATTTTGGACACCATCATTTACGATATGCTGGAAAAAGGATTTAGCTTCTCAAAAGCCCTCGAAAAATATCCTACCATCTTTAAAAAACCAGAAATAAAAATTATCTACGCTGGAGAAGTATCTGGTCAAGTCGAACAAAACCTAGGCTCTGTCGCAAAACAAATCAGTAAAAACATAGAAATCGCTATACGCATAAAATCAGCCATGATGTACCCCATTACTGTTATCAGCGCTATTATTATTGCTACTGGTATAATTATGGTATTTGTCGTTCCCAAATTCATGGTGCTCTTCGCCGAGTTTCCTGCATCAGAACTTCCTATCTCCACAAGAATACTTATGGGAGTATCTAACTTCGTTCAACAGTTTTGGTGGTTCATCATCACTCTTTCTATCGGTGGTTGGTTTATCTTCCAAAACTGGAAAAGAACCGAAACCGGAAAAAGGCAATGGGATGGATTTATTCTAAAACTGCCAAAAATAAAAAATATCATCCGTAATATTCAAACTATTCAAATCTCCAGTAATTTCTCCACCCTCATGGCTGCCGGAATTTCTGTGGACAAAGCTCTTCATATTCTAGGAGAAATCGTATCAAATAGCGTCATGACTGACGCTATTTGGGAAGTAAAACGCAAAACGATCGCCGGGACAGAACTTCACACCAGCTTCAAAGAAGACCCTCTCTTCGATCCTGTTTTAGGTGAGGTTATAGAAATCGGAGAAAAGGGAGGAAAAATACCTTCCATTTTAGAAAAAACCGCTACTCAATACCAAATAGAAGTCGACGCGCAACTCAAAAACATCAATACCATCATTGAACCCATCATCTTGGTACTGATGGGAGGAGCCGTGGTGTTTATGGCACTCGCCATAATGACACCAATCTTCAAACTCCAAGAACTCTTTACCAGTAGCTAAAATATGAAAAAGCAAAAAGGGTTTTCTCTGATAGAACTTATCATTACTATCAGCATCATTGCCTTACTCGCCAGCATTATTGCTCCTAGTTTTTTAGACTATCAAAAAGAAGTGCGCTTAGAGTTTTCCAGAGATTTAATAGAAACCAGCCTATCAAAAGCATTTTCAGATGCCAGGTCACAATCAAAAATCTTTGGCGTCAAAGCCAATGGTGGAGATGAAGAATATCAAAGCTTCGAATGTAAATATACTGTAAATGTTCAGGGAGAAGCTCAAAAGTGTTCTCCAGCCTCGCAAGACTACGAAAGCAACATTCATCCTATAGAAAAAGGCGTCGCTGTAAAAGGAAGTTTCGATATTCAGTTTTTCCCCCCTCACGGAGACACACCAAAAAACATGATCTCCACAGAAATCAGTATCATAAATACCGGAAATTCTCAGACCATAAAAAAACTAAAAATCCACCCACAATCAGGACTTATTGAAAAAGTATTCAAATGAAATTCATAGAAAAAAAATCGGGATTTTCGCTTATTCAAACGATCGTCGCAATCGTAATACTAGCACTCAGTCTATCTGCCACCATAACCCTAGTCACCACCGTCCTAAATCAAACTGACCTTAACAAAAAAAGAATCACTGGTACCTACCTTGCCCAGGAATGCCTGGAATTGGTAAGAAACATACGAGATAGTGCCTGGAAGCAAAATCTTTCTTGGAATTGTGGTTTTTCAGACGAAGGCGAATACCTAATACAATCTCACAAAAGTACAACACAATCATCGACCGAAAAAGACATATGCCAAAACGAACTCGGCGCTAAAATAACCACTGGAAGCGACGGAAAGCTTTTTCTTAAAAATGGAGTCTTCACACATGATGGCAGCGGAAAAGAAACTCCTTTCGAACGAAAACTCATCATATCAGACAAAAAAGAAGTCGATAGCAAGACAACTCAAATCACCGCTACATGCAAAATAACCTGGGATCAAAAAAACCAGAATCCAGAAATCATAGAAATATCTGAAGTGCTTTCTAACTGGCAGAAAAAATGAGAAAACCCGGAACTACTCTCATAGAACTTATCGTTATTGTAGTAATTTCTGCCATCATCCTGTCAGCAGTCATGACCAGTTATGCATCCCTGGTAAAAACAAACCAGAAAATAAACGTCTCTCGACAACTCCAAAAAGAAATAAACTTCGCCATGATTCGTCTTACTGACAAAATGCGTTCATATTCTGTCGACTACGAAGCATATGATTCTGGAAACTGTAGTGGATACAATCTGAGCGACAGCAATAATCTTCTTTGTATACAAGGAGAAGGAGAAACTGACTCTTACTTTTTCAACCAAGGTGACTTCATAGCTCCCGATGGAGAAACCTATAAAACCCTCTTCATGAATCAAGAACCGCTATTTTCATCTTTTTTCGAAGTAAAAAACGTACACTTCTTCGTTACTCCTTCAAAAGACCCTTTTGACATCAAAAACCTCCAAACACCCGCAGATATAAAAGCCTATAATCTCCAACCCAAAGTCACCATCACACTAGAGGTTGGATCTATTCAATACGAAGACCTTGAATTCCATATCCAAACAACTATTTCCTCACGAAAATACCAATAATAATGCCCAAAAAACTCAAATCCAAAGGATATATCCTCATCATTACCGTAATTCTTTCTGCACTCATCCTTACAATAAGCCTAGGACTAAGCAAAATTCTCGCTACAGAAATAGAGTTTTCTGCCGACCTGCTTTTCGCTGAAAAAGCTTATTTTGCGGCCGAATCTGGCATTGAAACAGCCCTCATAGAGCTCAAATCAGAACCGGTCCAAAACGTAGTCGATCAAACATTAAGCTTCAGAACAGATCAAAATGGAGACCAAGATGACAGTGCCCAATTCAATCTCAACATTCAAAATCTAGTCTCAGAATTCTCCATACTCATTCCTCCTCAACAAACCAAAAAATTCCGCCTCAAAAAAGATACTGACGTCACGCTCAACATTACCGATCAAGCCGTCACAGATTTCACACTCAATGGCTCTCACGACACTTTTCAATGGAAAGTACAATGTCAAAAAAATGACAAAACCACATCCATTCAGGGAAAATGGAATGGAGGAAGTCTTCAAAATCAATCCGGAACATATGACGATATAGACGGAAACTCAAGCCTCAATGAAAGAGTCTCCACAATCTTCGCCAATTCAGATCCAAAAACCTGCTTCTTTTCCATTCAAAACCTAAGTAATGACGAATTAGAGATCGACATTACCAACACCCAAGTCGCACCGGAAACGACTACTGTCAGTGCCACCGGATTATCAGGAAATAGGCAAAAAACTATCGAATTCGAGTATTCTCAAAAAAATATCTCCTCCTTCTTCGACTTTGGTTTCCTTCAAAGCGAAAAAGCTCCTTCTCCGCCAACCACGGGCGATCCAAATCGGGAAGCTCTCAAAAATTCTACACAATAAAATAAACAATTTTTCGATAAAAACACGAAAACTACATTACAATACAAAACTATACTCCTAAAGAATCCTGGGCATCACGTAGCATTTCGGATTCCAAAGGCGCCTTGGAAGTAGTAAGTTTCGAAACCTCTCGTCGTTGCTCATGAAGATTTTGAGAGATTTTTTTAATATCAGATTCTTTTAACTTCACGGACCGCATATTTTGTTTTCGAATTTCCACCGCATTTTGAAAATCCTCTGGCAAATGATCTTTACTTTCCATAAGACCAATCGACTCCTTCGTCAGTAAAATATTCGCCGCATTTTGAAACGAAATATGTCGATCATAATTCGCAATAAGATTTACAATATTTTCCCGATCCTGCGGATCAAATTCCTGAATTTTATCGTACTCAGTAATGCGTTTAAAATTCGCCAAAATTGGCTCCACAGATTCCACAGAAATCACAAAGAAAGAAAACCCCTCCTCCACAAAGCTCAATTTTTTCAACTCTGAAATATCATCTCGAGGCACTACAAAAAAGATTGTCGAATAAATCTTATCATTCCCCCTACACTTCCGAGCCGTTTCCTTCACCTGTTCAGGAATATATCGCTTTATATCCTTCGATTTTTTCGCATCAAACACAATGTACTGCCCCAAAAAATCTACCAAAAAATCTGGCTTCAATGTTCCATCAAAATCCGGCGGCAAATCATTATTTTCAAACCACTGAAAACCAATGCGAGCATCTTGGCATACCCGACGAAGTTCAGCCAACGCCGCATTTTCATGGTCATTCCAAACACGAGTCTGTTCTTCCAGTATTTGAGCTTGCTTAACCTCATCTTCTCGAATCACCCGATGTTGTTCTTTCTCAAGCTTCTCTCGCGAATGCTCTAATTTTTCCACTTTTTCCAAAAATTCTCGCTCCCGCCGTTCTTTATCCGCTTCAAATTGAGAAAGCACTTTTTCTCGTTCTGCTAACTTATCTCGCAAAATTTTAATATCACTTTCCAAAAGATTATTTCGCTCTCGCAACTGCTTACCCCGTTCCAAAAATTGATCCTTTTCTGACGTCTCACGCTTGAGTAATTCAGACATCTCACCTAGCTTTTCCAGTTTAACTTCCAACTCTGCTCGCAACCGAGCCTGTTCTTCTAATAAAGCTTGATACTCCTGTCGCAACTGACCTTCATCACCATTTTTTCGCCCCCACAACCAAAAACCACCACCAATACCACACGCTAAAAACAAAATATAACCAAATATCTCCATCGTATCAGCATACTAGCAGGTTTTCATTTTTATAAAACCATAATAATATTACGTAAAAATAAGAGTAATATACAAATTAATGAGAATATTGTTCATCTGTGGAATAAACAATTATGAGTGGCAACTCAAAGGATGGAAAAAAGATCTATCATCTCTTCTTCCAGAAAATGAAGTCATATTTCTTAGCCAATGGTATCTCCACCCACAACGAAAAAAAATAAACACCCTTGTGCAAAAAGGAATATCCATCATGGAGGATTGCAAACCAACCATCATCATAGCACATTCTTTCGGAGGCATCCTTGCGAAAAGCATTATTGCTCAAAGCAAAAACCACAACATCCAAAAGCTCATCACCATGGCATCTCCTCACCAAATGAACATGCTAAAACTCAAAGAAGCCAAAACATATTTACAAACCCCAGAATCCGTAAACACAAAAACCCTCACCTTCGGCGGCATATTTGACCCCATAGTCCCTTTCTGGAAAACACATACAAAGAACTCCATCCACAAAAATTTTTGGTGCAATCACTGGAGCTTTCTATATTCAAAAAAAATAAGAAAAAAGATTATAAAGATGATTTAAAACAAAAAAATCAAATAAATTTCTCAACCTGCAAAATAATATCCTCCCCATCAACCTCAATAACATCATTCTTAAGCGAAGTATCAATCGGACCACCATCAATAACCTCTTCTGCCAAAACCTCTCCAAAAATCATCAGTCCAAAGACTTCAAAAGCTTTTTTGATATCATCTGAATCAGTCTTATAGTGAAGAGAAATACGATCCGAAACATCAAAATCACTTGATTTTCTGAGGTCTTGAATCGCTCGAATTAGCTCACGAGCCGTTCCTTCGACCTTCAAACCTTCGGTAATTTCCGTATCGAGAAGAACCAAGACACGAGAATTCGCATCAGCCTCAACTCCAACTTCACACACAAATCCCATCTCATACTCATTCTGTTCCAAAACCTCACCCCCAACCTCAACTCTCCCATCCTCCAAAGACTCATACTCGCCATCCTTACCAGCTTTGATTAAAACTTGAACCTTTGCTCCCAAACGAGGTCCTACTTTCTTCGCATCAATCCGAATAATTTGCTGAGCAATACCCTTTGTAGATTTCAAAATCTCTACTTCTTTGACATTCGCCTCCGCTTTAATAACCTCCAAATCCAAATGCTTCCCATCAACAGAAACAAATCGCAACTTACCAAGCGGTTGCCTCAATTTTATCTTTTTCCGAGACCGGATTCCTGCCGCTAGACCAACAATTTCTCGTGACAAATTAACCCTGTCTTCGGTCTTTGTATCAATCCAAGACGAAACAGCACAAGGAAAAGATTCTAAATGGACAGATTCCCCCCCCTTCAAATCTTTGTACAATTTTTCCGCTACAAACGGACACACAGGCGCCAAAATCTTGGACAGCGTCAGCAAGACATAGTGTAACGTCTCGTATCCTGATCGCTTTTCATTAGACATTCCATCTGCCCAAAATCGTCGTCGTGAACGACGCAGATACCAGTTATTAAGTTTATCAATAAACACCGGAACAAGCTTCAATGCTCCCTCCAAATCATACGAATCAAACGCTTTTCGATATTCTCGAATTAGCGTCTGTAACTCTGATACAATCCATCGATCTAAATCAGAAACCAAAGTATGCTTTAATCCTTTCTCACGAGAATCACTATTCTCTGGATTATCATCCAAAATGTCACACGGCAAAAAAGAAAACTCTTTTGGCTTCCATCCATCAATATTGGCATACGTAGAAAAAAACTGATATGCCGACCGTAAAGGCAAAATGACAGATTTTAAAACCTCTTCTACTCCCTTCTCCGAAAACCGCAAATTCTCTCCCCGAGCCACGGGAGAATTAAGCAAGTAAAACCGCATCGCATCTGCACCATATTTCTCGAAAACCAGATTCGGATCCGGATAATTTTTCTTAGATTTGGACATTTTTGCCCCATCCTCAGCCAAGACAATTCCGTTCGTAATGACATTCTTATATACATTCGTTCCAAAAAGTGCCACTCCCAACACATGCAAGTTATAAAACCAACACCGCGTCTGATCCAAACCCTCAGCAATAAAATCCGCTGGCTGAAAAGTCTTATCTTGTTCTTCAAAAGGATAATGCTTGGAAGCATACGGCATAGAACCTGACTCAAACCAGCAGTCCAAAACCTCAGGAATCCGGCGCATCACACCACCCGTCTCTTCATTCTTCCAAGTCAGATCATCGATAAAATGCCGGTGCAAATCCGTCACCTTTTTCCCCGAAAGCTTTTCTAATTCTTCCCGAGAACCAATCACCTGAACCTCTCCAGTCTTATCACATCGCCATACCGGTATGGGCGTTCCCCAATATCGATTACGAGAAATCGCCCAATCAGGAGCATTTTCCAATCCCTTCGCGAATCGCCCATCCTTCAAGTATGAAGGAATCCAATTAATATTTTTGTTTTGCTCCAAAAGCTGATCTTTGATTTTCTGCACATTCACAAACCACGTCTTAATCCCCCGATACATCAGGGCACACTCTGTCCGCCAACAATGCGGATAACTGTGACGAATTTGTTCCCTCTTAAAAAGCAGTCCCTTTCCCTTAAGCTCCGCCAACACCCAATCGTTCGCATTATATTCTTTCGAACCTTCGACCTCTAGATCAGAACGAAAATATCTATCTTGCAACTCCTTCACATCTTCTGCCGCTTCTGGATGTGTCTCGATATCCGTAAAATCAAAAAAACAGTTATCTGTAAACGGATACACAAGCTCCACCCCATTCGCCTGCAATATCCTCGCATCATCCTCACCCGTCGGCGCCATATGCACAATCCCAGTTCCCTCAGTATCAGACACAAAATCATCAGCAAAAACCTGATGAGCGTTTTTTCGTCCCTTGAAGAAAGGAAAAACTGGTTTGTATTTTTTACCAATAAGTTCTGATCCCTTTATAAAGGTTTTTTCTCCTAAAGAAAAAACTGAGTTTAAATTTTCTTCATAATAATTCTTAGAAATTATCAAACACTCTGGTGATAAAAGTTTCGTAGAAGCAATGGGCTTACTAAGTACTTCTGGATTTTTTAAATTATTCCTGTTTCCGCGTGGAACATAAGACAAAACTCCATCTTTTTCATAAACCTGAAGCTTAAGTTTCACATACTCCATTTCAGGATGAACCACCAAGCCCAAATTACTCGGCAATGTCCACGGCGTCGTCGTCCATGCTAGTAAATATGTCCCCGGCTCATCTTCTAGCTCAAACTTCACCGTCACCGCCGGATCATCAATGTCCTTATAATTCAAATTCGCCTCAAAATTCGACAAAGGAGAGCCTAGTTTCGGAGAATAGGGAACTACCTTTTCTCCTTCATAAATCAAACCCTTCTTCCACAGCTCCGAAAATACCCACCACACCGACTCCATAAACTCCGGATCCATCGTCTTGTAATCATCCTGAAAATCCACAAACCGACCCATTCGATCCACCGTAGCCTCCCAATCATCACGACATCGCAACACCACCGATCGACACAATTCATTAAATTTTCCAATTCCCATCTTTTCAATCCCGGGTTTTCCACCAATCCTATGTTCCTTCTCCACCTGAAATTCCACCGGAACCCCATGACAATCCCAGCCCCACTTTCGCTCTACTCGATAGCCCTTCATCGTATAGTAACGAGGAATTGCATCTTTCAGTGTCCCTCCAACCATATGCCCATAATGCGGCAATCCCGTCGCAAACGGCGGCCCGTCAAAAAACACAAACGGACGCTCTTTGCTCCGAGAATCAACCGTTTTTTGAAAAATATTCTCCTTTTTCCAAAAAGACAATATTTCTTCTTCTGTTTGTGATACAGACTTTTTCGAATCCAGGGGAGGAAAAAAACTCATTGGGAATGTTCAAAATCAGAAATTTTCTGCAGTCGGGACACATGGCGTCCACCTTCAAACTCCGTATCAAGCCACAGCTTCACCGCCTCCTTTGCTTCATCAGTAGAGAGAAAGCGAGCTCCAAGCGACAAAACATTCGCATTATTGTGCTGACGAGATAACTTCACAATCTCCAAGTCTCCTCCATAAAAAAGTGCCGCACGAATTCCCTTTGTCTTATTCGCCGCCAAGGCCTCCCCTTGTCCAGAGCCACCAAAAACAATCCCAAAGCATTCATCGACACATTCAGATACTTTTTGAGCTACTTTCAGGATGAAATCCGGATAATCATCATCCGGCTGCAACACATACGCCCCACAGTCCTCAACTTCACACCCAAGTTCAAGCAAATAAGACTTTATATCATCTTTCAACGCAAAACCTGCGTGATCGGTACCAAGAAAAATTTTAACCATAAAAAAAACGCATAAGAAAACATTTTCTTCTACGAGAACCTCACCAAAGGTGGGCGGTACCATCTCGATTCAAGGTTTTAAAAGTTCGAACTCTTTGTGTTTCTGAGTTCGAACTTGGCAAAAACCAAGCTCTTCATTATTTGATAACGCTCAAAGCCTTGTCCCAGACTTGTTCTGGAATCTGCAGACAAAAACGATCTGGTCTACTCTCGATTCCTGTCATCCTGAATTTATTTCAGGATCTCTTCAACAAAAACCAATTTCTTCAGACTCCCATTCCGATAAGTCAGAAATCGTGGGTGATAGCCACTCAATGGGATTTGTAAAAAACTCATAAAGAACAAAGGTATCATATCCTCCCACACTACAAAGTCAATAACCACTATTTCCTCAGCTCCTCTACATAATGCCCCAGTACCTCACAAAAGTGATTAATATCCTGATCTGTCAAAAACTTATGCAGAGAAATACGAATCGGATACTGCCATCTGGGGTCCGGTTCTAAAAATCGTATCACCGGAGTCGGTGACAAGATATCTGTTGTACACGCAGAACCCGTCGACACACAAATACCCTCTTCTTCGGACAAAACCGTCATTAGCTCCGATCCACGAATCCCCTGAAAAGCGACATTAATAATCCCTGAAACTCGTTTATCACTGGAATTATGAATTTTGTATTCCGGAATATTTTTCTGTATAAAATCCTCAATCTGACACGTCCAATGCTCCATGTTTTTGCTTACCTCAACTTTCTCCTGTTCCCACACTTCAAATGCTTTAGCCATACCAGCCACCAAAAACACATTTTTGGTATGACTATCCTTCGAAATTTCGGGAAAAAGTTCTGGATGTTTCATGTAAACTAATCCCACCATCTTCGGTCCATAAAATTTCTGCGGAGCAAAAGTAACAAAATCGCTATTTTTAAAATCCGGCATTATTCCTTTCGGAAAGCTCTGGGCACAATCTGATAAAATCAAGGCTTCGGAAAATTTTTCTCTAAAAGGAACGATGTCATATACAGCCCCCGTTTCTGAATTTGCCTGCATCAAGGCCAAAAACTGAGCCCTATCTCGAACAGAGTCTGGATCACGCGGATCAAATCTATTTGTTTCCAATGTCTCATCTGCCACCGAAGAGTGCTCAACTGCTGATGACCATAAACTTTCATGCCCAAAACGATTTCGACACGCCCACACAACCCGACGATTGGCATCTGTTCCAGAGTACGTCACCGCCAATTGATCCTTTGAAACACCCAAAACCGAGGCAATTCGCTCCAAAGAGTCATCAATAGCCCTTCGAGATTCAACACCCCTCACGTGTTTAGAGTTTTCATTACCCCAAATGTCCATGCTTTCAAGCATCGCTTGCTTCACCCGAAGATCAAGGGGGGTCGTCGCCGCCGCATCAAAGTACAAATTCATGATTTTCGAGCTAAAACAATATAGTTTCTTTCTCGAAAAAGCTCCGATCGTAGAACCTTAAAGCCACTTTTTAAACACAGCTTGTTCAGCATCTCATGGTTAACCCGACGATACGTACGAGGCTTTTTATCATGCCCAAAAGGCACGAGCCAATTGCGCCATCGTCCTCGCAATATATTGGACCAAAAATACTTCGAGGGTAACTTCCACGTCGTCAAAAAAAGTATTCCTCCAGATTTTAAAACCCGTGCACATTCAGACAAGAAAAAAAGCTGATCTTTTTTCGATAATAAATGATGAAAAGAAGCTATTCCTACCACGATTTCAAAATTATCATCTCCAAATGGAAGTTTTTGAGCAAAATCCCCCCTGAAGAAATGGTCTTTTGGAAAAGAATTACGAGCAATGTCCAACAGTTTTTGCGAAATATCAAAACCAAAATAATGTCCATGAGATAAGTGATCACATCCCAAAAACTTTCGCAATCGCCCATTTCCACAGCCTAAATCCAACAATCGATCCTTTTTCTTCACAAAAGGAAAAATCAAATCAAACTCAGACCACGCCCGCCCCCTAGTCCGGGAAAAATGATCCGCAAACGCATCATATTCTGACTTCATAGACTCTTGCAAAGTAAAGAATCTCAAACCCATATGCAAGGCAAAATAATGTATGATACAATCCCAAGGAATGAAAAAGAAATCAATCTTTCTTGTCGGAATGATAAGCATTGTTTTCCTTCAAGAAGTGTCTGCGCAAAGTGGAAAGACCTTCAAAGGTGTTATTCCCGTGCAAAAAGGAGTTGATAGTCTCGGCTACAAGATCCAAAACGGCACGGTAACACTAAATGACATTCCACTCGTTATCATTCATTTTATCGATCTTGCCACAAAACTCGCAGGAACCATTGCGGTAATCTTTATTCTCTATGCCGGATTTCAAATGATGACCAGTGGGGTTACCGAGAGCAAGGAGTCAGCAAAAAACACACTTAAGTGGGCCGTCGTAGGTCTGACTGTAACATTTTTGGCCTGGGTGATCGTTAATCTTATTCAAGTACAACTTACCGCCTAGAAGCAAGAAAGTGCTTTGACTTTTTCTTCTAGCTCTGTTACAATGCTTCGGATCTACGAATAGTAACGAAAAATCTATTCGTTTAAAGGGGGGAAGGGACTGTCTCAAAATAGACCCATACCACAACAAGTGGAAAAGGCTTTCTAGAAAAGTCACAAAGTTCTTTAAAACACAATTTTATTTAATTATTTTGAACAAATGAATACACAAAAACTAAACCAATGGATTGAAAAAGAATTGGTTGAAAACAAAACAATACAAAAAAAAGTGGCTCCGGCGCCAGCCACAAACAAAACAAGCGCTCCCAAAAAAACAATTCCGGCAAAATCAAATTCCTCAAAAACACCTTCTCGAAGATTTTCTGATCATAATCCCAACAGAGGACGAAAAACAGCGTATAAACGACACGCTTTTCATCCCACCACACGACTTAAACCAGGAAATCATGGAACCATTCGTGTCATTCCCATGGGAGGTTTGGAAGCCATAGGACAAAACATGACCTTCATCGAATGGGAAAACGATATTATTGTCATTGACACTGGAATCCTTTTTGCCACTCATGAAGAACCGGGTGTCAACGGAATTGTTCCCGATATAGAATATTTGAAAAAAAACAAACACCGCATCAAAGGTGTCATCTATACCCACGGACACCTTGATCATATCGGAGGCGTTCCCTATATCCTCCCACAACTTGGATTCCCTCCGATTTTCACCACCAGACTTACCCAAGCCATGATCACCGGAATGGCTGAAGAATACGGTTTTGCCGACAAACTCCGCTTTACCAGCGTTGACCCAAAATCAAAAATGAGAATGGGGCGATTTGAAGTCGAGTTTTTTCATATCAATCATTCCATCCCAGAATGTCTCGGCGTCGTCGTAAACACGCCTTATGGAGCTATAGTTACTACTGTAGACTTTAAATTCGACTACAAACCCGCAGATGGACACATGACTGATTTCGCTCATATTGCTCATTTCGGACACAAAGGAGTAGCTCTTCATTTATGTGACTCGACAAATGCAACCATTCCTGGCTTTGCACAATCAGAAAGTAATATCATCGAACCCATCACCAAAATTCTCAAATATACTCCAGGACGCATTATTCTCACGCTCTTTGGTTCTAATATGTCTAGAGCCAGTCGTATCATTGAGCTCGCCGAAAAATTAGGACGTACCGTCTACCTATCTGGTAGATCGCTTGAAAAAAATGTCGGCTACGCTCGAAAATTTAACTATCTCAAATGTAAAGATAAAACCCTCAAGCGTCTCAAACCAGGGGTCAAAATGGGACCACCAGACAAAACCCTTATCATGTGTACAGGCGGACAAGGTGAAGAATTCGCAGCACTCAGTCGCATGGCACGAGGAGAACACAAACAAGTCATACTAAAACCGGAAGACACCATCGTATTCTCTTCTTCTAAAATACCCGGCAACGAACTTCAGATATTCAATCTTATGAACAAGCTCGTCGACAAAGGCGTGAATCTTATCGAAGGAAAAGACGAAAGTGTTCATGCCTCTGGACACGGAAATCAGGAGGATATCAAGCTCATGGCATCTCTTCTTGATCCAAAGTACTTTGTGCCCATTCACGGAGATCAATATCTCAGACACGCTAACAAAACCATGATTAGTGAGGGGTTGGACTTCCCAGAAGACCACGTCCTCATGATGGAACACGGAAAAGGAATTGTTCTCAATCAGCACGGAGCCAAAATAATGAGCGACAAGGAAAGGGTTCCAACCAAAAAAGCCTATTATGAAGACATGGTCAGACTCCGAGAAGAAACTATAGAAGAGCGAAAAAACTTAGGAAAAAAGGGCATTATTATCGTTGATGTGGAAAACAACAAAGGAACCATTAAAAAAATAAATATCCGAACCCATGGATTTTTCCTTCTCGGAACCGATGAAAAAGCCTTTTCTCCACTCAAAAAAGAGCTCACAGATACCTTTAATCGGACCTACGACCCGGCTAGATCAGAAAAAGCTCTCGAAGAAACTCTCAAAAAAACAGCTCAAAATTACTTGTGGCAAAAATATAAAAAAGAGCCAACAATCGAAGTTGTCTTATAAAAAAGCAAGGAAAAAGCCTCTGTTTAATTTTTTTAAAACAAAACAAAGGCTTCAATGGCAAACTCCAACAACAATCATTCGTTTGAAATGTTTATTATATAATTGTCATTTGAAAAACCCCCAAGGACACATTAAAAACTATCAAACAAAATTTTTTCCTCTCGAGGAAGCAAAGGCTTGAGTATGTCTTCATGAAGACATTTCCACCCACATATCTATCACTCGAATCTCTCCCTCATACAAACGAGGCAAAAGATTTCTAAGAATCTTTACAACCCTCCTTACTTCATCTTCGTTAAAAAAAAATGCCATTAACTCTTTATCATCAAGCTCAAAAAACAACTTTTCACCCTCCTGTTCTACTGCCAACAAAGAAGTGAAAGAAAAAAACGGGGAGTTAATACCAGCTAAAATTCCTAGACCATACTCATCCTTATAGTCAATATACTCAATGTAAAAGAAAAAAGCTGAACGGACTTCTTCCAATAACTGTCCCTCAACATATACCGAATCAACCACCGCCCGCATAAAAACAGTTGTATCCAAAGGAAGCGGATCCGAAACAAAAGGTCCATTAATTTCATCACAATCAGAACAAGACACAAACAAAGAGAAAGCAAAAAGAACTACGTAAATCCTAGTCATATAAAGGACTCCAATATATGAAAAACAAGAAGAGCAGGAATAAACTCTGGAATTACAACAAACAACCAAAGCAACTTAAAATATAGATAAGTATCTACAAAAAATCCATTATCTATAAAGAAGTTTTTAAAGATTATTTAAGCTTTTTATATTTCATAAAAATTTGAGGCATATCTGATATAATAGTCTTTACAATTTGTTTCTTATTATCAGGATCAGAAAAAGAGTAAAAAGCCTCAAAAAAGGATATTACTACAAATGAATAATGAGTATTATGAAGGAGCTGGGAGGAGGAATTGTTGTGTATCGAGAGGGTATTCTCGTACTCACTACGCAAAACCTCTTCTCAGCTTTTTTTTACGTCACAAAGAAAGACCATTGCTTATTAATATCTGATAAAACTTTTGTGAATATCCCTTTTTTGTCTGGATCTGGAAAACGCAACATATGCGCATGCAACATCATCCTTTCTGCCACCTTTCCTCCATATTTCTCGTCACCCAATATCGGAAAGCCAATAGAACTTAAATGCACTCTAATCTGATGGGTTCTGCCAGTTGGAATACGAACTTTAAGCAAAGAATATTCCAAATTGTCTTCAACTCTCTCAAAAAATGTCACTGCCTCTCTAGCCTTTTCGCTGTCTGAAACGGACATTTTTTGTCTATCTCTCGTATCTCGTAAAATTCCTGCCTCAATTCGTCCTTTTTTCGGCGGTACGCCCTGCACCACTGCATAATAAATCTTTTCTACTTCACTCCAATGTTTTTGAAAATACGCATGGGTTTTATTGGTTTTCGCTACCAAAAGAACCCCCGATGTCCCTTTATCCAGGCGATGAACTAATCCTGGCCGTGCCACCTCACAACCATTAATTTCCTCTGTATACTTCGATAAGTGATTGCCAAAATGATACACCAAGGCATTCAAAATAGTCTGTTGCGATGGGTCTGAAGATGATGGATGAACCGAAACTCCTTCGGGCTTTTCAATAACCACCCAGCTTTGTGATTCTTTCAAAATTTTGAGAGGAAAATTCCACGGTTCAACATGATTTAAGTCCATCTTTTCTTCATATTGTACGAGCCATGTTTCATCCGACTTCGCTTTTGTTGAAGGTTTTTTGTCCTTCCCCTCACAAATAAATTGTCCCTCGTTCGTCCACTGACTTCGAGAAATATCAGGAAACCGAGCGGCACACACCGCATCAATACGCTGTCCAGATTCTGATGTATCAACACTAAACTCTGCCCTCATTATTTCCAAAATACCTCGCCCAGAGCCAAATACCAAATAAAAAAGCCGACAATGTATTCGCCACAAAATTACCAATCGCCAACCCTAAAATTGCTAAATCACGAGGAAAAACAAATAAAGAGAGCCATGCTGCTAGTCCTGTCGCAATCAGCAAAGATACCGCTGATAACCTTAAAGGAGTCTTCGTATCATCATTTGCCAGAAAAACACGAGAAAAAATAGGAATAACACAGGCAAAAGGCAAAGAAATCACTGTCCAAATAAATACCGTTTTCGTCATCCACAATGCCGATCCCTCAAGAGAAAAAAGAAGTTGAACGAGCCATTCTGACAGAAAAGCACTTATCAAAGAAAAGGGAATCACTAAAACAACAATCCAACGAATGGTTTGGTACACAATTTTTTTCTGCTCTTCATAAAAATGTTTCGCTTTCGTGAGTTTTGGAAAGGCCGCATTTGCAAGCGGCAATCCTACAATGGACAAAAGCACATGACCCAAGTTTGAACCGATTGAAAACGCACCCACCGTCCCAGCAATCAAGAACGAAGCAATGAGAATGTCCACCGATTGATTAATCTGAAAACTCGCACTTGTTATCACCCGATATAAAAAATCAGATTTGAAATGTTTCCACGCCCGTATGGGTTTTTTCCAGACCCAGCTCAATCGACCTCCTTTTAAAAAGAAGGCCCCCACATTACAAAGAAAGTGAAAAAAAGCCCCTCCCAGGGCACCAAAACCAACCGTTAAAAGTCCCCATTGATCACGAAAAATAAACAAAACCAGGCAAATAGTCCCCGTATACAAAACCGGCGCCAACGCAATAGACCAAAATCGCTCCTTACTTTGCTGAAAGGCTGAAAACACAGAAGATAGTGCCAATAAAAACACTGAACCAAAAAGCAGACGAGCCAAAGGCACCATCTGTTCCTGCAAAAAAAGATCAAACCCACCCGCAAAAATAGCTATCAGTGATTTCGTAAACAAAGCACCCGCTCCACACAAAGCCCCAAAAAGTACCACCACTCCCCACATAAAACTTGATACAAACTCATGCTGCTCATCTTCCTTTTTTAAAGGAGATAGACGAGGCAAAAACAAGGTAGAAACAGTTCCTCCAATGAAAAGAAAAAAGAAAAAATCTGGAATTCGAAAACTTGCAAAAATCAAATCAATCACCTCCCTCTCTCCAAATGTATCTAAAAGCAATCGATCACGCCATAAGCTCAAAAACTTTGACGCTATCGCTGACATTCCTAGTAAAAAACCACCCGTAGCAAGTATTTTCTTCATATGTACTTCTATAATCGGAACACCTCAGTATTCATGATGACAATAAGGCTTTTTAACAAAAAAACCACCCTTTCGGATGGTCTCTTTGTCGTGAAACAAAATAAATTATTGTAGCTCAATCGTCGCGCCAGCTTCTTCAAATTTTTTCTTCATTTCTTCAGCCTCTTCTTTCTTCACGTTTTCTTTAATTGTTCCTCCTCCTTCGGCCAAAGCTTTAGCTTCCCCGAGACCAAGACCAGTCGCTTCACGAACGACTTTAATAACCGCAATCTTTTGCGCTCCACAATCTTTAAGAACCACATTAAATGCCGATTTTTCTTCTGCTACCGGAGCGTCTCCACCTGCTGCACCACCCACTGCAGCAACTGCGACAGGCGCAGCAGCTGAAATACCATACTTCTCTTCAAAGTATTTGGCGACATTATTGGCCTCTACGACCGTTAGTTTTTCAATGGCATCAACCACTGATTGCTCTCCTTTAGAGAGTTCTACCGTTACCGTATTTTCTTCTGACATGAGATAAAAAATGAAAAATAAAAAGAATAAAAAACAAAATTAAGAAGCAAACTTCTCAGCATTTTCCAGTACATTGTACATTTTCTGAAAACCAGAATTGAAAACGCCATGAAGTTTTTGTGGACCACTTTTGAGCATTCCGACAATTTTTCCCAGAGATTCTTCTCTGCTCGGAATGTTCGCAAGTTCTGTGGCTGCAGCAGCATCCAAAAACCTTCCTTCAAACACCGCTCCAGCAAAATCAAGCTTTGATTTCTTGCTTTTACGATCAACATAATCCTTTTTGAGCTTTTTAATGACTGAAGCAGGTGCAATTTCGTCATCACTCGACACAATCACTGCCACGCTTCCATCCAAGTCTCCTGAAGCAAATTCTGCCAATTTGGTATTTTTGGCGGCCAACTCGATCAAAGTCTTCTTGATCACTGTATAGCTCATACCTTGTTCTCGAAGAGAACGACGAATAGCCTGTGCTTCATCAACCAAAAGACCAGAAAACTTCACAAACGCCACTCCCTTGGCATTTTTAAACTTATCCTCAAGGGCTTGTAACTGATCTGTTTTTTTCGCTTTTGATGTAGCCATGTTTTTAAAAAAAAGTCTTGAACGTATCAAAGACTTATTCAGAAGAACAGATCAGCTATGAATCAACCAAAATGCTCCCGTGTGTCTCGGTTGGATTTACAGAATATTTCCCTACCAACAGTCTCTGACGCACCCGCCACTCTAAACAAGAAAAAAGGTTTGTCAAATATTTCTTATGTAACACATTCTCCCACCTGCAAAATGAACAAAATAAAAAAGCCCTGCTTATATGAAGCAGGAGCTTTTAAAAAACACTCACACAAAACATTAAAAGTCCGTCAAGATTCCGAAGTTATTCTCTCAAAATCATCAACCGAAAAGTAAACAGCCTCTTGTCCCCGCACCGAAGCGAACCATAGTTTCGTTTTGTATGCAAGTACTTCATTAATTTCGATATAAATATTTGAATACCGGCTGTCAACACTAAAACGAGCCCTCGCTCTCAGGGCTTCACATTCTTGCAGAATCTTTTTTCCCTTTTTACTTTGGAGAAGTACTTGCTGAAACTGATCCCATCCCATCTCTGTAGGATGGCACATTGAGATCCATTCAGATTTAGACTTACCTTTTATATAAAAGTAAAAATCATACCGATCCTTCTTAAGCAGACTATCCATTGTCGAAAATTTCATCGAAATTTGATACCCTGAATAAGGATCATCAATATCTCCAACCTTCTCAACCGGATAACGTCCCAATATCTTATCGTTTCTTATAAGGTAAGCAATCGGGGGGGTGACAAAAGTGTCCACCTGAATATTTCCTCTTAACGTATCTTGACGACCACTCATTCGATCGAAAACAGGGTTTTGATTATCTCCCCATGACAACAAGACCCTGTTATAATTTGCGTCTGGGAATGCGGCTGATAAATAATTATCAGAATAATACCGAGGAGATTCCTGGGTACAAGAAGAGAGGGCAAAAAACAACATCCCCAAAAAAACACTATGAGATAAGAATTTCATAATAACCTCCTTATTCGATTTAAAATACATTTCTGACGGAAGGCTCAACCATCTCTCCAAAAATAGCCGGGCATTCCACCAGAAAAAAACATGAGTTGAAAAAGAGCGAGTGTCTTGGTCGTATTATTTCAGTCAATCCCAAAAGAAGAGAAAGAAAAAATGAATACAAAATAAATATAAATAAAAAACAAAATTTGTCAAATTAAAAAAAATCAACAAAAACTATCCATTCCTTCATCAATCATGATTCAATCCTTCAGTACCGTGCCAAATGAGCAAAGGCTTTATTGGCCTGTGCCATACGATGTGATTCTTTCTTTTTCGTGACCGCCTGCCCAAGATCTTGAGAAGCATCCATCAACTCTGAAGCAAGACGTTTATACATTGGCTGACCTTTACGAGCTCGAGCAGCATCCAAAATCCAACGAATAGATAAACTCTGCTGTCTTTTTGACGTGACTTCAATTGGAATCTGATACACCGCTCCTCCAATACGTTTTGGACGAACTTCCATCATAGGAGTCGCATTTTCAAGAGCAAGCTCAAAGGTCTTGAGAGGGTCTTTTTCTCCTCTACGAAAAAGCTCTTCAAAAGCATCCATTAAAATCCTTTGTGCAATTGTTTTTTTTCCTTCTTTCATAATACAATTCACAAGCTTTGTCTGAAGGGGATCCGTATAAGAAAACTGGCTCGTATATTTTTTCTTTTTTTCTCCCGAAGAAGTCTTTGCTTCATCAGTCTTCGGTCGCAGTTCAGTAGAGGTTGTCTTATCTTTATCAGTCATATCAAATCAAATTATTTAGGCTTCTTGGTTCCATAACGAGACCGCCCCTGTTTTCGATCTGTAACCCCTTGGGTATCAAGAGTTCCTCGTACAATATGATAACGAACTCCTACCAAATCTTTCACTCTTCCACCTCGCAAAAGCACTACAGAGTGTTCTTGAAGATTGTGACCTTCCCCCATAATATAGGCATTCACCTCATATCCATTAGTAAGTCTCACCCGAGCCATTTTTCGCAAAGCCGAATTTGGCTTCTTAGGAGTAATTGTTGTTACTTTTACACATACACCTCTTTTTTGAGGAGAGAAAAGCACTCGAGACTTATTTTTCAAAGCATTAAGTGTATACATCAACGCTGGAGACTTAGACTTCGTAGTCTTGTCTTTCCTTGGCTTTCGAATGAGTTGGTTCACAGTAGGCATAAAATAAAACTTAGGCTGCAAGGGGTTTTTTGTTTTTAAAACCAGTCCCAGCTGGAATAAGCCGACCGATAATAACGTTTTCTTTGAGTCCGTCAAGATGATCAACCTTTCGAGTAGTAGACGCTTCAACCAAAACCCGAGTAGTTTCTTGAAAAGAAGCTGCTGATAACCACGAATCAGTCCACAAAGACACTCGGGTAAGACCCAAAAGCAAACGTTCAAACCGAACTGGTTTCTTCTTCTTTCTCCCTAAATCTTTATTAAGATGTATACAATCAACATGATCTTTTACTTCCCCTGGTAACCAACTTGAATCTCCCGGATCAATAATACGAACTTTTGAAAACATCTGCCGGACAATAACCTCTATATGTTTTTCATTAATATCTTGTCCTTGAGAAGTATAAATATTAAGCACTTCATACAAAATATACTCCTGAACCTTCTCAACCGAAGTAAGATCCATAAGTTTTCGTAGATCAAGATGTCCAATAGTTAATGGTTGTCCTTTTTCGACAAAGTCACCATCATTCACCTTTAAGGTTACGCGAGAAGAAGTCGTATATACTCTTTCGGCTTTTTTGTCCTGATGAACAACAATTTCTGTATCAGAAAGGGATTTAACCGTACCGCTTGAACGAGATTTTAGTGTCTCCTTACTCTCAGTAGAACGAGCAATAATCTGTTTTTCTTTAATCTTGTCTCCCTTCTTCACCACTACTTCAAAGTCAAAAGGAACATGATGAACATCATCCTCTATCTTCTCCGAGTGAATAGCAATATGGGTTTCTTTTTTTCCTTTTGTAATAGATACCTTACCAGATATTTCAGCTATTTCCGCTGCTGCATTCGGAGTACGAGCTTCAAAAACTTCTTCTACTCTAGTAAGACCTTGGGTAATTGATGCCCCCTCTGTCGCAATTCCTCCCATATGAAAGGTTCTCATCGTCAGCTGCGTTCCAGGCTCTCCAATTGACTGGGCCGCAATGATCCCCACGGGCGTTCCAAACTCAACCGGTTTATTGTGTGCTAAATCATAACCATAACTTCTACGACAAACTCCCCCCTGAGTAGTGCAGTACATAACCGAAAAAATACCCACTTCATCCAACTGCTCATTACGAACCACCTCGAGAGCCTCTTCATTAAAAAGAGTTCCCTTTTTTAATACAACTTTTTTTCCTTTCATAATATCATGAGCCAAATATCGACCAAAGATTCTTTTTTCAAAATTAATTCCAAGACGAGCCGACTCCTCTCGAGTAATAATACGATATTTATCCACTCCACAATCTTCTTCTTGAACAATAACATCTTGAACAGAATCTACCAAACGGCGGGTAAGATAACCTGCTTCAGCAGTTTTCAATGCTGTATCTGATTTTCCTTTTCGTCCTCCATGAGTCGCAATAAAATATTCCAAAATAGTAAATCCTTCCTTTAAGTTTGAACGAATAGGAAGCTCGATAGTTCTTCCAGAAGGACTCGCCACCAACCCCTTCATTCCAGCCATTTGAGTAATCTGCCCCCAGTTTCCCCGAGCACCCGAATCAATTTGATAATAAATATCATTCTCAGTGTCATAAGAATCAATCATCTTCTGCATCACATCTGATTTCACTCGAGCCCAAATTTTAATCGTATGATTATATCTCTCTTCATCAGTAATAAGACCATACCAATACTGCTTATTAATTTTATTCACAATATTATTTGCACGCTCAATAAGTTCTTCTTTATTTGCAGCCCCATGAAGATCAAAAACTGAAAAAGAAATTCCTGATTTCGTAGCATACTTAAATCCGAGATCCTTAATTGAATCTGCCAGCTTAGCTGTTGGATCATACCCACAAACCCTATACACTTCTGCTAATAAATTACTCAAAGCTTTTTTATGAAAAGCTTTATTTTGAAAAGTAATTTCTGGCGGAAGAATATTATTAAAAATCACCCGACCCACAGTCGTTTCCAAAAGTTCATCCTTAATACGAATTTTCACCTTAGCTTGAAGGTGTAGTATACCTGATTCATATGCATAAATAGCTTTTTCAGGAGAAGAAAAAGACATCCCAACACCTTTTTTATTTTCAAATCCTTGAGTCAAAAAATAACACCCCAACACCATATCCTGAGAGGGATTTACCACTGGATCACCACTTGAAGGCTTGAGAAGATTTCTTGAAGAAAGCATGATTTCCTCAGCCTCCTGCTGAGCTCTCACTGAAAGTGGTAAATGAACAGCCATTTGATCTCCATCAAAATCTGCATTAAACGCCGCACACACCAAAGGATGGATCTGAATAGCCTTTCCCTCAACCAACCGAGGCTTAAATGCCTGAATACCAAGCCTATGAAGAGTTGGAGCTCGATTAAGTAAGACATGCTTATCACGAATTACCTCCTCAAGCACATCCCACACAATCTTTTCTCCACTTTTTATAATTTTTTCAGCGCTCTTTACATTAAAAGCCAACTCATACTTCACCAAACGAGAAATCACAAAAGGCTTAAATAATTCAAGCATAATATACTTTGGCAAACCACACTCATCTATCCTTAGTTGTGGCCCAACCACAATCACAGAACGACCAGAGTAATCCACTCGTTTTCCCAAAAGATTTTGTCGAAAACGCCCCTGCTTTCCTTTTAACATATCAGACAATGATTTGAGTTTTCGTTTTTGAACGTAATTCATCCCTGCTTTTGAGTTTCTCACTTGATTCGAAATCAAAATATCCACAGCCTCTTGGAGCATTCGTTTTTCATTTCGACAAATAATTTCAGGAGCTCCAAGTTGAATTAGTTTCTTAAGACGCTGATTCCTATTAATAACCCTACGATACAAATCATTAAGATCTGAGGTTGCAAACCTTCCGCCATCCAATTGAACCATGGGCCGAAGATCTGGAGGAATAACCGGAATAACCGTTAAAACCATCCACTCTGGTTTCATCTTGCTTCGATGAAAAGACCCAGCCAATCTCATCCTTTTTACAATCTTTTTCTGTTTTTGCCCAGAAGATTTTTTATACTCCTCCTTCATATCACTAATAAATTTTTCTAAATTTATACGTTGCAAAAGCTCTCGAACAGCATCAGCACCCACCCCAGCTCGAAAAATATTTCCAAACTTCATAGAAACATTTCTATAATCACTCTCTGTTAAAACCTCTCCCTCTCGAAGAAGTTTTAGTTCACCCTTTGCGGTGTCAAAATTCTCATTAATGCTTTCTAAATTCGCCACCAATTCCTGCTCAAGAGTAATAATGTCGGCTTCTTTTATATCCCCAGCCTTTAAAGATTTTTTAGCAGCACTCAAACTCTCACTATTCTCTTTTTTCGTTTGCTCTATCATTTTTTTATACTCCTCTTCTAATTTAACCAACTCTTTTTCTTTAGCATCTTCATCAACATCAACCACAATATATGAAGCAAAATAAACAACTTGTTCTAACCTTTTCACCGGCAACCCCAAAAGCAAACCTATTTTTGAAGGGGTTGAGCGTAGAAACCAAGTATGTGTTACTGGCACAGCAAGTTTTATATGCCCCATCTGCTCTCGGCGAACAATTGAGCGCGTCACCTCCACACCACACACTTCACAAACAATTCCTCGATATCGAATTCGTTTATAT
This sequence comes from bacterium, assembly GCA_030429505.1. Lineage (GTDB taxonomy): Bacteria > Patescibacteriota > Gracilibacteria > UBA4473 > UBA4473 > JAUIFI01. The sequence continues at coordinate 901,346 of JAUIFI010000001.1, forward strand.
TTTCCACAAGCACATTCCCAGTTTTTTACTGGACCAAAAACCTTTTGACAAAAAAGACCATCTCTCTCAGGTTTTTGAGTTCTATAATTAATAGTCTCCGGTTTTGTAATCTCTCCACGAGACCATCCTAAAATATCTTCAGGGGAAGCAATCGACAAGGCAATAGCATTAAAGTCTTTTGCTGGCTTACGTCCGGAAGAAGTTTGAGAAGGAGGAACCATAGGATAAAAAAGAAAGAAAAAAAGACGTTCAAACGTCTACACAAACTAAGAAATTGGATCTAAAAGATATATACACCAAAAATCATGATCGCCAGCATTGTAGGAACAAAAAACAAAGCGTCAAGTTATTTTATCCCCATTAAAACATTTCTATTTTATTAGAATTAATAAATATTTAAAAATTAGTTATATAGAAAAGAAAAAATGTGAAAAAAAAAAGATCTTTATTTAAAAAGGTTTTTTAAATTATTTGACTTTTTTGATCAAAAAATAATTTCTTATTTATTTTCAATTTTTTAAAATTTGTATTCATTATTTTTTCCTTTTCTATAGATATTTCTTATGAAACAAAAAAAGATTCTGAAATATCCATTTATTTTTGTGGAAAACTTTTGGAAAAAAAGACAAAAACCTCAATTTTTTTTGTGTAAAAACAAAGAAGAGTAAAAAAGTTTTCCCAAATTATTTGACCTATATGAGCTGATTTTCACAAATTTTTACTCCAGGGATTAGGATTGTGTTTTTTTTGATTTGAGCCCCTTTACCAATAATAGCTCCAAGCTTTGGGCGATAAGAATCAATAAGATTCTTTTTTACTTCAACTTGAATATTTTTTTTATCTGATCGAATGTTATTAGTTCTCGACGACTCCCCAAAAGAAACCTCGCGATCAATGATTGAATCTAAAACAAATCCGTTTGTATTTACTCGACTATCACTTCCCAAAAAACTCCTCTCTACTTTAACCCTATCCCCAAGAATACAACTACGACCAATATTCGACTGCCCAACAAAACTTTCCCTTCCTATAAAAACATCCCTTCCTATAAAACATGGACCCTCAATCACAGTGTTTTCTAAAATTTTAACTCCCTTAGAAATAACAATAGATTCACCCCGAAAAACAACACTGGAATCTATTTCAGATTTAGGGGAAATAAATAATTCTTGTCGACCCAAAAACCCCTGCATCATATCCAAAACATGCCAAGGATATTTAATAGCCTGCCAATATCCTTTATAAGACACAGCTTTTATTTTCTTCAATACAATAAGTTTTTCCAGCGCATTTGCGTATTTATCATGATGTATTTCTTGAGAAGGAAGTGAAACAAGGGATTGGAAAACTTCTTTTACATCACTAGCCCTTTGAAAATAATCAGCCACAATACGAACCAAGCTTGAAGGTTCATTTCCTTCCCCTGGTTTTTCAACCATTGATTGAATAATATTACCATCATCAATTTCAAAATAACCCCCAGGAAAATAATAATCCATTTGTTTTGCCAAAAAACTACCATCACACCCCTTTGCCTGTTCAACCATTGATTGATAAATATTACCATCAACACAGTCATTTCCACCTAAAATAAACAAAGGCTCGTCATCACTTACAAAAGAAAAAGAAGCCTGAATAGCATTAAACATACCACCTTCAGGATCTTCTTGGAGGGCTATATCTGCTGAAAAATTGTGCTTCTGTAAAACAGATTTAACAAAGTTTTTATTATACTTATTGGCAACCACCACAAAATTTCGAAGCCCCCCTCTTTCAGCATTTTTCAAAAGTTTTATCAATAAAGGCTCTCCTCCAAATTCTAGTAAATTCTTATCTGACAAAGGCATGACCCGAGAGCTTTGACCAGCAACCAAGAAGACAGTTTTCATTTTTGTACAAAAATATGAGTAAATCGTTCTGGCAGAGAAGCAAATCGTTCCATAAATTTCGTGTGATGATCTGTCCAAAACTGTGATTCAAACATTCGAATAAGAGAAAGTTTTTTAGTATCAATTATTTCAGATTGAGGATTATGTTCATGAATACCATGAATAATATATTCATAAACACTCGATTGTATAGCCCCCTCCCTCAAGACTTCTTTTACGAGCCTTGCTGTCACCTGATGGTCAGGATGGACGTCAGAAATTTCAGAAGGAATAAAAACCTCTCCCACATTCCAACGACCCAACAAGCGAGTAATGTTATGCTTTAGATGATAGCGGCTATAAGGAGAATGTGGAAACATGCTCTCAAAAGAACTTCTTCCTTGTTGTGTGCTCGAGCTTTTCACTACCCCTTTCTTATCGATGGTATCAAGGTGTCCATCTGGAAAGCCAAGAAAAAATAAATCAGATTTTTTTAACCCTAAAGCCTGAGCAGCCCTTTGAGATTCTTCTTTTCTAGTACGACCATATTCTTGAGCCTCATGGGCACTTCCATTAAGCAATCTATCACCATTAGTTATATAAATAACCCTTACCGACTCCTTATTCGCTATTTTTTCGCTTATTTTTTGAGAGCAACACAAAATTTCATCATCAGGATGAGGAGCGAAAATGACCGTAATTTTGTCTGGACGAACTATTTCGCTTTTTTCTTGGTAAGAGGGAGGGGAATTTCGCCCTTTAGTATCAATGAGCTGCCTTTTGGGAAGTTTTTTCTGAAAGTAAAAAGAGGTATTTTTTTGTGTTTCCATAGGTTTAGTAACCAGTCTCATCTGATTTCGATGAATATTTTCATCACCAGATTTATGCACTTGAGTCCAAAACAAAGCCGATAAAGCTATATGTTCCATATAAAAAACAATCAACACACTTCTCCATTATCCAAAGGAATAGTTTTTTTTTCAATCACAAAACCCTCATCCCCTCCTTCCTGAGCGAAATCGATCGTACAGTTTTGTAAAAACTTCCAGCTTTCAGTATTGAGGAAAAGTAATACATCTCCACAAGGAAGTACTCGATCCCCCCTTTCAGGCTTTTCCAGAAAATCTAAAAAATAAGAAACCTCTTTATCGTCACTAGAGAATACGACATCAATTTTAAAGCCAAATCCCTCCTGGCCTGACTCTTTTTGAAAATCCTGTACCTTTTTTTGAGCCTTGGAAGTCATGGTCGGAAAAGAATCTTTATTATGACTCTGTAAGATCACATCATTAGCTGCTTCATTTAGATCATCCAAAATTCTTGTAAAATCTTCTTCACTATAGCCATGTCCCAAAACCCCCTCCTTGAGAGGCTCATGAACATTAAAGGCACAACTGACACAGCTTAATCCATGAGACAATAAAATATCAGAAGCTTCTGGCAGAAGAAAAAGAACATCGGCAATCGTTTCATTACCAGTAAAATCAATTTTTTTTGTTTTTGGAGAAGCCATAAAATGAGATGTTAATCGAAGTATGCTAAATCTCTTTCCAAGTGTTGGGGTGTAGTTCTTGGATGGATTGAATACTTTGAGCTGGAATCTGAGAAGTGAAGGAAGGAAAAACGACGGGTTCGAATATGATTTTTCCGTTTTCAACAGAACAGGTGAAATTTTCCACAGGAAATTGATCCCGAATTTTTTTCGGAATAGTTACTTGTCCTCTTTCTGATACGGAGAGAATTTTTTGTCCCATCACACCAAGAACATAAAAAAATAAAAAAATATGTAAATAGGAATTACGGTATTTATGAAAATATGTAAATATGAAATACTGAAAATATGAATTTATTATTTTCCACAAAAACCAAGCACATCACAAAAAAAGATTCAAAAAATTCGACACCAAAACCTTTCTCTCTTACATTCAAATCAAATGATTTTGCTCGAAAACAAACGCATTCGATTTGAATACGAAGTGATCGAGACATTGAGTGCCGGCATGGTACTTGAAGGATGGGAGGTAAAATCTCTTCGCTCCAAACACGGAAGCCTTAAGTCCGCTTGGATAAAAATCACAGAAAACGAAACATGGCTCGAAAATTTTCAAATCCCCGCTTGGCCCTTCTCTACACAAGAACAAAATAAAAACCGCTCCAAAAAATTACTTCTCACCAAGAAAGAAATTCACAAACTTCAACGAAAAACAAAAGAAAAAGGCATTACCCTTGTCCCTCTTTCCATTCAAACACAAGGCAAACACATAAAATGCGAAATTGCTCTTGGAAAAGGACGAAAAAAATACGAAAAAAAAGAGCGTCTTAAAGAAAGAGATGTTAAGCGACAAACAGCCCAGACATTGAAAAAATTTGCCAACTAAGCTAGCCTCTCACTATGAAAATATCTCGATGTTCTCTAGCGAATTCAAAAGTCATTGATTCAAGAATTAGTGATAACGGAAACGCCATTCGTCGACGTCGAGAATGCGAAGCCACAGGGATTCGTTTTACTACTTTTGAACGGATCCAAGGCTACAACCTTCTGGTCATCAAAAAGGACGGTACTACTGAGCCCTACGACCGAGAAAAACTCGAAAAAAGCATTATTATAGCATGTGGAAAGCGCCCCATCTCTCTCGAAGCTATCCATGAAAAACTATCAGAATTAGAAGAAAGGTGGTCTCAAAAAGAAAAAATAACTTCACAAAAAATAGGTGAAGATATCATGAATATGTTAGGAGAGATCGACGACGTCGCCTACATACGGTTTGCATCCGTTTACAAACAATTTAAAGATGTCGAAACTTTTAAAAAAGAATTTGAAAAGCTTTTTGAGTCAAAAAAATGAAAAACATTGTTTTAATTGGCATACAAGGATCTGGAAAAGGGACACAAGCTCGGATTTTAATCGAAAAATTTGGTTACATACTCTTTGAAACCGGAGCGGAACTCAGAAAAATAGCAGAAGAAAACACTTCTCTGGGAAAAAGTATAAAAGCCATACTTGAGCGAGGAGACCTTGTTTCAAACGATATTACCATGCAGGTCATAGATAATTTCTTAAACAACACACCGCCCGAAAAGGCAATTATCTTTGACAGTATGCCAAGATTTGAAGAACAAAGAATAAGCTTCGAAGCCTTAGCCGCCCAAAAACAACGAGACTTTATCGTCCTTGAAATTCATCTCTCAAAAGAAGAAGCAATCAAAAGACTCCTCAAAAGAGCTACAATTGAAAAGAGAGCCGATGACACTCCAGCAGGCATTGAACGACGAATTCAAAACTTTTACGATCACACCAAGCCCATGCTTGAAGCTTGGAAAAAAGAGGGAAAAGTTATTTCCATTAACGGAGAGCAGAGCGTAGAAGAAGTATCCTCAGATATTTTAAAAGCACTCTCACGATGAATTTTCGACCAAAAACAAAAGAAGAATTAACTCTCATGCGCAAGGCCGGAGATATTTTAAAATCAGTCCAAAAGAGCTTACAAAAACATATCAAACCAGGAATTACTCTTTTGGAGCTAGACACCATTGCCGAAGACATAATTCGTACAGCCAACGCAAAGCCATCTTTCAAGGGTCATCATGGGTTCCCCAAAACCCTGTGCACCATGATTAATAGTGAAGTCGTTCATGGCATTCCAGATCAGAGAAAAGTCCGTCAGGGAGATTTATTATCAGTTGATTGTGGTGTTATTTGGAAAAATTTTCACAGCGATGCAGCCTTTTCTATTATTGTTGGAGGTGACGAAACTCACCCAGAAAGAGCTCAATTTAGCAATACAGTTCGCAAAGCTCTTTTAGCTGGTTGTAAAGCAGCCAAATCTGGCAATCATATTGGTGACATTGGACAGGCTGTGCAAACTACCATCGAAAGCGCTGGTTACAGTTTATGTAAAGAGTTTACCGGACACGGTATCGGGCAAGAGCTATGGGAAGATCCGCATATTTTTAATTACGGACACAAAGGAGAAGGCGAAAAATTACTTGAAGGCATGACTATCTGCATTGAACCAATCGTCGCCGTAGGCAATCCAAAAACCAAAACACTTCAAGATGGTTGGACCGTCGTCACTGTCGATGGCAAAGATGCATGTCAATGGGAGCATTGTGGAATGGTGACCAAAAACGGACTCGAAATTTTTGCGTAAAAATTGACTTTCCTGAAAAGAGTATTAAAAAGGACAAAGTTGCATTAAATAGTCAAAATTTTTTTTTGACCAACTAGAATGCGAAAGCTCTTTTCATAAACGGTCAAAAAAAGTATCTGCATAAACCAGCTTATCGGAGAGTGCTATGAAGTGTTGGAAGTCAATCATTCTTTTGTTGATGGCGTTTGTATTTGTAGCGTGTGATGACGATGAAAGCGTCATCCTGCGTCCAGACTTTGAATCCAAGACAATTGTTATGGCTACCGGAGAGGTATTAGACTCTGAGCCGCTCTGGAGTTTGTCAGGCACGGAGGTCTTACTCCTTAATCGAGTAATTATAGACAATCTTCAAGAAGAGAGAGGAGGAATAAGAGACAATAGGTTGTTTTTTGAAATCAATGTTCTTGGTTTCGAGAGGGTAACGACTTCTAAGTACGAAATAACAGGAACTCCCACAGAGTTCCCGGGAGATACTCTCACGATAGTAAGTGATACTACGTGGGGGACTCCAGAAGACCTCATTGGACTCAGGATCAACGAAGAGTTCTGGCCAATCGGTGAACAGGTTACGATTTTGCCAGTCGAAACGGCTGGCATTATGGTACAAAACCTTCACGGCGGTAGAGTAGGTCTGGGCATGATCATGCTTGGGGATTCCTTACCGAACTTAGTAAGACGAGATAGAATCGTACAAGAGTTGATCTCTCAGGATTGGGCTACGTTGGGAGAATACTCCGAGGTATGGCAGCCAACGCCGGATAAACTGCAAGAGTACGGAATACTTTCTGCTATTCCGACGTTTGACGCACAACTTGAGCAAAGATTTCTCAATATGAGAACTTCGGAACTCAATCATCGACGTTTTTTAGAATTTTCATTCACATACCAAGAGCTAGAACGTCGTGCTCCCATGAGGTATGGACAGATTTTTTTTATTAGTCCTTCAGGAGAAAATGGTGTTATTTTCATAACATCGTACGAGACATTCGAGTTTGTGTGTGAGACTGCAGAAGGAGTTGCCGCTTTGCAGTCGGATTTAGAAATACAATTACAGAATACTCGAAAAGGTGGCACAGATAGAGTTCAATCCACGATTGCTTTAATGCAATGGATGGAGCAATATAACGACCGCGAGTACACTAGACGCGTACACCAGATGCTTGAAAATATCGAATCCGAAGAGGCGGCATCCATTGTCAGCTTCATAGAGAACCAATTTGGACATTTTTTACGGTAGCGCATCATATTGACCGTTTCTTCAAGACCAGAACAAGAAATATATTTTCTTGTTCTGGTCTTTTTTCCGTATACTCAACTCATGATACTAAATCCTGCCATATTCCGAGCCTACGACATCCGTGGAGAATCATTTAAGGACTTTGATGAAGACGGATTTTTTTCTACTGCCGCTGGATTTGGAAAATATATCATCGATAATTTTAAAATCAAAAATCCCCACATCTTTGTTTCCGGCGACGGCAGATCCTCTCAGCCCCAACTTTGGCCGGCAGTCGTCGCTGGACTCCAGTCAGTCGGATGTAACGTCACTTGGGGAGATACTATCCCGACGCCATTAAATTACTTTGCTTTTCATGAAGGCGATTTTGACGGAGCGATTCAAATTTCTGCCTCTCACAATCCACCCCAATACAACGGGATGAAATTCAGAAGTCCACGTGATTTTACATGTGGAGAAGAACTCCAAAAGATTAGAAAACTTGCCGAATGTATAGAGTGTCGCAAAGATGTTTCTTTTCAAGATTCAGCTCAAAAATCAGAAAAAAAAGACTTTTTACCCGCCTATCAAAAAAAACTTCAATCGATTATTCCCAAACAACATTCTAAAAAAATAATTGTTGATGCAGGAAACGCCGTTCCAGGAATGTTTTATCCAGACCTACTAGAATCATTTGGACATAAGGTTCAAAGACTCTTTTGTGATCTCGATCCTACTTTTCCAAACCACCAACCAGACCCAGAACGCAAAGAAAATCTAATCCATCTCATCCAAGCAATGAAAGAATCTTCGGCTGATTTTGGATTTGCGTACGATGGTGATGGAGACAGACTTGGAGTCGTCTTGTCGGATGGTACTATTTTATCTGGAGACAAAATTATCTACTGTCTCGCCTCAGATTTTCTCCAAAGACATCCTGGCGCCAAGATAGCCGTCGATGTCATGATATCACAAACCTTGATTGAAAAGCTTCGCTCAAAAGGCGCAGAAGTTGTAATGTCTCGAACTGGTCGAGCCTATATCATCGAAACAGCTGAAAAAGCTGGAGCATTGCTCGGAGGAGAGATGTCGGGACACTTCGTCTTTGGCGAAGATTTCTACCAACATGACGACGGCATGCTTGCGAGCCTGCGTTTTCTCCAAGCCATTGAAAACAACCCCGATCTTATTACCGAAGTGACACAAGGTTGGCCTGTAATGAAAGAAATATCGGATGTCATTACCGTTCCTGACACAGAAAAATTTTCTATTATGGAAAAAATAGCCAAAGATATTCAGCAAAAATTTTCAGATATCAACACCCTAGACGGTATTCGTATCGACCTAGGTCAAAGCGAATGGGTCATCATCCGACCCTCAAACACCACCCCTCTCATACGTATCCGCATGGAAATACAAGATGAAAAAAAGATGGCAGAAATGAAAGATTATTTTATGAATATTTTACAAAAACACGTTTAACACAAAAGCCCCCCAAAAAATTGTCGAGACTAAAAAAAGAATTCCCCATCCACACACAAATACATAAAATCAGCGAGAAAAATATTTGACATACCCTGAAGACTACATTAAAAATAATCGTGTTTAATCTGCTCTGATATATACGTCTGGAGCAATGCCGTAATCAGAGACAGATTAGATTTTCCCGGCTCCTTCAGTATTGGCTTGACTCTCCTGATCACAAGAGTCAAGCCATTTTTTTTAAAGTGCTCTATTAGTTGTTTTTACAGGCTCTTTGAAGTCGCCCCAACGCCTCTTTCTTCCCAATCACCTCTGCAATCTCAAACGGTCCCACAGATACTGCCGCATTGGATAAAGCTATACGAAAAGGATGGAGAAATTGCCCCGTCTTGAGACCCATATCCTCAATCTTTTTTATAGCTGCTTCTTTTATTATTTCAGCTGTAAACTGACTTTCCTCTATGCCCTGTAACATACCTTCCACTTCTTGTAACACCTTTCGAGCAAGAGACGCATCAATCCCCATTTTTTCTTGTTGCAAATGAGTTGCATTAAGTCCTGGGTCACTTACAAAATACGTTAGATGTGTCTTAATATCAATCAGCGATCGAGCCTTTTGACGAATAATATCAAACATTCGCCCCTGTTCTTTGGCACTATAATCAGTTTTTGCAAACTCATTATATTCTTCAATAAGCCTTTCTAAATCCATAGTTCTTATCCACTGAGCGTTAAACCACTCCATTTTTGAAAAGTCATACTGAGCGGCCGCTGGGTTAACCTTAGCAATATCAAATACTTTTTCGAGTTGTTCTAAAGAAAATATTTCCTCCGTCGTCTTTGGATTCCAACCCAGTAGTGCTAGACCATTGACCACTGCTTCACTCACAAATCCTTTTTCCTGAAAATCTTTGATCAAGACACATACGCTTGGGTCCACATTCCGTTTCGACAATTTTCTTTTATTTTGATCCAAGACCAAAGGAATGTGACCAAAGGAAGGTGGATTAACATTCAAGGCTTGATACAACAAAATTTGTTTCGGAGTATTTGAAATATGATCTTCTCCTCGAAGAACGTGAGTCACTCCCTGACTCCAATCATCCAGCACATTTGCTAAGGGGTAGAGTACTGAGCCATCACTACGAGCCACCACAAAATCTCCTAAAGTACTAGAATGAGTTTCTATTTTTCCTCGAACGAGGTCATGAAAAATAATAGTTTGCTCCTTCGGACACCGAAGACGCCAAACATATCTTTCTCCGCTCTTCATTTTTTCATCCAGCTCAATTCGGCTCATCTCTCGAAAAGGTGACCAAAAAACAAAATTTTGCTTGGCTTTGGCAGTGTTTTGTCTTTGAGTCTCGATCTCCTCAGGAGTCACAAAGCAAGGAAAAATTTTCTCACGTTCCCAAAGTTTTTGTAGATATTCTTGATGAAAATCTTCATTTTCGGTTTGCCGATACATTTTTTCAGACTCTTTTTGAAAATCCATTCCTAACCACTTCAAACCCTCTAAAATTTCAGACTCAAACGCTGTCTTTGATCTTTCTTTATCAGTATCCTCCCAACGAAAAATTATTTTTCCATTTTGGTGTTTTGCAAAAAGATAATTAAATAGAGCCGTTCTTGCTGTTCCAAGGTGAAGCGGTCCGGTGGGAGACGGCGGCATACGTGTTATAATCATCAATATTCAATTATTTTCTCGTATTACCATAAACCCTTGAAGATGCTGTTGTTTGCAATAAAACATTTGGAGTCTCAGAAGCTGGAATACCAAAATTTTCTGAATCTCTCAAGGTTGTGTGAAGAGCGATAAAAACATGTGGATGGACCTGGGCTGATTCCACACGAAAACTCAAAAATGGATCGCGATTAGGAGAAGGTTCAAACGTTAAATCAGTCACCTGTATCTGATCAGGAGAAATGATGGTCCAATCGTGTGATTGAGAACAAAAATCTTCATTCGTTGCGTCTCCCAATATTGTGTACCATGTACCGCCTTCCTGAATCTGACAAGTTGGCACACTATTTACATCATTCATTTGAGCGCTACCATTCCAGATATCAGCGTCACCATCTCCGTCTTTATCAGCTCCCAATTGACGCAGCATTTCCAATTTTTGATAATTATCGGAAGCCTGAGCATCAAGAGTTCTCCGCAGAGCAGTCCTGATCGTTCTGTCTCGATTAATAAGGTAGAGAACCGTTTGTGCTGTGCCTTCATCCCAGGCTTTTGTGTCAGTAGACACGCTTTGTCCATCAGCCGTCATACCACCCATATTACGAGTCTTTCCTCCAACCGCTTTATAAAAATTGCTCACATAAGGCGTTGCGCAGGTAAAAGATCCCAAAGGGTTTTCACAGTAGGCATCATAATCAAGCGTGTTGTTTCGAACCTCCCTGACAATTTTTTCCATCAAAAAACGAGACTCAGAATAAAAATCCTGCGATACACTAATCTTTTTTTGAGACAGATGAATTCCGCTCATCGTTATTACAGCCGTCGTAATGACGACACCAGCAATAGTTATTGCCACCAAAAGCTCGATCAGAGAGAAGCCTAAAATCTTAATACTCATCGCGTTCATAATAGTCAAAAAGCTGAGTTTCTAAAACCACTTCCTCTGTCCCCACTCCTTCATCCCATGCCACTCGAGAAATCACCTGAAGTTTGGCATCTGCGCAAGTAGAAGAACTATCACACAGATCATTTGGATCATCATCAGAAGATGTGCTTGGATTTGTATCTAGGGATGTTCCCTCAAAAGGTCTTTGGACTCGTAATTCTATCTGCCGATAAAAAATAGTTTCAGGGTTATTTCCGGAATTATCGTCATGAGTAAGACGAGAATTTACGCTATCCTCATACAACAAAAAAGAAGAAAAGTCCTGAACACTACTGATATCAAGCTCCACCGCAGAGCCAACTGCGTTAAGGACATATACTCCATTTACATTATCTACCGTATAGTACGGATCGCTACTCGTGCTCAATTGTTCAGTACATCCATTCGTATCACTAGCAATACACAACCATTGATTCCGTCGATCCCCGGAGTACTGAAGCCAATTTGTATCTCGAATATTACGGACTGCCTCAATACCTTCACGAGCAATATTAAGGGCCACAACCCTATTTTTCACATTCACATTTTCATTTACAGCTTGATTGAGCACAGTATACGTTCCGGTCAACACGAACACTAAAATCACCACCGCCAAAATTACCTCAATCAAAGTCTCACCAGATTGTTTGGAAAAGCGAAATTTGAATTGAGAAAAATTCATAGAAAAAAATTACGGAATACAGGGATTTGTGGATCCAATGTTTTGATGAAGTGTCGGAAATCCAGCTACTCGGTCAAAGCACAATGCCCATCTTTCAGGATCTGAATTGGACAAAGCATGCTCAAAGACGACTTGAGTTTTTTCATTACCAGCCACATTCCATTCACCACTAGGATTTATGCTTTTATCCCAGCGAGCAATCTTTGTCTGAAGTCCATCAACTACAAACAAAATTCGAACCTTATCTGATTCATGAGTATCAACCAAAATAGGTTTTGGAACGGCTACCGAAGACAAAACCGTATGAGGAGAAAATGCAACTGGGGAAACACTTTGCACTCCATCCACATTTTCACACAAAAGCGTAGCTGTCGATGGCGACGTAGTATTATCAACCTCAAACATCCAAATTTTCGCCTCTTTTCCTTCGCATTGTTTTTGCGTTAAGGCATTCGAACGAGCACTTGCTGTCACACCAAAGATCGTATCTACTTCTCCTCGAAAATTACTCAAGCTTTGTATCTGGGTGAAGGTCGGAGCCGTAGTTACAGCAAATAGGGCAGTAATCGCCAAAGCCACCAATAACTCTACTAGTGAAAATCCTTTTTTCATAGATGTCTTTATTCTAGAAAGAAACGACACGAATCACAAGAAAACAGCTTTATTATTAACTCAAAGATTGTAAAAATTGACTTTCCTAATACAATGCGAGCGCACATGAACATTCGAAATTTCTGTATTATTGCACACATTGACCACGGTAAATCGACCTTGGCTGACCGATTTTTAGAAAAAACCGGCACCATTACCAAAAGAGAAATGAAAAATCAGTTGCTTGATACCATGGAGCTGGAGCGAGAAAGAGGAATCACCATCAAGCTTCAGCCGGTTCGTATGAGGTGGAAAGATACACAACTCAACCTTATCGATACCCCCGGGCACGTAGATTTTTCCTATGAAGTCTCTCGAAGTTTAGCGGCGTGTGAAGGAGCTATTTTGGTCGTAGATGCTACTCAGGGAATCGAAGCGCAAACCCTCGCCAATGTGTATTTAGCCCTCGAACATGGACTCGAGGTCATACCCGTACTCAATAAAATAGATCTCCCTGCTGCTGAGCCAGAACGCCGAGCCGCCGAAATCGAAAAATTACTTGGCTTCAAACAAGAAGAAATTCTTCTTGTTTCCGCCAAAGAAGGTACCGGAGTGGAAGATTTACTTGATGCCATCATCGAAAAAATCCCATCTCCCAATCAAAACGAAATCTTTCAAAAACATTCAGACATTTTAAATTCAGACGAGACTAGGGCACTAGTATTTGACTCTACCTTTGATAGCTATCGAGGAGTAGTCTCCAGTGTACGAGTCTTTTCAGGCGCAATCAATAAGGGCGACAAACTAACCCTTCTTCGAACCGGAAGAAAAATTGAAGCTCTGGAAGTCGGTTTTCTCAATCCCAATTATTCACCAACGCCAAGTCTCCAAACTGGTGAAGTAGGATATATAGTAACAGGACTCAAAAACGTTATCGATGCCAAGGTAGGAGAAACACTTTGGCAGGGAAAATCAGAAAATCCACGTCCTCTTCCTGGGTATAAAGAAGTCACTCCTTTTGTCTTTGCCGGTATTTATCCTTTAGATGCTGACGACTTTCCTTTGCTTCGTAAAGCACTCGAAAAACTCTCTCTCAACGATGCGTCACTCCACTTTGAAGCCGAACATTCTGGAGCTCTGGGCAATGGATTTCGCGTAGGATTTCTAGGACTCCTTCATCTCGACATCATCCAGGAACGTATCGAGAGAGAATTTGACCTCGACATCCTTGTTACAGCTCCATCAGTTTCCTACACCATCGTAAAAGCCAATGGTGAAAAATACGATATCGCTAACCCCGGAGACTTACCAGATGCAGGACTCTATGAGACCATAGAAGAACCCTGGATCAAGCTCAACATCCTCTGTACCGATCAATATATCGGCTCTATCATGGAACTCTGTACTTCTCGACGAGGTATCTCCAAAAACCTCCAATATACCGAGAGCCACAGAGTCGAAATGTTTTTTGAAATACCGCTTGCTTCGATCATTACCGACTTTTACGATGACCTCAAATCCATCAGCTCTGGTTACGCTTCCATGTCCTACGAACCGATTGGCATGCGCTCAGGGGATTTGGTCCGACTCGACATGCTCGTCGCCGGAGACAAAGTCGACGCTCTCAGTCAAATCGTTCACAAAAAAGACGCCCATCATATCGGCATTCGCTGGTGTGAAAAACTCAAAGAAATCATCCCCAAAGCCCAGTTTGCCATCGCCATCCAAGCCGCTATCGGCGCTCGTATAGTTGCTCGAGAGACTATTTCAGCCATCCGAAAAGACGTTACTGCCAAGCTCTATGGAGGTGATGTCACTCGGAAAAACAAACTCCTCAAAAAACAAAAAGCCGGAAAAAAACGACTCAAACAATTTGGAAAGGTTACGATCCCCCAAGAAGCCTTTTTTGCCATGATGAGGAAATAATGAGTTGACCTATTTTGTAAATAATTTATATAACAAAAGCCTTTTCTTTTTCAATTTGAAGAAGGAAGCATAAATACTTGTTCTTTATATCATCAGTTTAAGGAAAAAAAGATAGAACAAAAAACAAATGATTCACGAGTTTTTTCTGATCAATAATCGAAGATTTATGAGTCATTTGTTTTACATTCCAGGAGAAAAATATGTGCGCAAAAAAATGTGAAATTATCGTCTTTGGAGTAAAAACGGGCACCTACCATGTGAAAAAAAGTGATGAATATGTCGGAACACTAAAGAGTGGAAACCGAGATGGTATTGTGATCTCAGCCCAAAGTGGAGACACAATCTCTATGAACTCTGCTGCTTGTTACGGAGCAACGGGAACCATTTGCTATAAATTTTCCAATATTGACGGAATGTTACGATTAGACATATGTGTAGCTCAGGAAGTAGTCGCAGAAAATTCAAGAAAGGACCCCAACAATGTGGTTTTTGAGATACAATCACATGGGGAAACACGATACACACATGACTTTTCCCGTCAGATAGGAATGACCGTATCAGTATGCGTTAAAAACTATGATGTACTGATAATTCGCACGGGACACAGCAATCTCCACATAAGAGAGCAAATCCCAAACTCTTTTGCGAAAGTCCTGCAGAGTAATTGATAATGTAGAGTACAAAATTATATACAGCGACCAAGGAAAAAACTCTTTCTTTGGTCGCACTTTTTTATTATTTCCCTAAAAACTTGACATGTTTAAAAAAATAAATTAAAAAAAGATCAAGAATTAAAATAATATTAAATGGTTAGAGGGGTTGATGTCGACCAATATAATCTATTTGAAGATCTTACTCGATCCGATCAATACCGCTCCCTCTCAGCTCCAGAAACTCCAAAAACCTTAAAAAGAAACCCAAAACCAGTCTTGAGGACTGAAGTGATTTTGACAAGCGCAAGAATTACGCAAGCTATTACAGATCTTGAGGATTTATGGGAAAAGGGCAATGATGACTCTTCTGGTGTTCCAATTGACTTTATGACAATAGATATCGATGGACGTTCATATTCTCATAAAGAATTAGTAGAACTTCGGAAAAAAAGAAATAAATAATTAAATCCCCATACAAGAATTCTGGACACCCAGAAAACAAGAATTATACTAAACACGTATAAATAATATTTCTTATGGGACCTTTCTTTTTTTTCCTGCCACTTGTCATTCTGTTTTTTCTCTTTTTCATTCGCCAAGTGAATGAATACGAACGAGGAGTGATGTTTACCATTGGAAAATTTAGCGGAGTAAAAATGCCTGGCTGGAGAATCGTCGTTCCAGTTTTTCAAAGTATGAAAAAAGTCGATATTCGGACCAAAGCCGTCGATGTTCCAGATCAAGAAGCCATTACCAAAGATAATATCCCTGTTCGTATCAACGCCGTCATTTATTACCGAGTGGCGAATACCGAAAAGGCAATTTTAGCAGTCGAAAACTTCTTTTGGGCTATGAGCCAAATGGCACAAACTACCATGAGAAACGCCGTTGGTGAAACCACACTCGATGAATTGCTCCAAAAACGAGATCAGATTTCCAAACATATTCGAAAAGTTATCGATGTAGCTTCAGATCCTTGGGGTATTGCCGTCGAATCCGTAGAACTCAAAGACATCATCATTCCCGAAGACCTCAAACGCACTATCTCCAAAGAAGCCGAAGCCGAACGAGAAAAACGAGCTGTCATCATCAAAGCCGAAGGAGATAAAATCGCCGCAGACAACCTCATGGCCGCTGCCAAAATATTGGACAAGACTCCCGGAGCCATGCATCTACGAACACTACAAACCATCAATGATCTCAGTTCCGACCAATCCAATACTACCGTCTGGATGATTCCCATGGAACTTTTGGATGCCATCAAGGGATTTGCTACCAAAGGGAAGTAGTTTTTTCTTCCATTAAAAGTCATTTTATGATATTATAGAAGGATGATAGATAACGTCATTTTTAGTGATATTGCTATAAAACTTCTCATTGCATCAGCTTTAGGAGCTTTTTTGGGCGTTCGCCGAGAAATGGAAGCTCAGCATTCAGAAAAACATCGAAGTTTTATGGGACTAAGAACCATGACCTTACTTTGTCTGATGGGAGCCTTTTCTACACTTTTTCCTTTATTCCCCAATTTGCCACTGATTTTTTTCGGAGGCATCGTCATTCTCGTCAGTATTGCCTATGCCTACGGAAGTTTTCATCTCGAACGAAATGGCTTGACCACAGAGTTCACCGCCATGATTGTGTTTTGGATTGGAGTTTTAGTGGGCGTCGATAAATATATTTTAGCCATACTGATGACCCTCTTTCTCGCGGGAATCCATGCCTACAAAGAATCGCTCCACGGTTTTGTCAAAACCCTGAACCAAGAAGAATGGTCTGGAGCACTCCAATTACTTCTCATTTCCGGAGCTATACTGCCCTTTCTTCCTAAGACTCCTATTGACCCTTGGGGAGCCATTGTTCCTTTTAATGTCTGGTTTTTAGTAGTACTCATCTCCGGAATTGGCTTTTTAGGATACTTTTTAACCAAATACTTTGGTGCTCGAGGGGGTATTCCTCTCGCCAGTTTTTTTGGTGCTATTGTTTCCAGTACTGCCGTTACCATTGCCATGGCCAGTCGTTCCAAAGACTCAAAACTCAGTAATATTTTTGCAGGAGGTATCATGATAGCACTTGCCACCATGCAGATACGAGTGATCGGAGAAGTATACTTTCTCGGAACTTCCGACATGCTTCATTTTCTTCTGGTGCCATTAGCCATGGCCGGAGCCAGTTTAGTCACAGCCATCTACTTTTTTTCAGTCTCGGAAAGACGGCATGGATTTTATTCTCTCTTTCATAATCCGGATAAAATCAAGCTCGATAGTCCCTTTGAAATCGGACCGGCCATTAAATTTGGCTTGGTTTTTGTACTCGTATTAATCGCCATTGTACTCGGAAAAAAATACTTTGGTACCAGTGGTGTTTATACCGCTGCAATTTTTTCCGGAATCATCGATATTGATTCCATTGTTCTATCCAGTCTCGAATCAGTCAAACACGGACAACTTGCATCCCAAACAGCACAAAATTCAGTTCTGATCGCTCTCTTTGTTAATACTGTCGTCAAAATAGCCTACGGAGCCTTTTTGGGAAGCTTCCGCTTAATTCGAAAAATGGCCCTAGCCATCCTCTTTGTAGCTTTAGTGGGAGGAGGGGTGTATTTTTTGATCTAAACTTTTCTTCTCATAAAAAGAGAGAAAGGTATAGTAACAACAATGAAAATCATTTCCTGGAACGTAAATGGCATCAGGGCAATTGAACGCAAAGGCGAATTACAAAAATTTCTGAAAACCCATGATCCGGACATATTTCTCCTTCAAGAAACGAAAGCCCATCCAGATCAATTATCGGAAATTATTGCTACATACTCGGACTATACTCAGTTTTACCATGCTGCTGATAAAGCTGGTTATAGTGGCACCGGTATTTGGATAAAAAACCCTCTTTCTCTGGATGTAACATTCGATACTGGTATGGATGGCTTTGAGGAAAACGAGGGTCGGATTTCTCGGATGGATATAGGAGATTGGATTATCTTTAGCGTGTACTTTCCCAACGGACAAAAGTCAGAAGAAGCCTGGCAGGGAAAATTGGTTTTCTACGAAGAATTTTTACAGCACATAAATGACCTTCGTTTACAGGGGAAAAAAGTGCTCTGGGGAGGTGATGTCAATTGTGCTCATGAGGAGATTGATCTCGCCCGCCCCAAAGAAAACCAAAATTCAATCGGATTTTTGCCCGAGGAGCGAGCGTGGGTGAGTAAAGTGATCGGTCATAACTGGATCGATGTCTTTCGTACGCTTCATCCGGAAACAGTTATTTACTCCTGGTGGCATCTGATTTCTCGAGCACGAGATCGAAATGTTGGATGGCGGATTGATTATTTCTTCCTCGATAAATCATTGCTACCATTGGTGCAAAAAATAGAATACCTCAATGATCAGATGGGATCAGATCATTGTCCGGTGATGATAAAAGTGTCGATAGATATATAGTCCCTGCTGAAAATGAAGCAAAGGTGAACTCGTTCACTGCACAAAAAAACAAAAAGAGGTACAAGGAATAAAAAACAAACCTCAAAATTTTTTTGTGTTTCAAAATCATGAAACAAAAGTATCGAGGTTTGGTTTTATTGCTATTTGGAAATATTATTTGTCTTGCTCAGACCACAGAATCATCATTTAAATCAGGAGATTTTAACCGTGTTCAAATCACAGAAATTTCTCCACATAAAATAGAAAATGAGGAAGAATGGTTTGAATTTTCCGTTGAAGGAAGTCAGGCAATTGATATCAGTAACTGGAAAATCTCCAACGGAGCATCGGTAAAAAAAACATTCCATAGTGTTAAAGATCAATTACACCTTGGACAAGGTGGAGAGTGGCTGCAGGGAAAATCAAGTTTTCTGGACAGTAACGGCACGATTCGAAACGAATGGCATTATACTGGGAGTGGCTCGTCTGTGACATTATCCGAAGATGCACTAATTCTCCTTCCGAATCCAAAGGCTTTTTTATGGTGGGAAAAGTCGCCAATATCCCTTCCGAATAATGGTGGTACCATTCAAATAGTAGATGAAGATGATAGGATCCTTGATGAAATCACCTATCCAGAAGGAAGTTCCGGAACTCGCGATGGAACTACCTATGCTGACACTTGGAACAGGCATTCAGAAAAGCCTAATACTCTTTTCCCCCTGACATTTCATAAAGAAAACCAGACATTTCCTCACTCCAAAGGGGAAGAAAACCTTGCATCTCCTACTTTTCCCGAAGAGATAACTCTCCTCATATCAGAAATTTCACCCAAAGCAGATGATGCTATTTTTGATTTTCTAGAGTTATTTGTGGCGAACGCTCCGATTGACGGAGCGAATCTAAAATACCTAGAAGTTAAACATAATGGCACTCCACTTTTCTTTTTTGACTATGATTTCATAGTTCAGGCGGGAGATTTCATCATAATTAACTTCGATAACCTTCCATTTTCTCTTCACTCAATTGGCAATATTCATCATATATCCACCGACAAAAAAGATGGCTTATCATCCGGTTCAGGAACTGTGGAAATTATTCTTTATTCAGGAACTGCTTGGGAGGCGCGAGAGGATTTTCTTTGCTGGCAAAAAGATAGTCTAAGTCAAACCGAATCAAATCGAGTTGAAAGAGTTATACGAGAGCAAAACTGGAAAGGGAGCTGCTATGATATTTCTGATATCATTACCAATGAATCAATAGCCAGGGCTTCTTTTGCCATCGATTCTGATACGAAAAATGACTTTATTAGCCATTTCAACGGTTCGAAAGGAAAAGAAAACAAGCTACAGAACCACCCCCCTCAGGCAAAAATAGTCGTACAAGGAGCTCGTCGGATTTTCAAAAGCTCGCTCAATTTTACTGGAGACGAATCAAACGATCCTGATGGGAAACATGATCTGAAAAATTTTTTATGGAAAGTGAATGGTACTCAGTGTTCAGGTCCGGAAGATGGTTGGTACTGGACTAAAGAATGTCTAGAAGAATCCACTCGTCAAAATCCCAATTCTATCCAATTCTCAAAACGAGGGGAATATACTGTCAGCTTAACAGTAACTGACTTTTCTGGGGCAGAACATACTACTCAGGTGATAATTGAAGTAACCGAAAATGGAATTAATCCATTTGGATTGTCTGCGAGCGGTGGGAGTAGTTCAGCTTTTGATTCATCACTCAGAGATTGGGCGAAAAAAGAAGTTCAGAAAAAACTTAAAACTCCCGAAACCAAATCTCTCGAAGTTCGAACGAAAGGCAAAAACCAATACCAAGCGTCACCAGATTTTTTTGATACGTTTTTAGACCATCTTCCACTAGATTTACTTCAAAAGACTCCACCAGAGCTTGCCAAAGAAAAGGAATATTTTGAGAAAAAATATCTCGTCGAACGTCCTAGGTATCGCTTTCAGAGAGACAGATTTACAGACAAAGATCGAAAATTAATAGCCAAGAATTTAGGATTTATCTATCTGAAGTAGTCGATCTCCATTCTGCTGGAGTCAAAATCACATCAAAAGGATCTTGTGGAAATTGTACTACACGGATATTTTGCACGATTGCGTTTTTGTTCGCCTGAATATTTTCATAAAACTCACGAAGCGAACGGTCATAACCTTCCATGATTTGAAGAACAAATCGGGTTGATTCAAAATAGGTTCTTCCTTCAATTTGATCTTTTTGGGCTCTAATTTTTTGTTGTAATTGAGTTTCAATATTCACAGCCGCAAAAGACCCAAAAGCACTATCCAATTCTTGGTCAATCTGAAAAATAGTATCTTCACTTCGTTGAATTTGAGCATACCATTGATTGATTTGTCCCGCCAAAGCTTTGCGAAGAAAGACGGAGTCTTGAACAAAAATACGGATATCAGACAAAAGTTGCTCGATATTCTGAGACCTTATTTCTGGACTATTTCCTAGCCAGTCTTGGTTCACAGGTACTTCAAACAAACGATGTACTTGTCCAATCCAGTCAATAGCCGGACCAATACCTTGTAACGGTACACGAGGAGAAGTATTTTGCTCGATATAATCAGCCCAGTCGACAAAATCAGATACCCGTAAGTCTGTAGGTGTGACAGGTGTTTCTCCATCAATTACAACATCTTTTTTTGGAGATTGTGGTTCTTTTGTGATCGGTGCCTTATCTTCTGCTACAGGTCTATCTCGAGGAGCTTTGTCTCCCAAGGGATGAATATTACTGGTCCAGATAAACCAGATCGCTACACCCAATAACCCAAATCCAAATACAAACTTTAAAACTCCCCATACAATCCTTTGCAGTAACCAAAAAAAATCGCCATCTTCTTCAATCAAAAGTTCATCATCCTCTTCATTATCAAGAAGATCTGGGGTGTTGTCCCCTAGAAGGCTTTCTTCCTTGGAAATAGGGATAGGAGGCTTTTCTCCTTTTTCTCTATCAGAAGAAGGAGCGTTTTCAGTGCTAGAAATGGGCTTTGAAATATCATCTCCCATAAAGCGATTATAACATATTTTTCATGAAAAATCAATGAGCTTGAGATGCATAATATGCCACTCCAATCGCATCAGCACTATCGTCAATTTGAGGAGATTTTTTTAAGCCAAATAGTTTTTGTGCCATAGTTTTCATATCAGTTTTTGTAGCCTTTCCGTTCCCCGTAAAGACAGATTTTACCTCTACAGGTTTTGGTTCTACGATTTCAGCACCATATTCTCGAGCTAAATAAATCAAAGCCCCCCTCACTTGAGCAACTTTTATTCCGGTTGTTACATTCTGCACAAAAAATAAATCCTCAATCGATACGATATCTGGTTGGTGTTTGTCTAAAAGTTTCTTAAAGTCATCCGCAATCTCAACCAATCGATCTGGAAAATAACTATTGGACTTGGTTTTAATCACTCCAAATGTTTTGAGTTTTATTTCTCGCTTCGTATTCGCACAAAGAACTGCAAATCCGCAAATTCCAAAACCTGGATCAATACCCAAGATAGTCATCAGTATGATTCTCTCATAAGCGAAAGATTTATAAAAGAGTTGAAATCACTTCCTTTTTATACACAATAACCTTGTTCCGAAATACATGGACCTACAAACACAAAAAAAACGTTATCAAGATAATTGGAAAAAATACCAACCCCAATTTGGCAGTATCCCTTGGGAAAGCATTCCTGATTTTTTGTATTTTATAGAAATCATCCCCTCAATTACTCTTCAAAAATCAGGAGAAAAAATAACTCAGTCACTTAAAAAAGTTGTTCCAAACGCAAAGGGATTGTGGGTGCCTTCGGAACGCCTACACATCACCCTTGCCCTTCCTGGTCGACAAGGAGTCCATTTCGAAGGGAATGATATAAAGTTTATGGAAAAAAAATTGAAAGAAATCTTAAAAAAATACCAACCTTTTGAGATACAGCTTGGCTCTATCAATTGTTTTCCCAACGTCCTTTTTCGAGAAGTATATGATGAGACGGGGCAACTCTACCAGCTTCATAACGAAATCTGTCACACCATTCCGTTTTCAGAAAAGCCTGAATATCGATTTGAAAACTATCTTCCTCATATGGCACTCTTTTATGGACAAGCCTCAAAAGGAGGATTCGATAATCCAGGTTTTGATCGGAAAATACCACAAGAAAAGATGCTGATCGAGAAAGTGTGCTTTGGTAAAGCCAAAAACATTACAAAGAATACATATCAAAAACAAATTCTTAAAGAATTCACATTATAAGTTCTCATATTGAGAGAAAATAAAAAGAGAAAACCCTTTTCCTGAGGGATGTTTTCGTATTATCACAAAAAAAGTTTTGACAAAAAACATACGTTGGAGTACAATGGTCTGAAGTTCAAAAGTTAAAAAGGTCAAAAATAAAAACAAACACCTTACAACAAAGAACTTCTTAAAGGGGCTTTCGAAGGGGAAAAAAGTTCTTTGTCACACACGGACAATAAAACGGAGAGGATTGAGAAAACGGGCAAACTGATCAAATAATTATTATATCTTTTTTTATTCTTTATTGTACGCAGTTTTGCTGCGTTTTCTCGCTTCTCTCCGCTTTGCGATGACGTTATAGACGCCTTTGACTACGTTTATAATGCACCACAAGACGCGAGAGGCTTGCGATTCTCAAAAGACGACTTTTTCTTCATTTGAAGAGTTAGCCGCCTTCTCGAGAACCGTTTTGAGGTAAAAACAACAAATTTACAGCTCGTATTGTATCCTTTTTTGATCTAAAAATCAAGAAAACACAATACACCCAGAGCTCCGACTGGTGACGCGGTCCCGCTTTATAGCGGAAGAAGTTGCACCAAAGCAAGGCTATGAGAGATTTAGTTCCTAGTCAGGACTTTCCAAAACCGGCTGAAAAGCTTGCCTCACTATTATCAGAGGTATCAGGCTTCCTCAGTCGGTTTTTTTCTTTATCTCTATAAAAAATATTCGTACAATAAAAAAGCTTTCGAAAAAATTATGAATTTTTCATTGCCGTCACATCATAAACCACTTGGACCAGATCGTCTGGGTTTTTTGGAAATATTCAAAAAATCATGTAAACGAACAATCTTGGAAATGTTGCGTACGTCGCAGTCAGGACATCCGGGAGGATCCCTTTCTAGCTTAGATCTTCTCGCAACCTTATATGTTTTTCGACTCTCACAAACAAAAGAAAAATTAATTGTCTCTAATGGACATATTTCTCCAGGTGTGTATTCGGTACTCGCAGAAATAGGCGTCGTAAAAAAAGATGATGTTATCAAAGGTTTTCGACAAATGGGTTCCATCTTTGAAGGACACATAACCCGACATATTCCAAGTATTCCGTATGGAACAGGTCCTTTGGGAATTGGCGTTTCTGTTGCTTCGGGTATGGCTTTAGCAGAAAAAAAGAAAAAATCAGGACAAAGAGTCTTTGCTTTGCTTGGAGATGGTGAAGCACAAGAAGGACAGGTATACGAAATGGCTCTTTTTGCTGCCAAGTATCAACTCAATAATTTTACTGTTTTTGTAGATCACAACCGTGTTCAACTCACAGATAGCTTAAAAAATATTATGCCTATAGACATTGCAGCTGTGTTTAAGGCAACACAATGGAACGTACTCGAAATCGATGGACATGATCCAGAGGCAATTTGGGTTGCTCTCGGGAAGTCAGAAAAAGAAAAAAATCGCCCCACAGTAATCATCGGGCAAACCATCATGGGATATGGAATCAAAGACCTAGAAGAAGATGGGAAAAAATTCAAATCTACCTGGCACGGCAAAGCACCTAACCCTGACCAAATTGATGATATGCTCAAGTCTTTATCTCTCACCAAAGACGAACAAAAAATCCTCGACACATTCCGAAGAGACACAAAATTCCGCCCCTCAAAACCAGAATTTATAAAAAATCTTACCAAATTAAAAATAAAAACAGGAACACCCATTGTTTATGATGCTGACATCACTACAGATTGTCGATCAGCCTATGGAAAAGCTTTGTTTGATCTCGCCAAACATAATCCAAATATCGTAGCTGGCACAGCCGATCTGGGAGGATCGGTCATGACCAAGTTTGTCAAAGCCGACTTGCCGGAACAATTTATCGAATTTGGCATCTGTGAGCAAAACATGGTTTCCGCCTCCGGAGGTTTATCCTTGTCTTCATACATTCCGTTTTGTTCGACTTTTGGAGCCTTTATGACGAGTCGCGCCAAAGATCAAGCACGCGTCAATGATATTAACCGCACGAATGTCAAAATGGTATCCACTCATTGCGGCTTGTCAGTCGGTGAAGATGGACCAACCCATCAAGCGATTGATGACATGGGATCAATGATCGGACTTTTCAATACACATGTGATCGAACCCGCCGACCCGAATCATTGCGACCGCATTATTCGTTATGCATCCAGTCATTATGGTAACTTCTACGTTCGCATGGGACGACACAAGATTCCGGTTTTGACCAAAGAAGATGGCTCTGTGTTTTTTGATAAAAAGTACAAATACGAATACGGGAAGACTGACGTTCTTCGTTCCGGGAAAAAAGTCACCATTGTCGCCACCGGCGCATGTGTCATTGAAGCCCTCAAAGCTCGTGAAGAAAGTGGAGTCGATGCGGAAATTATCATTGCCAGTTCTATCAAGCAGTTTGACGACACTTTGGCAAAATCACTCAAAAAGACCCAAAAAGTTATCACTGTTGAGGATCATAATTATCAGTCGGGTCTAGGGGCGGCAGTTGCGCTTTTTGCTACCCAAAAAGGCGTTCAATTGAAAAAATTTGAAACTTTAGCCGTCAAAGAATACCAATTGTCCGGGAAAGCTTCAGAGCTCTATCATGCGGCTGGTATTGATCGGAAAGCAATTGTGAAAGTGTTGAAAAAAATGTAAGTATTTTTATTTCTTTCTGGATCCAATAGCAAACAAAAGGAGGGACCCTATCGCCCCCAACGTGTCCATCAAGATATCCTTCTGTGCATCCCAGATATCACCCTGACTTCCCAAGAAACTCGCTCCTGCGTCGCCACCGAAAGTCACCACAAACCACCACTCAATCAGCTCATACGTCGCCGCCAGACTCATGATCGCAAATAAGGCAAAGAGCCATAAAACAATTTTATTTTGAATGAATTTTTCTCGATGAAGAAATTCCGCAATCGGAAACGCAAAAAAACCGATGAAAAAATGTCCAAAGCGATCAAAGTGATTTCTTTCAAACCCAAACGTGTCCGTTGTCCAATCAAACGGCACTCTCTCAAAGGTAAAGTGTCCCCCCACTGTATGCCAGAAAATCCAAAACGCCATGAGGAAGTAAGCAAGATTGGAAAATCTGAATCTGGTGTACGTCAGTACCAATCCCAACACCACCAGCAGAACCGGAATATTTTCCGCCCACCAGACACCACGATCATAGGGATCGAAGGCAAGACAAATCCAGAACGGAATGTAGAGAGCAAGAAGGAAATGTGGAAAGAAATGATTGATTTTTTTCATGAAACTTTTCTATCAATATCATCTAAATACTCATCCCACCAATTAATAGCTTTTTCGTACATATCTATAGGATTTTGACCTTCAAAAATGCCTTTGTTAATTACGTATTTTACTTTTACTTCTGGAGGCTTAGTATCTTGCTTGGGTGTTTGTTTGGTTCTATTTAAGTAAACAGTTTCTGTAAGAGTAATTGCTATTGCTTGCCCTGCAGAGGTTTCATTTTCTTTGAGTAAATCATCTCTTTCCTTTTTAATAAAGTCTTTGAAAATATCATCGTCTTTCATTTCTTGGTGCTTGTTTTGAATAACTTCTTTCATCTTACTGCTTATTTTACTGTCTTTGTTCTGCAAAACGTTTCCAATGGATCGTAAGCTAGTCATAGCAGCTTTCCATTTTCTTTTCCAATCCTTCCCCATTGGTTTTTGACGAAGTTCTTGTAAATAATCTCTACACTCATCAAGGACAATTTTTGCTTCTTGAGTCATAACTAGATTAATTTATTTTTTTAGTAAACTAAGCAACTCCTCCACCTTCATCACCTCATCCTTCTCCTCTCCATACCTCCGCACCGTTACATTACCAGTCTCCATTTCCTTATCTCCAACAATAATCGCCATCGGGATTTTCTGCGTCTGAGCATTTCGAATGCGTTTCCCGAGACTTTCACCGCTGTCCTGCATTTCGGCCCGACCATTCACACTTCGAATTTGTTCTAAAAGTTTTTCTGCAAACACTTCATGCTTCTCCGCAATCGGTAAAATATGTGCTTGTACCGGTGCCAACCACACCGGAAACGCTCCGGCGAAGTGCTCAATGAGGATCGATAAAAATCGTTCCAGCGACCCCGCTACCGCTCGATGGATCATGACGGGGCGATCTTTTTCGCCTTTTTCATTCACATACTCCAAACCAAATCGTTCCGGCATCACAAAATCAATCTGAATC
Source organism: bacterium (assembly GCA_030429505.1). Taxonomy (GTDB): domain Bacteria; phylum Patescibacteriota; class Gracilibacteria; order UBA4473; family UBA4473; genus JAUIFI01. Next base: position 928,396 of record JAUIFI010000001.1, read on the forward strand.
GTTCCCAACTGCCATTGTCGTCCCAAAGCATCCTTGAACTGGAAATCCAGCTTTGGACCATAGAACGCTGCCTCACCTTCCACCCGAGTAGCATTCAACCCTTCCTCGGTTGCAATTTCTTCCAAAAATTTTTCAGCCTTATCCCAATTTTTAGATTCTCCTAAGTATTTTTCAGGTTTTTCTGGATCACGAACCGACAAAGATACCCAGAAATTGCCTTCGCCCATGAGGTCCAATTTTCCGTAAAATTCTTTGATAACCGAGACGATGTTTTTTCCCTCTTGCTTGATCTGATCCACTCGACAAAACACATGCCCATCGTCCTGCGTAATCGAACGAACACGAGAAAGCCCCAGAAGCTCTCCCGGCTGTTCATCACGATAGCACGTGGTCACCTCCGCAAACCGTAACGGTAAATCCCGATAACTTCGCATTCGCGAAGCATAAATCTGCGTATGATGAGGGCAATTCATAGGTTTCATGACAAACTCTTGATCTTGTTTCCCCTTCACATGAAAGAGATCATCTTTGTATTTTGCCCAATGACCAGACGTCTCATAAAGTTCTTTTTTAGTAATATGAGGAATGCAAACTGGTTGGTAGCCATGCTTTGCCTGGATATTTTGAATAGTAGTAGCAATTTTGTTCCGCAAGAAAGTTCCTTTTGGCGTAAACAAAGGCAACCCAGGACCAACTTTTTCTGAGAAAGTAAACAAGTCCAGCTCTGCTCCAAGCTTGCGATGATCTCGTTTTTTCGCTTCTTCGAGCAAATATTCATATTCTTGCAGTTGCTCTTCTGCCTCAAAGGCTACCCCATAAATTCTCGTCAACATCGGTTGCGTTTCATCCCCTCGCCAGTAAGAACCAGCTAATTTCATGAGTTTAAACACTCCGAGTTGTCCCGTTGACTCTAAATGTGGTCCAGCACATAAGTCCACGTAAAATACCTTTCCATCGTCATTCAAAAAGTCATACAGCGAAATCTTTTCTCCTCGTTCTATGATGCCATCAATCAACTCAATCTTATATTTATCATGAGAAAACATTTTCTTTGCTTCATCACCCGATACCAACCTTTTTTTAATCTTGAAGTCTTTGTTCACAATCCAGCGCATCTTTTTCTCAATAGTTTTAAAATCATGCTCAGATATTTTTTCTGATCCAAAGTCAAAATCCTGATAGTATCCATCATCAGTCCACGGTCCCACCCCACGTTTGCTATCTGGATACAACATCATAACGGCGGCTGTCATCACATGAGAGCCCGTATGACGACGTCTGACTTCGAGATCTGATTGGTTCATCAAAAATATATTATAAAAAAATCTCCTCATAGTATCGGAGATTCGGTGTTCTATCACGAAACCTCCGAGACTATCGGATCGTTGTTTCGGTGGTGAGGGAGAAGATATTCACGTTCCAAACTTTACGGCGATACCATTAAAAGTCAAATATCTTTCCTATTTCTTCAGTGAGAAATCAGGTCCTTTTAGGGGATTGCTTTTAGACAGTTTTTTCCCATTGGGAAGAATAAAATCTAAGTCATCTCCTATATCATAATTAATTCCATCAATCTCTAAAACCATAAATTGAATATTCCCAGGTGCTGAAGACTCTAAGGTGTCAGTAGTGACAAAAAACTCTTGTTTCATTCCTGATGGAATTTCCAGAAAAATATCATTAAAGCCAACTCCATCATCACTGTTTTTGAGATTGTGAGCCGACCCTTGTTGAACTCCGTTTGCAAAAAGGGCGACGGTAAAATTCCTGAGATCTGCAGCCTTATCACGACCAATAGCTGACAAGGTAAAACCTTTGATATGAGCTTCTGCAGCACTGGTATTATTGACCTCAATCTGCATGACCTCTACATCATCAACCCCTGCCGTGATAGCAATTTCTCGAGGGGATGAAGTTTCTCGAAGAGGAATATCCGAAGTAGCTAATGTAATGACAGGACCTTTTACAGGAAATGTACTATTGAGTACATTGTCTCCGTGAAAAGTACCGACAAACTGATTAGTTTGAATAGCATGAGCAATTATATCTCTCAAAAAAAGTTGAATAGTTCCAGGTCCAGAGCTCTCTATAGTATCAACATAAACAACAAGCTCTTTCTTTTCACCGCTTTTTAAATGTACATTGACATCATTAAAGCCAGTCAAGCCACTACTATGAATATTTTTAGCTGATCCTTGCTGAACTCCATTTACAAAAAGAGCAACTGTAAAATTAGAAAGATTCTTGGCATTTCCCGTGCCAGTAACCCACATACCAAAACTCGTTGCAAAAACCTCCTCTTTATGAGAATTCAATAAATCAAACCGGAGCATTTCAATGTCATCAGCTCCCGCTGTTATAGTGACTGAATCATTATTCTTTCCAAAAACCTCAAGTTCATTCTTCTCAAAGCTAATACAAGCACCATCTCGACAACCGTGTTCACAATCATGAGATCGATTAGTTAATTTTCCTTTTTCGCAAAATCCTTCCTGTAGTGAACAATTAGAGCCAGAACACTCTTTCACTCGCGAATAACGCCAAAACTTATCCCCGACTTTTTCTTTTAAGAGACATCGATCTTCAAAATATCTTCGTCCCCCTCCCAACAACTTTTCTTCAGCTGTGCCCTTTACAAAATAATCCTTCCCACCATCAGAATCAGTACAAAGAGAAGCCTTTTGTACTACGGAAGAGTTATTGGTATTTTGTAACACGTCTTCGGAATGTGCCGGAAAAGAAGAGCCTGTCGGAGAAGAAGCAGAAGAATCAAGGTCTCGAAGACAACGAACCGGATATGCCATTACTTTATCTGCCGGATAAGAGATACTCATATCAGAATATTCTTTCAAATATACAAGCTCTCCGTCCGTCTCGCTAATATCAGGAGTAAGCCAGAAAAATCCTTGTGCTCCAAAAGCATCATTGTATCTCACAAAACTATTGGTAAAAGGATCCCATCCGCCAAATAAAGCACCGTTAAATCCAGACGTATTACAGTTTTGTCCCTGCCAACAATATTGCTTTTTTTTGAGCTTATCCCCTGAATCTTTTCCAAGAGTATCCAAGAGCACAGAATAATCATGGTGATTTGGGATGCGCCACCCAGAAGGACAAATACCTTGATGATTTTCGGGATCAGGTATCTTGTTTGAACAATTATTATACAAACAATCGGCAGAAACTTTCATAGCCGTATGCCATTGATACATACCACCAGAACCCTCAGAATCATTCGGGGCACAAGTCTGATCAGTATTGAGATAACAAAATTTTTGAGTTCCAGCTTGGTTGTCTTGATAAGGAAGACCAAAAGAATCTCTCTCTGCCTGATCAGAACGAAGGTGTACTCCATAATTTAAATTTCGCGCAAACCAGCATTGAGGACCAATTTGCACAGTTGGATATGATTGTCCGTCTCGAGGATCAAGAGCCATTCGTCCACACTCAGTAAAAGGAGTCGCAGATACAGGAGGTCTCAAAGAAGAAGTCGGTGTTTGGACAGGTTGGACATTTGCTCCCGTCGCGCCAGCTACGGCACCAGTCGCTGGTTTTGGTATACGTGGAATTCCTTGAACGACTGAAGGCGACGAGGAAGAGGAGCCTGTTTTCGAGCTTCCTGAGGAAATAGAAATATTATTTTGTGAAGAAGGTCTGTTCCCTTGCTCTTTAAACTCCTTCAATAAAGCATCAAAATCATTATTTTTCTGTGGTGTAAAGGTTCGATCAATAGAACCTCGAAAGGCCTTAAATTCTTTTAAAATTTCCGAAAAATTAAAAGTACTCACAGACAAGCCTTCTTGATAAGAGGTGGCAACCAACAACGCCCCCATCATTACCCCTCCCAAAAAAAGGAGTGTCATATGAGAAATGTGAGATGAAAATGATTTTTTAGGTTTCATACCAAAAGAGCAAAACAGTAAACACCCCCATTGTAAGAGAGAGTGTTTTTTTCTGCAAAAACTTTTCCTATAATAAGAGAGAAAAATAAATAAATATTTTTTGACAAAAAAATTATTGATGTTATAATGAAGAATAAAATAAAAATATTAAAAAATGTCAAAACAAAAAAAACGCATCGCCATTAACGGATTTGGTCGAATCGGGAGAGCCGTCGCCAGAATAATCCTCCAACATCACTCAGATACTCTCCAAGTCGTTGCCATCAATGACCCATCTCCTGCTGAAACCACAGCGCATCTTTTTTCTTTTGATTCAAACTTCGGACGTTATTCGGGAAAAGTTTCCATAGAAGAAGGAGGAAAGTTTTTCAAAATTGATGAACATGTTATCCAGAATTTTTCAACTCGTGAGATCAATGAACTGCCATGGGGGGAGCTTGATATTGATGTCGTTTTAGAATGTACTGGCGTTTTTCGCACCAAAAAGCTTGCAGAGGCTCATATCAAACAAGGAGCAAAGAAGGTCTTGCTTTCCGCTCCAGCGAAAGATGATCAGTTCAAAACTATTGTACTAGGAGTAAATGAAGACACACTTACGAATAAAGACAAGTTTGTGTCATGTGCATCATGTACTACCAACTGTCTTTCTCCTGTCGCCAAAATACTCAATGACGAATTCAATATCGAATCAGGACTCATGACCACGATTCACTCCTATACCAATGATCAAAGGATTCTAGATGTCGGACACAAAGATTTACGTCGAGCTCGAGCTGCCGCTATCAATATCATTCCCACCTCTACCGGAGCAGCCAAGGCTATTGGACTCGTGCTACCAGAGCTTAATGGAAAATTAAATGGTATGGCTATTCGAGTACCGACACCGACTGTTTCGCTCATTGATTTGGTCGTCAAAGTGACCAAAAAAGTCGATACCGATAAGGTCACAAAAGCTTTTGAAAAAGCTTCAAAAAGCATGCCCCACATTTTGGGCATAGAAACACAGCCTTTAGTATCATCCGATTTCAAAGGAGATACGAGAAGTAGTATTGTCGATATTGCACAGACTCAGGTCATAGGAGACATGGTCAAAGTCTTGGCCTGGTATGATAATGAATGGGGATATTCCTCTCGTTTAGCCGAACTTGCCACGAAATTATGAGATTAAAAAGCATAGGCTTCACACTTCTTTGTACACTCTTTCTTGTTGGGTGTGCAGAAAGAGATTTAACCAAATGGAATCAAGTAGCAGGAAAAAAAAGATTTGAACTTACTGAAGAAATGACCTGCACTATTCTTACATCAACCGACAATGCCCGACTGGGAGAAATATTTCAGCTCTCTAGTCTGACAAAAGCAAGTCCTCAAATAAGATTTCAAGAAGAAGGGTTTGCTCCTCATCCAATGAAAAAACTTGAAGAATCAGACAAAGCTCTTGTCTTTGCTTCTTTATCTCAAACACGTGGAGCCATCATGCTCATTTTTGAAAAAGAAACTGGAGTTTTTGCCTTATCCACCTCATCATTTGGAAAAGAACCTATACAAAACGCCTCAAAAGGGAACTGTGAGGAACGAAAAAATTAAAAAAATTGTCATTCTGAGGACCTCACCTGGCGTGGGACGAAGAATCTCTGAGATCCTTCGTCCCGCTTTGCGGTATCAGAATGACAAAGTTTTTCTAAGCCGCCAATTTATATACTTTTTCTTGTGTTTGCTGAACCAATCCGTGAAAAGGGGTCGAAGGAACAGCCGCCTTTCGCCTTGACGGGAGCGTGAATATCTCTGCTCCGGAAGAAGAAACGTTCGGTTTATTCTCCGGTTTGAGAGAGTAATTAAGCAATACTCCAGATTGTCTTGGATTCGTAAAAGGAACTGAAAAAGGCTTGTCATAGGATAAAGCCCCCTTCTCACTCGCTTTTTTATCCCAGACAAGCAAGTATATTCGCTTTACGGAATCTTCTACAGATGATTTTTGAAATACTACGATTTGATCCTTCGTCTCACAGATTATTTGATCTCCCTGTCGCCGTACAAATCGAAGGTGAGACAAAGTATTTCTATGCACAATATCTCCAGTTAGATTCAATTCTCCACCCAATTGCGTTACATCTGAGAATTGGACATCAAAAAGATCGCTTCCCTCCAAAAGATAATGGTTAATCTCTTCCCATTTTTGCTGACTATTAGCCGCCAATTTCGTGAAAAATGCCCCTTCCATCTCTTCGGTAATAACTTTTTTTCGCAAAGCTCGATTGATAATCTCATTCAAAGGAGGTTGATAAACACGAGCATTGTCAGGGAGCGTTTTTCGAGCTTCTTCCAAAGACGCTCGTACACTCTCAACGGTATGAGTATGAAATAAAGCTAAATCCGGAGGGATAGAAAATGTAAACGCTTGAGCTTTTGCCATAGCCTCTTCCCACACTTTTATCCTTTCTTTATTATCATCTGATATATCTTCCAAGGCATCAGGGATAGTTTGGATTCCTGCTTGAATAGTTATGCCTTGACCAGAGAAGGCCTCCCGAATAGACCTGTTTTTATTAAGTTCTCGAGTCGTTTCTTCTGTGATGCCAGTATCTGCCGCCCCCTCCTTTTGAGCATTGACAATGAGAGCAATAGTATTCAGTCTCTCCTTTCTTTCTTCTTCATATAATTCTTTTGTAATAGGAAATGCATCAAGAATAGTTTCAAATTCCCCCCTTTCTTTCTCGAGCGTCCCTATAATCCCATCAAGATTCACTTTCAATGGCTGAAGTTCCTTAATCAAGCTCGTTATCACCTCTCGATCAGTCGTTGGTAGTTTCGATAGAAAAGTTGTGCCATTATCATCAGTAACATTCACGATTTTTTTCAATTCAGTATAAAAGGTTCCAAAAGTTTTAAGCCGAGCAAACATTTTCTGAACCTCTTTTTTCTTCTCAAATTGATCTACAAATTCATCAATATGATTAATAAATGACAAAACATCAGCAGCACTTTCCTGAGCTGTGTTTGCCAGTTTAAGTGCGAGGATACGAGTATAAGCGGTAGGTTTTTCTGTCAAAACTCCAGTGACATATCGTTCTCGAGTCGTTGACTCAAATGAATATACAAAACCCACAAATGCACTTTTTGACTCATCATCCAAATCGTCAGCAATCTCGATATTGTCATTGAGATAGGCTACCAAATATCCTAATTTCTCTCCATCAGTCATTAGAATAGGGTCTTTGGCATCATAGACTTCGGTCTGTATATTAATTAATTTTTCATTTAAAACAGTATGAAGACCATACCTCGGGTGATGGACCATGTCCCTAATCGAAATTTCCTCGTCGTGATTTTCAATTCCCACCTCACTAATCCAATGAGTATAAAGCGAATCGTAATCAACCTTCGGAAGAATTTGATCGATATTATGGGCTCTTTCATCAATATTTTTCAACGTAGAGTTCATATCCTGATACAATTCTTCAGTTCGATCGACACTTACCACACGTTCTATATGTTTTTCCCGAATGGCATCGAGCAAATCAAATGTTTCGATATGCTCTCCAAGTTCATTTTTCCAGTCCAAAATACTTCGTGCATATGTCGGAGATTTCAAAAATTCGTGCGGATTATAGGTGATATAATACATAAATCGCCACAATTTATTTTTCTTGGTACGATTTCCTTCTTGCTCTGCTTGAAATTGGTATTTATCTAAAGCTGCCAAAACATCATCTATATTCTTTCTCTTTTCCACCTTCATACGGTCGATGATTTCTTTCATCTCCATTACCCCATCCAAGAGCTGATTTCGCCCAATTTTAGAAATCCATCGCAGTAACGGTTTACTAAAAAAACGAAATTTCCACCATTCCTCTGCCTCCAATTGTTGCATTCCTTCTTCTCTTCGATCCTTGATATCTTTGTACATAATTTCAAACAAAGTCTCTGGAGATTTATCTATAGGAAGTTCTATTATTTGGGCGTTCACATCGTTTTTTAGAACTTCAGGTTCTAGTGGTGGCGTATCTGTATTTTTTCGTGTGACCCAATTCCACATTCTTCGGAAAACATTAGGCCTGTTTTTTCTTTCTTCCCTTTTTCTCTGCTTAGCCTCTCTATAGGCATTTTTTGCTCTCTGTTTTTCTCTGATTTCTTCGATTCGGAGTTCCTCTATTTTTTCTTGAATCTTTTCTGGTGCCAATATTGTATCTAAAAAATTAAGGACAGATAAAGAAGTCTGACGTTGTCCAAGACCTCCGGAGTCAATTGAGTCAAGCGTTGCTTCTCCTCTGTCATTCCAAAGAGCCGCTAGAGTCTCAGAATAACGGAGAGGAGAGTTTTGAATAGTTTCAGACACCATGTTTTGTCCTTCTTTCAAAAGGTTTACCATTGGACCCTTTGAGTTCCAGAAACGTTCAAGAAGTTTTACAGGATTAAGGTTTCTCAGCAAATTCACAGGAATAAAGCGGTCTTGTCCTTTTTCTCCGACCACTTGATGCGGGACGTATCCTTGAGGTCCTTTCAGTTCCCTAGCTCGGTCAAGCTGAATAATTTTTTGAGCCGCTACACGAGTGAGTTTCTTTTCATCCTCTATCGCCGTGTCTTTATTTTCTATTCGAATAAAACGCAGGGCTTGTTCTACCGATTCTTCATTTCGTTGTAGAATAGGATCCATGGTTTCAGGGGCATTGCGATACACCCGCCTAGAAAGGCTGAATTCAGTACTTGAAATGGGATTAAAAGATAAATATTTCATAAAAAAGACTACTTCGCATATTTATATAAAATAAAAAACAAAAAATGTCAATAAAATTACATCACTCAAAAAAAATTCTTTTATGTCATTCTGAACTTGTTTCAGAATCTCTTTCATACTAGGAAAAATTGCCTCAAAAGATCCTGAAATAAATTCAGGATGACATCATTGTTGCATGAAAATAAAATGAATTTATTACTTAAGCCGATCTTTAAGTGTGTCCAACTCTACTTGTTCTTGCGCAGCTTCACCTTTCTCTTTCTTTTGTTCTTCACGATAAAGCTTTGCTTTAAATGACTGTGCTAAATCCTTCATTTTATCGGTTGCTTCACGAACGGATTTTACTCTCAAGGAAGTCTCAGGATTTTTTTCAACCTCAATCGCTGCTTGAACGGCATCGAGCTGCTCTTTTGCTCGCTTTGCTTGTTCGGAAGAAGTCTCAATCAGATACGACATCACGACATCCACATACGTAGCGGCCACATCATCAAATCCGCCGACTTCAAGTAAATGACCAGTAAATTCCTTTTTGGCTTCCACAGAGATCTCTTCTAGATCAAGAAACCATCGGAGAAAATTTTCGAGTGTGTCTTTTTGATTGGTCATATTTATGAGGTAAATTCAACGTTGGTAACGACAGTTTCACGAGCGTTTGAGAGACTACCATCAGTAGCTCGATCAAAGATAATTGCGTTGTGTACTAAGCTTTTCAAGATGTCTGTGTTTTTTCCTCTCTTTACCTTCTCTACATGTATCATAGGTTTTACCAAGTGGAGAAGCAAGGTCCCATCCGTACTTTGCATTTCAAGTTCGCCATCTCTACTGTTTTTGGTGAGAACCATTTCGGTTGTTTTCTTTTGATCAAGGTGACTTGGAAGACTGACTTGTCTGATGGATTCTATATCCTTCAAATAACCAACTGTGACTTTTCCAGCTTTTTTATTCAGAGCAAGAAGTATCTTATAAGGATCATTTTTCTCCCAGTGATCGAGCATTTTTTGCTTCATTTCTTTCTCAAATTTTTCGAAAAGAGATCCTTTGATACGACGATACAATGTATCACGAGCATAGCCTTCTACAGAATGAAGTTTTGATTCAATTTCAAAACTACCTCCGAAAAATTCTTCAGCAGCACGTTTTTCATCCCGTTTGTAGCTATTTCGGTTAAACGTTGGTCTTGAGTCTTCTACAGTTTTTACAAATTCAATAAGTAATTCTCGTTCAGAAGTTTTACGAGCAATCTCATCCTCATCTCTTGGATCGGCACCTTCAAGGGCTGCAATTTCGTCATCAAGTCTTGATATATCAGAATTTTTTGTATTATATTCACTATCAGGATCATCAATATTTTCTGACTTCCAGACATCAAAATCTTTTTTCTTTTTCCAAGCTTCATGCGTTATGTCTCGAAGATATTCAGCATGTTTTTTGAATTTTTCAAACGTAGTTTCAAATTCATTTTGGTCATTTTCGGGAAGATCATTTTTTCCCTTTTTAAATTTTGTATGAATTTTTTCGATTTGGATTACAAATATTTTTCCATCATCTTTCGATGTTTCATAGTCGCTCATTGAATGCTTATCTAAATCATCAAGTTCAAGCATATCCAAAGCCTCTAAAATAAGATTCCCTTTTGCAAAAAGACCACTACTAGAATCTTCTAAATCATCTACCAATTCTACTGTTAAGTCACTTACTTCAGGAACACCTCTTCGAGTTTCTATATCCTTGTGATAAATCCATGTCAGTATTTTTTGAAGTGTTGGAATGGCAATAGTTCCATCAACCAAAAACTCATCATGCTCACAGAAAAGATGATGCAGTGTAAAAATCAAATCCGTTGACTCAGCAAGACCAGCCATATCGGTCATATCAGCAGTAAATTTATCTGATAAATCACTTAAAAATCCTTCACGAGCCAAGTCTCGACGAATATCACGGAGCAATTCATCTTCTGATGGAGATTCAGCATCAGGCTCAAGCAAAGCAAACGGTTTAATTCCGACAACCTCCATCTCTTTCACCGACTTATAGTTAGTAAGATAATCATTAAGAGCATCTACTCCCGATAGCTGTGTGGTAAACTCAGCTTCTTGAGCTTGGGTTGATTCCATAAAAGACTCATCTATCGCTTCTCTTTTATTGAGTTCTCGTTTGACCTTGAGCATATTATCAATCCACTCGACTTTTTTGACTGCTTCCAAGAAATTAATCTTCATAGACTCACTCAAAGGAGTCCGAGGAGCGATCATAGGAAACCTGCTAGCTGCCGTATTGATATCAGCATCTAAAATGTTGGTTTGATTTTTGAGCTTCATCAGACTTTCTCCCATCGCAGCTCGGTCTTCATCCTCTGCCATATCAATGCTTTGTTCTATATTGACCAATAAAGCATCACGACCAGCCTCTCCGGCTTCTTTGATGAGATTGGCAGCCATTTTATACTCTGTAAATCGTTGATTCAGCTGTGTGAGAAAATCCTCGTTAAACTTTTTATAATGAGCTTGTTTTTTTGCCTCAGCTTCTTTTGCTTTTTCCCTTTGTGATGCAACATATTTACGAACAGCAGCAAAAGCCAAATAAGTTCCACCTGCAATAAGGCTTCCAGGTAATAAACTAATGGCACCAACACCCGTTGCTAATCCAATCGTGCTAACCGTAGCACCACTAGCCAAACCTGTACCAACGAAAAACCGTTTCCATCCCTTAGATTTAGTGATTTCTGATGCTTCAAGAAACGGATCGACTACTTCTCTCTGATCCATAAACCGCTTATTTCGAGCTTGCAGTAATTCATTCTCTTTCGTGAGCCTATCTTCGGAGGCTTCCAAGACATCTAAAGATGTCGTTCCAATCTCTACCGAATTAAGACCATTGATATCCAGAGTAGTAATCTGATGAGCAATGTCAGTACCTCCTATTCTCCAACCCTCTCGAGTCAAAGCATTGGACACACCTTGCATTTTTGTCGATACTCCTTCGAGGGCAGCTTGTACCGCTACACTCACACTTTCCATAGAATCTTCTACAGACCTTCCATCTAAAATATTGTCAGCATGGTTTCTAGGGATTAAACCACTCATGTGTTCGTTAACTGAAGCCAAAGACATCGCTTGGGCAATTTTTAGTTCTTGTTCTAATTGCTTTTCAATCGACTCATCCGGCTTTTGTAAGCCTTCAACAATTTCCTCAGTCGTAGGTTCGTCGGCATGGGTGGTATCAACCATATTATTTTTTCAAATAAATCTCTCCATTATACCAGAAAAAATAAAAAAAGTCAAAACACACAAACACCAATAAAATTTCAGGTGATACAAGTACAGTTTCTGATAAATTTTATTGTACTCCTTTACTCGGAATAAACCCTGCTGACACAGCTTTGTCTTTATTCTCAAAAAAGCGCCGATACTCCACCGCTACCCCTCGAGCAAAATAACTATCAGACGGATAAAATTTACCCGTTTTCATATTGCCTGTGTAAGGAAACTGAGTGTAGAGTAAATCATTCTCATTGGGAATCTGCGATAAGGGAATCGTGAATGTCCCATCATTTTCCACCATATTTTCCCCTGCCCACAAAACTCTCGCCGGACCGGAAATATCCACCGTCAACTCATCACCAACAATGTTTTGTAGTTGAATCAAAGAAATTTCTACGTGAGGTTCTCTCCTCTCAATCGGTTCGGCATCTTCAGTAAAATCCAGTTTTCCAATCAAAAAACCACAGACAAGTGCAAAACATACAGCAACCGATAATTTTATTTTATTCATAATAATACCAAACAAAGATAAGTGTCATTCCGACCCTGAGCCTGTCGAAGGGGAAGAATCTTCCTATTTTAATTATCATGCCAATCAAAAGCTAAATCTTTATAAAACGGATTTTTTGACTCAATAAGAGCTATTTTTTTACTTCTTCTCCATCCTTTCAGTTGCTTTTCCCGAGAAATAGCTTCATACATATCTTCACAGACCTCATAATACAAAAGCTTCGTAATATTATATCTGTCAGTAAAACCGGGAATAATATGTTGTTTGTGTTCATACATTCTCTTGAGTAAGTTACTTGTTACTCCAATATATAAAGCCAGTGACTGACTCCCGAGAATGTAGATATATCCTTGTTTTTCCATAGTTTTTAAATAAAGAAGACCCTTCGACTTCGCTCAGGGTGACAATCATATATTTTTCACATACATCTGATTGCCTTCATGACGAATCAATCCTCTGATCTCCATCAGGCTGATATTTGAATTGAGAAGAGGAGCGGGTAGGTGTGATGCACGAATCAAATCATCGATATGTACGCGATGCTCAGTTCCAAAAAGCTCTAAAATATCATTTTCAATACCTGTTGGAGTTAAAATATCCTTCGCTTTTTTTTGCTTAGCAATTTGCTCAAATCCCAGTACGTCCAAAATCTGAGAAGCAGACAAAGCCGGATGAGCTTCTCCTCGTTCCAAGAGTCGATTTGTCCCTTGAGCATTTTTAGCAAAAATCTCTCCCGGAACGGCAAAAACTTCTCGACCTTGCTCCAAAGCCAGACTCGCTGTAATCAGACTTCCAGATTTTTCTGCCGCTTCAATGATAAGTGTAGCTTTGGACAAACCTGCCACAATGCGATTACGCATAGGAAAATATTCCGGGATTGGTGATGTCCCCGGAAAGTACTCAGACAGAATCACCCCTTTCTTTTCTGCTATCAGATATTCAGCAAATTTTTGATTATGAGAAGGATAGACTGTATCAATCCCGTTTCCCAAAACGCAAATAGTTTGGGCGCCATGATCGAATGCCACTTTATGGGCATAAGTATCAACTCCCAGCGCCAGACCAGACACAATAGTAATACCTGCATCCGCTATGCCTCCTACCAATTCTTCGATACAGCGTTTCCCATAGGCAGTCATTCCTCGAGATCCAACCACCGAAATCGAAGGAAAAAAAAGAGTTCTTCAATTCTCCTCGACAGAAAAGAACTATTGGAGGATTTGAAATATGCTGCAAAGAAAGAGGAAAATGATCCGACCCATATATTATCGGTCTTGATCCACATTGTTCTAGTTTTTGCAAAAGAAGTTCTGGCGAGATATCTTTTCGAACCGCAAAGAACTTTTCGATTCCTTTGCGATCAATCCCAGCTTCATGAAATTGGGCGAGAGAAGTATTCCAGGCTGACTGCCAATCATTACAAAAATAACTTTTTAATTTGGTAAATCGAGGCAACGTGAGATTGAGTGTTTTATGAACCGCCAAAAAATACGGCATATCCTCTCTCAAAATAGACTCTTTCATAACTCCATCTTAAAAAGATCCTTCATCTTTAAAATCAGGTATTTTCATTCGAATTTAAGACTAAATATGAAAAATCGACTTCTTGTTTAATCAAAAGACAAGAGTCCTTTTGTCGTATTTGATAGAATCTCCGGACCAGATGACGTGATAAGTACCAGATCCTCAATCCGAATGCCAAATTCTCCCGAATAATACAAACCGGGTTCACAAGTCACGATATCATTTTTTTGTAATATTTTTGATGAATTTTCATTTACTTTGGGATCCTCATGGACTTCCAAACCCACTCCATGCCCTAGAGAATGAGTAAAAAAGACACTTTCTTCTCTTAAATTTTTTTTACAAAATTTTTCAATCTCTGAAGCCTTTGCTCCATCTTTGTACTTTAGAAGGGTTTGTTCTTGAACATCAAGTAAAAAATTATACTTGTTTTGAAACTCGGGAGAAGGCTTTCCAAAAGTCACATTTCGAGTCATATCACTACAATACCCTTGGTACTTAGCTCCACAATCAATCAAAATATTGTCGCCTCGTCTTAGTTTCCATTCTGAAGGGGCATGATGGGGAATAGCAGAATGTTCTCCAAAAGCCACAATCGGATCAAAACTCAATTCATACCTTCCTTGATCTCGAATCGAAAATTCAAGTGCAAAAGCCAAAGCCCTTTCTGTTATTCCAGTTTTCAAGTTTTTCTTTAAAAATGGAATAAAAATCGTGTCTATATGATGCTGAGCTTTTCGGACACAAGCTATTTCTTCCTCAGTTTTTTCGCGACGCAAGTCTTCGATTATAGATGATTGTGTGACAAATGTAAGGTTCGGAAACCAGTTTTTCAAACGTTTCTGCATTGCAAAAGTCACCGTATCTTCAAGAGCAAAAGTTCCATCAATAGTTTTTCCAAAATTTTTTTTAAAATCACGATCCAAAAGAATCCATTTAATCCCTTGCTTCTCACACAATATTTTTGCAGTTCCTTCATACCTACTGTCAGAGATTAAATATTTTACACCATTATTTTGTTGTAAAAACAAGCCGAAGCTCCCTTGAAAACCTGACAGCCATCGCACATTTTCTGGCTTTGACACCAAAAATCCATTGAGAACGTTTTGGGACCCCAGCCATTTCAAAAGTCTGTTTGATGTATCTTGCATACCTACTTTTTATCACGCTTTCTTCCCCAATTCCACTGAATTTTCCCATCGGTTTTTTGTTGTACTAACCGTATAAAAATCAAACACAAAACAAAGACGTTCAAAACAAAAATCAAAACGTTTTTTTCAGAAACGTTTGAAGAAAACATTCCAAATCCGTATCCAACTCCCACAATAATACCAGCAAAGAGAAGCGTCATTCCCCATCCCTCAACAGAAATCGGGTAAACTCCATATCCGAAACGTTTAGGACGAAACCAGTATTTTTGTTTCTCCACCATAAATAAAGCTCTACTTCTTAAAGCTTGTCATAGTCATGCATCACCAACTGAGAATTGATGCGCCGAATCAGATCTAGTACCACAGATACGATAATGATCATACTTGCTCCGGATACAAAGAGAGAAATCGCATTTCCTCCTCCCGATAGCCATCGTTCAAAAAGAAGAGGAACCACCGCCACAGCAGCCAAAAATAGCCCACCCCAAAACGTAAGTCTAATACTCACATTACTCAAAAAAGTTTCAGTCTCTTTTCCAGGTCTATATCCAGGAATAAATCCACCACGTTTTTGAATATTTTCGGCAACTTTCTTAGGCTCAAATACAATCGAAACGTAAAAATACGTGAATCCAAAAATTAAAAGCGCATACACGGCATTATACCAAAAAGAAGGAGAAGCAGGATTTAAGTGTTGCATGGAAAATTCAGCTATACTCCGTAATACGCTAGATTCTGACTGCAACAAAAATTGTGCCAAAATTGACGGTAAAGACACGAGAGAGATAGCAAAGATAATCGGAATCATGCCGGCTTGGTTAATTTTGAGTGGGAGAAATGATTTTTGCTGACCTCCCGTTTTTTTTGTAGCATAAATTACCGGCACTCGACGATCAGCTTCAGATACGTAAACAATAAAAATTGTGACAAGCAAAGTCCCAGCAATCAGACCTAAAATAACTGGCAATGGGGCTGCCTGAAAGGAAGCCGCAACTTGTGTCGGAATAGTCGCGACAATTCCAGCAAAAATAATCAGAGAAATACCATTCCCAATTCCTTTTTCCGAAATCAACTCTCCGAGCCACATCAAAAAGACCGTTCCAGCCGTCGCAATGACCATCATGGGTAGTATTGCAGTAATATCAGACATATCTACCAACTGGGCTCCCCCTGGAGCAAAACGATTAATGAGAGCCATCATACCGTAACTTTGCACAAAAGCTAAAGGAACTGCCAACAAACGAGTATATTGATTAATCTTTTTCTGACCGGCTTCACCCTCTTTTTTTAAACTTTCAATCGAAGGGACGATTACCCCCAGAAGCTGCATAATAATCGAAGCATTAATGTAAGGAGTTAGTCCCATCAGTACGATAGAGAATCGTTCCATCGCTCCTCCAGTCAAAAGAGACAGAATCGCCAAAGGAGACCCCTCTCCCTGAGCTCGTGCTTCTAAAATAGTTCGAATCGCATCAATATTTGTTCCCGGTAAAGTAATATGTGCTGATATCCGAAAAATAACCAAAATAATCAACGTAAACAAAATCTTATCTCGTAAATTTTTCGTAGCCCATATGCTTTTGAGCGTATCAAAAAAATGTTGCATTAATTTCTAATAAACAGAAAACAGGCAGACTGTACGATTTTTCTTATATTTTGCAAGTTTTATCTTTTTAGAACAAGAAAACACGCTTTTTCTACCTACACTTATTCTCCTTGTGCTAAAGAATCTGTTTTAGGAACAGGTACAACTAAGGATCTTTCGAGCCTATCCATACCAAAGGTATCTTTCAAGGTCGCACGCCAAACATCATCAGCGGTAAAATCAATCGCTTTCACAAAATCAACCGGTCCCAATTTTTTAAGTTGTTTGTCTTGTGTCTCTAGGCTCAGTAAAAGATCATCTGAAAGTCGGGAAAAAGACATCGGACGAAGTAATGCCATAACTTTATTATTTCTATGTTTTCGTAAATAAACACCCAATAAGCTATCCTGCATAACATCTCGAAAGTGTTCTTCGATCAAATAATCAGTATAAGCATACTTGCCTCCGGGCAAGAGGATTAAATCTAAATTCAATTTTTCTGAAACAAAATCGCGCTCAAAATCATGAATTACTCCATATGCTTCGGTTAAAATTTCTTCAACTGTTTTAGATTCATTGGTTTTATTTTCAACATAAAAAGTTTTTTTGCCCGACAAAAATGCTACATGCGTTTGGGGTAAAAATTGTGGATTGTGACTGACATAATCCAGATAATTCGAGAAACGGTATAAAAAACCAATCACGCCAATAGGACGTTCCTGTGCTTCAATAATCTCATAGAGCTTTCGAAAGTGTTCTACTCGCTGAGATCTCTGATCATAAGGATAATATAAATTATTATCTCGATGCACTTCATTTTCAGGAACTCTCCATTCAAGCGTTAAAAATTTCTGGTTCTCCTTTTTAAGTTGTAACTCCCAAGCACTTCCATACATTCTTTCTCCCATTACCCTTCCAAATCGAAGCCAAAAAATCTCATTTACAAACTTCGCACAATGTGCTGCTCCAGGCTGAACAGCCTCAGAGGCTTTTTCAAAAAAAGTATTAAAAAGGCTATGATGAGGGGAAATCTGAAAAGGAATCGCTAAAGTCGTTTCAGAGGTTTCCTGTATTGTGTTCGGCGCAGGAGTCACCGAAGCTTTAATCGATATACGAGGTGTCGCAAAGACATTTTGAGAGAAAAGAATAAAACCTACCAAGTACAAACGAGTCCAATATTTCATAAGATTAAAAAATAAAATGTTTTTGATTATAAAACATATTTACAAAACAGTCAATTTATTTTTATAAAAAATAATCCAGATGTATTTGTATTTTCACATGAAATTAATGTAAGCTGATAGAGCTATTTACAGTAACAGTTAAATGTGCCTTTGAATATCACTTTTGGATGAAAAAAGTGATAAAAAAGGCTATTTTCCAGCTATTTGGGCAGGGTGAAATATGAGAAGCGACGAATTGGTTTTCGATTATGACTTTTTAGGAATACATGATGAGGAAGATGGTCGGAAATTAACTACCGAAGAAGAATTTCTCATTACAATGTATGAAACTCGTCAACCTGTTAAGATTTTAACAAATGGAGGGTGGAGGAGGGCTCAGATAATGCAAATAGTAAGAGCAAGGGACAATACTATTTCAGTAAATGTTCGTTGTCCCGATTTAGAAGCTTCGGAAGGCTTCACTTGTGCTATTGGTGCTAATGATTTCCTATTGTGGCAACGATTCTCACAATACGGAGCATTTCAAAAAATTTCAGCAAAAGTATTCATGTTATTCACATGGGCAAGACGAAAGTTAATAACATGGAATACAAAATAAACATTCTACGTAACACGGGTGTCTTGCACAAGACACCTGTATTTTTACTATTTTAAAAACTTCTCTTTATCCTCTATGTACCCATCTCTTTCCGCGAAATGTGTTGAGGAAAAACACAACAGCACCGCATCATCTGAAAAGTTTTTAAACTCATGCCAACAATGATTATGCACTAATAGTCCCTTATTTTTCTGATCTAAAATAATTTCCTGATCACCCGAGCCATCATTAACTACCGCCTTTACACTTCCTGAAGCGGCTACAAAGACCTCTTTTTCTTCTCTATGTGCATGTTCACCACGAACAATGCTGTCTTTTCCTGTAATTAAATACACTCGTTTTACCTCAAAAGGAAAATTTTCATCAAATTCAAAAGGAATAGTTTCGCCTTTCTCATCTGAAAAATACGGAAAATCGATGAGTTCAAATTTTTTCATAAACACTATCCTTATTGAAACACTTCCCTGTAATTTTGTAAAAACTCTTTCTCATCAAACTCCTTCTCCACCCACGCTTGCATCGACTTCTTATCTTCGTTAGTAAGTGATTTTTGAGTAGCAGCAAAGATCTGTTTGCCAAAAGCAGGAAGGGGGTTTTTCAGATCTTTCTTCACTGGGAAAAAATATTTCTTCGGTAAAATTTCTTCAAAAACATCCAGATTAAACGCTACGACTGGTACTCCAAAATAAATAGCTTCCAAAGTCGTCAAACCAAAGCCTTCACGAGGGGAGCAATTGAGACAAACATCAGCATGCTTATAAATCGACGCAATAGAATTCTGGGGTGGCTCCACAAAAACCATTTTCTCTCCAGCCTTACGATTAATCTCTTTCGCTCGTTTTTGAAGAGAATTTTCTTCAAAACCTTCTCCAAAAAGAAAAAATCGCATATGAGTCATATCTAAATCTGTCACCAAAAAATTAGCAATATCAAGAACTAGGTGAGGGCGCTTGTCAAAGTTGTACCGCCCCAAAAACACAATATTTTTTTGCTGAGAAGAATTTTTGTGAAAGAGGGAAAGGTCTGATATTGGCTGTGCCTTCAAAAATTCGCTATCAAGAGTATTTCGAATCAAAATAATTTTCTGATCCATATGTTCTATGTTTTTTTCAAACCGATTTTTTACACTTTTCGACACACAAATAACGTGATCCAAAAATGGAAAGAAAAGCTCAGCAAATTTCAAAAAATCAAAATTTTCATCCCAACCATGAAGCGATGTCGAAATAGAAAGATGGGGAAAGTCAGTCTTTAATTGCGGAATTAACTTAAACGCAAATACAGAATTAATAATCAAGATATTTCGTATATTCAAAGTCTGAATTTTATCATATACAAACTGAATTTTATCTACCTTTTTTTCAAATAAGTGAGATAAATGATAAACAGTCGCATACTGAGCAAATTTACTATGAAGGGTTTGCTTGTGTTGTTCGGTAGTGATAAGAATGAAATGAAACTCAGGACTTAACTTTCGTAGCACGTGTAACATTACTGTCTCCACGCCACCCACAGGAATCCAAGGCATAAAAATCAATACAGTTCTCTGTTTTTTGTCATCCTGAACTCGTTTCAGGATCTCTGAAAAAGAGAATGAGTTTTGAGCATTTACTTTCTTCACCGGAAAAAAATCAGAAAACTTTGTATGTTCTGCTATCAAATCGCGCTTGAATTTCGAATTAATCTTTTGTCTGATTTTAACCGGAATCATCAATTGAAGACATTTTTGAGGGGACTTTTTCCAATGTTTTTTTTCCAAAAGTTCAGCTTCGTAAAACTTCAGTCCAACTTTTTGTAAGGATTGAGGAAGCTTATGAAATACTTTGGTCTGAATTTTTTTTTCATCTTTTTGTTTTGGTCTAACCGATGACCATTGAGCTCTGAGCTTCGCTACATTCCACCATCGAAAAAGATCGCGATGACGCTTTTTTAGTTTTCGAACCAATGACGCGTATTGTTTTTGAACGTTTTTAAGTCGTATGTTTTCTGCCTGACGGTACCAGAAAAGGGGTTCAGGCAAGCAATAACCATAATGACCTTTTTTTCCCATTCGCAACCAAAAATCCCAGTCTTCGCTTTCGTTTTTGTTCAATTTCTCGTCAAAACCCTTCACATCTTCAAAGGCTTTTCGGCGTATCATCGCACAGTAGGGAAGTTTATTCTGCAACAAAAGCTCATAAAAATTGTAAGGATCAAGCGTTTGATGTACGTCTTCATTTTTTCCAAAATGTTGAATATAGGAGTACACAAAAGAGACGTCTTTTTTCTGGTTCAAAAGTAGAAGTGCTTTCTCTACAAAAGTAGGATCAATTTGATCATCACTATCAAGAAAAAGTAAGAAATCTCCCTTCGAGTCATCTACTCCCAGATTTCGAGCCTTTGCGGGACCACTATTTTTAGGAGTTTTCAGTACAGAGAGTTTTGGATATTTTTTCTGGAGAATTTTCAATTTTTCAAGAGATGTTTTTTCAGTTGAACAGTCATCCACAAGAATGATTTCAAGATTTGACCACGTTTGATCTATAGCACTCATCACCGCGTCTTCGATATATTTCCCATGATTGAAGTAGGGAAGGATGACAGAAACGAGAGGCTTTTTAGCAGTGTTTTTCATACTGTGAAATGACGTCGGAAGGGAGACCAGATAGTCTGATTTTTCCGTGTTCCAGCCATATCACACGATCGGCGAGCTGTCGAATTTTTTCCAAATTATGGGAGACAAGCAGCACAGTTTTGCCCTGTTTCTTCCAATCACTCAAGACAGTGTCGCATTTTTGCTGAAAGTTTTGGTCGCCGACAGCAATGATCTCATCCAACAATAAAATATCTCCATCTATCTCTCTCACCAAAGCAAAAGCCAGGCGTAGTCTCATGCCTGAAGACAAATTTTTCAGTTTCGTATCTTGAAAAGATTCAATATCGGCAAATTGTAAAATCGTAAGTCTTTTTGTTTTTAAAACTTGATGAGAAAGTCCAAGTAAAACACCATTTAAAAATATATTTTGATTCACCGTCAGCTCATCATCAAAACCAATCCCCAATCCGAGAAGTGGAGTGACTTTTCCGTTGACTTTGTAAGTGCCATTGTGAGCCGGTAAAATACCGGATAAAATACGAAGTAGTGTTGATTTTCCAGAACCATTTTTGCCTATCACGCCAATCCATTCCCCCTTTTTTACAGAGAAAGAAATGTCGTCTAGGGCGTGAAAATTTTCGTATTCCAGTCTCTGAAAGAGTTTCAAAAAGTGATCGCGGAGCTTGTCTCGTTTCTCGTGTGGGATGAGAAATTGTTTGGAGATATTTTGAACGGTAATCATGATTAAATACTTTCACAGACAGAAGGAATTTTTTTCCGAAAAAAAATCCATCCTATTCCAAACATAAGAAAACTCACCCCCGCTAAAGATAGTATTTGAAAGAATTTTGGTATACTTCCCAAAATCAAAACCTCTCTTGCGAAAGTAATAATTTGTGCCAAAGGATTAAGCCACAAGATGTTATGCCATGGTTCAGGAACCATACCCAAAGGATAAAATATAGGAACCAAATAAAAAAGAATCGTTATCACCAACATCCAAACTTCTCCTGTATCACGCCAACGGGACATAAAGATACTCAGAAAAAAAGAACATCCTAAAACCAAAGCAAGAAGACACAAGATTAAAAATAAAAAAATCAGCATTCCCAGTATCGAAATCATAACTCCATACCACCACAGAAATAAACCAAAAACAATCAAACCAAACACAAAATGAATGCCAGCATTGAGTACAGATGAGAATACCAATAAAGATTTTTCAAAAGGAATGTTATTGATAAGATGTCTTTTATTGATCAGAGCGTGAAGACCAAAAGTCGTACCATCACTAAAAAATTGAAATAAAAGTATTCCGAGTAAAAGATAGAGGGGAAAGTGAGGAATATCTTGTCGAAAAATAGAGAAGACAATGAGAAGTACACCAAAAATCACAAAAGGCTTTAAAAATACCCACACAAATCCCAGGACAGAGTTTTGGTACCGAAGAATAAAATCAGTTTTGAGAAATGTTCCTAAAATTTCAAGATTTTTTTTCATGTCAGATATACCTCAGGATGACAGAGGCAATAAAATGTATCAATTGACAAATGCAGGAACAATATTGTAAAAGGTTGTATGGTATTTTGATGAAAACAAATGAATAAAATCAAAATACTTAACTTTTTTGCTCTTTTATTTTGCTATAGAGGTATTTCGTGGATAATTTTACATTTTCTGACATTGATTCTGTGTTCATTCGCAGTTCTCACAATTCCCTAACATCTCTACAAGAGGAAGCAGAAATTTCTTGGGATACCGAAATTGAAATGGAGGATGGTATCTTGAGAATTCCTTACTCTTTTCTAAAAGAAAGCGATATATGTCCAGATGTTTATCTAGTATTTAGCTTTAACGGGGAAAAGACGAAATTTTCTGAAAAAGAGTTAATGATAAGTGTTCGGAGTTCAGAAGAAGGAAGTTTTACTCAAATAGATATCAAATGGAAAAACATTAAGGCTTGGAGGAGATTTAAGAAAGCCTTGGAAGATCTGTATCCAGAGAACAGAAATAACCAAATAGTTTGGAGTAAATTACAATAATAAACTCTAGAATCCAAAAGTAGATAAAGAAAGCACAATGAATACACCGAGAACTGAAACCATTAGTCAGTTCTCGGTTTTTTTTAAAACTTTATCATATTCTTCCAACATTTTTTCTCTCGAAAATTTTCTCATCGCAAATTCACGGTTCTTTTTTCCTTCCATCTCTAACACTTCATATTTCCCCGCCAAAGCTTTCAGTTTTTTAACCAATGCATCTCTGTCTCTGGGAGGGATCAAAAAATCTAGAGATAGAATGTTCGCATTTTCTCCTACATCACTTGCCAGCACTGCCCGACCATTCGCACAACTTTCCAAAACAGCCATCGATACACTTTCTGACCAACTGGGCAGTATAATCACGTCAGCTGACTGGATTTTTTTATTCATCTTTTCGTGAGCGATTTCCCCTGTCCACATGACATTTGCAAGATTCTTTACTTTAAAAAGTGGACCTGATCCCACTAGTTCAAAATTCCATTCAGAGCATTTTTCGGCAGCTTCGATAATTTCCAGAATACCTTTTTCGCGAACCAGTCTTCCGAAAAAAAGAGCTTTGTTTTTTCCTGGAGGCGTTTGGATATTTTCAGGAATATCGACGCCAGTAGAAATAATCTGGATATTTTGGGCTCCTAATTTTCGCACAAATATTTCTCCAGTTTTTGACATAATCACCACCGTATCTGCATGACGAAAAATCCATCGTCCTAGTATTTCATCAAAAATGCGAGCAGAAAATTTTACGAATGAATTACAAGAAGTCACAAAATTCTGTCCATGTTCTACGTGTATCCACTTTCGATTAGGAAAATTTTTTTTGAAATATCTTCCGGCTAAAAAGCTCGTCAGAAAAAAACGAGTATGAGTAAAAAGCACATCAGGATTTCTTTCCAAAATTCGTCTCGAAAATCCCCATTGAGGAAGAGAATACTGATCTTTGAGAATGGTACATGAGGGATGCCTCATAACCTTTATTTTCTCTACAAGCTCTTTTACAGGGAGGTTTTTTGAATATTGCAATGTAAGTATAGAAACATTATTTGTTTTGGATTGATGGGTTGCAACATCTAGGACTAGGTTTTCTAAGCCTCCAATAAAAGGGTGAAAGTGGGTTGTGACATGAAGGATGTTCATTTTATTGATCCGGAGGAATCCCTAAATGCTGAAATAAGAACTGTGCCACTTTCCGAAATGTTACAGCGGCAGTTTCAGATCCCCATTGTGAAGACTTAGGATGGTCATATTTGACCAAGATCACAAAAGCTGGTTCTTGGATCGGACCAAACCCAGCAAAAGATGTAATCGTGGTTCCAGCTCCTTCCAGAGCCTTCCCATTTTTATAGGTTTGAGATGTACCAGTTTTTCCCATCACTGAATACCCCCATACACCGGCTCCTCTTGCAATACCCTTATTAACTGTATGAAGAAGCATAGCTTTGACCGTATTGTACGTGTCATTCGAAATCACGCGACGCACCACTTCAGTATGAAATTTTTTCGAAGTACCATCCGGATACAAAATCTCTTCCACCAATAATGGCTTCATCAAATACCCACCATTCGCCAAGGCTGAAAATGCCATAACCATCTGCAAAGGAGTAGCGGTTATTCCCTGCCCAAAACCTCTCGTTACTAATTCTGAAGGGGTCCATTTCTCCCAGAACTCCATCTTTCCTTCTGCCTCACCATCCAATTCAATAAACGTATACTGTCCAAACCCAAAATTTTTCAAATATTCATATAAAAGCTGAGCCCCCATTTTTTGGGTAATAAAAGCAATTCCCGTGTTCAGAGATCGACTCAAAACAGAAATCATACTTGTCACTCCAGCATAAACTTTATCTGAATTACGAATCTTAAACTCATCTACTTCAATAGGACCATTGTCATTAAAAGTAGTTTGAGGAGTGACTTCATTGGCATTAATCGCAGCAGCCATTGTTACCGCCTTCATAACAGATCCCGGCTCATACGTGTCAGCGACAATTTTATTTCGAAAAACTCTAGGACCCCATGTATTGAAATATCGAAAGAATTTTCCTTGCTCAGGATCTTTTATCGTTGGAATTCTTTGATTAAAACCTGGGTCTTCTCTATCAAGAGATTCTCTCTCAGGATCGATTTCATATTGCGCAAAAGCTTTTTGAAACTCATTCGGATCAAAGGTCGGATAATGTGCCATAGCCAAAATTCTTCCCGTTTTCGGTTCCACCACAATTACCTGACCACTATCAGCCAAAAATTGGCTCGTATCCTCTGCCAATATTTTTTCCACCTGTCCTTGAATCACTCGATCCAATGACAAAACAATATCAGCCCCATCATACGCTCGAGAAATTTGAGAATCTTTTCCCAAAATTTGTTGCCCTCGAGTATTTGTAGCGCCAAAAATTACCCCTTCTTTTCCGGCTAAATCCTGATCAAACCGCCCTTCGATACCATACTGTCCACGACCCGTGGCATTGACAAATCCCAATACCTGAGCTGCCAAACTTCGTTCCGGGTAATAGCGCCATTGTTCATCACGAAGCTGAACTCCTCGTAAAACATCTCTGTATTTAGGATTTTCTTTCAGTTCCAAAATTTTGGTGGAAATATCAGGCTCAATTTTGTTCGTAATCTCCACATATCGTTTTACAGTTCGTTTTAAATATTCCCGAATGTCGCTTTCAGGGATATTAATCACCGGAGACAATTCTTCAGCCACCTGTTGCTCATCCAAAATTCCTTTGGGATCAGCTAATAGGCGATCATTTTCAATCCAAATACCCGGCAAATTTAACTTCTCGATCACCTTTATTCTTGATTCAGCCAACCCTTCAATCAAAATAATCCGACGTCGCTCAAGCTGAGTAAAAAGCTTTTCTAGCTCATTTTGATAAAGATTTACGGCAAACCTTTCCGTTTCTGACCACTTATCAGCATCAAGTTCAATCTCACATCCCTCTGCTTTTTCACAATGAGAGTACAAAAGAAGCGGGGCAATGAGCTGAGCCGCTAATACGGGATTTCCTCTCTCCTGTTGAGACAAATCAATATTGGGATTGTATTTGGGATATGCCAGAACCAAAGGATCCACAAAAAGCATTTTGAGAGTATTATTCGTAGCCAAAGGCGTATATTCATCAATCAACCTATTTTTTCGTACCAGAATTTTACCGCGTTGTGCTGGCAATATAGAACGTTTTTGGTGTTGAGCCTTAGCTTGTTCGGCAAAACTTTCGTATTCAATCACCTGTAAACCAAAAAGTCTTACCACAAATACCACAAAAACCGCCGCAAAAAAAAGCTTCAAAACCCGAATTCGCCGAGAAAAAATATCGAGCATGGCTGAAAGCAGTGTAGAAAAAAACCCTCAAAAGTCGAGTCCTTACACATCAAACTTCTTCTCTGGAGGAATCGGACCCTCTTCTGAAATATCTTCAGATATTTGAGTTTTAACTCGAGGAGATTGACGCAATAAAAGTACAATCACTATCACAGGTACAATTAAACCAAGAACTAAACGAACAATCATAAGTATCCCCAATTCATCATAGTCTTCATTGACTAGGACATTGCCCGCTTCATCCACGACTTCTCTCGTTATCACAAACATCTTATTCAAATACTTTGTCACTATTTCCCGAGCCGTCAAAGCCAAATTCATCAATGAAGAACCAATAGCAAACCACGTTCCCCGATATCCCGCAGGAGCATAAAAAGCAATCACTGATAACACTGGAATCATAGCAAAATGATCCAGTGGACTCTCTAGGGCCGTATCAAAAAGAGCCACAGTTCGAGCATCAATCCCCAGTGCTTCATGAATACCAAAATATAAACCCAGTTCTGGTAAGGACATCAACGCTTCAGCCAATACCAAAAAAAGAAGTACGGCTCTCACGGATTTTTTCGTTATAAAATCCGACATCAGCCACAAAAGCAAAAAAGGTATCGTGTAACTAATCTGCTTCAGTACACCAAAAAAATCCGCATCAAATCCCAAAACATCAATTGCCCACCATTGAACTCCCGGACCGACTTTTGGAATAGCTCGAAACACAAATAATGCTATCAAAGTCGAAAACAATATTCCCAGTTTTTTCTCATCCATGTGCCTCGTTATCCACTTCATCATCACAACTAGTAAAACCAATGACACAACGAAAACTATCTCCTGAGCATAAAGAAAATCACTAAAAGCCATAAACATCGAAAAGACAGCAAAAATCAGCCCTCCTCCTAAAATTTTCCGATCAAGCGGTTTTTGTTCATGCTTTTTTGGTTCATCAAGTCGAATAAAGAGCACCCCCAGACAAGAAATAAAAGGAATTCCCAACATCAACCAAAAGATTGATTCATATGATATACGCTGAGCTAGATACCCACCAAGCCCAACTACTAAAAACAAAGCCAGCATCAAAGACAATCGACCCAATACTTGAACCATGGCGAGATCAGCCTGAATATCCTTCTCCTTTCTCGGTACCAATTTCCCCTTCTCATTTATTTCCTGCCGATCTACCACTTCCGTTGACATTGTATCCGCCGTTACATCCTGAATCACAAAGCCAAATGTCAAAAGCAACATCGCCGTTAAATACAGAGAATAATCACTACCAAGTTGAGTTATGATATCGTATCGTCCAGCTAAGCCGCCCAATAAAGCCACTCCCGCCACCATCAAAATCGCTCCCACAAAAATATACACCTTGCGTCGACTTCCTCCCAAAGCTACCGAATCTACCATCTGACCAAAAATCATTTTTAGTGTCCAAGGCACCATGGTCCAGACGGAAATAGAAATTAATTGCTCAGCTGACAACGCCAAATCTTCCTTTTCCCAAAACGTCAGTGCAATCGCAGAAATTCCAGAGAGTCCATACGAAAAGTAAATCAAAAGCAAAGGAACATAGCGCAATTTTAATGCTTTTATCGGTGTCAAAAATGCTTTCTGAAATCTTTGCTTGAGCCACAGTTTCGTATAAGAAATATTCACAGAGACAGTATAGAAGTAGAAAGCCGAAAAAACCAAAAAACAACTACCAATCCCTCTTTTCTCTATACCCAATCGCCTCTGCCAAATGAGGCACCTCTATAGACTCAGACTCCGCCAAATCCGCAATAGTTCGTGCCAGTTTCAAAATTCTGTAAAACGCTCGACCACTCAGATCCATCTGTTCAACCGCAGAACGAAGGAGTTTCTGTCCTTCTTCATCTACTTTGCAGAATTGTTTCACCAAAGGCGTATTCATCTCAGCATTAGAATGAATCTTTTGTCCCGTAAACCGCTTGCGCTGAAAATCTCGAGCCTTATGCACACGATCACGGATTACAGCCGACGATTCTCCGGGCTTAATTTCCGATAATTTCTCAAACGGAATCTGTGGTACTTCGACATGGAGATCAATCCAATCCAAAATCGGTCCCGAGATTTTACTTCGATAACGCTGTATTTGTTGTGGCGTAGATGTAGACCGTTCATCATTAGGAAAATACCCATCTGGAGTCGGATTCATGGCTGCTACGAGCATTATTTGTGCCGGAAACGTACACGATCCAGATGCTCTGGAAATTGTAATCACCCCATCTTCGATCGGCTGACGCAAAACTTCCAAGGTTTTTTGTGGAAATTCAGCAAATTCATCGAGAAAAAGCACCCCTCTATGGGCCAGAGAAATTTCACCAGGTTTTGGCGGATTTCCACCACCCACAATCGCTACACCACTCGCCGTATGATGCACAGATCGAAAAGGTCTCGTATTGATAATAGGAGAATCAGTATTCGTAAGCCCCGCTATCGAATGAATTTTGGTGATTTCTAAAGCTTCTTCCAGAGTTATTTTGGGTAAAATAGTAGCAAAAGATTGGGCCAACATCGTTTTTCCAGATCCGGGAGGTCCCACCATCAACATATTATGTCCTCCAGCAGCTGCAATCTCCAGAGCACGTTTCGCATGTTCTTGCCCTCGGATATGTTGCATATCAAAAGTTCCTTCTTCGGTCTGTTCGAGATCATTGAATTCACCCGCTACATGGGGTTCCAGAGTTTTGATCTGAGAAAAATGATCACAAATTTGACGTAGAGATTCAACAGCAAATATATCAATGTCTGGAATCAGACTCGCTTCATCAATATTCGATAAAGGTAGATAAACACCACGAAATCCTTTTTCCCGAGCCGTAGTCACACTAGGCAAAATTCCAGAAATACCTCGCAGATCCCCTTTGAAACTCAACTCTCCCAGATAAATATCCTTTTCCCAGTCAACTGGAGGTGTGATCTGCCCTGTCGCATGTAAAATCCCCAGTGCAATCGGCAGGTCAAATCGCGATCCCTGTTTTTTCAAATCTGCTGGAGCCAGGTTGACCGAAATTTTTCCGCGAGGAAACTGAAATCCAGAATTTTTAATCGCTGATCTCACTCTCTCCTTCGCTTCCTGCACAGCAGTATCAGCTAGCCCCACAATCGAAAAAGTCGGTAGTCCTCGATGCAAATCAACCTCGATTTCCACAACTTCTCCCTCCAACCCCACTAACGTCAACGTCTTAAGTTTTGCGAGCATGTTCCTGCTCGATAGTTAAAGGGATGTATGAAAAAGACGCAAAAGCAAAAATTCATTTTACTTTCATATTTTCAAGTGCAACACACAGAATTAAATCTTTTACACTTGTCCATTTAATGACACAGCGCTTGCTTTCAATTGATCTATTTGTTTTTCGGTTAATTCTCCTTCAGGAAAGTTTTTTACAAGCGATTCAATAAGACCAACCTTAGCTATCTTCTTGGAATCTTGAGATCCTCTTATTACAGCAAGGCATTCATCGTAATGAGGAAAAAGAGGAGTGCTTTCTTCTATTCTCGAGCGTGTACCGCTATAATCTACTATTTCTTCGATAACGTTTATAGCTGCTCGACGAAAAATTATCAAAGAATCGTCTATATCCTGCGAAGTAAGTCTTCCTTCTCTCACAAGAGAGATAGGCTTCTGTAATCTTTCATCAACACCTTCAATAACTTCACTCATAGAAAAACCATTATTATGTGTGTAATTTAATAACTTTTTCATTTAATTTGTCAAGAAGTCTTTGTATCGAGATAATTCAAAACATTTCGAATAACAAAGAAAACACGTTCCGACAAAAGTAAAAAAATTAGCCGAGTGAATTTATATCTTTTTGTTCCATCTTTAATAAACACAAAGCAATACTTTGATCCAAGCAAAAACAAAAAAAACGTTTGCCATATGGGTAATCCAATACCAGTTATTTGCTGTGCCATCTTTGCGAAATATCCACTCAAAAAATTTATAAAAAACATGGGTAGTGACGCCAAACGCAAACGTAACCAGTCCATAATAAATATATTTTTCGTCAAAAACTAAACTAAAAACAGCAAACGTTCCCCCCATTATGGCAATATTTAGCTGCCATGTAAACTCATTGAGATTAATGATATTAAACTTATTCATGCCGATAGATGTTAAATCTTCTGAAATTGCTGAATAAATCCCTCTCTCTCTTCGACACTTTTTTCCATCAAAAAACTCCCCACCGCCACAATGTCTGCACCAGCTTTTTTCAATTCCATAGCATTCTCCAAATTCACCCCACCGTCAACTTCTATTTCGCCCTTGAAGCCTCGTTTTCGCAAGGTTTTTATTTTCTCCAAAGATTCTCGCATAAAAGACTGCCCTCCAAAACCAGATTTAACCGACATCACCAAAATCTGATCTGCTGCACGTAAAATCTCATCACTCAGCCAATCAGGAGATGTGTAGCCATCCAGAGCAATGCCAGAGCGAATTTGTATAGATTTCAAGGTGTCTAAAATCTCCAATGCTTTTGGAATACCGGTATTTTCTATGTGAAAGATGAGTCCTGACACCCCCAGCTCCAAAAGATCTTCAAAAAAATATTCCGGATTATTGACCATCAAGTGTGCCTCGATTTCCACCGGAAAATCAATGTCACTCAAGACCGGAAGTCCAAAACTTAAGTTTGGTACGTAATGACCGTCCATTATATCCAGATGAATCCGGTCTGCTCCCATCAATGAATTTACTTCACTTTGCAAAGTCTGAAAATTGGCATCCAAAAGCGAAGCAGAAATTTTCATTTGTTCCCATTGTATGGTAAAAGATGATGGAAAAGAAATGAAAATTCGGACCTTTCGTTATCGCCGAAGAAGATTTGAAGGCTTGAGAAATATTATTTCTCGACTTTTTAATCGAAAAAATAAATCATGGAAGCCTAAAAAACAACGATCATGGAAAACATTTTTCCTGAAATGGGGAGGAGGAATCTTTGTTGCAATCTTTTTGTACGGCTGGATTTTTTTGCCATCCGTGGACGATGCTGATCAATTAGCTTTTTCTGAATCTACCATTATCTATGACCGAGGCGCTCTGGATCCAACGGAAAATCCCAATGATCACATCCTCTACGTCATCCATGGCGACGAAAACCGCGAATATATTCCATTAGATGAAATTCCTCAGCATGTCAAAGACGCTACTATTGCCATTGAAGATGATGGTTTTTACCGACACTTTGGCTTTGATATTGGGGCCATTGTCAAAGCTACGCTTAATCATTTCTTCGGAATCGGTTCTGCTCGAGGAGGGTCTACTATTACCCAGCAACTCGTCAAAAATACCTTTCTGTCTCGAGAAAGGACTGTCACTCGGAAGTTTAATGAACTTCTTCTCTCGATGAAAGTCGAGTGGTATTATACCAAAGACGAAATTTTAGAACTCTATCTCAATAATATTCCCTATGGCAACAATGCTCATGGTGTCGAAGCCGCCGCCAAGACCTTTTTCGATAAATCAGCTCGGGATTTGACCTTGGCCGAAGCAGCGGTTCTCGCAAGTCTTCCTGTAGCACCAACCAGATTTTCCCCTTATGGTTCCAATAAAGATTCACTCATGGGATTTTATGAATACGAAGAAGGGGAAGAAGAAAAAGTTTACAAAAAAGGACGAAAAGATTTAGTTCTCGAACGAATGTTGGATCTGGACATGATTACAGAAGAAGAATTTAAACAAGCCTGGGCAGAGTCAGGCACTCTTGAATTTAGACGTGCTCGCATTGATATCAAAGCGCCACATTTTGTCTTTTACGTTCGGGAAAAAATGGAAGAAAAATACGGGAAAGAATTTATTAAAAGTGGTGGACTCAGGATCTACACAACTTTGGATCCAGAATTACAACAAATAGCCGAAGACACTATTGAGACTAAATCTGCCGGATATCTGGAAACGTACGGGGCACAAAATGTCGCCATGACTGCCATTAATAACGACACCGGAGAAATTCTGGCGTATATCGGTGGGAAAGACTTTTTTGACCAAGAACGAGATGGACAAGTTGATGTTCTGACTTCTCGTCGCCAGCCAGGTTCCAGCTTCAAACCTTTTACGTACGCTGCAGCCTTTGAAAAAGGCTATAACCCATCCACGTTAGTTTTTGATGTTGAAACAGATTTTGGTGGTAATTACCAGCCGCAAAATTTTGACGGAAATTTTCTCGGTCCTGTTTCTTTACGAGAAGCACTTAATCGCAGTCTCAATATTCCGGCTATTAAAGTTGCTTATCTGGCTGATCCTATAAACGTCTTAAAGCTAGCCGAAAAGCTTGGTATTCTTTTCGAAGGTTCCGCCGAACGACATGGAGTAGCTGTGGGAGTGGGAGTAGCAGAAGTTGAACCCCTGTCTCACATCAATGCCTACCAAGCTTTTGCCGGAGATGGAACTTATCACGAGATTACCGCCATCCTCGAAGTTCAGGATTCAGAAGGAAACGTACTAGAAACATTCGATCCGGATAAAACTAAGAGAGATGGGCTAGACCCAGAAATCGCCGGACTCGTTCGTCATATTCTCACTGATGAATCCACGAGACCCACAACAGATGATTTTGATTGGAATATTTTACTTCAACTCCCCGGACTCAATAACGGTTCTAAAACAGGTACTTCAAACCGAACTGCCGAAAATCCCAACTTCAATGAAGAAGAACCTGAAGATGAAGAAAACAACCCTCGCTTTATCACAGTTCCAGGAGATTCATGGACCATCGGTTTTACCCCACATCTAGTTTCTGGTGTCTGGGTGGGTAACAATCGAGGAGAACCCATGAAATCAGGCGCTACAGGACTTACTGTAGCCGCTCCTATCTGGAAAAATTTTATGGTTCGGGCCCATGAAGCACTCATAGAAAAAGGAGCAAAAAAAGACAAAGTCTACAATGAACCCAAACCACTTGAAGTGCGTAAAATAAACAAATTTTCCGGAAAAATTGCGACCGACAGAACCCCCAAGAACTTAGTGAAGGAAGAGGTCTTTGCCAGCTTCGCTGTCCCCACAGAACTCGATACCTCAGTTCAGACCATCAATATCGACAAAAAAACCGGACGCAGAGCCGAATCCTCTACGCCTTTCTATTCTCGCACACAGAAATTTGCCCTCACTGGACTTCAATCTATCAGACCCAACCTTCCCAATTGGCAAAAACCCGTAGAAGAATGGCTCCATGATCATCCTCGTTTTCTCACATCTCTTGGAACTATTAGAGATAGTGAACAAAGCCAAGATCTCTTTCAAAGACGAGATGAACTGAGGTTTCGTTCTCAAAATCGGAGAACAAGTCTCTCCACATCAAGAGTCCAATATCCTCCGGAAATACAAATATTATCACCTCAAAATGGAGGTAGGATAGCTCGAGGACCACTAGAAGTACGAATATCAGCCACATCCCGTTATGGAATCAGAGCCGTGGAATACTATTTTGACGATAAACTCATGGCTGACAGTACCCGCTTTCCTTGGACTGGACGTTGGCAAGTTCCGTCCGACACAGAGCTTGGAAGCGAACATACTATAAAAGTCGTGGTGATTGATCAGAGATCCCAAGCCACCGATGCTAGCATTGATATTGTTGTTGAGCAGGATACTACAGGTCCAATCATTACTTTCCTTGGTCCTATTGGTGGACAAAATATTGTTATCGGCAGTACAGTTCACATCATAGCTGATGTCCAAGATCAATCTTCCGGAGTCAAAGTTGTTGAATTTTCTCTTGATGATAATAGTCTTGGATTTGCAGAAAATCATCCCTTTGAGGCAGTTTTTACAGCAAACGAAGACTTGGGGCGACACATGATCAAAGCCAAAGCTTGGGATTATCACGGCAATGTATCGGAAAAATCAATTCCTGTTACTTTTGATAGAGAAAAAATTATTCATTCTAATAGACCTGCCATCACCAAAGTTGCCAATTACAGAAGCTCTTTATCAGCTGACTTAATATTTCCAGATCCTGATCAGGTTGAGTGGGCTGAGCTTATAGTAGAAAAAAATGATGATATTCTCTTTTCCAAACGAATAAATCCGTCAGGAAAATTTGCTCAAATTCAAATCCCTAAGCAACTCATTGGCAAAGCGCAAGTTACCCTTATTACTAAAATGAAAAGCCAAGACAAAGTACTCGAAACAATTCGCCAAACTATTGATTTCTAAATGGCAGAAATTATTTTCTCAGTTTTGGGATTAATATTTTTACTAGGTCTTGTCATTGTTCTACGATGGCGACCCAAGAAACTCTCAGAAAAAAATTTTCAGACCGCTGTCGAACATATCCAAGACACAGAATCTCTAGATCCAGCCCACAGTATTATGGAATCACACAAAATCTTTATCGCTGCCTTGAAAAACCTTCTTCTCGATAAAAATAGTAACGCTGCTCAGACAACAAAAAAATTCGCCAAACGCTTCCAAAACCAAGCGCAAGTCTGGAAATTCCACGGACTACGTAATCGCATCGCACACGAAACAGATATAAAAGTTACTGAAAACATGGCAGGGGAAGCTCGAAAAACTTTTGTTCGGGCGCTAGAATCCCTTCGTTAGAAAAGCTGATTTTTGTTCTTCAGTATTACGTAACATGTTACGTAACAAAATAAAAACACTGTCGTTCTGAGGACCCCGATCAGCGGAGGACGAAGAATCTCTTTTTAGGATAACTGAATTGCAGGAACGCATGAGATCCTTCTCCCGCTTTGCGGGATCAGGATGACACAAAATATAAGAATAAAAAATCCGAAACATATATTGTTTCGGATTATGCTGAAGTTCGGGACACCTTTGAGAAAAATATTAATTATTATGATTCATGGGCTTTTAATATGTTTTTTTCTTCAGTTGCCTATACAAACGAACTGAGAAAAAAATGGACACAATAAAAACAGAGAAACCAAAAATAAAATAAACCCAGTTATTACTATTATTGATTACTAGAATAATAATAAAAATCAAAGACAATACTGATGTTCCCATAGCTCCGTACATCCGAAACTCTTTCCATGTCATAATATGTTCCTTTGTTTTACGAAAAATTTACACAATGTGTAACCGAATTACTTAAACAGCAAGCTTATTATAAAACGGAAATAAAAACATCAAAAAAAAATTCTTTAAAAATACTCAAACGATCCTAGAGAATATTGAAAATATCATACTGGTGGAAATTCGTAATCAGATATAAATACTTTTTGAGGTGTTTGTTGCGATAACAATTCCAACAAAATATGTTCCTGATTCTCTAAAGAGATATTAAGTTGCCTTGAGAAAAAAGCTTGTTTTTCTGGTGGTAAAAATCCGACAAAAATCTCTTTATTAGAAAATTTTTGAGCCGCTTCTTCTACTGTTACACGAATTAAATCGTTATTTTCTCGATAAAACACTCCATCAGAAAAAGAATTAAGTAAAAAATCATCCGAACCCACTAGAGCCGATACCCATTTATCAGCTCGAATCTGATACGTTGGAAGGTCTTTGGCTACAGCAATACTATTAATTATACCAGCTCCGGCTCGCAAACTCGAAAATCCCCCCGGACCGGAAATTCCACCCACCAGAGACAAGGTGCGTTCGGCCATATTGTGCTTACTCAAAAAATCAAAAATTTCTTTTCCATCTTGTTTTCGCTCAGTCCACGTATGACGCTCGACCAGAGTCTGACCTTCATCAAATAACACACAAAAATGAGGATCAAGCGCTGTATTGACGATAAATTTCATTGCCGAGAGTCTACCTACTTTTGTTTTTTCTCAAAATACTGAACGAAAAACTGCTTCGAATCTTCTAGAATTTCGAGCATCTTTTCTTCGTCTTCTTCGTGTAAGAATTTTGGAGATAGTTTAAGGATAAAATCTCCTTGAAAACGTCGTTGTGCGAGTTTTGTTAAGAAACTTTCCAAAGGCAGGATACCAGATGATAATCCAGAATAAGGAAGTCCTTTATGAACATTCGAAAGATAAACGGTCTTTAATGCCGTATCAAAAAATCCAATAGTTCGCATAATTTCTTCTTTACTCGACCAAAGAGCCGACAAATCCAAACACACACTACCTTGTTCTCTCAAATTATAAAGAGAATTTCCTGTTCGCTCAGGAATAATACCGAGCATCATTCTGAGAGGAACGTTACGATAATTCAATTTTAAATCGTATTTCCGACAAAGTTTTGGTACGATTTGCTCTACCCATTTTTTGTATTTAAACGCAAATGACTGGGGTGGACTCAAGTTGATCGAAGTATTTGGAAATTCTTTGACTGTGTTTTGAAAAGCTTCAAATAAATGTTCTTCCTGCGTATCAGGCATAGAAAAAGATTTAATTTCAACGCCATATCGTTTTTCCAGTTCTTTGAGATACGTTGGATTTTGAGTATCGAGTACATTCGTAATCACAATCTCGACACCATCAAAACCAGCCTTTTTCGCAATCGCAAAGAATCGGTCCAGACCATATCGAGGGAAAGATTGTGAGTGAAGAAGAAGCATAAAAGTTTAGATACACAATGACATTATCTTTCCATTATACCAGAAAAAATGAAAGAGTTCAAGGCTTCCCATCCTATTTCAAAACTCACAAAAGTACTCTATTGTAGAGATAGTAATTTTTTCTTGGCTTCTTCTAATTCTTTTTGAGTTTGCTCTACTAAATGCTGAGGGGCTTTTTCCAAATATCCTTTGTTGTTGAGCCTAGATTCGAGGGATTTTATCGTATTTTGAAGAAGTTGTTTTTCCTTTGTTTGTCTCTGGATTTCTGCTTCTTCATCAACAGGAATTTTTAGGAGGAGAGAAATACCTTCAATCAAAAGTTTTACAGTATTTTTTTCTGAATGGAGTGTTTCAAGGAACTGAATTTCATTGAGTCCGGCAAGAAGTTTGAGAAGTGGGAGAGCTTCTTGTAAAACGTCTGATTTTTTGTTTTTTTGAATATTGAGCAGCAATTTCTCTTTTGGATTTATTTTCTGATCACTTCTTATTTTTCGAATATCAGTAACGATAGTTTGTATGAGTCTGAAATTTTCTACCACTTGTGCATCTCGAAAATCAATGCTTGGAAAAGTTTGTCCGATAAGTAACTCCTCCCCTGCCAACTCTCCCCAAAGTTTTTCTGAAATAAAAGGACACAAAGGATGTGTCAGTTTCAAAATTTCCTGAAATATGTATTTCAAAAAACTAGGATTTGAGTCCACTTTAGAAGCTTCGATATACCAATCACAAAATTCATCCCAGATAAAATGATAGATTTTATCGCCGGCAGAAGAGATCTCATATTTTTCTAAATGTTTCTTCACTTCCTGAGCTACGTTAGAGAAACGAGATAGTATCCATTTATCCGCTATAGATTGAGGCGTGTCAGACGCTTTTACATCTTTGCCAGCTTGCATTTGTACAAACCGTCCTGCATTCCACAGCTTATTTACAAAGTTCCGATATCCCGAAATCTTGTCTTTTCCCAGGGGAATAGGATTTCCAGGACTCGTTCCAATGACCAGAGATAAACGTACCGCATCGGCCCCATATTCAGAAATCACATCCAGAGGATCGATCCCATTCCCTTTGGATTTCGACATTTTCTTGCCCTTGGCATCGGTCACCATGCCGTGCAGATATACATGATGAAACGGATACTTCCCAGTCGCATATCGACCAAACATAATCATCCGTGCCACCCAAAAAAAGATAATATCCCACCCTGTTTCCAGTACATCATTGGGATAAAATTTCTGTAAATCAGGACTGAACTCATCAGGCCAACCAAGGGTAGAAAAAGGCCATAAAGCTGATGAAAACCAGGTATCAAGTGTATCTTCATCCTGACGAATATTACTCGCATTTTTCTTCTTTAATTCCTCATCAGAACCTACAGCTACTATTTCTTCTCCCCTTACTTCTCCATACCAGACTGGAATGCGGTGTCCCCACCAGATCTGACGAGAAATACACCAGTCACGCAGATTATCAATCCACTGAAAATACGTTTTTTCAAATCTTTTAGGGATAATTTTGACATGACCATCCCGAACAGCCTCCTGCATTAACTTCTTTAAAGTAGTTTTTTTGCTTGTCCATTGATCAGTAAACTCTTTTTCCACGCTGATAAACCACTGGGAAGAAACCATAGGTTCTACCACAGAGTTACTACGATAACAGAAAGGGACGCGATGCTGATAATTTTTATCAATCATCACAAGCAGTCCTTTTTCCTTCATTATTTTTGCAGATTCCTTTCGGGCCTCTTCGACCGTCATACCTTCGCACGGTCCTGCCAACTCCGTCATCCGACCATGAAAATCAATTTTTTGAACAAACAATTCTTGCAGATTCAATCGTGTTGCTAGCTCGTAGTCATCCTCAGAATGAGAAGCTGAAACCGTCATGGCTCCCGTCCCTTTCTCCATATCAATCACATTATCCGCTACTACCCAGAATTTTCTCTTTCCTGCATAGGTTTCATATTCAAACGTTTCTCCTACTAGGTCATGTCCGGTTACCGTTTCTACTACATCATAATCTTGCTTCAAAAAAGCAAACAGGGGGTTTTCTTCCCACGCATATTGAGACAAAATCAATTCTTCGTTTCCTGCTTTTGTCCTAATCTTTACATACTTCCCATGAGGATTGACGATAACTGGTGAATCAGAGCATTTTGTTTCGGACCGAACCGTTCCGATGATAAACCGTCCACATTTCAAATAATAAAAAGGCTCTTTCAGGTCTTCCCATTCCAATTCGTCATCAGCGAGTACAGATTGCGCACCTGTCGACCAATTGATCATTCGATGTCCTTTGGCAATCAAACCATCATCGTATAATTTCCGGAACATCGTATTGACCGCATGACTTCGAGCATCATCAAATGTATATGCTTCTCGACTCCAATCCAACCACGCTCCCATTTTCTTCATTTGTCCCACAATCCGATCATGTTTTTCCGCTGCAAATTTTCGGCATTCTGTCAAAAACTCCTCTCGACTCACTTCGTTTCGATTCTTCAATCCCAAATGCTTGATCACAACATTTTCTGTAGCAATAGCCGCATGGTCAGTTCCCGGTAGCCACAAGACTTCATGTCCGGTCATTTTTTTAAACCGAATCAAAATATCTTCAATAGCCAGCATCGCCGCATGCCCTAGGTGCAAATGTCCCGTGACATTCGGAGGTGGAAGCATGATGGTAAAAGGCTTTTTATCAGAATTTCGATCAGCATACATAGCTCCTGATTGTTCCCAACTTTGATAGAGTTGATCTTCGGTGGATTGATGATCGTAATTTTTTTCCATTTTTCGTACCTGAACTCTACTCGTTTTTCTCATCGAGCTCAAAAAATTTTGCCTTTTGGAGGGAGTTTTGAGACAATCTGAGAAAAGAAATATGCACACAAAAACTTGGTTTGGGTTCCTCCTTATGCTGAGCATAGGACCGGTATCGGTTCATGCTTTTTCAGGAAATGGAAATGGATCAGAACAAAAACCATATGAAATTACAACATGTGCACAACTCGATGAAATCAGAAACGCCTTTAGTTCAGATTATGAGCTAAAAAACAATATTGATTGTAACGTCGCTCCCTATAATTCTGGAGAGGGATTTGATCCTTTAGGAGATACAACCTATGGAAACTTTAATGGTACTTTTAAAGGGAATGGATATACCATATCCAACCTCTATATCAATAGACCAGATGAAGACAGGGTAGGGCTTTTCGGTTTTACAGATGGAGGACAAATTAAAAATCTCAAAGTAATTGGGGCGAACATTACCGGGAAAAGGTACGTTGGAGTTATAGCTGGACAGACGCAAGGATCTACTAAAATCGAAGAAGTATATGCATCAGGCATAATAACCGGAAAACCTGGCGAATCATTATATATAGGAGGTATGGTCGGATGGAATGTAGCTCAAATTCTAAAGTCCTACGCAGATGTTACTGTGAGTGGGAGAATCTACGTAGGAGGACTTACCGGAAATAATACAGACGAAATAGAAGATTCCTATGCCACGGGAAATGTCACAGGAGATGACACCGTCGGAGGGTTAGCCGGTATAAATATAGGATCAAATGCTCTCATCAAAAACTCCTATGCTACCGGAAGTATCACGGGAACTTCTACAGCAGGTGGATTTGTAGGACGAAATACCAGTGGGGCAAAAATCCAGAACTCTTATTCTACCGGTGCTGTTAGTGGAAGCTCCAATGTCGGTGGATTTGTCGGATCAAACAATAGTTCAATCATTGAAAATTCCTACTGGGATGTAAATAGAAGTGGGCAAATATCTACAAGTGGCGATACCAGTCCCATAAATACTTCCGGAGAGCCTAATCCTAATTATTGGTTTGGAAATTCAACAAATCCTCCTATGCAAAGCTGGGATTTTACCAATACTTGGCAAACTAACTCCAATGCCCATCCAACCATACAATTTCCGGCACAGATTGACGATAGTGAAAACAATGAAGATTCCGCAGAAGATGTAGGAATTCCTGGAGGAGGAATAGCAAAATCGGGTATAGATCTAAATGCCTCAACCATAGAAATAGCTTTCACTCCAGAACTTGATGATACTCCATCCTTTTCATGCTTTGGTTCCAATACCAGCCCGGTCACAAAAACTCTTTCTCAAATAGGCGTTACTGATCCAGATGACTTGGAAACGATTTTAAATCAGCAATGCTTGCAACAAGCTGGAGATTATATCATAGATTTGACCGTATTTGACCGAGCAGGCAATGGACCAGTCGTAGAAAATGTTCAATTTACCATTACCGCCTCTGATCCAGAACTCAACATGGTACAAACTTCATGTGATAATGCTCCTTATGCTAATGGCAGCGATGCGTGTTATTTCGAGATCACCATTAAAGATCGATTTCAAAACCCCGTCACACAAATTACCTCTCTCGACTTAGGAGCATCACCCACCTACAATACCAATGATGATGCCAACGAGCTTACCAAATTTCACAATGGGCTTTTTGTAAGTGTTCCTACCATTTCCAATGGAAAAGGATCACTATCTGTAACCTCAAAAGTCCCCAGCCTTGGGAAAATAGGAGATCATCTTGCTCAAGTCGTACAAAGAATAATGAATTTTTCGGGGAACGTTCCAGAAATCACCAGTAGCGGAAATACCGGTAGCAGCAATATTCCCATCTCACAAAACGTAGGACTCACCTTTCATAATCTCTTTGCTGTCAGACCAGAAGGAGTGTACGTTACCCTCAATAAATCAGGGGAAGATACAGATAGCCGAATTAATTTTACCATTACCGAACAAGGAACATCTGGCATTGGAAGTTTAGGAGAAGGATTTCAGGCGAGAAATAAAGACATCACTCACGTCACCTATGTTCCTCAAACTCCTCACTTTGATAGTTTTCCAGATGTCACTCAAAACAGTTGGGTAGGACTCATCAACTTGAT
Organism: bacterium; assembly: GCA_030429505.1. Taxonomy (GTDB): domain Bacteria; phylum Patescibacteriota; class Gracilibacteria; order UBA4473; family UBA4473; genus JAUIFI01. Next base: position 970,221 of record JAUIFI010000001.1, read on the forward strand.
CAACGATAATTTTAATATTGATACCGCAAACTACCCATTGTCACTCACTACAGCTATAGACTACGTGATAAATGGAACTGCTGTTCGTCATCCAGCAGGAGGTGCTGGGCTACATGGAAATATTAATGATCCAGATGACCCCAATGATAATAGTCAGAACTATGACCTTCGTAATCGAAATAATGGTTCAGATCCTACTGGCGCTATCGGATACAACTATGATTTGACTCCAGAAAATATTCGCGCAGATATCGAAGGAGGTATATTGGGAGATATAGATGATACCTTTAATACTTTTGATAACGCCATTGAAATCGGAGCCATACAAGCCACAGATCTTCGAGAAAATATCGTAGAAAATGCCGTTCGTCTCAGCCGAGGGGTATCTGACACACTTCCATCAGGAGATTTTGCTAATTGGTTTACCGATAAAAACGTAGTTGTCGTCACTGGAGATGTGACATTGAGTACTTCAAGCGCAAGTATCAATATGCCTACGGGGAAAAACACCCTCATTATCAAAGATGGAAATCTGATCATTGCCGATGATATGCAGTACCAAAACAATGCCGATTCAGTCGGATTTATACTCATCAATAGTAATCCAGGAGTGAAGCCTGCGAAAAGCAATATCTTTGTCCGATCAAACGTTAAAAACATAGTCGGAACCTACTACGCCGACGGAGCCATCATGACTAATGATGGCAGTTCTATTTCCACCGGAAATCCCGGAAGTACGGATCAGCTTCTCCTGCAAGGAACCTTATATACCAACAATACTCTCGGAGGATTCTTTAACACCCGGACTCCATGGGGAGATGATAGCTCAGAAGAATCCCAAAAATACGATCTTCACTACGTCAGACGATACAACGGCAGCAACGGAACCGCTGCTCCCGGAGCCTCTCCTAATCCACACGCCTTCGTTATCCGTGTAGATGGTAAAGCCATCCAAAGCCCTCCGCCAGGATTTACAACGAGTCAGTAATTAAAATGTAATTATTATTAAATTACACTTATTGACACAAAAAATTTGATCTGCAAAGCTTTGATCGTACCTCATTTCATTACTATGAAAAACTTTTTTCTTGGTGTCGGTGTTACTATTTTGGCTTTCGTTTCACAGCAAGTTTACGCTTACTATATAAGCGATTTTTATGATGTTGAATCAGCAATAAATGATCTTGAATCTACTTTAGAAAAAGTAGAAGATGCTGTCTGTGGTTGGGGTGGATGTAGTAGTTGGGATGATGGAAAAGTTGACGACTTAGAAAGTATAATATCAGACTTGGAAGCTGTTTTTGACAGATATGGAATTAGTTACTAATTCTTCGAATTTCACTTAATACCCCTTTCAAGAAAAGTATTTTTCTTTCGAATAAAACCGGTGGAACTTGTTTCCCTCTGGGGTTTTTTATATCTACACACTTTCCACTACATTCCGCCACGTGCGCAGCAAAGTTCCGGTAGCTCCTATAGGAGAAAGCTCATCACCACCTTTTTCATGAAAAGCTGTTCCTGCAATGTCAAAGTGCACCCATGGAGTCTTTTCGACAAAGTTTTCCAGAAAAGTACCAGCCATAGAACTTCCAGCACCTACCCCAGCCGTCCAATTAATCAAATCAGATTGAGTACCTTTTATTTTTTCTCGGAAAAAATCAGTAATTGGCAACTCCCACACTGGCTCATCCGCTTGCTCTGCTGCTTTTTTGACCTGAGTAATAGCCTTAGCATCATTCCCCATAATACCCGTAATCTTTTCTCCCAGAGCCACTACCACTGCTCCCGTGAGCGTAGCCGCATCCATCATCAAACGTGGTTTGAGTTTAGTAGCGGCATAATATAAGCAATCAGATAAAACCAACCTTCCTTCGGCATCAGTATTCGTAATTTCAACGGTCTGACCATTCATCCCAGTCAAAATATCTCCGGGTTTAAAAGCATTACTTGATACCAGGTTTTCCACCGCTCCAATTACACCGATGACATTTTGCTTTGGCTTCGCTTTTGCAATCCAGTGAAAAAGACCGAGTACCGTTGCCGCTCCTCCCATATCACACTTCATAGTTTCGATGTACTTGGTCGGTTTCAGATTATATCCTCCAGCATCAAAGGTCACACCTTTCCCTACAAAAGCAATTGGTTTGTCCGATTTTTTGCCGCCATTGTATTCGAGGACTACCATCTGAGATTCCTCAGCCGAACCCTGTCCAACGGCATAAAAATTTCCCATTTTAAGCTTCAAAAGCTCTTTTTCTCCCAAAACTTTTACTTTCAGACTTTTATTTATTTTCGTTAAAGTCTTTGCCTTTCCAGCTAAGATTTTCGGCGTCATCATATTGGGAGGCAGGTTGATCAGATCACGTGTAAAATTTGTTGCTTCTCCCAAAGCTACTTCAGCATCCAATTCCTGCTGAGAAAATTTTGTGCGACTCAGAAGTGTGACTTGAGAAGGTGAAAACTGATCTTTCGTATCTCCAATTTTAAACTCGTAATTTCCCAACATCGCTCCAGATACTATTCGCTTTAGATCAAAAATATCTGGCAATAGAAACGCTACTTTCTTTGATTTTAATTTTTTTGCTTTTCGAAGTGCTAGGCTAGCAGCCTTTCTCTGATCAACCAATTGATCCCCCTTTCCGGTTCCAATCAGAAACGTTTTTTTTGCATCGTTACTTCCAGGAAAAAGTTGAACCATTTCTCCAAGCTTCCCTTCACAATCTTTCGCACTCATGCGTTCAGCAATCTGTTTAGCTAAAGAGGATGATAAGAAAGTGCCATAAAGTTTCGCATTCCATTTTTTTTCCGGAACAAAAACAAAGAGGCTATCAGCCGAAACAGATTTGGAGGCGACAGAAAATTTCATAATAAAAAAGAAGAAGGAATAACGTTGCAAATACTAATCAGAATACAGGAAAAAGACAAATAGAATTACTTCCAAAAAATCTGATTTGGAATTCTCAGATCAATGTGTTCAAGCGGAGAAAAATAAAAATCAATCTTCTCTTCTGCCAACTTCAATTTCCTTACTTGTGGTTCAATATCCTGTGCCAAATCAATCCAAATCGAAAAATTGTTTTCCGTTATCAAATGCACTTCCTTTGATACATAAAAAAGATGTAGTTCTGAGATTTTTAAATCCAGTTCTTGATGGATAAAATCTCGTGCCGCAAATATTTTTTCCAACTCCTCCGTTTTCAGAAATTTTTGTCGATGTGTGATCGGTTTTTCATGTTGAAAAACAGTTATCAAGGGGAGCCCTTCTTGAGCTTCTTTCTGTAGAACAATACCACTTTTTGTTACCACCCAAAAATTTGCCAGTTCGTGATTAAGGATATTTACAAAAGGAGGAGATAAAGTAACCTTTAACTCAACTTCAGAGGGCCACTTTTCCTGGATGTCAATAGTTTCAAACTCTGGAAAAATATCATATAAATGATTCTTCATCTTTTGATGAGATAAAAGCAATAAATTTTTTCCATAAAAATCAGCCACACTTTCTTCTAAAAGTTCGATATCAAGCCTGGGATCATCTCTCAGAAAAGCTATTTTTTTGATGTCAAAATAAGGTGAAAAAAGAGCAATCAAAATAAAAAGAGTGATCAAAGAAAAAATAAAAGATACCAAAAAAGAAGTACGAAAAAGACGCGCAATCTGACGAAGAAAAAGAAACTGTACAACAAGATTCATCATTCTATTCCGAATCTTTCGCCCCTTTGGGCGGTGCGTTTGGTTTGAATCCAAGAGAAACTCTCGACGACGACGACGGGTTTTACGACGAAACATAAATCAAAAAATGGAAGAAACCATCAAACAGACAAGATGTCAGCTTCTTTTTTCTTGTATATTTCATCGACCATTTTATTGGTTTCATCAATCTTTTCTTGAACTTGCTTTTCCTGGTGCTTGGCTTCATCCTCAGAAATCTCTTTTTGATCCTTCTGATGTTTGATTTTTTTTACATAATCCTGACGAATATTGCGGATAGAAATCTTACTATTTTCAGCTAAATCATGAACCTTTTTAACAATTTGTCGACGCCTTTCTTCGGTCATCAAAGGTACTTTAAGCAAAATACATTCTCCCATATTTTGTGGCATCATACCGGTGTTGGATGCAATAATGCCTTTCTCTATAGCCTCTAAAACAGTTTTGTCCCATGGTTCAATACGAATAGTCTGAGAATCAGGACAAGAAATATTGGCCGTATTTTTAAGAGGCATAGAGCTTCCATATACTTCAACCGAAACTTCATCGATCAATGCAGCATTTGCCCGACCAACACTAATTCCAGCCAATTCTTGCCTCAAATGATTCACAGCTTTTTCTAACGATTGATTAAGTTCTGATATCATGAAAAAGAGAAAAAAACGTCACCCCCAAGATAACAAAAACGGGAAAAAAATCCACCGATTCTTGAGATAAAAAAAGAATTAGGTTGTCTGTAATATCTCCTCTACTACCTCCCGATCAACAAAAGGGATTTTTATTTTTCCAATAGTTTGAATTTTTTCATGTCCTCGTCCTGCAATAAGTATTATATCTTTCGGTTGAGCTGTCAGTAAAGCGTAGCGAATGGCTTCGTACCTATCAGCAATAGTAAAAAAATTCTCTCCTTCTTTTCGTTTTATCTTTTCCTGCACACACTGGACGATATAGCGTGGATCTTCGTTGTATGGATCATCAGTCGTCAAAACAATTTCATCTGCCAATTTATCAAGCCATTCTCCACATTCTTGCCAGTTTTCTTTCGATCGCCCTCCTGCACCTCCCCACACGACAATAATTCGCCCCTGTCCAACATCCTTGAGGGTTTTTAAAACAGACTGAAGTGCTGATGGCTTATAACTATAATCAATAAAAACCGAATAAGGATTATTACTGTCTACCAATTCCAAACGACTGGGAATAGCCTTAAGGCTCTTAAGGGAAGCTTCGATTTTAGGTAAAGGTATTTGTTGAATACTGGTCGCAGTAATGGCTGCCAAAATATTTTCTAGATTATGTTGTCCGATGAGAGGCACTTCGATGTGGGCATTATTATTAGGAATACGAAGATTGAAAGACAATCCTTTGTCATTCAATTGAATATCCTGAGCCCGAAAATCACTATTTTGTTGATAGGAATACGTCCATGCTCGATCTGAAGATGCATCAGCAAAAACCTCATAATGTTTATCATCTCGATTCAAAACAAAACACTTTGGCACATTTGGTTTTCGATATTCACGATTCAATGTCTGAAACAATAAAAATTTGGTTTTTAAGTAATGAGAAAAATCACCATGATAATCCAAATGCTCATTTTCGTAAATATTCGTCAAGACTGCTGTATCAATGCCAGTTCCCCATAATCGATTTTGGTCGATAGCATGAGAAGACACTTCTATAACCACATATTTACATTTTGCCTTTACCATCTTTCTCAACCATCTTTGAGTTTTCCAAGGGCGAAGAGAAGTACGAAGCGATTCGTTGTCAAACGTCTTATTCCCAACATGAAACTGAATAGAAGAAAGCGAGCCACACTTTTCTCCCGCATGCTGTAAAATATGCCAGATCAGCTCAACTGTAGTAGACTTACCACTCGTTCCCGTAACGGCAATCACTGTCAAATAATGCCCAGGAAAACGATACCAAATAGCAGCCAAAATAGCCGATATTTTGTGATACAAAAGTCGTAACGGAGATCGTTCAGGAATTATTTTTCGCAACAAACTCATCATCAATGGTAGTTTACAAAAAAAAATATGTTTGTTAAATTCAAATCTCTCATGACACTTCCTCTCATCACTATTATCGGTCGACCAAATGTCGGAAAATCGACCCTTTTCAATTGCTTTGCCAAAAGTCAAAAAGCCATTGTATCAGATATTCCCGGCACTACTCGAGATACTGCAATGGAAAAAATAGAAGGGGATAATTATGATTATTGGTTAGTCGATACCGCCGGACTCAGAAATGAAAAAGGGGAAACCTTAGAAGAAGAAATCCAAACCCAAGCCAAACTCGCCCTTGAAAACGCTGACATTATTCTCTTTCTCATCGACGGAAAAGCTCCTATAACTTTGGAAGACCAAAATATCATTACTCAACTTCGCAAATCCCAAACACCAGTAATTTTTATCGCCAATAAAATCGATGACGGACAAACAGACAGCTTATTGGAATTAGCACAGTTTGGGTTGGGAGTTCCACTATCTATTTCCGCCAAAAATTATACTGGAATGTGGGAGCTAGAAGACGCTATTGAGGATCAGCTCGAAGCACTAAAATTTGAAAAAAAAGATGCAGAAAACAAACCAAAAGAAGAGAAAGATAGTATAAAAGTAGCCCTCATAGGTCGACCAAATGTCGGAAAAAGTTCGCTTTTTAACACCATAATCGGCTCCAAAAGAGCCATTGTCTCAAATATTGCCGGTACCACTCGAGACAGCATTGACTCAGAATACACCGATGAAACAGGGCAAAAATTTCTTTTTTTAGACACCGCCGGACTCAAACGTGCCGGAAGAATTGGGAAAGACATCGATTTTTGGAGTAGTGTGAGAAGCCAGCGTTCCATAGAAATGGCTGATGTGTGCATTCTTTTGATCGATAGCCTAGATGGTGTCACGCATCAAGATTTAGTCCTCGCTGGAAAAATTATTAAAGCTGGAAAAGGCATCATTATTGGAGTTAACAAATTTGACTTAGTTCGAGAAAAATCAGGTGAAAAAGAAGAAACCGATGAAAGAGAACTTGATGAAGTCAAGATGTGGGGAGAAAAGCTTGATACCGTACGAAAAAATTACTGGCACTACCTGCATCAAAAAATGACTTTTTTGTCTTGGGCACCCGTCCTTTTTTTCTCAGCTCAGACTAAAAAAGGAATCTCAGATATTTTCCCATCACTCAAGGGTATATATCAAGAACGCCAAAAAAGAATCTCTACCGCCGAACTCAACCGATTTGTCCCCGAGGTCTACTATGGACATATAACTCCTATGGTGGGCACTAAAAAAGGCACTATAAAATATGCTACCCAAGCCGACACCATGCCACCCAAATTCATCTTTTTCGTAAACAACTCCAAAGCATTTCACTTTAGCTATCGACGGTATCTAGAAAACAAATTACGAGAAAAATATGGATTTCATGGAACGCCTATTCAACTTGAAATAAAAGATGCTATGGAAGGACAGGAGAAAAAAAGAAAGAAGAAAAAATAATAAGCCTTAAGGATAATCACATAAAATTTTCTATCTTATCTCAAATTTCTGAACGGGATGTGAGAAATTCTCAAAATGCGATTGATGAGTAGTGGTAAAAAATATCTGAGATTCATCACACAAATTTTCCAAGTAGTCCTGACGTGATTGATCAAGTTCAGAAAAAACATCATCGAGAAGCAGAATTGGATTCGTTTGTAACTTTTCTTTCAACATTTTTTTCTGTGCAGACAATAAAGCCAAAAGCACAGAACGTTCTTCTCCCCGAGATGCCGAAGACAAGATCGGTTTATCACGAAATACAAATGAAAAATCATCCCTATGAGCACCAATAATACATTTTCTGGCAGCTATTTCTCGCTCCATATTCTTTTCAAAAAATTGTTGCACACCTGATAGCGTTGATTCAAAGTCTTCCTTGATATCCAGCTCTATCACAATTGAATCCGAGTCATGAGCGATACTAGAAAGTTCTTGTTGCAAAAGAGGATTTAATTCAGACAAAAAATCTTTTCTGGACTGAATAATCTGAGGAATTGTTTCCGCCAAAATATCATTCCAGGGCGAAAGGTGTTGTTGCAACTGAGTTGCATTAAAGAGTTTGGAGTCATAGCCCTTCAGTAATGCATTTTTCTGTTTTGTTGCTCGATTAAAACGACTCAATACATCACGATAAATCGGGGATATTTGAAATAAAAATCGATCAAAAAAACGTTGGCGATTTTGCTTCGTTCCAGAAAAAAGATTCAAATATTCTGGAACAAAAAGAAGTGTCGCAATCTGTCCGAAATGTTTTTTCAGAGGAATCCTTTTCTCATTTTTCTCAAAAATTCTCGATCGAGGTTGTATTTTAACCGTATAAATATCTTTCCGTGACGTTTCAGAGGTGATTTTGGCGGATTCTTGACCGTACAATATGAGATCTTTCGGAGACGTCTCTCGCCAACTTCGTCCCACACTCAAAAGAGACAAAGCTTCTAAAATATTGGTCTTCCCCCGACCATTCGGACCATAGAACACCACATTTTTCTCCAAAAATTCAAAATGGCGTTTACTGTAATTTCGGAAGTCGAAGAGAAAGAGTTTTGATATCATTTTTTTGCTCCAAAGAGCTTCAATTGTGACAAAAATGCTTTCTCAAAATCAGATGGAATAAGAGCTCCCACAGCCATATAACCAATGTCTGTTGTTTTTTTCTCTTTATATCCTTTTTGCATTTGGGCGTCAGTATGAGCACTACGCATGATGTCGGAAAAGTCGAAAAATTGAATACCCGCTTCGTAGCATTTTTCAGCAAAATAAACCATATCTTTCCGAGTTCCTGCTAAATTTGCCATACCATAAAAACAATCCGTGTAATGGATACGCTTATCTTTGTCATGCAGGATTTTAGCTTCAAACAGCTTTTCTTTACTATGACCACCAATCGAAATGCCGAGTTGTCCAATTGCATTAGCGACGACGCCAGGATTCAAACTTTCGTCCGCAATGATAACCACTTTTTTTGAGCGATAGGTATTTTCGGCTTCTTTGGCGGATATTTTTTTTGTTTCTGGCTTCATCAATGGAAAAAAGATCACATCACGCAAATTTGGCTGATGTGTAATCAGAGCCACAAAACGATCAATACCCAGTCCAGATCCTGTCATCGGAGGCATGCCATGTTCCATAGCAGTTAAAAAATCTTCATCGACGTCCATAGCTTCTTCATCTCCTCCCGCCTTAGCTTTGGCTTGATCTTCAAGAAGTTTTCTCTGAATCTGTGGGTCAACTAACTCCCCATAAGAATTAACAATCTCCCACCCAGCCACTAGTAGCTGATAGCAATCGGCAGTTCCATCTTCTCGTGGACGAGCCAAAGGCTTAAGTTCAGAGGGATAATCCATGACAAAAGTAGGTTCAATGAGATAAGGGCGAGCTGATTTTTTATAAATAAAGTCTAGCAAATTTCCATTGCCAGTAGTCTTGATATCGTCCTTTTTCATGCCATATTCTGCGGCTTTTTTTTCAATATCTTCACGACTCGCTGTAAACATATCAAGCTTGGCATACTGCTTTAATAAATCCGGGAATCGTACTCTCGGCCATTTTTTTCCGAAATCAACTGCTATTTCTTTCTCATCTTTATCTAATACTTTTACTTTCATTGTTCCCAAAACTTTCTTGAGTACACCCTTGATCATATCCTCTGTCCATTCCATATTGCGTTCCAAGTCTTCATAAGCCGCATACCACTCAAGCATCGTAAATTCTGGCAAATGAGAAGGATCAATCCCCTCATTACGAAAATTTTTCCCGATCTCATACACTCGTTCAATTCCCCCGGTAACCAACATTTTGAGGTCCAATTCAAGGGCAATTCGCAGTACAAAATCATGATCAGAAGCTTCATGATGAGTGTCAAACACTTTTGCCAGAGCACCTCCTGCTTGCGGCTGCAAATTTCTCGTTTCCACTTCCTGAAAATCTTTCTCATCCAAAAATCGACGAATTTCTTTTACGACCTGTGTTCGAATCTGAAATCGCTTAAACGTCTCTTGATTGGTCAGTAAATCCAAATATCGTTGTCGGTAACACGCTTCTCGATCATGCAAACCATGAAATTTTTCCGGCAAAGGACGCAGAGTTTTCGCCAAAGGCATTACTTCAATTGCTAAGAGAGTTGGTTCACCATGCTTAGTCACAAAAAACTCTCCTGAAAAGCCGCAAAAATCACCTAAGTCCAACAACTTCAACCACTGTTTATACTGATCTCCCAAGATATCTTTAGCCAGACAAATCTGAAAGTCACCACTTACATCTCGAATTTTCAAAAACGTTAACTTTCCCATATCTCGCAAATTCATAATCCGACCGCACAATCTCTGCACATTCTTTGGCTTTTTTAAAACATCATTACTGTCTCGAGGGGCTTTTTTTTCTACTGCTTGCTTGGCTTGAGAAGCAGTATGCGTGCGATCAAATTTAGACGCATAGCCAAATCCCAACTTCTTCCACTCTTCCAGCTTTCGTTTCCGTTCTTCGATCAGATGATTTTCCGACATGGTATTTTTTCGATAACGCCGCTATTTTCCTTGAAAAAAAGCTGAAAATCAATTATAATAATAAGAATTTTAGAAATGCAATACAAAGTTCCGCAAAACGTTCAACGTGAAGACCAGATTTTATGGTTTATAACTTTACGCCAGCTCATCATTATGATGATCGGCTTTGGGATTTCCTACATTATCTTTGTGAACGTTGGAAAAAACGAAGAACCGTCTTTTCCGGTGAGAATTTTGATATGGCTTCCGGCAGCAATTTCCGTTGCTTTCGCCTTTTTAAGAATACGATCAATTCCTCTTCCACAATTCATTTTACTTTTTATTGAACAAACTTTCTTTCGATTTCCCAGGCGGTACTGGATGGCGGGAGTCGGAGAGCCTTTTGTGTCAATAACCACACGAGTAACTTCTCTTCAGAAAAAGTTAGACGATATCGAAGCCAAAGAATTTGATCCCAAGAAAGCCAAGGATCTAGCAGAGTTTTTAGATAATCAGAAATCGGATTTTGATCCTAATAAAAAAGAAAAATATGAAAAATAAAGAAGACAAACCACTATCAACGAAACCAAAAAGTCAGAAAAACAAAATGCTGTCCACCCAGCGTTACCTCAATTTTGCTGGGGTGCGCAATGGTATATTAGTGTTAAAAAACGGAGGAATTCGGGCAGTTTTAGAAGTATCTTCTATTAATTTTAATCTCAAGTCAGAAGCGGAACAAAATGCCATTATAGGCTCCTATCAGAAATTTCTTAATTCTCTCAACTTTCCCACGCAAATTCTCATTCGTTCTCGAAAACTCGATATCGATCACTACCTAGATATCTTAGACCAACGGATGAAAAAAATCAGCAATCAGCTCCTTCGAGATCAAATGGCTGAATACATCGAATACATTGAAAAGCTCGTTGAATATTCAGATATCATGGAAAAAAGATTCTTTGTCGTAGTACAAGTCAACCCCAATCGAGCTGAAAAAAAGACGCTTCTTTCTAAATTTTTATCCTATATCAAACCCGATGATACAGTTCTAGAAATCCTCAAAAGACGTCGAGAATTTGCCGAACTCAAAAAAAGCTTAGATAATCGTGTTAATGTCGTCCAAACATCACTTGAGAACTGTGGACTCCAAGTTACATCACTTAATACAGAAGAAATCATTGAACTACTCTATCAAGTTTATAATCCGCAACTCGCACGAACCCAAAAAATGGGAAAACCAGAAGATATGGCGATTACTCAGGGACCAGAAGAAAATCTCGTTGAGGAAGAGTAAAGTAGAGAGTATTTTGTGAAAATAAAGTGAAATTTTATTGCAAGAGCAAAGGAGGTGGCATATGATGAAGTCATAAGAGGACAAAAAAAAACCATAAGAACCTCTGTCAGTATTTCATGCGAACCTTTCACCATGCGGAGACGCAATGAAAAGAGGTTGCGCAGCGAATAGATCATACAAGAGTGCTTCTCCAAGTCGTAGAAGTACTCTTTATTATTTTTCTACTCAGTCCCTTGAAATGTGTCAAAAGCTACTTTTTACCTACTAATATTCGTAATAATGTTAAAAGCACTAAAATCCATACTTCTCTAAATCTGCCAGCCATTGTTTTCGGTCTTCCAAGCAACTCCCTCTCACACATCCAAAAAGCTTTTTTTCGCATTTTCGAACACCACAAAAAGCAAAAAGTCTTTTGATCTGAGGAAAAACTAGGTTACGACCTCGTACTAATCCATAATACCATTTTGGACTGTCTGTCGTCAGTACACAGAGAACTTTTTTCGCTTTCAAAAGTCCTACCGGAAATCCTCCGGGAAGAAGTCGACTGAAAAAAGGTTTTTTAGAAAGCCAGCTTAAAAGTGGATGTCCTTGAAACCGAAAAGCTTTTTTGACTTGAAGGGCTCCATCTAGAAAATTTTTTAGTCCTCCAGGAAGACCAAAGTTCCACATCGGGCAACAAACCACAATATATTCTGCCTCAGCGATGACATCACCTACCTCATTATAAACATCAGAAAACCCACCTTTATAAGGATGATTATCCGGTAAAGGATAATTAAACGCCCAAAATTGTTTCACGGCAAAGCCCTGCTTCGTTGCAGCTTTTTTCAAGGCTGAAGATTGTGCAGCACAAAAACTCTCTTTATCAGGATGCCCAGTAATAATCACAACAGTTTTTTTCATACTTTTGTATTGTGTCTGAAAAAATCAAAAAATCCAACTCAGAAAAGCCAAACAAATCAAAACATATATTCCCGCTACAATATCATCCAAAAGGATACTTATTGCTGTCTTTTTTCTATCAATAGCACCAATCCCAAAAGGCTTCGCCATATCAAATATTCGAAACAACACAAAAGCTGTGCCCCACCACCACCAGGAAAAATTTCCAAAGAAAAAAGGCACAGTACTGATTATCATGCCCAAAAATTCATCAATCACGATCCAAGAAGCATCATGATCCTCATGCTTATCTTTTTTAGAGAGGAAATGAAGAGAGAGTAAAAAGAAAAAAAGAAAAAGAATTCCTAAAAAAGCAGCTCGTTCTATAGTTTCAGAAGGTATCAACCGAGAAAGTCCCCATAAAATAATCAGCGATACCAAGCTCCCAAATGTTCCGGGGAATTGTGGGAAAAATCCACTCCCTCCAAGGGACAAGATCAGTTTTCTTAGATTAATACCAGACATTTTTCCAACCCAAAAGATATGAAATACTATTCGAAACCAAACTCAAAATCGGAGCGATCAAAAGAAGGAATAAAAATTGGTCGAGCGTAGGAACAAAAAAAGGGAGTGTAAAAAGCATCGCTCCTAATATATAATCCACCCCATCCCAGAAAGGTAAGGGCTTTCCGGGCTTTATATATAGCCGTCGTTTGATGAAACTTTCCACCAAATCTCCCACTAAAGCTCCTAATCCCATCAAAAAGCTTGTCATAATATAAGGTAAAAAAGGAAAACCTAGAAAATAAATCTTGTAATATAATATATATCCAATGATCACAGCCCCCAAAAGACCAAAAACAAAACCTCGATAGGTCTTATTTTTACCGAACATAGATTCACACACGGGCGTATTCCATGTACGTAAACCGGGAATGTTTTTGACGATGACCGGCATCGCATTGGCTACAAAAGCGGGCAAAAAATACAAGAATACGAATAAATAATCGATCATAAGCGAAAAGCTTTGAGAAAGAGGGTGAAGTACGTGTAACCGCTCGTATACGCCAAAATCAATCCCACGTAAGCCGTCACGAACACAAGAGGCGTCAAAAAGGTATTGCCGGGGAAAATCAGAAGAAGGAGCGTAGCATGAAGCATTACCATTTGAAAAAATGTTTTCCATTTTGCACTAAGAATCGCTGGAATAACCTGTCCTTGATACAAGCAAAAATTTTTCATTCCATCTACGAATAATTCACGAATCAGAAACAATACAAATACCCAAGTGGGCAAAAGATTAAAAGGAATGAGAAGCATGAAGAGTGATAACGTTAAAATTTTATCTAATAAAGGATCAAACATTTTTCCAAAATCACTAACCACTTTCCACTTCCGAGCCAAATAACCATCCAAAAAATCACTTATTGTCGCCACAAAAAAAAGACCATAAATGACCTCAAATCGATAAGAAAAATGCACAAAAAAAAGGGGAATAATCAACAAAGTTAAGATACCTCGAGTTAAAGTCAAAATATTGGGGACAGCTTCCCTCATGTGATAAAGAAATAGGCCGAAAATAACCCAACCCACATAACAAAGGCAAATCTTCTCATAACTTTATGCTGCCACCAATCTTGATAGCCCTCAATCGTACAGTTAGAAAAAGGATAAAACGGACGATTCGCCCATTTCCCTACATGAGTCGGAATGTCCCACATGACATGAGAAAGATAGCCAATAGAGAAAGCGAACATAAGTGGGTCATCGAATAAAATACCTTCCGCTACGAGTAGACCGCTAAAAAGCAAACTATGAGAAAAATAATACATCCGCATCATCCAGTCCGGAAATACAACCCCACGATCTTCATCCCGTATGACTTCCCAAAATTTCCATTCTTTTTTCACCAGAAATTTGTAGATATACCGAGGAATACCGACTAAATCAGGTGCGATAGATCCAACAATACAAGCTATCTTGACCGTGGGACTTTCAAAGAAAGTAGAGGCAACCAATCCAGTAGCTAAATGTGTTCCAATATCCATACGAAAATTAGCAGAGCAATTCTAGAGATCTGGGAAAGGAAAATCAAGAGAACCTAAACACTTAATGAAAATCATCTTTGTCCCCAAAAAATCCATTTCCATTTATCAAAAATAGGGACATCAGTCCTCTCGATATGTTCTTTTTGTCTTTTTTCTGTTTCTGTAGGAATAATGTCTAGTGTCTCTTCAATAAAAACCAAAACTTTTTCTCCGGGCTGTTTTCTTCCGATTTGCATTTTCGCTTCCTTTTCAATGCGCTGTGGAGTTTGCAAATAAGCCAAGCGTTGTTTTTTTTCTTCAATAGTGTTCATATTTTGCTCATTCTGAACGCGAATGGCCTCGATTTCTTGATTCATTTTACGACTTTTGTGCCAAAAGGTAGCCAGACTGTACAGTAACCAAAAAATAACAGAAAAAATGATGACTAAAGTCACAATATTTTTAGAATTATAAATATTTTCAGGTCTTTTCACGAGATCGATTGAAACAAATTTTCTTAAAAATTACAATAGAACCAATGAAGCTCTTGGTAGGTCTAGGAAATCATGGGGAAAAGTACGAAAAAACAAGACACAATATAGGTTTTGTTGTTATGGATACTTTTATTTCAAAGTGTTCTGGAACCCCTTTTAAAAAGGAAAAAAAATTCTTTGCTTCAATTAGTTATGGGCATATGAACCATGAAAAAGTGATTTTGGTAAAACCGGAAACCTATATGAATGCGAGTGGAAAAGCAATTACTGCTGTGAGAAATTTTTATAAAATTCCTGTTGAAGATATCATAATCTTTTTTGATGATGTTGATACTCCATTTGGAGAGATTCGATTTCGAAGAAAAGGTAGTAGTGGCGGACACAATGGTATTAAATCCGTTATTCAGACCGTGGGGAGTGATGCCTTCTCAAGAATTAAATTTGGAATTAAAAATGAACACAAGCAAAAAATAGACACAGCTGACTTTGTCCTCCAAAAATTCTCTCCCGAAGAATGGGAGCAAGTACCAGACATAGTAGAAAAGGGAATTCAACTCTCACTTGAAAATCTATGAAACTTACGTTTAAAACTATCGGTCGAACTTTTATCTTTGAAAAAGCACACCAAGATTTTCCTATCGGATATCTCGTTGATTTTGTTATTAATCCAAGTACAGGAAAGTTTGAAGCAGCCTGGGTAAAAATAGGATCAGAACTTAAAATTATGAATTTTTTAGACATACAATCATGGACAAGCAATAAGCTCATTATTAAAACAGAAGATGCGTTAAGCGAGCCGGAAAAATCATTACGCCTAAAAGAGATTATACGAAAAGAAGTCCCTATTCTGGGTGCAAAGGTATGGAATGGGAAGCAATACATTGGAAAAGTAACCAATTTTACTTTTGATACCCTCTCGCCTCGTATCGAAACTATTATTGTCGATAAATGGAAATGGCTCTGGCGACAACAAAGAATCATTGCACGTACCCAAATCAGCAAAATAACACATCAAGGAATTTTTATTGTCGATAACAGCTTCGTTGACACTCAAAAAACAGTAAAAAACAAAACCCTAGAAATACCAGAAGTAGATTAAACAACAATTCCCTTCCTTCAATAGCTTAGTTTCTACTTATTTTGAAAAGAGAATGCCATTGTTCTAGTACTTTTCTTGTCTTATCCGAAACTGTTCCACAGAAAGATAAAGTTTTTAGGTATTCATAGGCTAAATCAGTTTGTTCAAAAGAAAATTTTTTATTACTTGATACAGAAAAAGAAGCGTAGTTATTCTCTCTAACAATACGATGAATCATTTGAAGAAGTACTTCTCTCAAGTTTTGTTCAGCGATTTCAAAATATTTATGTTTTTGATCGGGGGTAAATGAAGATTGAACCCTTCCAAAGGCTTTTATACCTTCATTAAGTTCTGTAGAGTCGTTTCTCATTTTTTCCACATTAAAATAATATTAAATATAGTCAAAAATGTCAAACACCCAAAAAAAGCTTAATGTTGACATCGACCTACTTTCCCAGGGCTATCCCCAAGTATCATCGGCGCTGGAGGACTTAACTGCTGAGTTCGGAATGGGATCAGGTGTACCCCCTCCGCTCGAGATGTCAACACCAAGCTTTCTTGGTGTTATAAAAAAACAATAAAGACTTATAAGAATGATTATTACTTACAAAAGTAATTCATAGTAAATTCAATTTTACTTTCTCTACATTGCTCACCGAAAAGATAAACAAGCTTTTCATCTGAGTATTATAAAAGAAGTTCGTTCGACCAATTAGTACTGCTCGGCTTAACGCATTGCTACGCTTATACCTGCAGCCTATCAACCTGGTAGTCTCCCAGGGGTCTTATGTCCCGAAGGACGGGGAATCTAATCTTGGAAGAGGCTTCACGCTTAGATGCTTTCAGCGTTTATCCCGTCCGAACATAGCTACTCGGCAATGCCGTTGACACGACAACCGATACACTAGAGGTTCGTCCACTCCGGTCCTCTCGTACTAGGAGCAGCTTTCCTCAAATTCCCAAACGCACACGGAGGATAGAGACCGAACTGTCTCGCGACGTTCTGAACCCAGCTCGCGTACCGCTTTAAATGGCGAACAGCCATACCCTTGGGAGCTGCTTCACCCCCAGGATGCGATGAGCCGACATCGAGGTGCCGAACCAAGCCGTCGATATGAACTCTTGGGCTTGACTAGCCTGTTATCCCTGGCGTAACTTTTATCCGTTGAGCGATGCCCCACCCACGTGGAAACACCGGATCATTTTCACCGACTTTCGTCTCTGCTCGGCTTGTAGGCCTCACAGTCAGGCTGACTTATGCGAATACACGTCCACGTCGATTTCCATCCGACGCAAGTCAACCATTGCGCGCCTCCGTTACTCTTTAGGAGGCGACCGCCCCAGTCAAACTCCCCACCTATCAATGTCCCCGGACCCGTATCAATCTTTAATATAAATGATTAAAAACTGATAAGGGCCAAGGTCGAGAAATTCCATACAGCAAGGGTGGTATCTCAAAGGTGACTCCACAAAACTAGCGTTTTGCTTCATAGTCTCCCACCTATTCTGCACATGAAGTATACAATTTCAATGACAAGTTGGAGTAAAGCTGCACAGGGTCTTTTCGTCCTACCGTGTGTAAACGGCATTTTTACCGTTTCTGCAATTTCACCGAGTCTCAGCTTGAGACAGTTACCAGATCATTACCCCATTCGTGCGGGTCGGAATTTACCCGACTAGGAATTTCGCTACCTTAGGACCGTTATAGTTACGGCCGCCGTTCACCAGGGCTTCATTTCGCGGCTTGCACCGCTCCACTTAACCTTCTGGCACTGGGCAGGGGTCAGCCCGTATACATCCTCTTACGAGTTAGCACGGACCTGTGTTTTTGATAAACAGTTGCCTGGCATCATTCGCTGCGCCCCACGCAAGCGTGGGGAGTCCTTATCCCGAAGTTACGGACGCTGTTTTGCCGAGTTCCTTAAGCTGAGTTATCTCGTTCGTCTGAGTATTCTCTACCCACCCACCAGTGTTGGTTTGCGGTACGGTCACAAACTTTTTAAGTTTAGACGCTTTTCTTGGCACCAGAATCATCGTTTTATCTCCGTATCGCTACGAAGCAAGTATGCATAACGACTCACGAAACAGAACGGATTTGCCTGATCTGTCATAAGCTTGTCGCTTACCCCGGAATTCATTAACCGGAAACGAATTTTCCCAATGCGTCACGCCATCACAAAAGTTTATGGTACAGGAATATTAACCTGTTGTCCATCGACTACGCCTTTCGGCCTCGCCTTAGGCCCGACTAACCCGACCCTGACTGCCAGTGGATCGGAAACCTTGGGTGTTCGACGATGATGGTTTTCACATCATTAAAGTTACTTATGCCAACATTCTCACTTGTGATTGCTCCACGAGTAAACCTCACGGTCTCGCTTCACAGCTAACACAACGCTCTTCTACCGCGACCACTAATGTGGCCACCCACGTCTTCGGTTATCATTTTTAGCCCCGTTGAATTTTCGGCGCAGGATCATTCGACCAGTAAGCTATTACGCACTTTTTAAAGGGTGGCTGCTTCTAAGCCAACCTCCTGGCTGTTTAAACAATCTCACTTCCTTTTCCACTCAAATGATATTTGGGACCTTAGACGGTGGTCTGGGCTCTTTCCCTCGCGTCTATGGCACTTCGCTGTCATAGACTGACTCCCCAGAAAGTCACAGCAGTATTCAAAGTTTGCTAGGAGTCGGTACAGTTGTTTACCGCCCTTCCCCAAACAGAGCTCTACCCCTGCTGCTATTCACTGGAGGCTATACCTCAATATATTTCGAAGAGAACCAGCTATCTCCAGGTTCGATGATAATTTCTACTCTAACCACAGGTCATCCAAGAGTTTTGCTGCACTCGATGGTTCGGTCCTTCCCGGTCTGTTACGACAGGTTCAACCTGCCCATGGTTCGCTCACCTGGTTTCGGGTCTTGTGCATGAGACTATGACGCCCTTATCGGACTCGCTTTCGCTGTGGCTACGCCTGAAACTGGCTTAACCTGCCCCATACAACAAACTCGTTGGCTCATTCTACAAAAGGCACGCGGTCACCCCGAAGGGCTCCCACTCCTTGAAAGTGTATAATTTCACGATCTATTTCACTCCCCTTCCCGGGGTTCTTTTCACCTTTCCCTCACGGTACTTGTACGCTATCGATCTGATGTTTTCTTTAGCCTTGGAAGGTGGTCCTCCCAGATTCAAACCGGATTTCACGTGTCCGATCCTACTCAGGATACTCCTACTGAATTGAATATATTTCAAATACGGGGCTATCACCCTCTATGGCACTGCTTTCCAGCAGATTCTTCTATATAAACAACGAAGATATTGGAGTCCTACAACCCCCCTCACCTTTTAGCCTCTTAGTTCTTATACATAAAAGGATAAAAGGTGAGGGGTTTGGGCTTTTCCCGTTTCGCTCGTCACTACTCAGGGAATCTCTATTGATTTTTCTTTTCCGGCTACTGAGATATTTCAGTTCGCCGACCTACCTCTCTAAGCTTAATGGATTTGGGCTTAGAGTAACCGTTAAAAACGGCTGGGTTTCCCCATTCGGAGACCCTCGGATCAAAGCGTGTTTGCTCGCTCCCCGAGGCTTATCGCAAGCTTCAGCGTCCTTCATCGGAAACATCAGTCAAGGGATTCGTTATACACTCATAAAGTAACTTCTTTTTCCCCGCTTGAGCGGGGATACTCAGACTTATTCATCTTTTGATGAACAATGTACAGAAAGCATGTTCTATACAAGTCTTATCTAATTATTTCTTTACTATTGTTTTTTATTAATTGTGTGCTGATACCGTCAAAGAACGTTTTCTATAAAACCAGCCTTCAACAAAAAAGCCAAAAGCCAACGCATTGTATGGGTGTCTAATAATTTGTCAAATTCTTTTTCTCAGAAAGAGTAGAAAGATTTCAATCATGGAAAAATGATTGTTTTATAATACGAAACCCGGTTTGAATACCAGTGGAAAATCCTTGCCCTTTTTGTCTGGCATGATAAGGATAAAAAACTGAGATGGGAACTTCACACCGTGAAAAACGACATTGTTGTACTCGCTTTAAAAATTCAGAACAAAACTCAAATCCATTTGAAGAAACATTTATAGTTTCTGCAACTTCACGAGTAAATCCTCTCATACCACTTTGTGAATCCGTACTCCAAACTCCTAAAAACACTCCAGTTATTAAATTTGCTACTTTATTTGCCATTCTCACGAAAAAAGGAATATCATTCGCTTTCAAAAATCGAGAACCAATGACACAGTCATAGGTTTGCAAAGCTTCGAGTACAAAAGGGAGATCTTTTGCACAATGCTGCATGTCAGCATCAAGCGTTAGAAAATAAGAAAACTTCTTGTCCAATCCCCATTCAATTCCTGATTTTGTAGCCGCTCCCATGCCCTGATTAACCTCATGAGACAGAGTAAAGACACCTTCATCTTCTGCTTTTTGTAATGTCTGATCCACAGATCCATCATTCACAACTAAAATATGATAAAAATCCGCCATACGTACCTCATTCACCACTTGATTAATAGTTTTGGCTTCATTCAAAGCTGGGATAATCACCAAGGTTTTGTCTTTCATTTCAAGCCATACTTTGCTATAATACACCAGAATTATCAATGCTCTTTTTTTGTAGTTTCATACCACACGAGCAGAGCGGGTGCTCTGCGAGTGAGAGGAGGAAGTGATAAAGCTTCTGACGTCCCGAGCAACGTCGAGGGACAAAAGAAGCAATATCACTGACGACGAGCCCCCGTAGTTCAATGGATAGAACGGCGCCCTTCTAAGGCGAAAATCTAGGTTCGATTCCTAGCGGGGGTACCACACTAAAAGCTCGGACATGGACTTGTGCCATGTCTGAGCTTTTACTGTCTCAGGCAAGAGAATTGGACCGTAGGTTCGCTGAAGCAAATGAGTGACTGATTCCACGAAGTGGAAGAGGGGAGCGAGTATTGCGAAACGTCGACCTCGGAGTCCCGACATATCGGGACGAGAATGAGAGATATTCCTAGAGAAGACATCAAGCTGAAGGTTCTGATACCAGTTCATTTTTTGGATGAAATTGACAAAAAAATAGAACTATCCTAGAAAAAACATAGATTCAAGCATAATTTAAAGGATCTTTAACGCAAACGGAGGGTTTCATATATGGATACTCAGGTTCATATAATACCTATCATCGTTACGCATCTGTGCCATACAGGTAGGGGTATGTCAATAAAACGTGCTATGTCCACTGGCAATGTTGGAAAAGTAGAATGTATTATGCAGCGGAGTTACATTCAAGTAAGAGAAACGTCACCTTCTGTCTTCGAGATGATAAAAGCAACAGAATCTGAAAAACCTGAAGAGTGCTTTTTTCTCATAGGTTATTGTGGATGGGACGATGGGTTTACAAATGTAGACTGGAGGAGTTTTCTGCCAAGTGATGTAGCCATATTTTTTGATGGCATGGTGTCAACACACCTCCAATGGAAAGATATCAATTTAACTTCCTGTGGATTTGAAGCTCCCTCTGTTAATGCTTTAAAGGAGGCATTAAGTCGTACAGGAACGGTGTGCTACAAAAAATAATGAATCATAAAAGGGTTTCCAGAAGAGAAGCAACTCTCTTTCAGACACCCTTTTTTCTCTGTTCCAAAGAATTACCCCACCTCCACCCCCCTCCAAAAAGCCACATATCCTTTGATCTCTTTAGCCGCATCACTCGGAGCAGGATAGTACCACGCAGATGCTTCATTCGTCTCTCCATCCACTACGACATCATAATAACTTGCCTGTCCTTTCCAGGGACACGTAGTGTGCAGGTCATTTTTCTGAAAAAATTCTCTTTTGAGAGAATCTGGAGGAAAGTAATGATTTCCTTCAATCTCAATGGTAGCATCACTTTCAGCAATAACAGTTCCATTCCAAGATGCTTTCATATCTCAATTGTACGGAGTTCTTTTTTTCCTACAATAAAATTACCAATGAAAGAAGATAAAATAGTGATTATGAAATCACTCCGAAATATTGGAGACATCTGTGCACGTCAGCTAGTAGAAGCCGGTGTAGACTCACCTGAAAAATTAAAAAAACTCGGATCAGAAAAAGCCTTTTTAGAGATTTTTAAAAAATGTAATCAACACACCTGTATCAACGCCTGTTATCTCTATGCCCTAGAAGGAGCTATTAGGGGTATAGATTGGCGAGCTATTCCAGAGAAGAAAAAAGAACAATTTAAAGAGTTTACTCGCCAACTTCGTGCTAGTTTCTAGTTACAAAAAAAAGCTCCATCGGAGCTTTCTTTGTAAAATACACAAACTTAATTCTTATTGATCAACGCTTCGAAGAATTCGAGCAGAGCTTGGGTAGCGGGTCAGTCCATACCAATAACGAAGTTTTGCTGATCCAGTCAATTCGCCATCAGGTCGAAACCGAGCTCCGTTTTGACTTTCACGGTCCAAATTCTGAATAACTTTTCTTTTTGCAGGAATTTCAGGTTTCATCCAAAGACCTTTTTCGACATCAGACTGATAACCATACTGAAGTCTTCGAGAAAAATGACCGGTCCATGGTGGAAGGGCGTCTCTACGAGCTTCTTCTTCAGTTACGGTCTTATCAGCTTGGGAAATAACAGAAGGGGATTCATCAACGCTTCGAAGAATCAAGTCTGCACGACGAGCATCTCTGTAATTTTTATACAAAGAGTGAGCTCTTCTCTGGATACCAGGAATCCGTATGCGTTCTCCCGCCAAATCTTCTGAACGATCATCAGCTACACGAGTGTAAAAGATAGTATTGAGCATCTTAGCTCGAGAGCTTGCAAAAGTCAGAGAAGGGATAAAAAGTCCAAAGACAATAATAAGCGCAAAGCTAAAAGTAAGAGGTTGTTTAAGAGTCATCATCATAAAAATAATAAAGTGTTCAGAGAAAATTCTAGGACATGAGGAAAACCTGTCAAGAAAAAAGAAAAGTTTTAGGTACTTTTTTCTGCCATAATGCTTTCAGCCACATTTTTAGGTGTTTTCTGGTAATCCGCAAATTCCATTGTGTAACTAGCTCGACCTTGTGTGAGAGAGCGCAGGTCCGTCGCATATCCAAACATTGAAGCTAACGGAATACGAGCAGTAATAAACTTCGCCAAGCCTCGATCACCAGTTTCCTGGATAATCCCACGACGAGATGACACATCCCCCATCACATCTCCCAGATAATCCTCAGGGGTCACAATTTCCACATTCATGATCGGTTCTAAAAGTACAGGATCAGCTTTCTTCATACCATCTTTAAACGCTTGAATCGCCGCAATTTTAAACGCCAATTCAGAAGAATCCACATCATGATACGACCCATCATAGAGTTCTACCTCGACATCCACTACCGGATATCCAGCTAAAACTCCGCGAGTCGCTCCTTCCTTAAACCCTTTTTCACATCCGGGAATGTACTCATTTGGAATAGACGCTCCTTTGATAGAATTGATAAATTTAAATCCAACACCCGGTTCAGATGGACGGACTCGGCACAAAACATGCCCAAATTGTCCTCGACCACCAGATTGCTTCTTGTGTACATATTCAGCCTCAACAGCTTTCTGAATCGTTTCTCGGTAGGCGACTTGCGGCTGACCAATATTCGCCTCGACCTTAAATTCTCGCTTCATTCGATCGACCAGGACTTCCAAATGCAACTCTCCCATTCCAGACATAATTGTCTGATTCGTTTCTTCATCTGTATGTACACGAAAAGTCGGATCCTCTTCCGCTAATTTTTGCAGGGCTAATGACATTTTTTCTTGATCTCCTTTCGTCTTTGGCTCAATCGAAATCGAAATCACTGGCTCAGGAAAGTTAATCGACTCAAGAACAATGAGATTTTTTTCTGGACACAAAGTATCTCCGGTACGAGTACTCTTGAGTCCTACCACGGCTCCGATATGCCCTGCCGGAATTTCAGAAATCTCCTCTCGGCTATTGGCATGCATCTGAAGCAAACGACCAATTCGCTCTTTTTGTTCAGAATTGGCATTATATACATAACTTCCAGATTCAAGTTTTCCAGAATACACCCGGACAAACGTAATTCGACCCACATACGGATCGGTCGCAATCTTAAACGCCAAAGCCGCCAAAGGCTCTGCCTTGTCAGCTTTCCGTGTCAATTCTTCTTCCTCATTATCAGGATTCGTTCCTTTTGCTGGCAAGATATCAAGAGGAGAAGGTAAGTAAGCCGTTACTGCATCGAGCAAAGGTTGCACACCTTTATTTTTCAAAGCCGTTCCGGTCATCACCGGTACAAATTCACCAGCAATAGTAGCTCGACGAATAGCAGCTTTAATCTCATCAGCCGACAAATCAGCTCCACCCAAATATTTCTCCATCAATTCTTCATCAGACGTCGCTACCGCTTCCAGCATCTTGTCTCTCCACTTATTCGCATCATCCACCATATCAGCTGGAATATCTTCTATTGAAATCTCTTTCCCGAGATCATCTTTGTACAAAATAGCCTTCATCTCGACCAAATCTACCAGCCCCTTGAAATGACTCTCCATACCAACCGGTAATTGAATAGGAAAAGCATTTTTTGTGAGTCGTTCCGTAATAGATCCATACGAACGCCAAAAATCAGCTCCCGTCCGATCCAGTTTATTGATAAAACACATGCGTGGCACGTTGTAGTCATCAGCTTGTCTCCAGACAGTTTCAGACTGTGGCTCCACTCCCGCGACACCATCAAAGACACACACCGCTCCATCCAAAACTCGCAAAGACCTCTGAACTTCTACCGTGAAATCCACATGACCGGGAGTATCGATAATATTAATCTGACAATCTTTCCAAAAACAAGTCGTCGCCGCAGAAGTAATCGTAATACCACGCTCCTGTTCCTGCTCCATCCAATCCATGGTGGCTTCCCCCTCATGGACTTCACCGATCTTATGAGACTTTCCAGTATAAAAAAGAATCCGTTCGGTAACGGTCGTTTTTCCGGCATCGATATGGGCGATAATCCCAATATTACGAACCTTATCCAAGGCATAGTGCGTGACTTTACTCATTACAAAAAAATATAAAAAATCCCGTCGATTGTAGAAAGGGAGAGGAAATTGTCAAATGAGGAGAAAAAGAGTTGTATTATTACCAATAAAAATTATTAACTCTGAGACAATAGAGAAAATAGGCGTTAACTTTCTGTATAGTCAACGCCACAGAGTATTACTCTTATTGTTCTAAGGGATAAAAGCCAGGGCAATGAGTACAAATCCAGCAAAAAACAGACAAATCGTCATTTTACTAAAATCTTTCCCATAACCATAGTAATACTCATTCACTTTTTCCATAAGTGCCATATCAGAAAAACCTGCAATGCCCATAAATACTCGA
Organism: bacterium; assembly: GCA_030429505.1. Classification (GTDB taxonomy): domain Bacteria; phylum Patescibacteriota; class Gracilibacteria; order UBA4473; family UBA4473; genus JAUIFI01. The sequence goes on from JAUIFI010000001.1 coordinate 995,598, forward strand.
ATATAATATGGCATATCCAATGGCCCCCAAAATATGCTAGAGACATATACTATAAGTATAATACCCCCAATGAATGCTAGTGCAATCTGCACATAGATGAGTTTGTCACTCATCCACAGTAATATTTTATGTACCACGTACCACCTTAAAAAAATTTTTTAATGTAAAAAGAGCAATTTCCCCTAAATAGTAAGAAACCTCTCTCTTGCTTAATTTTATAATAAAAGAAGTTTTACTACTCTTGATTAAACCCTAAAATATAAAAAAATTAAGTCAATTATATCTGCTTTGATATTGTATTGTAGCTAACAAAGATGTTACCACGTCTGCTCAAGGAAAGTAATACTAAAACGTGCTCTTAATAGCCAAAAAGTAATAGTAAATGAAAATATACTTTGCCGGATCGATTCGAGGAGGAAGAGATGACAAAGAGTTATATGGGAAACTTATACAACATCTCGGAAAATACGGACAAGTGCTGACAGAACACGTTGGAGATGGAAATCTCAACGATTCTGGAGAAGATCATCAACCAGATCAGTGGATTTATAAACGTGATATGGAGTGGGTTCGAGCATCAGATGTCATCGTAGCGGAAGTCACCACTCCCTCCCTCGGAGTCGGTTATGAGATCGGTAGCAGTGAAGCAATAGGAAAAAAGATTCTCTGTCTCTATAGAAGTCAACCAAATAAAAGTTTATCAGCCATGATTAATGGCAATCCAAACGTACAGGTCATCTCATATGCCAACCTTGAAGAAGCCATTCATCATATAGATAAATTTTTTCAGTCACAATCGTGACCTTCACTTCATTACATATACAAGATGAAATCATCGGAACTTACCATCAAAGAACTCATAAACATGATTATGCAACTCGCAGAAGAAAAGAAATTTGGCACGAAACCAGAAGATATCAATGTCGCTGAAAAAATGGTCTTGATCCATAGTGAAGTTTCAGAGGCTTTTGAAGCTTATCGTCGCAAGAATATGGACGGTCGGCACGGATTCAAAGAAGAACTTGCCGATGTTATCATGCGGGTATTTCATCTCTGCGGTATCTTTGGTATTGATATACAAGCCGAAATACTCAAAAAAATGGAATACAATAAAACCCGAGAATGGAAATGAAAAACATAACGAACAAAGAAAAGAAGAAATATTCACAAAACAACTTGACTCCTTTGTAAAGAATGTTTATAAAAAAAAAGCTATTTACCAACTACAAACAGTACGTAAATGCGAAAAACTTTTCGATTGCCGTAGGGAGGCAATATCCATCTATTGATCAATTTGGGTATTGTCTCCGTTTTTTTTATACAACAAGTAAAAAATTTGACAAAATCACTCGTCTGCCTAATAATCCACCCGCTTTTTTCACTTTTCTTATACCATAGGTATCTCATTTCGCGGCGGACGAAAAAATAAGCGTGCTGCTTTCAGAAAGCCCAAAAAACTTCATCGAACCAACGAGGAAATCACAGCCTCGACTTTGCGAGTCGTCGACTCAGCAGGCGAACTGGTCGGTGTGATAAGCTTGGACCAAGCACTTGAAAAAGCGCGTGAAGAAGGAGTCGACCTCGTCGAGATATCGCCCAAAGCAGACCCTCCCGTATGTCGAATCATCGACTATGGAAAAATGCTCTATGCACTCAAAAAGAAAGAGCAAAAAGGGAAGCAAGGCACGAAAACCCAAGAAATAAAAGGTATTCGCCTCACCTTCCGTATAGGAGAAGGGGATATGGAGAGGCAGAGAAAAAAAGCGAGAGAATTTCTCGAAGAAGGTCATCCCATACGAATTCAGCTCGTTATGCGGGGACGAGAGAAAGCCCATAAAGACATAGCTTTTGAAAAATTAAACTCATTTATTGCAGGTCTTGCTGATATATCAAGACTTGAAAATAACCCAAAAGGATCAGGGCATCAAATAATAGCCATTCTCAAACCAGGAAAATAACCATGAAGCAAAAGACTCATTCCGGCACCAAAAAAAGAACAAAGATCACTGGAAGTGGTAAGCTCAGGCATGGACCATCCTGTAAGAATCATCTTTTGAGTTCAAAATCCAGACACAGAAAAAATATGAATCCACAGGGAGTTGCTTCTCCAAAAGGTCATAAAAAAAAGCTAAAAAGACTTCTTAATATTACTTAAGAAGCATTTATTATTATCCTAAAAAAACATGGTACGAGTAAAAGGCGGCGTCGCATCAAGAAACAGACACAAAAAAGTCCGAGCAGCCACCAAAGGCTATCGCGGAAAAAGACATTCTACCTTTCGTTTAGGTATGCAAGCTATGATGAAAGCTGGGACTCACGCCTATATCGGACGTAAACAAAAGAAAAGAGATTTTAGACGACTCTGGATTACACGTATCTCTACTGCGCTTCGCGCGATGGGATTACGCTATTCAGAAGTCAAAAATCAATGGCTTCACGCCAAAATGGATATTGATCGAAAAAACCTCTCTGAACTCGCCGCTAACTACCCAAAAGTATTTGAAAAAGTAGTGGATACAGCCAAAAAAGCGAAAAAAGTGAGCGTGTAAGTACTACAAAAAATCACCCCATACCTAGACATCCTATTTTTCAGGAAGTGTATTTATCGTATAAATTGCCTTAAAGCTTATTTTTTCTTCTCTGATTGTTGGATCATTTTTCCTAATTCATCATAAATCTTATGATGAACTATTCTGATATCAGAAAATTTGTTATCCACACTACATATAAGAGCTCGCAATTCTTGAAGCTGTAGAACGACTTGTTGCTTATTCATAAGCATGAGTAAAGTATGCTCATTTTACATGTCGAAAAACAAAAATCAACTATTTTTTTATATTTATATAAAAAAATAATGTCATTGAAAAAGAAAGGCAGGGATTCATAATCAAAGAAATCCTTTCTATGCCAAACACAATCAACTCTCACGCCGTTATTAAAAAAGTTAGTCGACTTATGAAAGAATTCGGAATTCCAAAAGTAAAGCTTGGAGAAGTCCTCGGAACCGACAAAAAAAATGATATTCGAACGAAATATGCGAGAGGAAAACGGTTTTTGGAAGGAAATAAAAAAGGCATATCACTCGAAGAAATAAATCAGCTAGCAAGCTTTTTTAATCAGCCTATTGAATTTTTCTTATACGAAGAATCCGTATCCCAAAAGTTAAAATCAAGTGAAAAAAATATTGAAAGAACCTCAAAAGGAGAGTCAGAGATTAAGCAAGGTCTAGAAAAAATGGGTTTTCCTCCGGAATTTATAGAACTCCAAATACAACAGCTTCGACTTCTCAAAAAATATCAATCTCCACGTTGATAGTCATTCTTTAGTAGAATACTAATCGAAGTAAGACATAAGTATGAGTATACTTTTTTTTAATATTTTTATTAAAAAAATGATTCATTGACCGAGTCAATGAACGATTCATAATCAAAAAACGCAATTCGATATGAATCAAACAATAGATCCTTCTCATGTTATTACCCAAGTCAGACATCTGATGAAAAAATTAGATATTCCCAAGGTAAAGTTGGGAGAAGTTTTAGGCAAAAATGTCAAAGACAGTATTCAAACCAAATACGCCCGAGCTAACCGATTTTTGAAAGGACAAAAAAAAGGTATTTCTTTAGAACAAATAAACCAATTAGCTACATTTTTTGAGAAACCAATCAATTTTTTTCTCTATCCTCAAAAACTAGAATCAGGAGAAAAGTGTACTCAGGATTCTCCTCCCGCAGAAAAAGCTATTCGAGAAGGATTAATGAAAATGGGATTTGACCAAGAGTTTATCGAACTTGAAATTCAACAGCTCCGTAAATTTCAGTCCTATCATTCTCCTCGATCATGACCAAGGAAGGAGGTTTGACCTTTCTCAGTAGTTTTAAAGATCGTCCTGACGAAGGAAAGCCTCGAGAAAAATTAGAAAAATATGGACCCAAAGGCTTATCGCTCTGGGAATTAGTTGCTATTATTCTTCGTACTGGAGAAAGGCACAAGGGAGGACACTTTGAGGACGTGGAAGAATTATCTCGGCGACTACTGGCTGAAGCGGGATTTAAGGGGCTCTTTGCCCAAAGAGACATCCTAGAAACCACAGATCAATATCAGGTCTATAAAAGTCATGCTGAGATTTTGGTGGCTATATCTGAGATCCATCGTCGCTTAAAAGGCAATTTTGGGATCTTTGATGCCTCTGAACCCAGTAAAATTTTTGACCAATTGAAATCGCTCCAAAAAGCGAAACAAGAACAATGTCATGTCCTGCACATCGATAAACACAAAAAATGTACTTTTTCAGAGATGGTAGCCCTAGGAGGACAAAATACCGTCGCTGTTTCTTTTTCAGATGTCTTGAGAACTCCCTTGTGGCTGGGAACCTCAGAGATAATAATCGTTCATAACCACTTAGGAAAAACCAAACCTAGTAAAGCGGATATTAGCTGGACACTAGCCTTAGCAGAAGGAGCGTGGCATATGCATCATATCAAAATATCCGATCATATCATTATCGGAAGCGATGGATACTGTTCGTTTCAGGAAAAAGGATTGTTATAAAAAAACCGTCAACGCTATTATACGTTGACGGCATAGTATCAGTTTTGTTCTGATACGGTGCTCTTTTTTACATAATTTCTATTGCTGTACAACTATCAATACAGTTCGTGATACGTTTCCAGATTGTACTTCCACAAAGTAACTACCTGGAACAAGACCACTAGTCGATACTCTATTTTGATCGGGCATTTCCGTCTTACAAATACGTCCCATCATATCAAAAATCTTAACCTTGAGAGAAGAAATATTATCCTCTGTTACAAGGTGTGCGAATGATCCACTACTTATCGGGTTTGGGTAAATCACACTTTGATCTGGTGACTCAACTTTTTCCTCGATATGCACGGTAACATCAAATATCTCATCAAGACTCAACTGAAGGAGTCCTGCTCTGGTTCCAACCCATAAATACTCTTCATTGGCATACATTGCCTCAGTTCCAAACCAATTGTCCGGATTCCACTCCGGAAATATGGCTTGAATATTTATGGGAATGGACTTCCCATCCTGTATAACAAAAGGAATTTGCGGATTCAAGACTGACGAAAATCCCACAAACTCAATTGAGCCAACAGTAGCAAAGTGAAAATGAGAGACATGTCGTAAATCATCAGACAAGTAGTTCTCATGAACACCGTTAGACGGATTATATCGAATCATCCTAGTCGGATAAAGAATATCATCGCTACCTATGCCAGAATGAGCTGTCATAATCAGAGATCCGTCAGATGCAATAAAAAGATTCTCTACCATTGCTCCATAAGAGACTCCTGCCTCATTAGGAACATGAAAGAGATCGAAAGAGTCTCTCTGTGGGTTATAGCGATAGAGCCCCCCTTGGGATTCAGGATGAATACGCATATAAGCGACCCACAGATCGCCATTGCCATCCTCGGCGACATTCGTTAGATGTCCAAATGTCGGGGAATACTTATGATGTTTCCTCTGGAGGGCATCCCCAAAAAGAAAAATTTCTTCATGAGGAGGTCCCACCCTGGAAAAAACAGTCCCATTTATGGTATCCCTAGATAGCACATTATGAGCTTTAGCAGTGATCCACGTTCTGGAATGCGAATCCGTAAATATCGTATTAAAAATCCTCTCGTCGAGAGAGTCTTTCCAATCAGAACGATGCCATCTCTGTTCCACCACATCAAAACGAAGGACTTCTCCCAGAAGAGTAACAATTGGATTGCCGTCTCTATCAAGTCCGAGATCATTGATTTGCATCACTTCAGTAGAATACGGATAATCGTATTCTGCCATGGATACATTGACCCACTTGTCATCATCAGCATCGAACATCAGGATAGCAGAGTTCGTTACCAATAGATTGTTTATATAAGAGTTTTGATTGCCCAAGACCCATATTTGTGAGTCTTGATCCTCTACAATATCTACTATATGAAAACCATGAAACGATGATTCAGGGAACCAGCGTGATTGTCCCAAAGTAACTGTCTGGCTAGAAAAGACCATGATCGTTACCAAAAAACAAAAACTTAGTTTTTGCATAACTCATTCCTTACATTTTATAATTAGTGTTAAATTTCAACATCCATCTTGGCAATCACGATCATATTCACTTTGTTCTGAACAGTCGGTTATACGCTCTTTACTCAGGAGCCTCATCCGTACAAAACGGTCCCCAAAAGTTAGATCATCTTGCCAACAGTATTGATAAGTTCTTCGACAGCAAGTGTTTCCACAAGCTTGCCATTTTGCAACTGTAACGGTCGTGGGATTTTCACCTTCTTCTGGGTAAGGGAGATCAAATCCGGGATCGCACTCACGAGAATCAGGATCAACTTCATAAGTACAATGAACCCAAATACCGCAAGAAGCACTATATATGCGAACACTCATTGTGGTATCACTCGGTTCCGGAAAAGTATCATCAGCAAAGCCACAAGGAGGGAATGATCCTCTCTCGCTGACTCTCTCTACAAATGAGGATATGGCAAATTCGAGTCCAACATTTAAGTTGTTCTCATACAAAGAAAGCCCTGGAAGGCTTTCACACTCTTCCTCAACGGAGATTGAGGTAATAAAAAATTCTGGTACATTGCTACCGTTACAAAATCGTTTTAGATAGAACACCCAGACATCACAATCCGGTTCTCCCAATCCGAGACGGATCCAAAGAGTGTCGCCCCAAGCATCACAGTTACTATCAGGTGGACACGGCTGAGCCATGACACCACTAAATTGAAAAAGAAAGACAAACAATAAGCAAATCAATCCTCTCTTCATAAGAAGCTCCATTTAAAAAGTCGTGAATCTTTAGTGAATTACAAACAACCATCCTGACATGGTATTGTTTGATACTTTTCCGCGTCGCTACAAGCGGTAATCTGTTCAGTACTAACAAGTTCAATATGAACAGAACGACCTGGACCTATTGAACAGTATCTAAAAGTTCTTTTGCAACAAGTAGTTCCGCAATCTTGAAATCGATATACGTCAACCTTGGACGGGGTCCCATAATCCAAAAAAGGTTCTTCAAAACCTCTTTCACACGTACGGGTAGTAACATCTACATCGTAGGTGCATTTCACCCATACACCACACGAAGCGGTGTAGACTTGGGCATTGTAGCTAGTATCACTTGGGTTTGGATCTGAGCAGTCAGCCATGTTAGGGAAGTCTTGCCGTGCTCTCTGCTTTATAAAACCACGGGTGATAGTTTCAAATGCTACGCTTAGGTCGTACTGATAGACAGTAAGATCCCGCATTGCCTCGCATGTTCCCATATAGGAAACACCTGTAATAAGATATTGATACCCTTCATCGGGACAAAATCGTGATCTAAAATTCACTATAGCACGACAACTGGGATTAATTGTTATAAATCTTTCGTATTGCTCTGGTCCAAAATCACCGCAATCATCTGGTGGCGGACATGGTTGAGCAAATGCAGGAATTCCGCTATAAAAAAAGAGTAAACCAAAAAGCATGGTGAGATATTTGTAATATTTCACTTTATACCTCAAGGAATAAAAATAACAGGAAAGAAAGTAGAGTTAATTGCATACTAAAGAGATGCATTTTTAGGCGAACAATGAATCAATACAAATTTTGGCGAACAACTAAACCAACAAGAAACACAAAAATAGAAGTTACGTAAAAGAGCTAAAAAATTATGAAAACATTAAAAAAAGTGTCAATCGTATTTCTAATCAAAAACACTTATTGTACAAACAAAATTGGAAAACAGTACGGAAAGTTCGTAAAGGAACATGTTGGTTGAGGAGGATCATCCTCTTCCAGACATTGTGCACTGGAGCTAGTGACATCACGCTGTCCAACTTTGTATGGATTCAAACTAATCACACATGGAACTGTTTTGGGAGTGCATCGACTAGGACTCGTGACATCAATAATTTGTTTTCCAGATTCAGTATAATCACATGGATCTTCATGAACTAAGCCACTCGCTGTCTCAGGATCATCAATTTCTGGACGAAAGACAAACTTCTCATGAGCTTCTCCTTGAGCACCAATCACATTGACTGGGGTACGCCCCGGATCTTCGTTTGTCACTCCATTGATCAATTCCAAAAGATTGATACTCGGCGGCTCGGAATCGTAAAAATCAATATCAATTACAAGATCATTTGAATCTATACAATTACCTACACGATCACAAACTTCAAATTCGATAGTCTTATTATCACAAAAACTACGCCCTCCTGAACGATCACAAAAATTTCCTACAACCGGAAAAGTCGCAAAGCTCGTGGCGGCATTTGGAAAAAAACATCCTGCCGTTCCGGAAGCTCCATCATCACAGAGAACAGTCAATGTTACCGCTTCATTTGTAAAGTACTCTTCGTTTGTAACTTGTTGACGAGTTTTCCCATCATAGAGAAAACTCACATTTGTAGGAACTGTTGTATCCAAAACAATAGAAGTGGTATTCGTCGTTTCGAGATCCGTTGACTCCTCAAAACCATCACCAGCCAAATCAAATTGGATTTGTGGTATATAAACTCCATCAGGTACCGCTCCAAAAGCACTATTGGTATTTACTACAAAGGTATAGGCAGCATCTATAATTCCTTCCGAATCAGACAACTCATTATCAGTAAGCACAAAAAACCCAGTCTGTCCCACTACCTGATTTCCACCGTCATAAAGCAAGACATTCACCTGACTTACATCTGGTTGCAATAACCCTGAAGCACCATCAATCAAAGTGCCGGAAAAAGCCAAGCTACGGAAATCAGTAAAATCTCCAGAAGCTGCCGGATTGGCAGCAGTATTATCAGTAGGTTCTGTCCAAGTATTCGATGGAGCAGCAAGCGACATCCCCCCCCATAAAAGAAAAGGTATAAAAAGCCACAGTCCTAGGCGGTCATGAAAAGGTTTATGCTTGTGATGTGAAAAAATAATAAAAAATCCTGCTACCACTAAAAGAGCCAAAAGGCTGTAAATAAACCATTTTTCCTTGACCAGATTAGACCAGAGATTGAACTGATGTTGAACTTGTCTCTCCAAAGGAGATCGATAGTTCTCGGTACGAAGCGTTTTTGTCTCAATAGTAGAACCATTTTGTGATACATCTACTGTGAAATGAAATGTTGAAGCCCCTGGTTCTACAACATCAAAAGAAAAAAGTGTTTCAAATTCATCAAAATCAAATTCATTGACTTCTCTGGTTTCCGAAAAAGTATGATGCACTTCACCTTTTGAAATCTGTTCACCATTGACCGTAAAAGTGAGTGGATCTCGATTATTACGAGTGGTCCCAGCGATAAAAAGATGAATCTTATTTCCTGGATCAATAAAGGTTTCCGGTTCAGCGTCCATAGCTCGGATATGGACAAAATCACCATCAATCAGGAATGGCTTAATAAGAGTCCCAGTTAACCGTTCTCCGTTTTCTGCAACAGCTTTGACTTCGACAATGTATTTTTTGGGAACGTCTGGAACAGGAAAAGAAAACTCTATTTCCTTTTTTTCTTTTCCCGTCAAAGTTTGTATATCACCTTTCGCTGAAAAGAATATTTTTTCACCTACTTCATGCTCAAAAACAGTTACTATAGGCACAAAAGACAACTCTTTATCTAAAGAATCTGTATCTTGCCAAACAAGAAAAGCTGTCTGCATCTGGTTATCTTTCTCAACTCTCAGGTTAGATATACGAGTAATATCTTTATCCTGATTAATAACAATTTTTTGATGTCCTTGAGCTATCAAAGAGGCATTAAGCTGGCTTGTAATACGAAAATGAAGATTAAAATCCCCCGCTATATTTTTCTGTGAAAAATCATAAGAAAAAGGGATTACAATCTGGGGTATTCCGTATTCTTGGGAATGAAATAAAAAACTATCATTCCATGAAATTTGCTGTGTCCATACCTCAGCTCCAAAAGAGTCAGTAATACTCCAAGAAATATCACCAATATCATTCGATAATGTGTTTTTAAGCCAAGCTTTCCCAGTCATCTGAGCACCATCTATCTCCGGTCTGATATCAATAGTTTTTAATGATCTCGTTTTGATTGGAACGGCGTCAACACTTCCTATTCCTAAAAAGAAGAAGCTCAACGCAACACAGATTCCTACCGAAGCAATGGAACGAACATGCATATTCAAGGTGTGTTTTTCTTTCCCTCATTCTAAAAGCTTTCCATTTGAAAGCAAAATTTATTTACAAGGCGTTAAAAAAGAGCTAAAAGTATTGCCAATTTTCACAATTCGCGGAAAATAAAGACCGACTATGAAATTTCGTCGCAAAAAAAGAAGAACGCCCTATCGTTATCAAAGGCGCCGTACTCGGCGTCGAAATTTTGCTCCACTGATAACCTTTATTATAGCATTTTCCCTGTTTGTATTTTTGAGTATCAAGCTCATAAAAGTTATTTTTTCCGGAGTTCGATCTGAATCAGTCGCCTCTGAGATTCAAGTCATCAAGGGCAGGACAGAATTTTACTTTCCAGAAAAAGAGGAGTGGACTCCAGCTTATTCAGAACTCAAATTTTTAGAGGGCGATTCAATTCGTACTACCAGTAATTCTCAAGCTTCTCTCGAATTTTTTGGCGGAACACTTGTTTTTCTCGACGAAAATACCGAAATTAATCTCAAAGAACTATCAGAAAAATCATCCGGTCAAAAAAACACGGTCATTCACCTCAAGCAAGGTCAAATTTGGGTAAAGGTATCAGAGGATGATTTTGATACCGAAAAAGATTCGAAATTTCAGGTCCTAACGAATCGAGTCAAAGCTCATGTTCGGGGAACCATCTTTGATTTAACCACGAGTACCGATCAAGATGTTATTCGGCTCATTAAAGGGAATGTGGATGTAGATGTTTTGGGAGAAAAAGAAGATGAAGTTTTACAAAATATAAAAGTAGAAGTTGGACAAAAACTCGTCGTATCTCCTGTAAATATGGAAAATATCCAAGCCGGACAAGATGTAAAAGAAATCATTGACACTGAATTTATTGAATCTGAATGGCATCTTCAAAATCTCGAACAGTTTTTTCCTCAAGAAGCAGCTCAAATTCGAAGAAGAATTGATATTACCACTCCGCAAGAACAACCAAAATTAGAGGAAACTCCAAATCAATCCGGAGAAGGCATAGAAGCTCCAGTAATCTTGGAACCAGCTAGTGGGACAACTGTTGTAGCTAGTGCCGATAGTGTCAAAATTGAAGGAACAGCACCCTCAGACGCTATGCAAATTGTCGTTAATGGATATACCTTGAGTCGATTTCAGCCCGGAGATCGTAAATGGGTGTATTTTGCGAGTACCAAATTTGGCACGCTCTTACCCGGAGAAAATAACTATGAAATCATTGCTGTTTCACGAGAAGGACAAAAATCAGCTCCAGCAAAACTCGCAATCACCTACCAAGGAACAACTACCCCCACAAATACAGAAGCTTCCGTAGCTCCTATAACGGCAGCGACAATTGATGATTTTAAATCACCAGTTATTACTTCTCCCCCTATTCTTAATCCTGGAGAACCATACCAAACCTCAGCTCCAGCAGTGACGATTAAGGGTATAGTCGACCCTAAGACCAATGCAGTCGAAGTCAATGGATTTCGTCTTCAAAAGTTCGTCCCTGGAAAAACAGAATTCCAATACGTAGCCAATTCACAAGTCGCGAGTCCAAATTTTAAGACTGGAGAAAATATATTTGAAATCGTTGCTTTTGGACCGGATAACAAAAAGGCCAGCACCACACTTAAAATTCTCTATAATCCGGTTACTGTAACTCCATAAATGAGTGATACAGGATATTTCGAATACTCAGATAGTCATAAAAAAGCATGGGATGATTTTGTTCTCCAATCTTCTTACGGTTCGATTCATCAAGTTTCTGACTGGAAATCATTTCAGGAAAAAATTCCAGGACGAGAAATAATTCGTGGATTTGGAATCAAATCAAAAGACCAGATCAAAGCGGTCACTTGGTGCATTCAAATGAAAACAGGGTTTCGGGATACTTTTTGGTGGTACTCTCCACGAGGACCAGTCTTTGATCCCATTAAGGATAAAAAATACGGCGAATTACTGATCGACCATATTCAATCTCAATTACGTCAAACCAAAGCTCTTTTTTGGCGCTTTGATCCTTATTTTTCAACTCAAGAGTTTGAAACTCTCAAGGTTAAAACCCAAATGAGACCTTCCACTCAAGACTACCAACCCACCAATACTTTGGAACTTGATCTAAACAAATCAAACGACCAGCTACTTAGCGAAATGAAGAGAAAAGGACGGTACAATATTAAGCTTGCGGAGAAAAAATCATTACGAGTTGAAGTCATTGAAAAAGGAAAATTTACAGATCAAGATATCAATGACTTCTGGCGACTCAATACCGAAACTACAAGCCGAGATGGATTTTCAGGACATGAAAAGAGTTATTACCAAAAACTTCTTACTTTCGTAAAAAATTATGCAGTCCTGTTTTTTATAACTACTTCTGATAATGTCCGTATTGCAACCGCTATTTCTACCTTTTGCAGTTCGAAAGCTATTTATTATTTTGGAGCTTCAACTTCCAATCCAGAACATCGTCCTCTTATGGCACCCTATTTACTTCAATGGGAAATGATACAATTCGCTAGAATAAAAAAATGTACGACTTATGATTTTCTCGGCATCGCTCCCGAAAATGAACCAGATCATAAATATAGTAGTATATCAGAATTTAAATGGAAATTTGGTGGAGAACGAAAAATTTATGGCAGAGGCAGAGAAATTGTCTTTTCTCCGTTCTGGTATCAAATCTATCAAGGAGTCAAACGACTTAAATCATAAGAAAAAATCCGACAAAGCGTTTAAAACGTTTCGCCGGATTATAAAGTTTTATGCTCCAATATCCATCATCAATCCTATCTCACCAACACTTACTCCTTTGAAAAAGAGAAACTTTCTTCCTCCTTCAGAGGGGTGATATCAAGTGTAAGAAATGAGAAGGTGAGAGATTTTCATATTGGAGCATAAGAATATCTAGTTTTGACTGAAGCTCTCCATGACGAGTTCCCAACTCAACCGAAAGAGTCTGCTGAGAACGAAAACGAGACTTATTTCTACGAATACTTCGATTCAACTCTTGAACGCTATTTTGAATAGGTTCAATCGTATTTCGATAATAAATTTGTTTCAAAGCAACACGAGTTGCTTCCTTTGGATCATAGTATGTATAGGCAGCACCAGCAATCCACGAAACAAATGTGTGTTCTTGTAAAACACTATAAGCAGCTTGGCTTATAGAATCAGCAAAAGGAATCTCCGTATGGGTAAGCGTATACAAAACAGTAGTATCTGTGTCGGGAAGGATTTCCCCCATAACCGCTGATGCTACTATATGGTCGAGACTGTAAGCTTCAATTTCCTGCTTGAGTTCATACGCTTTTGTAGCTTGCACTTCCAAATCACTTTCAAGTGAAAGAATATCACGAATGAAATTTGCTTGTTGAATTTCGCACTGAAGTATCGCAGAATCAAGAATCTCAATAGAATCTTTAACTATACGTATTTCAGACATCAACGAGTCTCGAGCATGCAGATAAGCATGTGATGCTGTACTATCCCGCCTCAAGCGCGTTTGTTCCAAAACCAGATAATTATCTGAAACGGAAATCAACGTATAGCATAATATTATAGCAACCAAGACAAATCCGCCCACAATAGAAACGGTCAATGAAAGAGATGGTTTGTTCACAAGACATCCTCACTGTAATTTAAAAATTTCTACCCTTACTGTTCAAGGCAAACAGTATGAAGATAGATGATGACTTCAAAGAAAATAAAAATATCTCTTCATAAATAGGAGACTAGCAAGAAATAATAATTTCTCTGTCTCTGTCAAAATGAAACCATAAGATTAATTTAATATAAAGATAAGTCTACTTCCTTCTTAAGGAAGTAGAAAATAACTATTTCACATGAACCTGCAAAATATTATGAAAGCGATGAAGTCCTAAATCTCGATGAGATTTTTTATAGAAAAGATTGGTTTCAACATTGACTATCTGCTTATCAGGATTTTTTCTAACGACAGCACTATACGACACGACTCCATGATTAAATTGTAAGCAACGAAACATGTGAGAGTCATGAAGACAATTTTTGTGAAGAGGAAAAGAAGATATCTCGGTAAAAAAACTAGGAAGTTCATGAACCAATCTTTCTGCTACGTAAGGCTGAGGAAGATCAAATTCAAACGTTATCCCTTCCCCTTCCTTTAGTATTACTGAGTGAGGATTTTCAAAAAAGGCATCTTTGGTTTTGATACGAAAAGATACAGATTTTTGAAAAACATTATCAAGACCTCCATCTTCATTTTTATCCCATATTTGTTCCGGTGGAATTTCCTCTGAAGAAAAAGATGAAAGATTCTGAGGATGAATCGACACCAAAGAAAAAGTATTTTTACCAGTTTTATCAAGAACTAAACCGTAAAGATTTCCAGTTTTTGGATGTATGTGAAGTTCTTTTACAGAAAATGATAAAGCAAACTGTTGTACCGAAAAATCATTCGTATCAATAACAAAAAGGCGTGAAGAAGCAGAAGTATTGTCAACAACACTATATTTTTTCGTTTCAATATTATATACACCGCTCCCACCATAATAACGCTTAAGATCAGGAATAAGAATTTTCTTTTGGATCACCCCACTTCCAAGATTAAATGATGTAAAGTACATACTATTATCCTGATTCAAAAGCCCATATAGCGTATTGCTTTCTGTATCAATCGCCAATTCTCGCATATCTGGAGGTACGGAACGTTGAACTGCCACCTGACCAGTCTGGGGATAGATCATATAGAGCCTAGAAACAAGGTTGGCTTCATAGCCCAAAAGAACATAAGTTTTTGTTTTTGGATTATAGGCAGAACTCCCTCCTGTATATGCCTTCATGCTAGGAATAAAAATTCTCCGTTTTACTGTGAAATCTGATAAATCCAAAGAAACAAAATACATATCAGTTTCAAGATTTTTATTCTCTATCTTACTCACTCGTTCAATACCATAAAGACTATTTGATTCCAGATCGATCTGGAGTTCCATTAATTCTCTGAAAGGTTTCTGTGTTTCTATATCACCTGCATTCGTATCTATGACATACAATTGTGGCAGACCATCTTTATCATAACCACGAAGTAAGTATTTATCAGTATTGGAGTTATAGGTTGAACTGCCGCTAATAAAAAAGTTCAAGTCAGGAATAACATCCAGAATAACTTTTGAACTATCTTCTAAAATAGTAGAACCTGTATTTGAATCGGTATTCGATTCATCTATACGTTCTTGTCCCGCGAATAAATATTGATAGATAGCCACCGCCACTTCATTTCGTGTCAAAAAACGACTTGGTTCTAAATTGGTAGCACTTCTTTTGGGAAATAAATCATATTTCTCTGCCGCACCAGCAAAAGGTGAAAACCAGTCCTGAAAGGCGACATCATCATAAGCATGATCAATATTTTTTGTAATCCCATATGCTTGGGTCATCATCTTTAAAAATTCAGCCGTATTGACTGATCTTTCCGGACGAAAAAAACCATCTGGATAGCCATCGATAATATTTGATTCTGCTGCTTTGAGAACATATGGGGCATACCATTGGTCTCGCAATACATCAAAAAACTGATCATTATCAGTAAACTGACCGGTATCGATTTTTGCTGAAAGCAATAAAAATTTAGCCGCTTCGGCTCTATTGACCGGACGATTTCCTTTAAATTCTCCATCCGGATAGCCATTAATAATGCCGTGTTCACGAAGTGTGGTGGCGGCAATCTGCTCTAAGCTTCCTGGCAACATATCAGGAAAGTGAACGACCTGCTGAGTAGTATCTGATGCAGCTTTTCCAACGTGAAAGCTAAAAGAAATAAGCACTCCCAAGAGGAATGCTCCCATAAATCGAGAAAAAATATTTTGCATTATCCTCACTATAAACTGCTTCTCAAAAGAAAAAAAGCCTGTGAGGTAACAAGCTTTTTTTCATAGTAAATATTTATAAATATTAAAATTACTTCAGTAATGTTAATTTTTCCACCTTCATAAGAATTTCTTTAAGCATCACCTGCTTGTGCTTGTTTCACAAATTGAATCAGGCACGCGTTCATTATCTCCGCCTTATCCAACTATACTATAATCTTTAGTGATGGTTGGGAAATGAGCGTTGGTCATCAGTTCACTCGTATCATAATAAATAAGGAATTGGAAACACTTCCGATACCCATAACTGACAGAAAAAAATGTGCGACATTTTTTTTAAAATAAAGATAAAAAAAAACGCCGGAACCTTCTGGGAGAAGGTCCGGCGGAGTAATCAAGCTTCCATCCAAACTGAGTAATGAAATCAGTGGAAAACCAGTTTGAATGGAACATTGCATCGATTGCTTAATCGCGGTAAGCAATCGGCAGCAACAGCAGCAACAAAGGCAGGTTAGCGATAATCACCGTTTATCCGAGAGTCTTGAATATCAACTCAAACTCCAGGCGCAAACAAGATAAAAAATCCTGTGACACATGTCAAAGTTTTCTTAAATTTTTATGAAGGACGCTTCATTCTTCGAATTTTTCCAGAAGTTGTTCTTCGATTTTCGTAACATCAAAATAGTTGTTATCCAGTAGATATGCTTCAAGCTTTTTATCATATCCCGTTAAGATAGCCACTCCCACAATGAAAAAGAGAACTCCTAGGAGTTTTCGAAACCAGCCATGAGGATTCGCCGCCCAACGAAATCGAGCAATCGCTTTTTGTCCAAAAAAAGCAATGATAAACATAACCGAAGCCAAGCCTAATCCATAAGCTAATAAATTGATAAATCCGATAAAAAAGCTCGCTGGAAGTACCGTTGCTAAAATCACAAAATACACTGGACTGCAGCTCGCAAATACTGGACCCAAAGAAGCTCCAATAAGAATCATCCCCCAAACTCCCTTTTTTTGATTCGCTTGAGAAAGAAGCTTACTCGAACCGTTGCCAAATTTAAATTTCTCAGAGACCTTTTCCCACAGATTGGGGAAAAGCGTAATAATACCAAAGAAAATAATAATCCCTCCAGACAGTCCTTTCCAAAAGGATCGAGGGATATCAATGAGTAAGGTAGAGGCTTTTAAGAGTAAAGTAAAAAGAATAATTGATCCCCCCAAAGACAACGTAATGATGAGAGGGCGCCATGGATTTTTATCCGTTAAACTCCCTCCAATCACCACTGGCAATACTGGCAAGACACAGGGCGCCAAGACAGTAAGAATTCCTGCCAAAAATGAGAGGAGGAGAAAGTCCATGACCTTTTAAGTGTACAGAAAAAAGGAAAAGAAAAAAGAGGTCATCAAGACCTCTTTTTTCTTAATTACAGTAAAAATTTAGCTTGAGAAATGTTCGGTAACAACCTCTATAGAAGGATCAGTTGCGATTTTCACAACTTCTCCAGAAGCGTCAAAGAACACAGCTGTTGATTGTTGGGTAACACCCAATTCTTGCAGCAACGCTTCTTCGGTATCGTAATCTGCCTTTAAGATGACAGTATTTTCAGGAAGTCGAGCCATAGATTCCATGATTTTCGCCTCCCAAGCTTTGCATGTTGGGCACCAATCTGCGTGAAAGAATACAACAAAAGGTTGATTCCCTTTGAGTTCTGCCATACTTTCCGCAGAATATTCTTTGTACATAGTATTATCTTGCATCATAGCTTCCCCTTTTTCTTCCATAGAACCGTCATTATGCATAGTGTCCTCTTTGTTTATCATAGATTCTTCCATTCCATCAGTATTATCAGTAGAAGGGACATGTTGACATCCAACTAAAATTAGACCAAAAACAAGGGTTAAAAGCGTTTTGCTCATCATAAAAAACATTAATAGATACGAACAAAGTTTATTTTAAAGGAGAAGAAAAAAGGATCAAATTTTTTTAAAGAGAATTTCAGTTGCTTCAATCTGAAAGTCCATAAATTTCTCGCGGCTTAGCTCCTCTTGATGGACCAATGATTCCTCGTCCTTCCATTTGATCTAAGATCCGAGCCGCTCTCGCATAGCCGATTTCAAGCCTTCGTTGTAGGAAACTCGCAGAAGCTTTATTGGTTTCCAATACCACAAATACAGCATCTTGAAATAAAGGATCGAGATTTTCATCACTCGTAGCTTCTGAACCAGCGGTCAAAACACCTCCTTTGGCCATTCCTTCAATAGATTGATTGGTAATCTCGTCATTCGCAATCATTTCCGGGAACTGGAGTTTGATGTGATTCGTTACTCGTTCGACTTCTTCATTTGATATATAAATCCCTTGAAGGCGTGTAAGTGTTCCACTATTTCCATCGAGATTGAGCATATCTCCAAAGCCCAATAAGTCTTCAGCTCCAATCTGATCAATAATTGTTCGAGAATCTATTCCCGAAGACACTTTAAAGGCGATTCGTGCTGGTAAATTGGCTTTGATAAGTCCCGTTACGACATCGACAGATGGACGTTGAGTTGCCACAATTAAATGCATACCGACCGCTCTCGCCATTTGAGCAATTCGACAAATCGCTGCTTCCACGTCTTTCCCTGCTACCATCATCAGATCTGCTAGCTCATCAATGACAATCACAATAAACGGTTCTTTTTCATCTTTATGTTTGTCATTGTATTCCGTAATATTTCGACACTTAGCTTTCTCAAACAACTTATATCGACGATTCATCTCCGCCACAGCCCACGCTAAAGCCGAGACACATTTCTCTGGTTCTACAATTACAGGTGTCAAAAGGTACGGTAAATTATTGTACAAAGACAATTCTACTCGCTTTGGATCAACGAGGATGAGTTTGAGTTTGTCTGGAGAGTTTTGCCACAAAAGAGATATCAAAAATGAATTCATCGCCACAGATTTTCCAGAACCCGTCTTTCCAGCGATAAGCAAGTGAGGCATTTTTTGAAGATCTGCCACAAAAGGTTTTCCGGCTACATCTCGTCCCAAAGCTAGTTTGAGGTTCGAATCCGCATCAGCCCAGACATCAGACTCCAAAATTTCCCGCATACCGACAATGGCTCGGTCATCATTTGGTATCTCAATTCCCACCAAAGATCGACCTTGAATCGGAGCTTCAATCCGTAAATTTTTCGCAGCCAATGCCAAGGCCAAATCATTCTTGAGAGCAGTAATTTTCGTAAGTTTGATCCCCGCCGAAGGTTGTAATGTAAATTGTGTCACCGTGGGTCCTACGTGGACAGATTTCATGATGACTTCAATTCCAAATTGTTCTAACTTTTCTCGAATCACCTCGGCTTTTTGACGAATTTTGGCTTCATCGACCACGATAGTAGAAATTTTCTCTTTTAGTAACTCAATATCTGGCGGCTCCCAAGTGCCGGAAAGTGCCTGATTTTTCGCTTTCGTTAATTCATCTTCCTTTTCTTCCAGGTCAACTGTGTTGGTTGAAGAAGGTTTGTCTCCGGTGGAATCAATAATTTCCAATTCATTTTTAAAATGTTGGGCAGCGGGTGTGATTTTTTGCTTGGTATTTGATTTATTGGAAGAAGCATTGTCAGAAATCGGAAGGTCTTTCTGAGGTCGAAATTTCTGTAAAACATCAGAAATACGAATACCAAAAGCCACCATTCCTGACACCCAGAACAAACCAAAAAGAAGCACCGCCGCTACCGTATCTCCCAAAAATTCACGAGGAAAAAACCCAATCGCAAATCCCAAAGCTCCACCATATGATTTAGAATCAGCCAGAGAATCTTCTAACGGCACAAATAGATTTAAAAAACCAAGCAGAGACACAAAAAAGAGCAAAATGGCAAGGACTCGGGCAGGAGGGAATGTTTTGTCTCGCTGTAATAAAAAAGCCACCCCAATTCCTCCCAGAAAAAGAGGAATCAACCATGTCCCCATACCAAAAAGCTTTGCGAGTAATGCGAGAAGTGTAACCGAAAAATCAGTCGTACTAAAAAACAAAGTCACCAAAAAAACAGCCGCTACAATCCAGATCACCGCCCAAATTTCCGTTTTCATCGAATCATTCATAAAAGAATCCCACGCTTCATCTGTTTCTTTTTGTTTCGCTACTTTTTTAGCGGCTTTTTCCTTCGCTTTCATGCGAACAGCTTTTGTTTTTTCTTTCTTTTTTTCATTGTCCAACATCTTTTTAGCCATCTTTTCAGCCTCTTTTTTGAGGATCGAAGAAGGGATCTTTACTTTTGGCGCAGGCTTTCTCTTGGAAAACATACCCAACATTATACCCTAAAAAAGTATAAAATAATATTGACAAAAGTGTGCAAATATTTTAAAAACAAATTAGTTCTTTCATATGTTCTGCTTTTTTCTTACCAAAAAAAGAAATATGAAGCCACCGATGTGCTGATTGAGCATCGGCAGGTCGGTGACTTATATATTTTCGAATTTGTGAGGTATCTTATGTATAAACACATATCCGACCAAGCATCAAAGAAATTCTCATTCACTTACCGAATGGATGAATTCCACGTAATCCATGTGATTACAGTTGCGATTTCATCGAATTTGATCGATGAAAAAGTTTTTAACTTGATGCGAAACAATAAAAAAATAATTTGGCAGATGGTAGAACCGCTAGCCAAAGAAGCAGTCAAGGCTTTTGTTCAAAACTCGGATCTGAACGATGATCTGCGATTTCATGAGTCGCAAGAAATCTGTCTGGCAGGACTCTCAGAAAAGTTTGACGTAACGTCTCTGGGAACTTGTGCTTGGTGGACAGAATCGATCGAATGGGAAGAGCAGGAATTGTGTAGCTAATAATGCGACACAAGAAATAACGTATTGTAGGGAGATATGCAGAATATCTGTGTATCTCTCTTTTTTTACGTTTTCATTTCCATCAACCTTTCCAACACCTTCTCATTCGCTTCCAAAAAATTAACTTTACCAAAATCCACTGGTGAGACCCAATCGAGCTTTTGCTTTTCCAAAGGCTGGGGCTCACCTTTCTGAATTTGACACCGATGAAAGCGAAGACGCAAGTGGACTTTTTCGAATTCATGTTCCTCTTCAAAAAAATGAGGTCTTACAGACACCTCAATCCCCAATTCTTCCAAAATTTCCCGCTTTACACACGCTCGAAAATCTTCGCCTTTTTCTCGTTTTCCACCTGGAAATTCCCACTTACCTTCAAAGCTTTTGCCTTTGGGGCGGCTTTGGATGAGGTATTTTCCGTTTCGATGAATACACGCGATACCCACCTCAATGGTATGTTTTTTACTTTTCCCACTCTTCTTTTTGCTCTTTTGATTTAAAGAAGTGCGTTTAATGTTTCGAGTAGGTATAAATTTTGATGCTATTTGTGGCGGAAAAAATTGTCCTAACTCTCCTTTGATATCATCTCCATTTCGTAACGCTGTTGCCAAATCCATCATAGCATTATTCCAATCTCGACCAGACGGACTGGCATAGACTAAGGTTTGCGCCATAGTTTCAACTTTTTCGCGAGACCATAAGATCTGAATGATTTTAGTAATATTCGTGTCAATCGCTGGCACTTTTTTATCAAAAGCAAAGGCTAAGATCGCCCGAGCTGTATACTGACCAATACCGGGGAGTTGTTGCAACTCAGTTGCATTAAGAGGAAATTGTCCGTCATGTTTCTGCACTATAATCTGAGCTGCTTTCAAAATATTCTTCCCTCGACGATAATATCCCAACCCCTTCCAACACGGAAAAACATCTTCCCACGTTGCTTTCGCCAAATCCTGAATGGTTGGAAAACGTTTCAAAAAATTTGGATAGAAATACTCTTTCACTCGGTTAACCTGAGTTTGTTGAAGCATAATCTCAGAGATCCATATCTTGTACGGATCAATAGTTTCTCTCCAGGGAAGTTTACGACCATAGTCTTGATACCACCCCAAAAGGAGCTTGGTAAATGTAGCAGGCTCTTTCATAATCACTTCTTTTCTACTGGAAGAGAGTCTGAAAATCAATGTTAGATTTTCTTTTTAATCCTACGGAGCAATAAAGAAAAACATAATCGTCCAAGCAGAAAAAGCTAAGATAAGACCTATGATGGAAGCCACCACGATCCGTTTTGCTTCTTCGGTCGCTTCATCATTAATACCAAAATTAAGCATCAGTCGTATTCCAGCCCAGATCAAAGATATAACAGCAATCACACCAATCACACCAAGAATAAAATTAATCCAGTCTATCAAAAATGCAATCGTACCAGTAATCTCTGGAACAGCGAGTTCTCTCGTGGTTTTCCCAACGCCCGCTTCTGAATAAAATCCTCTATTGTTGGTAAATAAATCAATTATTTTTTGTGCCGAAACCAAAATAACCATCCCAATCGACGCAAAGAGAATTTGCTTTCGGAAGGTGGATAGTGCTTCCTGGTTGTCCGAACCTGCCATAATAAGTCTGATTGAGGCGAAAATTACGAATCCTACAGCCACCGCTACTGCAAAGGTAAGAAGATAATTAAATATTCCTTGGAGTTCTGTAAAGCCACGACTAGCAAATTCAACTGAATCATTCTCATGTAAAATTTCACCTTCGCTTCCAAAGAAGATAGAGTCTACAGCCACTACTGACAGTAAGATAATCGCAAAACCCAAGGCAACACTGAGAATCATTTGCTTTTTTTCGTTGTAAACTTCTTCTTTTCCACGAGAAGCTATAAGTTGAACCCCTCCCCAAGCAATAAGAATAATAGAAATGGGGATAAGAAATTTATGCAAGTAATCACGAAGAATATCAACGATAATACGAAACTGAAATTCTCCTCGATCACTTTTGGTTAAAGAATTTTCTACCCGAAACGTATAATCCTTCAGATATTCACTCCCATACTTACTATTAAAAAATAAATCTTCTGGATCATTGCTAAAGATGGGTTGGTTCGTCAAAGAATTCGTTTGAGCCAAAGCATCTCCACCTCCAAATGAGAGGAATGGAAGTATGAAAAGAGTCAGAAAAAATATCTTCATCGAATGAAAAAAGTAATGATGATAAAGCTAGAAAGGGCTGTGACAATACCAATGACAGAAGCCATAACCATGCTTTTGGCTCGTTTCGTTTGGTCTTCGCTACCAAAACTCGATACAAAATATAAACTTGATAAAATGAGCATAATAGTGGCTGCCACAGCCAGAAAAGAAAGAATAAAATTAATAATTCCGAGTATTTCACTATTAGCCGTTAGCTCCGCACTACGAGGATCAGCATTACTCAAGACACGAACAATAACCTCTGACATAAGGATAAAAACCACACCTAATACAAAAGAACGAATGAATTTTTTTTCATTCGAAATAGTCTCGTCATTTTCTCCTCCCGTGATAAGGGCATATCCCGAGATAGCAAGATACACCAGCATAATACCAGTAATAATGATCTGAAAGAAGGTTTTAATCTGATTAATCTTGCTTCCCAAATTTGCCATGATAAAAGAGCTTTGTTCGACATCTATTTTCGGGTTTGCTGGATCAACAAGTTGAAACGCAACAAACTCTGCCACAGATATAACAGCAAGTCCTAAGATTAGCCATCCAAACTGAGCTTTGAGCTTACTCATTTTTTCTTCCTCCCCCTGAGCAAAAATAAATCGAGCTCCCAAAACTACAAGGAGTAAAATAGCCGCTCCCCCCAAAAATATATTTACTCTCGTAATGAGATCATTTTTTCGATCATCTTTTCTTTGGAAAAGTGTCCTAATGGCATTTTCAGTTCCTTCATCGAAACCATCATCAATAACACTCTGTACAATATTATCCCTTATGATAGGGGCATAATTTCCACTAGGAAGTGGAAGCGTATTGATGTCTTGAGCAAAACTTCCCCCAGCTCCACAGACAGAAAAGGCAAGAAAGAAAGTAAAAATCAACGTTTTCATTCTTCCCATTATACCAGAAAAAAGCACTTTTCTCAAATATCTTTGCCAGTATTCATGGTTATTTGACAAACGTACAACGGCTTATAAAATGGGGCGGCTTTTATGTTCTTTTTTGTTCGTGGTTATGATAGCGTGGCTTCTTATTCCTCTTGGCGTCGTAATGATTGTCAAAGCCGATAAAATCGTAAGTTTTACCGGCGAGATTCCTTTTGCAGAAAAAGTATTTGGATCTGGAGGAACCTACACATTCGTAAAAGTTCTGGGCTTACTTATGTCCATTTTTGCATTTATGTGGGTCTTTGGAGGACTGGATAGTTTTCTCCAAGCCACACTCGGAAAGTTTATTCCCGGTTCACAGTAGTTTTTTTACTATTACACATCGAAGACATTCGTTTTCAATGTGAGAGGAGTAGACGATGAAGTATAAACTGACGACGGGGCTATAGCTCAGCTGGCTAGAGCACCTGCTTTGCAAGCAGGGGGTCCAGGGTTCGAATCCCTGTAGCTCCACCAAGAAAAAATCTGTGGAAAACCACAAAACTTTAAACTCCATTTAAGCAAAAAACGAAATAAAAAAGCGACTTAGCGACCACGGGTTGGTAGCTCAGTGGTAGAGCAGTGGCCTTTTAAGCCATTGGCCGTGGGTTCGAACCCCACCCAACCCACCAGAGTAAAAAAGTGTCAGGCGTGTCCTGATGATTTTTTGCCTTGTTTTTTTCAGAATAAAAAAATAGCATACCCACCAATGTGTGGTTAACATGCTACAAATAATACGAAGCCACAATAATTCTCCATTGAGTGTGTGTCGTATTGCCACGATGTTAATCGATTTTTCGATCCTTTGTATCTTCATCAAGAGGCTTGGCCGGTTCGTTGTCTAGGCCTGTCCAATCCAAGTGGATCTTGCCATTTTTGTCGGCTTCTTTGGTTCTGTCCCTGATTGTGGATTCTACTCTGGCCCACGTATCGGGTGTGATTTTCTCCCGAACGATATTGCCATTTTCGTCGGAGCCGACAAAGTAGGCGTTGATTTTAGGATGCTTGCCGTCCGATTCAAACGGAATCAGTTTCCGCTGTGCCATAAAGTGTGTAGTTAACAAATGCACACAAATCTTAGCACAAAAATGGACAGATGTCAAGTTCGTTCGTAGAGTCCATCCACAAAAGAGTGAATGGTCGAGTTGTGTGTTAACTCAGGCCGGATTGTTGTCGAGACCCGACCAGTCAAGCTCAATCTTGCTATTGGCAGTTGACTTTTTTTCTACAAGGTCTTGATTGTCACTTTCTGTCCGAGTATCGTGAGCGCTTTCCGATATTGCAATGTTGTCCGAGACTTTCTTGCGTGTGTCTTCTTTCACAATCTGAAAAATTCGATTGCCGTGATTATCAACTCTTTCGATTGTTGTAGTTGACGTATTAACATCGTCGCCGTTTTCAGACAGAGATCTGATCTTAAATTGTGCCATAGATAGTGAGTGTGGTTAACAAATAAAAATAGATGTTAGTATTAAAATACGAATATGTCAAGTAAGTTTATGAAGTTCATTTACCCCAACTATGGCTGATCGAAGTGAAAAAAATCGGAAGGAAGCGGGCTCCTAAAAAGAAGTGGAAAATAATGTTCCTCATAAAAACACTCCAAAAGATTAAAAAATGAAGCTTGATACAAGTAATCAAGCTGTGACTATATTTATAAGTTTACATGACATTATTTCATGTATACATAATCTTTGTGGTGACATGTAAAAGAACGAAATGCTTTTAAAAAAGCCGAAGAAATATAAAGAAAAAAAAGATTTCTTCAACCATAAATAACTTTTATATACCTAGAATATGACAGGTTTTTTGATGAAATTATGAAAAAATTCAAACAATAGTTAGTAATGTTTTATGCATTTGAAAAATAGTCAATTAAAAATATTCAAAAAAGAGAGTCAATATATTTGTTTCTGTTTTTCGTATTTGCCCTTTAAAAAAGGCGTTTTTTTTGGTACAATAATCCCGCATATTCGGTGCGTTTTAAAATGGTGTTGTACGTAAATGAAAAGCATAGGATAAAGGTGACTTTGATAATCTCTGACAACGGTTTTCCGAATTGTTTATACTGAAACTTCTTCTATGGTTTTCAAAAAAATAGTTGCACACCCTACAAAAAAAGATATCTGTTGGCTAGGAAGAATAGTAAAGTCTTTAGCTTTTGCATTGACTGTTTGGGTTGCTTTTTTGAGTAATGTCCAATACTCATATGCTTTTGCAGGTGGAGACGGATCAGTAGGAGATCCCTACCAGATATCGACTTGTTCGGAGCTACAAGATATGAAGGATAATCTATCTTCAAATTTTATTCTGATAAAACCTATCGACTGTAGCGCCACTTCTGGTTGGAATAGTGGAAATGGATTTATTCCTGTGGGAGATTCTATTACGGCTTTTACGGGAACCCTTGACGGAAAAGGATATACAATTGATAGTCTCTTTATCGATCGAGGATCTACGAATGATGTGGGACTCTTTGGTCGAGCTAGCGGGGCGACCATCAAATCTGTAGGACTCACTAACGCTGATATTAAAGGATCTACCAGAACAGGAGGAATTGCAGGGTATGCACTACAGTCGGCAGACATAGATCAGGTCTATGTTACAGGAACGATAAGAGGAAATGGATCGATTGATGAGGTGGGAGGTATTTTAGGAAGGATGAATACGTCTTCAACTCTTGATGATGCTTATTCTACAGCTACTATAAGTGCTACCAGTGCAGGAGAGGTTGGTGGGGCTATTGGGCAAATTACCAACTCGGCTATTATCACTAACGCTTATGCAGTAGGGAGTGTTGCTTTGGGGGGACTTGGTGGAGGAAGTTTTATAGGAGATACGGGGACTGGAACGACTGTTCAAGATTCTTTTGCAACAGGTAGTATTTCGGGGGGGCTTAATACTGCAGGGTTTGGTGGAGACCATGCGGGTACATTTACGAATATTCACTGGGATTCTACAAGAACCGGGGAATTAACTTGTTATCAAGGTGGAAGTACTGGCTGTACAGACCATGGAGGAACTTATTGGTTTAATACCTCCAGTAATGCTCCTATGGATCAATGGGACTTTACGAATATTTGGCAGACTGTTTCAGACAGCTATCCAGTATTCAAGGATGTAGCAAAACCTGCTATCATGAGTGGAACCTTGGCTGCTGATAATAGCTATGTAGACGTAGTGTTTAGTGAAGGAGTGTATGATACCAATGGAGGTTCCGGTGCCTTGGAAACAGGAGATTTAGCACTGACTTTCACTCAAAATGGTGGAGGAGTTACGAATGTAACGATCAGTAGTGTGAAGCAGAATGATAATGCAGTAGAAGGGAGTGCATCAGCGTTGGCCGGAGGAGAGACTACAGTCCGAGTTTTTCTCAATGTTACAGGTAGTTCTACTGGCGTTGAGACAATCGAAATAACACCAACCGACAGTACTTCAATCTACGATGCAGTCGGAAATGCCTCGGATCATACACTGCAGACGACAGGATTGCTTTCTATGGCTGATGGTCTAGTACCAACAATTGATAGTGGGACACTGGCGGGGAACAATGGGTACGTGGACGTAGTGATGAGTGAAGGAGTGTATAATACGAATGGAGGAAGCGGAGCATTGGAGACAACGGACCTTACAATCACATTCGTGCAAAATGGAGGGAATGCAACAAACGCCACGATCAGTA